>QFNI01000039.1 GCA_003240775.1 Mesorhizobium amorphae | reverse complement strand
GCAGAAGCGTGTTGCCGAGATAGATGGGGTTGCGCGAGACCGCATACGGGCCGTTCGTGACGAGGCGCTCGCTTGCGCGATGCGGCATGACCGTGGTGCGCCCGCGCGCGAGCGCCCGGATCGCCGCGAGATTGAGCCCTACGCCACCGAGAACGAGAAGCACACCGAAGGCGAGCAGGATGTCGGCGAAGGGCGAGCCGAACCAGGGCAGGCCGTAGAGGACGTGGAGCGCAATCGCACTCCCTGCTGCGCCCAGCATGACGAGTGGCGGCCAGGGAAAGCGGCTCGGCCGGTCACGGAAGGGGCTCGGCTGGGGCGAGGAGATCGGAGCGGGCCGTGCATTGGGACGCGAGGTCGTCGATGCGGGTTTGCGCGGTCTCGTCCGGTGTGCCGAAGACATCGTCCATCATCCCTTGCGCGTCGATCTCGTCGAGCATGCACGAACAATAGCGCGCGCAGAAGTCCGCATCGCGGATGGCCGCGCAGCTTTGCTGGCAGGCCGGCATGAAACGCACCTGTGGGCTCTCGATCGCAGGGGGCACGATCTGGGCGCCGAGCCAGACGAGAGCGATGAGAATGGGCTGATGGACGAGGTAGAATGCCAGGCTGTGGCGCCCGATGAAGGCGAGCGGCTTGAGCGCGTTCGGGGTGGCGGAGACCGCAGTCGCCAGCCAGCCGCGCACGGCTTGCGACTTGGCGAAGGAGAGCCCCAGCAGCACCGCGCCGAAAAAGGGAAACACCGGCACGAAGTCGTTGGAGCGCGGCGGCACCGGCGCGAGCCCGATCCACCACAGAAGCGGATGCGCGAAGGCTTCGCTGCGAAACAGGAAGGGCAGGGCGATGACGCCCGCTCCTGCCAAGGCGGTGAGGGGCGCGGGCAGGCGCAGGAAGAGGAGGCCCAGCAGGCTCGCCAGCGCGATCTGGTGGAGGATGCCGAAGAAGATGAACTCGTCGGGGACAGCCGCATAGGTGATGGCGGTGATGGCGAGGGCCGCACCCGCGACCATCGCCATGCGGCGCAGGAAGGGGGCCCAGCGGATGCCCCGCAGATGGGCGAGGACGAGGCTGACGCCGACCAGGAAAAGGAAGCTCGAGGCGATGCAGCGGGCAAAGATCTTCCATCCGCCTTGGGCCGTGGTGCCAGCGGCAAGGTAGCCGAAGAATTCGAGATCCCAGGTGAAGTGGTAGATCGCCATGGCGATCAGTGCCGCGCCCCGCGCGAGGTCGACGAGGGGAAAGCGGGTGCGGGGGGCGGTCTCGTTCATGCGCGCAAGCTTTGGCCAATCGGCGCGCGCAAGTCCAACGTTCAGGCGGAACCCAGGGCCGGGCGATCCACCGCCTTCTCGCGGATCGGCAGATGGACGAGGGCGGCGAACAGCCCCAGCGCCACGCCGAGCCACCAGACGGGGTCGTAGGAGCCGAGCCGGTCATAGAGCACGCCGCCGAGCCAGACGCCGAGAAACGAGCCGACCTGGTGGGATAGGAACACCAGGCCGCCCAGCATGCCGAGATGGCGGGTGCCGAACATGATGGCGACGAGGCCGTTGGTGGGCGGCACGGTGGACAGCCAGAGCAGGCCCATCAGCACGGAGAAGACGACGACGCTCAACGGCGTCTGCGGCAGCAGCAGGAATGCCGTCACCACGATCGAGCGGCCGAGATAGATCAGCGCCAGGAAGTGGGGCTTGGAATGGCGCTGGCCGATGAAGCCCGCCGCGAGCGAGCCGATGATGTTGAAGAAGCCGATCAGCGCGAGCGCCAGAACCGCATAGGACGGCGCGATGCCGAGATCGCCCAGATAGGCCGGGAAATGCGCGGTAATGAAGGCGACCTGGAAGCCGCACACGAAGAAGCCGGACACGAGCAGAAGATAGGAGCGATGGCGCGTGGCCTCGCGCAGTGCAGCACCCGCCGTCTGCTCGACCTCGGCGCGCAGCCCGGTGCGGGCATTGCCGGCCAGAGGGATGGCGAGGAGCGGGATCACCATCATGGCGGCGGCCATGATCACCAGCGTATCGGACCAGCCATAGGCCGAGATCATGCCCTGGCTGAGGGGCGCGAACAGGAACATGCCGGCCGAGCCCGCGGCCGTGCCCAGGCCGAAGACCAGGCTGCGCCGCTCGGGCGCGACGTTGCGGGCAAAGGCCGCGAGCACGATCGAAAACGAGCCGGCCGCGATGCCGAGGCCCATCAGCACGCCGCCGCCCCAATGCAGCATTCCCGGCGTGGTGGCAAACGCCATCATGCAGAGGCCGCAGGCATAGAGCACGGCGCCCGCCGCGAGCACCCGCCATGTGCCGAACTTGTCGGCCAGCGCGCCGAAGATCGGCTGGCCGATGCCCCAGAAGAGGTTCTGGATGGCCATGGCGAGGCCGAAAGTGGCGCGGTCCCAGCCGGTGTCGGCCAGCATGGGGAGTTGGAAAAAGCCCATGGCCGAGCGCGGGCCGAAGGTGAGGGCCGCAATCGTGCAGCCGCACACGACGATCAGCCAAGGAGCCGCCTGCCTGCCCGTGGTCGCGATGCTCATGGCTTTCGAACTCCAGCGCTTCATCGGCTCCATATCCGATGGGCGATGGGAGCGTTAATGAAAAGTGGCGAAGGACCGATCAGCGGCATTGATCGGAGCGCGGTTCGCGCGGCGCGGCGTGTCACATTTTGGCCGGAATCCGCGCGCGGATAACCGCTCGTCCCGATCGCCCGGCACGGGCTCGACACGCAAGGTTGCGGATGGTCCAGAGCCCCACTCCGGCAGACGGTGCCCCGCTCGCGATCCGCGTGGCGGAACCGGGCGATCTCCCCGAAATCGTGGCAATCGAGAACGGCGCTTTCGCGAGCGACAGGATCAGCCGGCGCTCGTTTCGGCGACTGATCGGCTCAAGCAGCGCCGCGGTGCTCGTGGCGGATGCGGCCGGGGTGGTTCTGGGGTGCAGCGTGGTTCTGTTTCGCGCCTATTCGCGCCGGGCACGGCTCTACTCGCTGGCGGTTCTCGGGAGCGCTGCGGGGCAGGGGCTGGGTGCGCGGCTTCTGAAGGCGGCGCAACAGGCGGCCGAGGCGAGGGGCTGTGTTGCGATGACGCTCGAAGTGCGCGCCGACAACGCTCGCGCCATCGCGCTCTACGAGACCCACGGCTTCGAGCCGTTGGGCGAAACGCCCGGCTATTATTCGGACGGGGGGAGCGCGCTGCATTTCCAAAAGGTTCTGGGAGGGGCTGCGTGAGCTGGGTGATCCTGACCGGGCGGCAGAGCGATCTCGGCCAGGTCGACACGCCGCACAAGGTGATCACCAACAAGGACTATCTGGTGCATCCCGCGCTGTTTCGGGGGCAGCGGCCGAAGGTGATCAACCTGTCGGGCACCTATGCCTATCAGAGCCGGGGCTATTACGCCTCGCTGCTCGCATCGTCGCGCGGGCACAAGGTGATCCCGAGCGTCGAGACCATGATCGACCTGTCCGAGCGCAAGCTCTACGAAAACGCGCTGCCCGAACTCGACGTGGCCCTCAACAAATGCCGCAAGGAGCTGGGCGGCGTGTTTCCGGGCAAGGTGTCTGTGTTCTTCGGCCTGGGGCCGAGCCGCGCCTGGGACCGTTTCGCCAAGCTCCTGTTCGACTGGTTCCGCGCGCCGGCGCTGGAAGTGCAGATCAAGGAAACGGACGGCTGGGCCGCGATCCGCAAGATCGGGCTTCAGCCCTTGTCGCGGATCGAGGGCGCCGAGCGCGAACGCTTCCTCCTGAGCCTCGAGCGCTACACCCAGCGCGAATGGCGCGACGGACGCGCGCGGACACCGGCGCGCTACACTTTCGCCACGCTCGTGAACCCGCAGGACGAGATGCCGCCTTCGGCTATTTCGTCCCTGCGCCACTGGGCACGCATCGCGGAGAAGATGGGCGTGGAGGTGGAGCCGATCACGCGCAAGGATCTGGCGAAGCTCGCCAATTACGATGCGCTGTTCATCCGCGAGACGACGGCCATTTCCAACCACACCTACCGCTTCGCCCGCCGCGCGGAGCAGGAGGGGATGCCGGTGATCGACGACCCCTTGTCGATGATCCGCTGCACCAACAAGGTTTACCTAAACGAGCTGATGAGCGCCAACAAAGTGCCGGTGCCGCCGACCGTGATGATCGCGGGGCTCGGCGACTGCGAAGCGGCGGCCGACAGGCTTGGATTCCCGCTGGTGCTGAAGATTCCCGACAGCGCGTTTTCGCGCGGGGTGAAGAAAGCGGAGAACGCGAGCGAGTTGAAGGCGCTGGCCGCCAAGTGGCTCGAGGATTCCGACCTCATCATCGCACAGAAATACATTCCCACCCGCTACGACTGGCGCGTCGGCGTGCTGGGCGGCAAGCCGCTGTTCGCCGTGCAATATCTGATGGCCAAGAAGCACTGGCAGATCGTCAACCACGATCGGGGCGGCAAGCCGGACATGGGCGGGGTGAAGACGTTCACGCTGAAGGACGCGCCGCAAAGCGTGGTGGAAACGGCGGTGAAGGCCGCGCGCTGCATCGGGGACGGGCTCTACGGGGTGGACCTGAAGGAGACGGATGACGGGGTGTGCGTGATCGAGGTGAACGACAACCCGAACCTGGATCACGGGTGGGAGGACTCGGGAGAGAAGGACGAGGTTTGGGTTCGGCTGACGCAGTGGTTTCTGGATCGGCTGGAGCGGGCGCGGCGGTAGGGGTGGTGTCTCGTTGCCACGCGCCTCGCCGGTGGTCTTACCCCGGCTCAGAGGGAAGCAGGCGGCCATCTTTTTGCACACCTGAACCTGTTCTGCGCCGTCACGTCTCTCGCCTCCGTCATGGCATGGATTCTCGGGTCAAGCCCGAGAATGACGAGGTGGGTGTGGAGATGGTGACGGGAATGGAGCCCTTCGGCATTCGGGATGAGCCGATTGCCTCGTCCCTTCGTCATTCTCGGGCTCGACCCGAGAATCCATGTGGTGACGGGCATGCATCGCTGGGGAAGCAGAAGCACTCCAACCCATGTCGTGGGTCCCGCGCCTCAAGCACGCGATAACTCACCCCGCGTGGCGGGCAGCTTCCAGTGCGCCGAAGCGGGAAACGAACGCCAGTTGCACCGCTTCCGTCGGCTCGGGCACGAGGAGCAGCTGATCGGGCCTCATGCCGTCGGGCTTGCCGAAGAAGCTCGTCGCTTCGCGAGGAGAGAAGCCGGCAAGCGTCGTGGCTTCGTGATAGGCGCAGATCTGGTCGGCGCGCTTGATGCGGGCTTCCAGCTTGCGGGTGGGCTCGGCGGGCAGGGCGAAGCGGAGGTGGATGGCGCGGCGCAGGCGGTGCTCGACCTCGCGGTAGCCGCCGCCGACCACGGCCTTGAAGGGCGAGATCATGTCGCCGATCACATATTCGGCGGCGTCGTGCAGCAGGGCCACCATGCGTTCGGCAGGCGTCGGCGGCTCGCCGATCAGGACGAAGATCTGTTCCACCAGAAGCGAATGCTGGGCCACCGAGAAAGCGTGGGGGCCGAGCGTCTGGCCGTTCCAGCGGGCGACACGGGCGAGGCCGTGGGCGATGTCGGAAATCTCGACGTCGAGCGGCGAGGGGTCGAGCAGGTCGAGGCGACGGCCCGACAGCATGCGCTGCCAGGCGCGCGGCGGGGCTGAACGCGGCGGCATCAGTCGGGCGCCGCCTCACGCTCGATGGCGGGAAAGGTGAAGGAAACGCCGGGGGGAAGGGCTACGGTGAGGGGCGCGCCGCCTGCCGTGATGGGCTGGCCGGCGGCGGCGGCATCCGACACGCGGTCTAGGCGGAGGAGGGCGAGCGCGTGTGTGCCGACAACCGTGCCGAGCGTTCCGATGGCGCGGCCGGAAGCTTCGACCGGAGTGCCGGGGGCGGGAAGCGGGGCACTGGCAGAGACGAGCACGATGCGGCGCCGCGCGGTGCCACGGTGCTGCATGCGCGAGACGACCTCCTGGCCGACGAAGCAGCCCTTGCGGAATCCTACGCCCGTGTTCTGGTCGAGGAGCACATCGTGGGGGAAAGCGTCGCCCAGCTCGAAATCGCTGCCGCTTTCGGCCACGCCGGCGCGGATGCGAAGCGCGTTCCAGTCGTCGGCAGAAGGAGGCGCGGCGGGGGTGCCGTAGGAGCGCTCGACGTTCCATTCGGTCGGGAAGCGGGTGTCGCGGACGCCGGGGGTCGCAGGGTCGTCCCAGGACACGGAGATGCCGGCATCTTCGGGAGCGGCGATCACCACCTTCGCGCGCAGCTTGTAGAGCGTGAGGCGCTTGGCGAGGTCCGGCGCCACATCTGCGCGCAGGTCGAGGCGGAAGCCCTCGGGCGTGCGGGACACCAGGAAGTCAAAGAGGATCTTGCCCTGCGGGGACAAGAGCGCACAGGCGCGCAATTCGTCAGGTGCGAGCGCTTCCACGTCGGTGGTGACGATGTTCTGGAGAAAGCTCCCGGCATCCGGGCCGGAAACGGAAAGCGTTGAGCGATCGGGCAGGGAAATGGTCGGCATGGGCTGTGGCGCTTGCGGGCGGGGCAGGGCTTAACTATGCCCGCAGGGAGCAGCGGACAAGGTTGGGAGAGTGTGACGGTGGCGAGCTTTGACCTGATCCTGCGCGGCGGGACCGTGGTGAACCAGGATGGCGTGGGCGAGCGCGCGATCGGCGTGCGCGGCGGCCGGATCGCGGCGATCGGAACGCTTGCGGGCGCCGATGCGGGCGAGGTGATCGACTGCACGGGCCTGCACATCCTGCCGGGCGTGATCGACAGCCAGGTGCATTTCCGCGAGCCGGGGCTCGAGCACAAGGAAGATCTGGAAACGGGATCGCGCGCCGCCGTGCTGGGCGGTGTCACGGCCGTGTTCGAGATGCCCAACACCAACCCGCTGACCACGAGCGAGGCGGCGCTGGCCGACAAGGTTCGGCGCGCGAAGGGCCGGATGCATTGCGATTTCGCCTTCTGGGTCGGCGGCACGCGCGAGAACGCGGGCGATGTGGGAGAGCTCGAACGCCTGCCGGCTGCGGCGGGCATCAAGGTGTTCATGGGCTCGTCCACCGGCAGCCTGCTGGTCGAGGACGACGAGGGGGTCGCCGCGATCCTGCGCAACACGCGGCGGCGCGCGGCCTTTCATTCCGAGGACGAGTTCCGCCTGCGCGAGCGCATGGGCGAGCGGGTGGAGGGCGAGCCCAACTCGCACCATGTGTGGCGCGACGTGCAGGCAGCCGTTTCCTCGACCGAGCGCCTGCTGCGGATCGCCGGGGAAACGGGCGCGCGCATCCATGTGCTGCACATCTCGACGGCGGAGGAGCTGCCGCTTCTCGCAGACGCCAAGGACCGCGCGAGCTGCGAGGTGACACCGCATCACCTGACGCTTTCCGCCGAGGATTACGCCCGGCTCGGCACGAAGCTTCAGATGAACCCGCCGGTGCGCGACACGCGGCACAGAACGGCTCTTTGGACCGCCGTGCAGAACGGGCTGCTCGACATCCTGGGCTCGGACCATGCGCCGCACACGCTGGAGGAAAAGGCCAAGCCCTATCCGCAGTCCCCTTCGGGCATGACGGGGGTGCAGACGCTGTTGCCGGTGATGCTCGACCATGTGGCGGCGGGCCGGCTGAGCCTGAACCGGCTGGTGGACATGACGAGCGCGGGACCGGCGCGCCTGTTCGGCATCGCGGGCAAAGGGCGGATCGCAGTCGGCACCGACGCGGACTTCTCGGTGGTGGACCTCAAGCGGCGCGAAACGATCCTCGACGCCCAAGCGGGATCGAAGGCCGGATGGACGCCCTATGACGGGGTGGAGGTGACGGGCTGGCCGGTCGGCACGATCGTGCGCGGGCAGCGCGTGATGTGGGAGGGCGAGATCACCACACCGTCGACGGGCGAGGCGGTGCGCTTCGGGGAAGCGCTCTAGCTCTTTGTTTTTACCGCATTTCCGGACGCAAAACCGCTTCGCACTTTTGCTGGAAATGCTTGGGACATTCGGGGCTCAGTCACCCGCCAGGAAGAAGGCCCAGCGGCCTTCAGGCGTGATGCCCACGCGGTAGAAGACGTAGGAGCCGAAATTCTGCATCTCCTCGAAGTCGCCCGCGGTCAGGATGCGGAAGAGTTCGACCTTCTGCTTGTCCGTGAGCGAATCGAGGGGGACGGCGAAGAAGTAGGGCCAGACATAGAGCTCATCGGGCTCGCCCGCGTCGAGATGGACATAGCCTGCGGACAGCACATCCTGGAGGATGGCAAGAAGCTCTAATCCGCCGCCATCGCCCGAAGAGGTCTTGAGATAGGCGATCGGATCGCCTTCCACGGGGCCGACGGAAATCTGGGTGGCGCTCTCGCCGGTTTCGAGCAACTGGCGGAGCTGTTCGGGATCGCCCGTCTTGCAGGCCTCGATCAAGCGGTCGTGCATGCGGCGCACGGGCTCGGGCAGCTTGGCGAGGTCGTATTCCACGGGCGGAGGCGGCACGCGCTCGACCTGGGTGGCTTCGGTGTCCGGCGCGTCCGGGGTTTCGGCCGCGTCGGGCGCGGCTTCGGGGGACGCCTGCGGCGCTTCGGCGGGGGGTGGCGTCTCGGGCGTGGCGGCTTCAGGCGTCTCGGCGGGCGGCTGGGCGCCGGGCGGCGGCAGCTCCTCGCGCTGGATCTCGCTCAGCGCCCAGGCACTGGGAACCGGCGCCACGGACAAGAGAAGGGCAGCGGCGGCGGCGCGGACGATTCGAGACGGGAAGCGAAGCAACAGTCGGGCCTCAGTGGCGCAGCTTGAGGGGCTCGAACTCGCCGGCTTCCACGAGGCCGCGCATGCGGTCGAGAAGCGCCAGGGCCTGGCGCTCGCCGCCGGTGCGGCAGAGTTCGGCGAAGGCCGTGGTCAGCGCGGCTTCCGCGATGATCTCGGGCTCGATGCCTGCGGACAGGCCTTCGGCCCAGGCCTCGTTGTGGCTTTCAACGGCGGTCAGGCGCTTTTCCTCGCGCACCAGCGCGTCGATGTCGTTATGGCCTTGCTGCATGGGCTTCCGCGCCTCCCATCGGCGGCGGCTGGGCACTGGCCGAGCCGCCGAAAGAACCGAGTTTATGCGATCGATTAAGGTCTCATTAAGGGTTGTAGCATGGCGAGGACGCTTCGATACCGCGCACTCGAATAAAAGGTTAACCGTTGCCTAATTGCCGAAGCGGGCGGTGACGTCGCGCGTGAGCGTGTCGCCTTCGCGCTTGTAGAGCGCGATGGCCGCCTTGGCCGAAAGCGTGCAGGTGGAATAGGACACGGAGAAGGCGCGATAGCCGGCGTTGAAGGAGCCGACGAAGCGCGCGCGGCGCGCCTCTTCCGGATTTTCGGATTGCAGCAGCCGCTCCATCTCGCCGCGCCAGTCGGTGGTGTCGGCGCTCTTGCAGAGCGTTTCCAGGAAATGCAGCGAGCCGAGGATTTCGGCCAGGCGCAGAAGGCCGGGCTCGAAGGGGCCGTCGGCCGCGCGCGCGCTTTGCGCCTGGGCGACAGCGAGACCAATGGAAAGAATTGCTGCCTGAATGCGCATGGACGGCATGGAGCACGCCCAATGGGGCAGGCTCAAGGCGCAGGCGCCAGAACTTCTCGCGCTACGGTTAAGGTGGACGCGGTCATGGGCAGGCCGGCCATCGCGGCGAGCGTGAAGAAGCCGGCTTCCGCCGCATCGTCGGCCGCAACCGGCGTGCCATCAGCCGCTTCGCACAGGAAGACGGTCAGCGCGTAGCGGGGGATGTGGGGTTCGGTGTCGTGGGGCAGATGGAGGCTTGCGAGCGGGGCGAGAGAGCCGGCAACGAGCCCGGTCTCCTCGCGCAACTCGCGCCGCGCGGCGTCTTCCAGGCTTTCGCCGGGGTCGACCCGACCGCCTGGAAAGGCATAGAGCCCTTGCGCGGGAGCACGCCCGCGCTTGACGAGAAGAAGCGTGTCGCCTCGCCGCACGGCGACCGACACGGCTTCGATGAGCGCCCCGGCGCTCACCGCTTTTCGGCAGAACTGCCGGTTCAGGCCGCCTTGCGCGCTTCGCGCTTGGCGTCGGACTTCTTGGCGGCGCAGAGCAGGGCGGCGACAAGCGAGGCGGGACCGATCTCGCGGTACTGCTTGGCCAGGGCCTCCTGCTCGCTCCGCGCTCGCTCGGCCTCGGTCTTCGTGGACATGGTTCTCTCCCGGTGTGTCGTCCCTGAGGGTCAGATGTCGGGCGAATCCGTCGAAATCTTGACCACGGGTGCGACGCTATGTGTCGATTGTTTCATTGGTGCGCCGGCTTGGTGAACGAAGCGTTGCAGTGTTGCGCGGGCGTCACGCGGCTCCCCGGCAGGGACTTGCATTCGGGCGGGATGTGGCCGATAGGGCACGCATGACAACGTTGCGCACGGCTCCGACGCTCTGCATTACCGGCTAGCCCTTCCAGGCTGGACCGGACGTTTTCGCCCTCACTTCGAGACCGCAGGAAACCCGACCCGGCCAGGGCGGGACAGCTCGCAGCACGCCGAGCCGCGCAATCGAAACGGGCATGACCATGAGCCTTCGCTTCTTCAACACGCTCGCCCGCGAAAAGCAGGCCTTCGCGCCGATCGACCCGCGAAACGTGCGCATGTATGTGTGCGGACCCACGGTCTACGACTACGCCCATATCGGCAATGCGCGGCCGGCCATCGTGTTCGACGTGCTGTTTCGGCTGCTGCGCCATGCCTATGGCGAGGCGCATGTGACCTATGTCCGCAACATCACGGACGTGGACGACAAGATCAACGCGCGCGCCCTGCGCGACCATCCGGGGCTCGGGCTCAACGAGGCGATCCGTCGGGTGACCGAGCCGACGGCTGCGCGTTACCGGGCGGATGTGGCGGCACTCGGCTGCCTGGCGCCCACGCACGAGCCCCGCGCCACCGAGTTCGTGCTGCCGCGCGCGGATGGAAGCGCGGACATGGTGAGCCTGATCCAGAAACTGCTCGATGCCGGCAACGCCTACGCGGCGCATGGCGAGGTGCTGTTCGACACCCGCTCGATGGCCGATTACGGCCAGCTCTCGCGGCGCCCGCTGGACGAGCAGCAGGCGGGTGCGCGGGTGGCGGTGGACGCGCACAAGCGCCAGCCCGCAGACTTCGTTCTGTGGAAGGAATCGAGCGCCGACGAGCCCGGCTGGAATGCTGAGTTCCGCGTGGACGGCGATCCGCTCGCCATTCGCGGGCGGCCGGGCTGGCACATCGAGTGCTCGGCGATGTCGGCGGCCTATCTCGGCCAAGTGTTCGACATCCACGGGGGCGGGCTCGACCTGATCTTTCCCCACCATGAGAACGAGATCGCCCAGTCGCGCTGCGCGCACGGCACGCACACGATGGCCAACCTCTGGATGCACAACGGCTTCGTGCAGGTGGAAGGCCGCAAGATGTCGAAGAGCGACGGCAATTTCGTCACCATCCACGACCTTCTGGAAACGGAGGTCTTCGGCGGGCGGAAATGGCCGGGGCCGGTGCTGAGGCTTGCGATGCTTTCCACGCACTACCGCGAACCGATCGACTTCAGCGTGCGCAAGCTCGAAGAAGCGGAGAACCTGATCCAGCGCTGGCGGCGGCGGCTTGCGCAGGCTGAGGGTGTGGAGGGAGAAGTGCCGGGCGGCGTCGTGGCGGCGCTCGGCAACGACCTCGACACCGCGCGCTTCCTGGAAATCGTGAACGCCCTCATGAATGCCGGCCAGTGGGCGGCCGACGCGGATGCCGAGCGGGTCGAGAGCTTCGGGCTCGGTGACGGGTTCTCCGATATGCCCGAGGAGGGCCGCGTGGCGCACGCCATCGCTTCCGCGCGACGGGCGCTGGACCTCGTCGGAATCGCGCTGGCCGAGGAGCGGCGGCTGGGCGCGGACGAAGAGGCGGCGATCGCCGAGCGGCTCGACTTCATCCGCAACAAGAACTGGGCGGAGGCCGACCGCATCCGCGACCGGCTGCTGGCGCAGGGCATCCGCCTGAAGGACGGCAAGGACCCCGCTTCGGGCGAGCGGATCACCACGTGGGAGGCGGTGTCGTGATGGTATATCTGCGGAAGGGGAGGGTTGAGCCATGAGCCTCGACAACCGGCCGATCTATGCCGGGGGCTGCCAATGCGGCGCGGTGCGCTTTCGCATCGAGGGCGCGCTGCGCGACGCTTCGGTGTGCCACTGCCGCATGTGCCAAAAGGCGTTCGGGTCGTTCTACGCGCCGCTCGTCACCGTCGATCCCGCAAGCCTTCGCTGGACGCGGGGAGAGCCCAAGCTCTTCCGGTCATCCAACCATGCGCAACGGGGCTTCTGCGGGGATTGCGGCACGCCGCTGAGCTACATGGCGCCCGAGGAGCTGTCGCTTGCCATCGGCGCGTTCGACGATCCGGCATCGATTGCGCCCGTCCAGCAATGGGACGTCGAGAGCAAGCTGCCTTACGTCGACGACGTCACGAGCCTGCCCGCCGTTCGCGCGGACGAGAGCGAGGAGACAGCCGACATCGTTTCCCTCCAGCACCCCGATTTCGAGACCACCGAATGGCCGCTGCACGACAGGAAGCCGGCATGAGCGAATTGCGCACGCTTTATCCCCCGATCGAGCCCTTCGAGACCGGGATGCTCGACACCGGCGACGGCCATCGCATCCGTTGGGAGCGCGTGGGCACGCGCGGCGCCACGCCGGCCGTGTTCCTGCATGGCGGCCCCGGCGGGGGCATCTCGCCCGCGCATCGCCAGCTCTTCGACCCCGCGCGCTATGACGTGATCCTGTTCGACCAGCGCGGCTGCGGACAATCCACGCCGTTCGCCTCGCTCGAGAACAACACGACCTGGCATCTCGTGGCCGACATCGAGCGGCTGCGGGAGATGGCGGGCTTCGAGAAATGGGTGGTGTTCGGCGGCTCGTGGGGCTCGACGCTGGCGCTCGCCTATGCCGAGACGCATCCCGCGCGCACCAGCGCGCTCGTTGTGCGCGGCATCTACATGCTGCGCCCGTCCGAACTCGACTGGTATTACCGGTTCGGCGTGTCCGAGATGTTTCCCGACAAGTGGGAGCGGCTTCTTGCGCCGATCCCCGAAGCCGAGCGCGGCGACATCCTGCGCGCCTACCACAAGCGCCTGACCGGGCCGGACGAGGCCATCCAGCGCGCGGTGGGCCAGGTCTGGAGCCGCTGGGAAGGCGAGACGATCACGCTCTTGCCCGACCCCGCGCTCGGCGACCGCATGGGCGAGGAGGATTTCGCCCACGCTTTCGCGCGGATCGAGACGCACTTCTTCGTTCACGACGGTTGGCTGGAAGAAAACCAGCTGCTGCGCGACGCCCACCGGCTGGGCGACATCCCCGGCGTGATCGTGCACGGGCGCTACGACATGCCGTGCCCCGCGCGCTCGGCCTGGGACCTGCACAAGGCCTGGCCGCGCGCCGAATTCCACTTGGTGGAAGGGGCGGGGCACGCCTTTTCGGAGCCGTGCATCCTCGACCGGCTCATCCGCGCCACCGACCAGTTTGCAGACCTCGGGCCATGACGCGCGAACGCCTTTTCCTGTTCGACACCACGCTGCGCGACGGGCAGCAGACGCCGGGCATCGACTTCTCGCTCGAGGAGAAGATCGCGGTTGCCCGCATGCTCGACGAGATCGGCATCGATTATGTGGAAGGCGGCTATCCCGGCGCCAACCCGCTCGACACCGCCTTCTTCACCGCCAAGCGCACGGGCCGGGCAGGCTTCGTGGCGTTCGGCATGACCAAGCGGGTGGGGGTCTCGGCTTCCAACGATCCGGGGCTCGCGACGCTTCTGAGCGCCAAGGCCGATGCCGTGTGCTTCGTGGCGAAAAGCTGGGACTACCATGTGCGGGTGGCACTCGGCTGCACCGAAAACGAGAACCTCGACGCCATCCGCGCATCCGTCGAGGCAACGCGGGCTGCCGGGCGGGAAGCGCTGGTCGATTGCGAGCACTTCTTCGACGGGTTCAAGGCGAACCCCGCCTATGCGCTGGCCTGCGCGGAAACCGCGCTCGACGCCGGAGCGCGCTGGGTGGTGCTCTGCGACACCAATGGCGGCACGCAGCCGGCGGAAGTGCGCGCCATCGTGGCCCAAGTGATCGCGAGCGGGGTTCCGGGCGACCGCTTGGGCATCCACGCCCACGACGACACGGGCCAGGCGGTGGCGAACTCGCTGGCGGCCGTGGAAGCGGGCGTGCGGCAGATCCAGGGCACGCTGAACGGGATCGGCGAGCGCTGCGGCAACGCGAACCTCGTGACCATCATTCCCACGCTGATGCTGAAGCCCGCTTATGCCGAGCGCTTCGAACTCGGGATCACGCCCGCACAGCTTGCGCAGTTCACGCATCTGTCGCGCTCGTTCGACGAGTTGCTCAACCGCGCGCCGAACGCGCAGGCGCCTTATGTCGGGCAGTCGTCCTTCGCGACCAAGGCGGGCATCCACGCGTCCGCACTCCTGAAGGAGCCTGCCACCTACGAGCATGTGCCGCCCGAAAGCGTGGGCAACCGGCGGCGGGTGATGGTGTCCGACCAGGGCGGCAAGGCCAATTTCGTGGCCGAGCTGAAGCGCCGCGGGATCGAGGTGCCCAAAGGCGAAGGTCGGCTCGACCGGCTCGTGGCTGTGGTCAAGGAGCGCGAGGCGGAAGGCTATGCCTATGAGGGGGCGGATGCGAGCTTTGAGCTTCTCGCGCGCCGCCTGCTCGACACGGTGCCCGACTTCTTCACCGTTTCCTCGTTCCGCTGCATGGTGGAGCGGCGCTTCGACGCCAACGGAACCTTGCGCACCGTTTCCGAAGCGGTGGTGAAGGTGATGGTGGACGGCGAGGAGCGCATGTCGGTGGCCGAAGGGCATGGGCCGGTGAACGCGCTCGACATCGCGCTGCGCAAGGATCTCGGCAAGTATCAGAGCGAGATCGCCGACCTTGAACTCGTGGACTACAAGGTGCGCATCCTCAACGGAGGTACCGAGGCGACCACGCGGGTGCTGATCGAATCGCATGACGGAAGCGGCGCGCGCTGGACCACGGTGGGCGTGTCCGACAACATCATCGACGCCTCGTTCCAGGCCTTGATGGATTCCATCGTCTACAAGCTGATGAAGAACCGCGACCTCGCAGGCAAGCTCGCCGCCGCCGAGTAGGATCGGTGATGGCTGCATCAATGGAATTCGCTGGTCTGACAGCCGGCGATGGCGCATGAGCGCAGCTCAAGCCAGCCCTTCGAAAGCCATTGCATGAGCGTCACTCCGGTGGAGACCGACACCGCCGCGCGCGAGGATGCGCGGCGCGGATTCCTGTTCGCCCTTTCTGCCTACATGCTGTGGGGCTTCCTGCCCTTCTATCTCAAGGCGGTTGCGCATATCCCGGTTCTGGAGGTGCTCGCCCACCGCATCCTGTGGTCGGTGCCGCTGACGCTGGCGCTGCTGTTGTGGCTCAAGCGCACGGACGAGCTGAAGCGCGCGCTGCGCGAGCCGCGAACCCTCGCGATGGCCGCGCTGACGGCCTCCATCATCTCGGTGAACTGGGGCGTCTATGTCTATGCGATCGTGTCGGGCCAGGCGCTGGCGGGCGCGCTGGGCTATTACATCAACCCGCTGTTCTCGATCTTCCTGGGCGCGGTGCTGCTCGGAGAGAAGCTGACGCGGCCGCAATGGGTGGCAATCGCGCTGGCGACGGCTGCCGTGCTTCTGCTGGGATGGGAGAATGGCGGGCTGCCCTGGATCTCGCTCAGCTTGGCTGTGTCCTTCGGCTTCTACGGCTTCTTCAAGAAGACGCTGCCGATCGAGCCGACGCAGGGCTTTTTGCTGGAGATCATCCTGCTCACGCCGCTGGCCCTGGCGCTCGCCGTCTGGATCGTCGTGTCTGGCACCAGCCATTTCGGGCCGACAGGGGCGGGGGACGTGCTGTTGCTGATGCTGTCGGGGCTGGTGACGGCGGTGCCGCTGATTCTCTACGGCAACGGCGCTAAACGGCTCAGGCTCTCGACGCTCGGGATCATGCAGTACATCGCGCCGACCATCGTGTTCCTGATCGCGGTGTTTCTGTTCCGCGAGCCATTCACGCCGGCGACCGCGCTCGCCTTCGGCATGATCTGGGCGGCGCTGGCGATCTATTCCGCTTCGCTGCTGCGCAGGAAGCGATGAGCCTCACATCCGCTCGATGATCGCGGGCGCGCCCTCGTCGGGCGTGCCGCGTGCGGCCTCTTGGATTGCGGGCACGATGGCTGCGGCTTCGCTCACCACGAGCGGCTGGACGAGGTGGCCGGTGTGCACGAAGCCGGCTTCGCGCATGTGGGCGAGAAGCGCGAGCATCGGATCCCAGAAACCGCCGATATTGGCGAAGACGATGGGCTTGGTGTGGTGGCCGAGCTGGCCCCAGGTCATGATCTCGACGATCTCTTCCAGCGTGCCGATGCCGCCGGGAAGCGCCACGAAGGCATCCGAGCGCTCGAACATCGCGTGCTTGCGCTCGTGCATGTTCTCGGTGATCACGAGATCGTCGAGCGTTTGAAGCTCGGGCTCGGTCGCCTCGCGGTTCATCAGGAAGCGCGGGATGATTCCGGTGACGGCGCCGCCCGCTTGGCTCGCGCCGGCCGCGACCTCGCCCATGATGCCGCGCGTGCCGCCGCCATAGACGAGGCGCAGGCCGGCTTCAGCGAGGTGTCGCCCCAGCGCGCGGCCGGCTTCGGCAAAGCGCGGATCGGCGCCCATGGAGGAGCCGCAATACACGCAGACGGATCGAATCGAGGTCATGGAGAGGGATTGGCCGGGCGGGGTGCGGCGCGTCAAGGGCGCGGGCGGCTTTCTTGTGGGGCGGGGGAAAAGGCGGTAGAGCGCAAGGGGTAGCTCTGGAATTGCGCACATGGCCGTCAACCCGTTGAAGGTGTTCCTGTTTGTGCTGGGTGGCACGGTTGCCGCCTCGGCCGCCGCCTGGTGGACGGGCGCCTGGCGAAGCGGTGAGGAACCCTGGTCGGGCGGCATGGCGGGCACCGAGCTGTCTGCGCCCGAGGGCTCGCCGCCCGCGCGGGGCAACCGGATTGCCGGGGGGCAAGGGGCGGGTGAGACCGAGGTTGCGGCTGGGGAGGCTGCTTCGACGGCGACTGCGGGGCGCGTGACCGGGCAGGGAACGGCTGAGGAAAGCGCTTCGGCCGCGCCGAGTGGCAAGGCTGTTCCTGCCGCAAGCACCGAGCCGGGTTCGGCGCAGACGCAGGAGCCCGAGGGCCAGCAGAGTGCCGCGCTCGACGCCGGGGCGCCGGCCGAGCAGGATCAGCCCAAGAGCGATGCGCCGTCCTTCGATCTTCTGCGCGTGGAAGGCGACGGCGAGACCGTGGTGGCCGGACAGGCGGAGCCCGGCTCCAAGGTGGATTTGACGCTGAACGGCGTTTCGCTCGGCAGTGCGGTGGCGGGGGCGGGCGGCGATTTCGCGATCGTGCTCGACAAGCCGCTGCCGCCCGGCGCGCACCAGTTGAGCCTGGCTTCCACCGACGAGGCGGGCGGCACGACCGCATCCGAGCAGACGGCGGTGGTTTCGGTGCCCGAGCAGCGCACGGGCCAAGTCCTGGCGATGGTGGAGCAGCCCGGCTCCGCGAGCCGCATCCTGACGCCGCCGAAGAACATGGCCAGCGCGAGCGCGCCTGCGGATGCGGAAACGCAGCCGGCGGGCCAGCAGGGTTCGGCTGAAACGGGGCAGGGTGCTGCGGCGCAGGAACCGCCGGCGAACGCTCCGACGGAGACGGCGGCGGCTCAGCCGGCCGCGCCCAGCGCTTCCGCGGCCGCTGATGCGGGCGAAGAGAAGAGCGCCGAGGTCGTGGCCGTGCAGGCGGTGGAGATCGAGGGCTCGAAGATTTTCGTGGCGGGTGCAGCGCCTGCGGGCACCACGGTGCGCGTCTATGCCGGGGCGAGCCTCTTGGGCGATGCCAAGGCCACGGCGGGCGGCGAGTTCCTGGTCGAGGCGACGAAGAACCTGCCGGTCGGCAATTATGTGATCCGCGCCGATGTGATCGGTGCGCGGGGCGAGGTGACGGCGCGGGCGGCCGTGCCCTTCCAGCGCGAGCCGGGCGAGGCGATGGCGGCCGTCGCGCCTTCGGTGGCGCAGGGCACAGCCGCTTCAGCGAACCCGACCGCCCAGACGGCGCAAGGGGGCACGCAAGGGCCTGGCGAACAGGCTGCTGTTGGAACCGGCGGTGCCGCTTCGCAGGAGCAGCCTGTGGCGGGTGGGGCGAATTCCAGTCAGGGCGGCGAGACGGCTGCGGCGGCTGGAAACCAGGTTGCGCAGAACGCGGCCGGCGATCTCAGCCGAGGTGCCGAGGGTGGTGTGATGGCGCCAGAGACGCAGGCGGGAAGCGCCTCTTCTTCGGCGACTGCAACCGGGTCGGCAGGCGCGCAGAGCGGTGGGGCGACGGGCGGGGGCGACGAGAATCAGGCGCAGACCGCCGCTTCCGGCAACACCGGGCAGAGCGCAGGGGCTCCGGCGGCGCAGGCCGGCGCTGTCGTCGCAGCGCCCACTGGCGAGACCGAGCTTTCGCCGCCGCTGCAAAGCGCGGACGGGGCGGTGATCATTCGGCGCGGCGACAATCTCTGGCGCATCTCCAAGCGCGTCTATGGACGCGGCACGCGTTACGCCACGATCTATCTCGCCAACCAGAAGCAAATCCGCGACCCCGACATGATCATGCCCGGGCAGATCTTTTCCGTGCCGCAGCGCTCGGAAGAAGGCGAGACCGCCGACATGAACGCGCTGGGCGAGCAGAGCGTGCCGGCATCGAACATCCAGTGATCGGCCCTTGAGGGAAACGCTTTCATCGTCTATCGCCGATAGACGATGAAAACTTCCCATGACACGGACCTCGACACGGCGGCGCGCCGCTTCAGCGCGCTCGGCCACCGGCGCAGGCTGGAAATCCTGATCCACCTTTCGGCAAGCGGCGGCTGCTCCTGCGGGGATGTGGTGGCCGAGGTCGATCTCGCGCAGTCCACAATCTCCCAGCATCTCAAGCAATTGGTGGAGGCTGGCCTCGTGCGGCACTCGGCCTGCGGCCAGCGCTCGCTCTATGCGGTGGACCGCGAGGCGCTGGGCGACCTTCTGCTCGACCTCACATCGCTTTCCGCATGCTGCCGCAAGGAGGGCTGACCGTGGCCAAGACCGTTTCCGCGTCCTCGGGCTCGACCTTCAAGACCATCCTGAATCTCTGGGAATATATGTGGCCGAAGGACCGGCCCGACCTGAAGATGCGCGTGATCTGGGCGAGCTTCTTCCTGGTGCTCGCAAAGGTCGTGCTGATCGGCGTGCCCTATTTCTTCAAATGGGCGACCGACGCACTGGCGAACGAGCCCCGCGGCCTGCCCGCGCTGCCGGCCGTGCTGCTCGCGCCCGTGGCGCTGGTGATCGCCTACAATGTGGTGCGGCTCGTGCAGTGGGGGCTAAACCAGTTGCGCGACGCGCTGTTCGCGAGCGTGGGCCAGCATGCCGTGCGCCAGCTCGCCTATCGCACCTTCGTGCACATGCACCGGCTGTCGCTGCGCTTCCACCTCGAGCGGCGCACGGGCGGCCTGTCGCGCATCATCGAGCGCGGCACCAAGGGCATCGAGACGATCGTACGCTTCACGATCCTCAACACGCTGCCGACCGTGCTCGAATTCGCGCTGACGGCCATCGTGTTCGCGGTGGCCTATGGCTGGATCTATGTGGCCGTGATCGCGCTGACGGTGGCCGCCTATGTGTGGTTCACCATCCGCGCGAGCGACTGGCGCATCGTGATCCGCCAGGAGCAGAACGATTCGGATACGGATGCGAACACCAAGGCCATCGATTCGCTGCTGAACTTCGAGACGGTGAAGTATTTCGGCAATGAGAGCATGGAGGCCGAGCGCTTCGACCGCTCGATGGCGCGCTACGAGGCCGCCGCCACCAAGGGGTGGACCTCGCTCGGCTGGCTGAATTTCGGCCAGGGACTGATCTTCGGCATCGGCATGGCGGTCGCAATGGTGCTGTCCGCGCAGGAGGTGATGGCGGGCACCCAGACTGTGGGCGACTTCGTGTTCATCAACGCGCTGCTGCTGCAGCTTTCGGTGCCGCTCAACTTCATCGGCTTCATCTACCGCGAGGTGCGCCAAGGTCTGACCGACATCGAGCAGATGTTCGACCTGCTCGACGTTCCCGAGGAGGTGCAGGACAAGCCAGGTGCCAAGCCGCTTCTGGTTGGCGAGGGGACGGTCGAGTTCCGAGACGTGTTCTTCGCCTACGACCCGGCGCGACCGATCCTGAAGGACGTGTCCTTCACGGTGCCGGCCGGCAAGACGGTGGCCATCGTCGGGCCTTCGGGAGCAGGCAAATCCACCGTCTCGCGGCTGCTCTTCCGCTTCTACGACATCCAGAAGGGCGCGATCCTGATCGATGGGCAGAACATCGCGGATGTGACGCAGGAAAGCCTGCGCGCGGCTGTCGGCATGGTGCCGCAGGACACCGTGCTCTTCAACGACACGGTGGCCTACAACATCCGCTACGGGCGCATCGAAGCATCCGACGCAGATGTGGCGCGCGCCGCCGATCTCGCCCAGATCGGCCCCTTCATCGAGCGACTGCCCGATGGCTATGCCACGATGGTGGGCGAGCGCGGCTTGAAGCTGTCCGGCGGCGAAAAGCAGCGCGTGGCCATCGCGCGCACGATCCTGAAGGCGCCGCCAATCCTGATGCTGGACGAGGCGACATCCGCGCTCGACACGCACACCGAGCAGGAAATCCAGGCAGCGCTCGATCTGGTGAGCCGCGGGCGCACCACGATCGTGATCGCGCACCGCCTGTCCACAGTGATCCATGCCGACGAGATCATCGTGCTGCGCGACGGCGTGATCGCCGAACGCGGCACGCATGGCGAGCTGATGGATTCGGATGGACTCTATGCTTCGATGTGGGCGCGGCAGCGCGAAGCGACTGAAGCCGAGGAGCGTCTGCGCGCGGCACGCGAGAACGACGATCTGGGCATGGTGGTGCGCCGCCGGCCCGAGGGCGTGCCGTGAACGGGTTGCGGGACCATGGGAACGGCACCGCACGCGAAGGGAGGCGGGATTTGCGCATCATGAGCCTCGCGGCCATCGCCGCCCTGCTGGCTGTGTCGGCTTCGGCTGTTCAGGCAAGCGACTCGCGCCTGCAAAAGCAGGTGCATTACGGCGGCGACACGGAATTCGACGCCTGCGGAGGGAGCGGACGGGTGAAGGGGCTTGACCCCCAGGGCGACAACTTCCTGGCGGTGCGGGCAGGGCCGGGGACGACCTTTGCCGAAGTGGCGCGGCTTGCAGAGGGAACAGAAGTCGCAATCTGCGAAACGTCGGGCAAATGGCTCGGCGTGGTGTTCGCGCCGGGAGGCATCGAGCCGGATTGCGGAACGTCCTCGCCGCGGGCGGAGCGCTCGGTCTATTCCGGGCCATGCCAAGCCGGTTGGGTGAGCGAACGCTTCATCGGCGATCTCGCCGGCTGAGCGGAAGGGTTCCTGACGCCTGGGGGGGCGTCGGAAGGCGCACGGCGAGACCACGATCCCGTGAACGCCGATTGCGGCAGCGGGGTGCAGCGGTTAGGGACATGGGCCAAGACCAACCGGGACGCCCCAATCCTTCCGATGAGCCTAGCCAGCACGATCCGCAACACCTTCGTTCCGATCCATCCGGCGGGCTATCCCTTCATCGCCGGCTTCGCGCTGGTGACGCTGCTTCTGGGGTTGTGGTCGACCACCTTGTTCTGGATCGGGCTGATCCTGACGGCGTGGTGCGTCTATTTCTTCCGGGACCCCGTGCGCGTGACGCCGACCGACGACCGGCTGGTGATCAGCCCGGCCGACGGCATTGTGTCGGCCGTGGGCCCTGCCGTGCCGCCGCGCGAGCTGGGGCTCGGCGAGACGCCGCTGACGCGGGTCTCGGTGTTCATGAACGTGTTCTCCTGCCACGTGAACCGCTCGCCCGTGCGCGGCCGGATCACCCATGTGGAGCACCGGGCCGGCAAGTTCCTCAACGCCGACCTCGACAAGGCAAGCGTGGAGAACGAGCGCAACAGCCTGCTCATCCAAAGCCCGCATGGGGCCGTGGGCGTGACGCAGGTGGCGGGGCTCGTCGCGCGGCGCATCCTTTGCTGGTCGGAAAGCGGAGATGCGATCGGCGTGGGCGAGCGGTTCGGCCTGATCCGCTTCGGCTCGCGCGTCGACGTCTATCTGCCGGCCGACGCGCTCCTGCGCGTCTCGGTGGGGCAGACGGCGGTGGGCGGCGAGACCGTGCTTGCCCAGTTCGGCGAAACCCTTCCGCCCGCCCTTCCAGTCCGGATCGCCTGACGCCATGATCGCGCCTTTCCAGCCTTTCGAGCCACACGGGCGAGGCGGCCCGCGCATCCGCGAAATCCCCATGCGGATGCTGATCCCCAACCTCCTAACCGTGCTCGCCATCTGCGCGGGGCTTTCGGGCATCCGCCTGGCCTTCGAGGGCCGCTTCGAGCCGGCTGTCGTGATGGTGCTGATCGCAGCTTTCATCGACGGCATCGACGGGCGCCTGGCGCGAATGCTGAAAGCCACCTCGCGCTTCGGCGCGCAGATGGATTCGCTGGCCGACATCGTGAATTTCGGCGTGGCGCCCGCGCTCGTGCTCTATCTCTTCATGCTCGACCTGTCGGGCTCGCCGGGCTGGATCGCGGCCCTTCTCTTCACCATCGCCTGCGCGCTCCGGCTTGCGCGCTTCAACGTGCTGGACGAGGACGAGGCGCCCAAGGGCTGGCAGGCCGAATACTTCGTAGGCGTGCCCGCTCCGCTGGGGGCAGGGCTGGTGCTGCTCCCGATCTACCTGTCCTTCATGGGCGTGATCGAGCCGGGGCGCTGGACATCGTTCGCCGCGACCGCGTTCACGATCGTGGTGGCCTTCCTGCTGGTCAGCCGGCTGCCCGTGTGGTCGGCCAAGAGCATGAGCTTCAAGGTCAAGGGCGAGAGCGCGCTGCCGGCGATCCTGGCCGCGGCGTTCTACGTGATCCTGCTGGTGATCTATCCCTGGCTGACGCTCAGCCTTTCGGCGCTCGCCTATCTCGCCTTCCTGCCGCTCAGCGCGCGCGCCTACACGCGGCGCGGCAAGCGCGAGATGATGCTGCCGCCGCCCGGCGCCTAATCACTCGGGCAGTCGGGCCGCGATCCAGCGGCCGGTCTTGGCCTGGAAGATCTGGCCCGTGCGCGTCTCGCCCAAGTCAAACATCGGCATGAGCGCGCGGGCGGTCTCGGAGGGGTGAGGAACCGTGCTCGGGTCCTCGCCGGGCATCGCCTGGGCGCGCATGGCCGTGCGGGTGCGGCCGGGATCGGCGCAGTTGACGCGGAGCGGGATGTTCCTGGTCTCGTCCGCCCAGGAGCGTGCGAGCGCCTCGACCGCAGCCTTCGAAGCGGCATAAGGCGCCCAGAAGGCGCGGGCGTCGTGAGCGAGGCTCGATGTGAGGATCACCGCGCGGCCGGCATCCGACAGGCGAAGCAGCGGGTCGACCGAGCGGATCAGCCGCCAGGTGCCGGAAACGTTCACCGCCATCACCTTGTCGAAGACCTTCGCCTCGACATGGCCGATGGGCGAGATGACGCCGAGCATCGCGGCGTTGGCGACGAGGATGTCGAGCTTGCCCCAGCGCTGGTGGATGGCGCCGCCGAGACGGTCGATGCCGGCCATGTCGGTGAGGTCGAGCGGCACGAGCGTGGCCTCGCCCCCGCCCGCCTTGATCTCGTCGTCCAATTCTTCCAGCCCGCCCACGGTGCGGGCGACCGCGATCACATGGGCGCCAGCCGCGGACAATTCCTTGGCGAGGAAATAGCCGATGCCGCGCGAGGCGCCCGTGACGAGGGCAATGCGGCCCTTGAGATCGGGCAGGCTCACTGCGCACCTGCCGCGAGAAGCGTCAGGGGGCGCACATTGTCCGCGCCCTCGTTGTCGGCGAGGCGGGTGGGATAATCGGTGGTGAAGCAGGCATCGCAGAACTGCGGCTGCTCGTTGTCGCGCGCCGGCTCGCCCACCGCGCGGTAGAGACCGTCGATCGAGAGGAAGCCGAGCGAATCGACGCGGATGAAGTCAGCCATCTCCTCGACGGACATGCGCGATGCCAGGAGCTTCGCGGTTTCAGGCGTGTCGACGCCATAGAAGCACGAGGAGCGGGTGGGCGGCGAGGCGATGCGCATGTGGACTTCGCGCGCGCCGGCATCCCGCACCATCTGCACGATCTTCTGGCTGGTGGTGCCGCGCACGATGGAATCGTCCACGAGCACCACGCGCTTGCCCTCGATCATGCGGCGGTTGGCGTTGTGCTTGAGCTTCACGCCCATGTGGCGGATCGAATCGCTCGGCTGGATGAAGGTGCGCCCGACATAGTGATTGCGGATGATGCCGAGCTCGAAAGGCAGGTTCGCGGCCTGCGCGAAGCCGATGGCGCCGGGCACGCCGGAATCGGGCACGGGAACCACAACATCGGCGTCGACCGGGTTCTCGCGCGCCAGTTCCTCGCCGATGCGCTTGCGCGCCTCATAGACGTTGCGGCCTTCGATCACAGAGTCTGGGCGGGCGAAGTAGACATATTCGAACACGCAGAAGCGCGACTTCACGGGCTCGAAGGGGAAGCGGCTCTCGATACCCTTGGACGTGATGATCACCATCTCGCCGGGCTTCACGTCGCGCACGAGGCGGGCGCCGATGATGTCGAGCGCGCAGGTCTCGGAGGCGAGGATGTATGCGCCGTCGAGATCGCCGAGCACGAGCGGGCGGATGCCGAGCGGGTCGCGGCAGCCGATCATCTTCTTGGAGGTCAGCACCACCAGCGAATAGGCGCCCTCGATCTGGCGCACGGCATCGATGAAGCGCGCGTTGATGTCGCGCTCCTTGCTCATGGCGATGAGGTGGAGGATCGTCTCGGTGTCGGATGTGGAAGAAAAGATCGCACCCTGCTTCTGCAGCGTGCGCTGAACCGTCATGGCGTTGGTGAGGTTGCCGTTGTGGGCGATGGCCAGGCCGCCATCGGCAAGCTCGGCGAAGAAGGGCTGCACGTTGCGCAAGCCCGCGCCGCCCGTGGTGGCGTAGCGCGTGTGGCCGATGGCGCGGTTGCCCTGGAGGCGGTCGATCACCGCGCGCTTGGTGAAGGCATCCGAGATCAGGCCGACATGGCGCTCGACGTGGAACTGCGCGCCGTCATAGGAGACGATGCCGGCCGCCTCCTGGCCGCGGTGCTGCAGCGCATGCAGGCCCAGCGTGACGATCGCCGCCGCATCCTGCCGGCCGAAAATGCCGAACACGCCGCACTCGTCGTGAAAGTGGTCGTCGGCCTCGGAAGCCAAAACGTCATGCTCGGCCATGGGGCAGGAATCTCCGCGGAAAGCCAGCATATAGGAGGGCGGTAAAGGGCGCGCTACCGTCAGTTGGCCGGGGCAGGCTCGATTGCAGGCGCGTCGTCGTCGGATGGAAGCGGTTCGGCGGGCGGCACGGCCTCGGCGGGCGGCGCGCCCACGGGCGCGTCGGGCGCAGGCTCGGCGTTCGGCTGGATGCGCTGGAAGATATTGTCTTCGGGGTCGGTCGGCAGCTTGCTCTCCACCCAGCGGCCGATCGACTCCAGCCAGGGGCGGGACTTGGCTTCCGCGACCCAGGCGGGCGGGTTTGTGCCGACGAGCCAGTTGAAGAAGAGAAGGGCCACCGCCACCACCAGCACGCCGCGCGCGACGCCGTAGAGGAAGCCCAAAGTGCGGTCGAGCGCCCCGACGCGGCTGTCGATGATGAAGTCGGCGATCTTCATGGTGATGATCGTGATCACGATCAGCGCGACGAGGAAGACGACGCCTGCGCTCGCGGCCATCGCAAGCTGGGTCTGGTCGATGTAGGGCGCCACATAGGGTAGCACGAGCGGGTAGAAGAAGTAGGCGGCGAGCGCCGCACCCGCCCAGGACGCGATGGAGAGGATCTCGCGCGAGAAGCCGCGCACCATGGCGAGGATGGCGGAAATGAGCGTGAAGCCGACGAGAATGGCGTCGAGCAGCGTGATCGGCATAGCTGGAAAGGACCCCCTCGTCCGGTCAGTCGTCTTCGGCGCTTCTGCGAAGCTCCGAGCCAGCGATGCGTGAAACGAGGTCGATCAGCATACGCGGCTGGAAAGCCTTGGTGCCCGACCCCTTCTCGCCCTCCTCGCTGGAGAAGGGCATCACCGCCTGCCCGAAGCCGAGCTTGTCCGCTTCCTTCAATCGGGCCTGCGCATGGGCAACCGGCCGGACCGCGCCCGACAGGCTGATTTCGCCGAAATAAACGCAATCGGCAGGCAGGGCAAGGCTGGTCATGGAGGAGACGAGCGCAGCTGCCACCGCGAGATCGGCCGCGGGCTCTGTGATGCGGTAGCCGCCGGCGACGTTCAGGTAGACATCGTGCTGCCCGAAGCGCACCCCGCAATGAGCTTCCAGCACGGCGAGCACCATGGAAAGCCGCGCGCCGTCCCAGCCCACCACGGCGCGGCGCGGCGTGCCGAGCGAGGAGGGGGCGACGAGCGCCTGGATCTCGACCAGCACGGGGCGCGTGCCCTCCATGCCGGCGAAGACGGCGGCACCCGGCGCCTTGGCGTGGCGCTCGCCCAGGAAAAGCTCGGACGGGTTCGGGACCTCGCGCAGGCCCTTGTCGCCCATCTCGAACACGCCGATCTCGTCGGTCGGGCCGAAGCGGTTCTTGACCGTACGCAGGATGCGGAAGTGGTGGCCGCCTTCGCCTTCGAAATAGAGCACGGCGTCCACCATGTGCTCGACCACGCGGGGGCCGGCGATCTGGCCTTCCTTGGTGACGTGGCCGACGAGCACGATGGCCGCGCCCGAGGATTTGGCGTAGCGGATCATATTCTGGGCGGAGGCCCGCACCTGGGTGACGGTGCCGGGCGCGGACTCGGCGATGTCGGTCCAGAGCGTCTGGATGGAATCGAGGATCACGAGATCGGGGCGCTTGCCCTCGGACAGCGTGGCCAAGATATCTTCGACATTGGTTTCGGCAGCGAGTTCCACGGGCGCGGTGGCCGCGCCCAGCCGCTGCGCGCGCAGGCGTACCTGGGCGACAGCCTCCTCGCCCGAGACATAGACGATGCGGTGGCCGCGGTTCGCAAGCGCAGCCGCTGCCTGCATCAGGAGCGTCGACTTGCCGATACCGGGATCGCCGCCGACGAGCAGGGCGGAGCCGCGCACGAAGCCGCCGCCGGTCGCGCGGTCGAGTTCCGCGATCCCGGTCGCGATGCGCGGCGCATCCTCGATCTCGCCGGAAAGCGTGGTGAGGGCCACGGGCCGGCCCTTGCGCGCGGCGCGCATGGAAGCGGGGCCGGCACCTACGCCGCCCGCGGTGCCTTCCTCGACCAGCGTGTTCCAAGCCCCGCACGCATCGCACTTGCCCGCCCAGCGCGTGTGGACGGTGCCGCAATTCTGGCAGATGAACTGGATGCGGGGCTTGGCCAAGCTTTGGGGGTTCCTGGGGGTCGGGTATGGGGTGGGGAGGGGGGCGGCGTTACCCCCACCCCATACCCCTCCCCTCAAGGGGGAGGGGGGCGGAGAAGTCTGTGCCTCGGTTGGGAGGTCAGGCGCTTATGGTGACGTCCTCCCTCCCCCTTGAGGGGAGGGATACAGGGTGGGGGGGTAACGTCGCCGCTTCTCGATCCTGAAACGTGCAGACGCTTCGGCCTACTCGTACCGCTCCGGCAGCTTGTAATCCTCTGCCAGATCGAAGAACCGCGTGAACTCGCTCTGGAAGCCGAGCGGCACGGATCCCGTGGGGCCGTGGCGCTGCTTGGCGATGAGGACCTCGGACTTGCCGCGGGTCTCGTTCATCTCCGTTTCCCACTTCACATATTCCTCGGTGCCGGGCTTGGGCTCGCGGTTCTTGAGGTAGTATTCCTCGCGGTAGACGAAGAGCACCACGTCGGCATCCTGCTCGATCGAGCCGGATTCGCGGAGGTCGGAGAGTTGCGGCCGCTTGTCGTCGCGGTTTTCGACCTGACGCGACAGCTGGGAAAGCGCGATGATCGGCACGCCCAATTCCTTGCCGAGCGCTTTGAGGCCAGTGGTGATCTCGGTCACCTCCTGCACGCGGTTCTGGCTGTTCTTGCCGGAACCCTGCATGAGCTGGATGTAGTCGATCACGATGAGGTCCAAACCGCGCTGGCGCTTCAAGCGGCGCGAGCGGGCGGCAAGCTGGGCGATCGAGATGCCGCCGGTGGAATCGATATAGAGCGGGATTTTCTCCATCATGATGGCGCAGGCCGTCAGCTTCTCGAAATCGGCCTCGGTGATCTCGCCTCGGCGGATTTTGGAGGACGCGATCTCGGTCTGCTCGGAGATGATGCGGGTGGCGAGCTGCTCGGACGACATTTCGAGCGAGAAGAAGCCGACCACGCCGCCGTTCTTCGCCTTGAACGAACCGTCCGACTGCTGGATCGGCTCATAGACGGAAGCGATGTTGAAGGCGATGTTGGTGACGAGCGAGGTCTTGCCCATGCCGGGACGGCCGGCGAGCACGATCAGGTCGGAAGGCTGGAGGCCGCCCATCTTGCGGTCGAGATCGCGCAAGCCCGTGGAGATGCCGGACAGGCCCCCGTCGCGCATATAGGCCGCGTTGGCCATGTCGATCGCGGTCTTCACCGCATCGTTGAAGGGCTCGAAGCCGCCATCGTAACGGCCGGTCTCGGCCAGCTCGAACAGGCGGCGCTCGGCGTCCTCGATCTGGGCCTGGGGGGAAACGTCCACGGGGGCGTCATAGGCGACGTTGACCATCTCCTCGCCCACGCCGATCAGCGCGCGGCGGGTGGCGAGGTCGTAGATCGCGCGGCCGTAGTCGGCGGCATTGATGACGGTGACGGCTTCGGCCGCGAGGCGCGCGAGGTAGAAGGCGACCGTCATGTCGCCCACCTTCTCCTCGGCGGGCAGGAAGGTCTTGATGGTGACGGGGCTCACTACCTTGCCCATGCGGATCATGTCGCCCGCCACCTCGAAGATCTTGCGGTGCAGCGGCTCGAAGAAATGCTGGGGCTTGAGGAAGTCGGACACACGGTAGAGCGCGTCGTTGTTGACGAGGATGGCGCCGAGCAGCGCCTGCTCGGCCTCGATGTTGGCGGGCTGCTCGCGATAGAGCGGCGTCTCCACCAGACCGATTTTGCGTGCTGCTTCAGCCATCACGTTCCTGCCGATTCTTGTTCAGCCGATCCCGGAGAATAGGCGATTGGGCGCTCGCACACTTGAGCGAATCCGAGCCTGTGCCGGCGGCTCACGCCATCCACAGCGGGCTGCCATCATAGAGGCGCAGCCATTGACGAATTGCTTAAGAAGGTAATGGCCCGATCAGAACAAAACAAGAACTTTGATGGACTGCCGCACAAACGAAAACGGCGGCCCCGCTTGCCCGGGGCCGCCGCTTGTCGTTTGGACCAGCCCGCGATCAGGCGGCGGCCGAGACCTGGCCTTCCACTTCCACCGACGAGATCGTCTTCAGGACCTGGGAAGCGATCTGGTAGGGGCAGCCCTGCGAGTTCGGGCGACGATCCTCGAGATAGCCCTTGTAGCCGTTGTTGACGAAGGAGTGCGGCACGCGGATCGAAGCGCCACGGTCGGCCACGCCATAGGAGAACTTGTTCCACGGCGCGGTCTCATGCTTGCCGGTGAGGCGCATGTGGTTGTCGGGGCCGTAGACGTCGATGTGGTCCTGGAGGTTCTCCTCGAAGGCGCCCATCAGCTTCTCGAAATACTCCTTGCCGCCGACTTCGCGCATGTAGGCGGTGGAGAAGTTGCAGTGCATGCCCGAGCCGTTCCAGTCGGTGTCGCCGAGCGGCTTGCAGTGCCATTCGATGTCGATGCCGTACTTTTCCGTCAGGCGGAGAAGCAGGTAGCGGGCCATCCAGATCTGGTCGGCGGCCTTGCGCGAGCCCTTGCCGAAGATCTGGAATTCCCACTGGCCCTTGGCGACCTCGGCGTTGATGCCTTCGTGGTTGATGCCGGCGGCCAGGCAGAGGTCGAGGTGCTCTTCCACGATCTCGCGGGCGATGTCGCCCACATTCTTGTAGCCGACGCCCGTGTAGTAGGGACCCTGCGGCGCGGGATAGCCCTGCTCGGGGAAGCCGAGCGGACGACCGTTCTTGTAGAAGAAGTATTCCTGCTCGAAGCCGAACCAGGCGGTGTCATCGTCCAGGATGGTGGCGCGGGCATTGGAGGCGTGGGGCGTGACGCCATCGGGCATCATCACTTCGCACATCACGAGCGCGCCGTTGGTGCGGGCGGGGTCGGGATAGATGGCGACGGGCTTGAGCACGCAATCCGACGAGCGGCCTTCGGCCTGCATCGTCGACGAGCCGTCGAAACCCCAGAGCGGAAGCTGTTCGAGGGTCGGGAATTCCGCGAATTCCTTGATCTGCGTCTTGCCACGCAGGTTGGGAACGGGCGTGTAGCCGTCGAGCCAGATGTACTCGAGCTTGTATTTGGTCATCGTACCTTCTCTTCGCCTCTCGTGATCACGGACCGGGCGGGGTCGTCGAGGGATCCCCCATTCGGCGCCTTCGACACACAAGATCTTGCAAAGCGCGTGCCAAGTCGGGGACGTTCGCCAGGAGCATTGGCGTTCCGCTCGGGACACGATCGGCAGCAAGCCATTCCGCGGGTGCGGCGAAATGCTCAGAAGCGGGTCAGCGGCCAAAGCCTTCAGCCAAATGCACAAAAAATGTGCAGTTTTGCAGAAAAACGCCTACAGAATGTGCAAACCTCTTGCGGCCTTCGGCAGACGTGCTAGGTGAATGCGACGAAGCCATTGCAAGGAGAATTCCGATGTCCGAACGGACCGAGGGCGTCTCTGCTGCCGTCATTCCTTTTCCCGGCAACAAGACGCGGCGCGACAAGAGCATGGTGAGCGGCGGCTCGCTGCGCGGCACCGTGCAGACCCTGCGCCCCATCCTGTCCACCGACGGCTGGTATCACGACGTAGCCATGCGCGAAGAAGCGCGCGGCCTCCATTCCTGAGCCACACGAAGGACGAGACGAAAAAAGGGCGCGGCCTCGAAAGGCCGCGCCCTTTTTCATGGGGCGATAGTGGCTCGGATCAGACCGAGTAGTACATGTCGAACTCGACGGGGTGCGGGGTCATCTCGAAGCGCATGACCTCGGCCATCTTGAGTTCGATGAAGGCGTCGATCTGGTCGTCGTCGAACACGCCGCCGGCTTTCAGGAAGCCGCGGTCGCGGTCGAGGCTCTGGAGCGCTTCGCGCAAGCTGCCGCAGACGGTCGGGATCTTCTTCAACTCGCGCGGGGGCAGGTCGTAGAGATCCTTGTCCATGGCCTGGCCGGGATGGATCTTGTTCTTGATGCCGTCGAGGCCGGCCATCAGCAGGGCCGCGAAAGCGAGATAGGGGTTCGCGCCCGGATCGGGGAAGCGGACCTCGACGCGCTTGGCCTTGGGGCTGTTGCCGAAGGGAATGCGGCAGGAAGCCGAGCGGTTGCGCGCGGAATAGGCGAGCAGCACGGGGGCTTCATAGCCCGGCACAAGGCGCTTGTAGGAGTTCGTCAGCGGGTTGGTGAAGGCGTTGACGGCCTTCGCGTGCTTGATCACGCCGCCGATGAAGAACAGGCAAGACTCGGACAGGCCCGCATATTCGTTGCCGGCGAAGGTGGGCTTGCCGTCCTTCCAGATCGACATGTGCACATGCATGCCCGAGCCGTTGTCGCCGTAGATGGGCTTGGGCATGAAGGTCGCCGTCTTGCCGTAGGCGTTGGCCACCTGGTGCACGACATACTTGTAGATCTGCATCTTGTCGGCGTTGCGGACCAGGCTGTCGAACTTGAGGCCGAGTTCGTGCTGGGCAGCTGCCACCTCGTGGTGGTGCTTCTCGACGACCACGCCCATCTCGGACAGAACCGTCAGCATCTCCGAGCGCATGTCCTGCGCGGAATCGATCGGGGGCACGGGGAAATAGCCGCCCTTGACGCGGGGGCGATGGCCGAGATTGCCGGTCTCGTAGTCGGTGTCGTCGTTGGACGGCAGCTCGGAGGAGTCGAGGCGGAAGCCGGTGTTGTAGGGGTCGGCCTTGTACTTCACGTCGTCGAAGATGAAGAACTCGGCTTCGGGGCCGACGAAGATGGTGTCGCCGACGCCTTCGGACTTCACATAGGCCTCGGCCTTCTTGGCGGTGCCGCGCGGATCGCGGTTGTAGGGCTCGCCGGAGACGGGGTCGAGGATGTCGCAGATGACGACCATGGTCGACTGCGCGAAGAAGGTGTCCATGTGCACCGTGTCGGTGTCGGGCATGAGCACCATGTCGGACTCGTTGATGGCCTTCCAGCCGCCGATCGAGGAGCCGTCGAACATCACGCCATCGGTGAACATGTCCTCATCGACCGCGACCACATCCATGGTCACGTGGTGCAGCTTGCCCTTGGGATCGGTGAAGCGAAGGTCGACGAATTTCACGTCGTTGTCCTTGATCTGCTTCATGATGTCGGCGGCAGTGGTCATTTCGCGTAATATCCCTGTTTGCGGCAAAGGCCTTCTAGCGGAAGGTTCAGATGGCGTCGACGCCGGTCTCGCCCGTGCGGATGCGGACCACCTCTTCGATGGTGGAAACGAAGATCTTGCCGTCGCCGATGCGGCCGGTGTGGGCGGCGCGGCGGATGGCCTCGACCGCGGCTTCCACGGCCTCGTCCGCCAGCACCAGCTCGATCTTCACCTTGGGCAGGAAGTCGACGACATATTCCGCGCCGCGATAAAGCTCGGTGTGGCCCTTCTGGCGGCCGAAACCCTTGGCCTCGGTAACGGTGATGCCCTGCAGGCCAGCTTCCTGGAGGGCTTCCTTGACCTCGTCCAGCTTGAACGGCTTGATGATGGCTTCGATCTTCTTCACTGGATTCCACTCCCCTCGTGCACGCTGCAACACGCCGCAGCGCCGCCAAGCAGCGTGCACAGTTCGTGCCAGTTTCCGGCGTCGTGTTCCAGCCCCGAAGCGCCCGATTTTCAGGCGTTGGGCGTGGAGACGGGACGCTCGATAGCGAGACGCGCGATTTTTACGCACAAAAATTGCGCTGAATGCACAAATCATGGGCACATCCGGGGTGTCGGAACGAGGCGCAGAGGCTGGCGTTCACGGGCCGACAACCGAGGAGCGAGTGGCATGAGCGAGTTGAAAAAGGGCGACGAGGTTTCCTGGAAGACATCACAGGGCAAGACCGAGGGCACGGTGATGAAGAAGCAGACGAGCGACACGACCATCAAGGGCCACAAGGTCTCGGCCTCGAAGGACGATCCGCAATATATCGTCGAAAGCGAGAAGACGGGGGCAAAGGCCGCCCACAAGCCGGAGGCGCTTTCCAAGAAATGAGCCTGCCCCTCACAAACGAACCGGAGCTTTGGGCGCATTGGCTGCCGTGGCCCGCGCGCGACACGCACAAATATGCGCGCGGGCATCTCGGCGTGTTCACGGGCGGAGCGCTGACGAGCGGGGCCGGCAGGCTCGCGGCGCGCGCCGCCGCCAGGATGGGGGCGGGCGCCGTGACGGCGCTGTGCCCGCCGAGCGCCGCGCTCGTGGTGGCGATGCACCAGACGGCTGTGATGGTGCGCAAGGTGGACGGGGTCGAGGACTGGCGGGAGTTTCACGCGGGCGCGCGGGCAAGGGCCTATGTGCTCGGGCCGGGTTTCGGACGGCTTGCCCTGGCGGGCGAACTGGCGCTGGCCATCCTCAGCTCGGGCGAGGCCGTGCCGTTGGTGCTCGACGCGGACGGGATCACGGCGTTCCGGGACGATTCGGGAATGCTGTTTTCGGCAGCTGGGCAGGGCGCGACGCGGCTCGTGCTGACGCCGCATGAGGGCGAGTTCGGGCGGCTATTTCCCGGATTGTCGGGCGAGGAGGAGAACCGCGAGGAGCGCGCGACGCGGGCAGCCCGGGAGGCAGGCGGCGTCGTGGTGCTGAAAGGTGCCGAGACAGTGGTGGCGGAAGCGGGCGGGCGCGTGGCCGTCAACCGCAACGGCTCGCCATTTCTGGCGACGGCCGGGTCGGGCGACGTGCTGGCCGGGATGATCGGCGGGCTCTTGGCGCAGGGTGTGGACCCGTTCGAGGCCGCCTGCGCGGCGGTGTGGATGCACGCGGAGGCGGGGGCGCGGTTCGGGCCGGGGCTCACGGCCGACGACCTGCCGGATGCCCTGTTGCCGTTGTTGCGGGATCTTGCGCCGCGGGAATTACGACCGCGCGGTTCCCTTTCCCCTGAGAGGTGACGTCGCGGCGAGGATGCCCTGGCTTGTGCCGGGTCGATCCTCGCCGTGCCCGTCGAGGCTCCGCTACTCCGCCGCTTCCTGCGCGATGGGGCGGCGCTCCAAAAGCTCCTTCAGGAACTGACCGGTGTAGGAGCGTTTCATGCGCACCACATCCTCCGGCGTTCCTTCGGCCACCAGCTCGCCACCGCCATCGCCGCCTTCGGGGCCGAGGTCCAGGATCCAGTCAGCGGTCTTGATGACTTCGAGATTGTGCTCGATCACCACCACCGTGTTGCCCTGGTCGACCAGCTCGTTGAGCAGTTCGAGGAGCTTGGCGACATCGTGGAAGTGGAGGCCGGTGGTGGGCTCATCGAGGATGTAGAGCGTCTTGCCGGTGGCCTTGCGCGACAGCTCCTTGGCGAGCTTGATGCGCTGGGCCTCGCCGCCGGACAGGGTGTTCGCCTGCTGGCCGATGCGGATATAGCCGAGGCCCACCTTGTTCAGCGTGACCAGCTTGTCGCGCACGGCGGGAACGGCCGAGAAGAAGTCGCAGCCTTCTTCGACCGTCATGTCGAGAACGTCGGCGATGCTCTTGCTCTTGAAGGTGACTTCCAGCGTTTCGCGGTTGTAGCGCTTGCCGTGGCAGACGTCGCAGGTGACGTAGACATCGGGCAGGAAGTGCATCTCGATCTTGATGACGCCGTCGCCCTGGCAGGCCTCGCAGCGCCCGCCCTTGACGTTGAACGAGAAGCGGCCGGGCTGGTAGCCGCGCGCCTTGGCTTCGGGCAGGCCGGCGAACCAGTCGCGGATCGGCGTGAAGGCGCCCGTATAGGTCGCGGGGTTCGAGCGCGGCGTGCGACCGATGGGCGACTGGTCGATGTCGATCACCTTGTCGAGGAATTCGAGACCTTCCACACTTTCGTGCTCGGCCGGGATTTCGCGCGAGCCCATGATCTTGCGCGAGGCCGCCTTGAACAGCGTCTCGATCAGGAAGGTGGACTTGCCGCCGCCCGACACGCCGGTGACGGCGGTGAAGGTGCCCAGAGGGATTTCGGCCGAGACGTTCTTGAGGTTGTTGCCGCGCGCGCCGACGACCTTCAGCGTCCGGCCCTTCTTGGGCTTGCGCCGCGTGTGGGGCGCGTCGATGCCGCGTGCGCCCGACAAATACTGGCCGGTGAGGGAGGCAGCGTTGGCCATGACCTCCTGCGGCGTGCCCTGCGCGATCACCTGGCCGCCATGGATGCCGGCGGCCGGGCCGATATCGACCACGTAGTCGGCCTGCAGGATCGCATCCTCGTCATGCTCGACCACGATCACCGTGTTGCCGATGTCGCGCAGGTGCTTGAGCGTGTCGAGAAGGCGGGCATTGTCGCGCTGGTGGAGGCCGATCGAGGGCTCGTCGAGCACGTAGAGCACGCCCGTCAGGCCCGAGCCGATCTGGGAGGCCAACCGGATGCGCTGGCTCTCGCCGCCCGACAGCGTGCCGGAATTGCGGGCGAGCGTGAGGTAGTCGAGCCCGACATCGTTGAGGAAGCGCAGGCGCTCGCGGATTTCCTTGAGGATGCGGACGGCGATCTCGTTGCTCTTCTCGTTGAGCTGTGCCGGCAGATCGGTGAACCAGCGGTCTGCGGCGCGGATCGAAAGCTCGGTCGCCTCGCCGATATGCTTGCCGGCGATCTTCACGGCGAGCGCCTCGGGCTTCAGCCGATAGCCCGCGCAGGCGGGGCAGGGGGTGGCCGACATGAAGCGCTCGATCTCCTCGCGCATCCAGGCGGATTCGGTTTCCTTCCAGCGCCGCTCGAGGTTGGGCACCACGCCCTCGAAGGTCTTCGAGGTCTTGTAGGCGCGCAGGCCGTCATTGTACTCGAAGGCAATCTTCTGGTTGCCGGTGCCCTGGAGGATGGCCTTCTTGGCTTCGGGGGGAAGGTCGCGGAAGCGGTCGGAAATCTTGAAGCCGAAGACGGCGCCCAGGCCTTCCAGCGTCTGGTTGTAGTAGGGCGAGGTGGAGCGCGCCCACGGCGCGATGGCGCCGTTGCGCAACGTTAGGCTCTCGTCGGGGACGATAAGGCCGGGGTCGATCGCGCGCTGGGAGCCCAGGCCGTCGCAGGTCGGGCAGGCGCCGAAGGGGTTGTTGAAGGAAAAGAGCCGCGGCTCGATCTCGGGGATGGTGAAGCCCGAAACGGGGCAGGCGAATTTTTCGGAGAACAGGATGCGCTCGTGCGTCTCGTTCTTCGACTTGTTGGCGGAATCCTTGGCGGTCGCGCCCTTGGGCAGCGGCTTGTCGGCGAATTCGGCGACCGCCAGGCCTTCGGCGAGCTTCAGCGAGGTCTCGATGCTATCAGCCAGACGCGCAGCGATATCCGAGCGCACCACCACTCGGTCCACCACGACGTCGATGTCGTGCTTGTATTTCTTGTCGAGCGCGGGCGCCTCGCCGATCTCGAAGAACTCGCCGTCGATCTTGACGCGCTGGAAGCCCTTCTTCTGGAGCTCGGCCAGCTCCTTCTTGTATTCGCCCTTCCGGCCCCGCGCGATGGGGGCGAGGATGAGCAGGCGCGTGCCCTCCTCCAGTTCCAGCACGCGGTCCACCATCTGGCTCACCGTCTGGCTCTCGATGGGGAGCCCAGTGGC
>QFNI01000139.1 GCA_003240775.1 Mesorhizobium amorphae | reverse complement strand
CGGTCGCAATCGCGACCGGGCTGAAGGCGCCGCCGGCCCGGAGGGCTCCCCCACCAATCCGCTCGGTTGGAAGGGGCTTGCGTCGGCGGGTTTTGGTCACTCATGCCGTCATCATGACATCTTCGCCGCGTCGCGGAAAGATTTACGCTGCGTTGCGGCGAAGTTCCGCTCTTCTCGTCGCCGCGGGATATCTCACGGGGACGGCGATTCGTCATCCGGCGCCGCGCGATCCTGGGGGATCGCGCCGAAGGGGGCTTCCCCCCCTTTCCGGATCATGAAGGGGCCGGGGACGTCCTCGGCCCCGTTGAACCATCTGATCTCCGCCCTGATCCGCTCGACGCCGAGCGCGGCGGCGACCGCCGTCCGGGTGTTGCCCTCGATGATCCAGGCGCGACCCTCGTGGCTGACGCCGATCATGATCGCGTTGCCGTCCTGGAGCGGGTCCCATCCGTCCCGCTCGATAATCCCGGCCAGATGGTCATGTTTCGGGCATCCCGGGCGACGGATCTCGCCGGAAGCGCCGGGGAGGCCGGAAACGGCCCTCACGTCGACCATGACCGGTTCCCGCGTCCACGCGGTCACGGCGCCGGTGAGCATCTTGCCCGTCACGCCGCTGGCGCCGGCGGCGCGCAGCTCGGCCGATCGCCGCTTCCCGGCCAGCCACTCGCCGCCGGGGTTGTCGAACGAGAACATCCTCACGGCGCCGGCTCCTCTGACAGGCCTTCCCGGACGTAGTCCTCGAAGGGCGCGGAACGCTCCGGCCCCCTGACGCGGAACTCCGGCAGCCGGCCGGGCAGGATCGCGAAGCGCGGCGCGCTCAGCCGTTCCGGGGCGTCCGCCTCGTTCCAGAACACGCCGCAGAGATCCGGCTCCGTCTCCGACAGCCTGATCGCGGCCAGCATGATCGCCGCGTCCTCCGCGAAGGCGGCCTCGGCGCTGAAGCGCGGCCCCAGAACGGCCCGCCCCTCCTCGGTCAGAACGAATCCGGTCGTGATCTCGATGACCCCGCCGCCTTCCCCGTCCGGGTCCTCGAACGGGTCCTCGTCGTCGAGGTCGGCCTCTCGGCGCGCCTCCTCCTCGGATTCGAAGAACATGAAGAACCGGCCGTCCTCGCTTTCGCCCCAGACCTTGAACAGTGGGATCTGCATCATGAGCCCGTCGGCGACCGCCTCGCCGGTCGCCCGGGCGATGACGCCGGGGGAGGCGAGCGGGTTCAGGTAAAGCGCCCCTGGACGGGTCAGGAGCAGGGTCGGCTCCCCGCCGAGACGCGCGATCCGCCGCCAGCTTCCCGCGCTGAGGGAGGCGGACAGGCAGTCCCCCTCGTGAGACGCGGCCCGGCGACGGGACGGGTCGAGCGTTCCGAGATGCAGGAGCGTGTCCTGCCGCTCGAGGACGAAGTCCGACAGGGTCAGTCGTGACGCGTTCATCACGGGCGTCCTTCCGGTTGGTTTCTCCCCGCAGTCATGACGCGCCGAGACGAAAAGGTCACCCCGGTCCGTTCCGTTTTTCA
>QFNI01000038.1 GCA_003240775.1 Mesorhizobium amorphae | reverse complement strand
CGCGCGAGATGATGATCGCCAAGTTCGCCGCGGGCATCGGCCGCGACCAGGCCGCGATCGTGGTCGACCCCACGACACCGCCGATCGCCGTCCTCAACGGGATCGACGAGCCCTTTGTGAATGTCGAGTTCGTCGACACCATCCCCGTGGCCAACCTGTGGGAAGGCAGGAAGCACGTCCTCGAAAAATCCGGCCACGCCCCCTTCTGGGACGCTCCCGACCGCTTCGACCCGATCTTCGAACGCTTTCTCCGGTCGCTGGAAACACGCCGGCCGGCCTGAGTTCTTCGGAGGCCGCTTCAGCGCGAAGGTGTTCGGCGCGGAAGTCCGGCGGGTCGATGCTTAGCTGTTGCATGGAAGCAGGTATACGGCCTGACAGCAGAGAGTTGGTCCTTTGCGAGACCGTCTCGGGAAATCGGCGAACCCCACCAGTCTCGGGGCTGCACCGACGGGTTGTGGTTCGGAAGTGGCTCGCGCGCGGCTCGAACCGGGCCCGAGCCTGCAACATCGAACCCGGACAACGATCTAACGTTCAGCGGTGAAGCTGCGAGCGAATGTTTCGGCGATGGCCAGGACCGCGGCGTGGATCGGGCCGGCCGTCAGGGTGGGCATGACCGAGGCATCGACGATGAAAAGGTTGTCGAGCGCCGGAAGCCGAAGGGCTGCGTCGACCACGGCGTCCTTGCCCATCCGGCAGGTGCCGCAGGGGTGGTGATGCGTGATGGCGGCTTGGGCGATGAATTGGTCGATCTCCGCCGGGCTGGTGATCGGGCCCGGGAGGAGTTCGACATTGCGCCATTCGGAAAGTTCGTCGTGGTGGCCTATCGCCCGTGCGGCTTCGAGAGCGGCGCGGAAGAGATCGCGGTCGCGGGTGGTTTGCAGATAGGCGGGATCGATGATGAGCGGATCGTCCGGTTCGGGCCCGCTGATATGAAGGCTGCCCCGACTTGTGGGGTGGGTGATGCCGAAGAGAAGCGAATAGGCCGCTCCGGGAGCCGGCGCCTGGAAGCGCTCGGAAACGATGGGTGCCACCCCGCAGCCGACGACGATATCGGGCTGGCCCGTCGCGGAAAAGCCGCCGGCCTTCATGTAGGCCATCGATTCCGAGTGCTGGAGGCGCGAGGGCGGAACGGTTTTGCGCGCAGCGTAGAGATTTCCCGCACCGAGCAGGTGATCCTGCAAGTTGCGGCCGACCCCTCCGACTTCGATGAGACAGTCGACGCCAGCCGCTTGCAGCGTGTCTGCCGGCCCGATCCCCGAGCGCATGAGCAAGGCAGGGGTTTCGATCGCACCGGCGCACAGGATCACCCGGTCGGCGGTCACCTCGATCCTACCCTGCCCGCTCGACACTTCGAGACGCTGCACGCGGGCTCCTTCGAGGGCGAGCCGCCGCACCCGCGCGTTGCGCAGGATGGACAAGTTCGGCCGCGCACGAACACCCGGCGTGAGCCAGGCGTCTGCTGCGGTGACGCGCCTGCCGTCGCGGATGTTCAGGGAGTTCGGCGTGACGCCGATCATCTCGCCGCCGTTGTGGCCTTGCAGGCGGGGCAGTCCCAGCGCGGCACCGGCTTCGATGAAGGCACGTGCGACCGGGCTCACCGCCTCCGAAGGCATATGAACCGGCAGGGGCCCGTTCTCGCCATGGATGCCGTCGCCGCCGAGGGGGTGGCTTTCGATGGCCTGGAAAGCGGGCAGCAGTCCATCCCAGCTCCATCGGAGGTCGCCGGTCGCCTCGGCCCAAGCCTCGAAGTCCGCCGGGTGGCCGCGCATGTAGCCCATCGCGTGCAGGCAGCTCGATCCACCGACGACGCGCCCGCGCGCCCAGTGATGCACCCGGCCGGCGGTTCCCGCCTGCGGCACGGTGCGATAGTTCCAGTCATAGCTTCGGCCCTGCAGCGCGGGCCAGGCGGACGGGTTCCAGATATCGGGATCGACCGGCTCCTCGCCCGCCTCGATCAGAAGAACGTGACGTCCCGGCTCTTCGCTCAGGCGGGACGCGAGCAGCGCCCCGGCCGACCCCGCGCCAACGATCGCCACATCCGCAGTCCGCTGCCCAGCTGTCACCCCGATACTCCCTCGGCATTCCGCGCACCGCTTGCAGGCGCGGCCCGGCGAGCGTCAGCTTTTGCGATCCATCGACCGCTTCGCCGCCGCTTTCGCCTTGATCAGATGTCGCTGCGCAGCCTTCCGCGCGGCTTTCTCGTCGCCTGCGGCTATCGCCTCGTAGATCTCGCGCATCTCGGCCAGGCTGCTCTGCGCCCGGCCTTCGAGCGACATCGAGCGCCCGCGGAAAAAGGAAATCCGCGCCAGAAGGCCGCGATGGACCTCTTCGAGGATCGGGTTGCCGCAATTGGCGAGAATGATCGAATAGAACTCCGCGGCCGTCTTGACCTGCGCGAAGCTGTCGTTGCTCGACGCAGCCTCTTCGAAGGCAAGAAGCGATCTCCGAAGCTCGTCCAGCTTTTCCGGGGGCAAGCGGGAAGCACAGCGACCGGCGGCCTCGACCTCCAGAAGCTCGCGCACCTCGTAGATCGCCGTCGCCTCCTCCCAGGAAAGCGAGGGCACGGAGGGGCCTCGATTGGGAACGATCTCGATCAGCCGCTCGGCCTGGAGGCTGCGCAGGGCTTCGCGCAATGAGGGTCGGCTCACGCCGAGCTGGGCGCAGAGCTGGCTCTCGATCAGGCGGCTTCCCGGCTGGAACAGCCCCGAAAAGATCGCTTGGCGCAGCTTCTCAACGGTTTCCTGCTGCACCGTTCGGGGAGAAATTCGCAAGTTCAGTTCTGGCAGCATGCACGTGCCTTATCGCTCGGGACCGCAACGCACTCGCTATACGCGGTGCTGCCAGAACTTGATAGGATTTGCAGGCGCATTGTCGGCTGTCAAGATTGAAAGAATGTCTGACAATCTTCTTGACGACGTCGGCTTTTTCATGGTCCCTTCCCCGCAACAAAAGTGGGAACGAAGACGTCGGTATGCTTGCAGAAGCGCCAGAAAACCGGTTCAGCGCACGGCTCATGGACACAGGGCGCGTGACGCTGAATGTGCGGGAAGCGGGCTCGGGGCCCCTGATGCTGTTCTTCCACGGCATCACCGCGAACTCGGCCGTCTTCGAGCCGCTCATGGCGCATTTGTCGGACCGTTTCACCACAATCGCGGTGGACCAGCGCGGGCACGGGCTGAGCGACAAGCCGACCGATGGCTACGAAGCAGCCGATTTCGCGGACGACATCGCCGCCCTCATCCGTACGCTTGATCGCGGCCCCGCGATCCTGGTCGGGCATTCGCTCGGCTCACGCAACTCCGTCACCGCCGCGGCCCGGCATCCGGATCTGGTGCGCTCGGTCGTGGCGATGGACTTCACGCCCTTCATCGAAACGGAAGTCTTCGACGCGCTGGAGGCCCGGGTGAATGCGGGCGACCAGGCTTTCACCGACATCGGCGCGGTGGAAGCCTATCTGGCCAACCGTTACCCCAACATTCCCTCTCCCGCCATCAGGATCAGGGCTGCGAGCGGGTATCGCGCCACGGCCGACGGGCTGCGCCCCTTGGCCTCCCCGGCTGCGATGGCAGAGACCGCCAAGGGCCTGCGTGCGGATCTTGCTCCGGCCTATCGGAGCGTGACGCGGCCGGTGCTGATCGTGCGGGGCGGAGACAGCAAGCTCGTATCGGCGGCGGCGCTCGCGAAGACCATCGCACTGCGGCCGGACCTGCCCGTGGTCGTGGTTCCCGGCGCCGATCACTACGTCAACGAGGTCTCGCCGGAGATCACGCTCAAAGCCATCACCAACTTCATCGACGCCTGACGCGAGACGGAACGGAAACCATGGCCAACCTGAACAAAAGCCCTGCCGGGACGCGCCGAGCCGAGGTTGCGGGCGCGGGTTTTGCGGGCCTGACGGCTGCGATCGCGCTGCGGCAGAAGGGCTGGGATGTCCGCCTCCACGAGCGCAGCGACGAGCTGCGCGCGTTCGGCGCCGGCATCTATCTCTGGCACAACGGGCTGCGGGTGCTGGAAGGCCTGGGCGTCCTCAACGAGGTGCTCCAGGGCTCGCACACGCCGCCCACCTACGAGACCTGGATGCACAACAAGTCGGTCTCGAAGGAAACCTTCCACGGCCTGCCCTGGCGCGTGATGACCCGCTCCCACCTGCACGATGCGCTGGTGAACCGTGCCAAGGCCGTGGGCGTCGACATCCGCACCAAGTCCGAAGGCGTGGCAGCCGACCCGGAAGGGCGCCTGACGCTCGCGAGCGGAGAGGTGCTGGAAGCCGACCTGATCGTGGGTGCGGACGGCGTCGGCTCCAAGGTGCGCGATTCCATCGGGTTCAAGCAGGATCGCTGGGGCTCGAAGGACGGCATCATCCGGCTGATCGTTCCCCGCATGAAAGACAAGCTCGGGCATGGCGAATGGGACAACACCATCGACATGTGGAACTTCTGGCCTCGCGTGCAGCGCATCCTGTATTCGCCCTGCAACGAGAACGAGCTTTATCTCGGCCTGATGGCGCCCTCGGACGACCCGCGCGGCTCGCGCGTGCCGCTCGACCTCGAAGTTTGGGTGGAGATGTTTCCGTTTCTGGAGCCCTGCCTCGTCGAGGCGGCGAAGCTCCAGAACGCACGCTATGACCGCTACGAGACTACCAAGCTCGACAGCTGGCGCCGCGGCAAGGTCGCGCTCGTGGGTGACGCCGCGCATGCGATGTGCCCGGCCCTCGCGCAAGGGGCAGGCTGCGCCATCGTCAACGCGTTCAGCCTGGCGCAGGATGTGGATGCCGAGGGCTCGATCGAGACCGCTCTCGAAGCCTGGGAAAGCCGCATAAGGCCGATCACGGACCGTTGCCAGGCGATCTCGGCGGATTATGCCGCGAACCGAGCGCTCTCCAAGGGCAACATGTTCACGCCCGCAGCGCTCGAAGCTGCCCGATACGACCCTCTCAACCGCGTCTTCTCGTGGCCGCAGTGAGCCGCCGCCGCATTCGAGCCCGCGCAACCGCCAGTTTTTCCGGAGAACCGATGAGCCATTCCAGCCAAGTCGAAAAAGCCTACGACGTCAGGGGATGGTATGCCTCGGTCCAGGAAATCCGGCACGACGGCGGCACAGGTGGCGAGAGCCTTATCAAGGTCGCGACGGGGGTGGTCATCCGCAACCCGTTCGCGGGCAGGTTCGTGGCCGATCTGTCGGAGCTGACGGGCCCGAGTGCTGCCATCGGGCATGCGCTGGGCGAGCGCGCGGTGGCGCTGCTCGGCGGCAGGCCGGTGGAAAGCTATGGCAAGGGGGGCATCGCAGGCACGGCCGGCGAGCAGGAGCATGTGGTCGCCTGCGTGACCACCGTGTTCGGCGACCCGCTGCGCGCGGAGGTGGGTGGCGGCAAGGCTTGGATATCGTCCGTCAGCAAGGTCGCGGCGGCAGGTGCATACATCGACATCCCGCTCGCCCACAAGGACGAGCTCTACATCCGCTCGCATTACGATGCGGTCACCTTCTCCGTTCCGGACGGCCCACGGCCCGACGAGATCCTGATCTGCGTGGCGGTCGCAACCGGCGGGCGCGTGCACCAGCGCGTCGGCGGCAAGACCGTGGCAGACCTCCAGGCGGCCGTCTAGGCCAGAGACACCAACGAAAGGACGATCCCATGCCGTTGAACATCAAGGACCTCAAGATCACGTCGGTGGACTTCGAACCGCTGGGGCGCCTGCGCGACGAGCATGCGGGCGACAAAGGCAATGTTCTGCCCAAGCTCACGGTCAGCGGCGTGCCTGCCGAAGCCAAGGAACTTGCCGTGATCTGCCACGATCCCGACGCGCCGCTCGCCAACGGCTTCACCCACTGGACCGTCTACGGCATCGACCCCTCCACCACCGACCTGTCGGACGCGCAGGAGAAGTTCCGCGTCGGCCCCAACGGTGCCGGCCACAAGCAGTATTACGGCCCGCAGCCGCCCGCAGGCCATGGCGACCACCATTACTATTTCTGGGTCTATGCGCTCGACACCCATGTGGACGGCACGCCGACCCGCGAGGAATTCCTCGCGAAATACGCCGACAACATCATCGAGCAGAACCGCATCGTCGGCATCTACGAAAACAAGTGAGTTCCCGATCTTCCGGCTGATAAGAACAACAACGACGGCCGGAATTTTGGATGAAATGGGAGACCGGACGTGACAGAGAACCCTGTGCACCAGAAGCTCTTCGAGGAGCTGGTGACGGCGACCAAGATTCTGGTCAACGAAAACATCATGGATGTGTTCGGGCACATCAGCGCGCGCGATCCGGAAGACCCCGACAGCTTCTTCCTCGCGCAGAAGCTCGCACCGAACACGATCACGGCCGGCGACATGCAGCGCTTCAGCCTGGATGGCGAGACCTTCGACAACCGCCCGTCCTATCTCGAGCGCTACATCCACAGCGAGATCTACAAGGCACGGCCCGATGTGCAGTGCGTGTTGCACACCCATTCCCCGGCCGTGCTGCCCTACTGCTTCGTGGACCAGCCCCTGCGGCCGGTGACCCATATGGGCGCGTTCCTCGGCGAGAGGGTGCCGGTCTACGAGATCCGCGACAAGCAGGGCGACGACACCGACCTCTTCGGCGGCAGCCCGAGCGTCTGCGCCGAGATCGCCGAGAGCCTGGGCGACCATCCCGTGGTTCTGATGGCGCGGCATGGGGTGGTGAATGTCGGCTCCTCCGTCCGGCAGGTGGTGTTCCGCGCCTTTTATCTCGAGCAGGAAGCGGCCGCGCTGACGGCGGGTCTGCGGATCGGCAACATCAAATATCTCACGCCGGGCGAGGTGAAGGCCGCGGGCGATCTCGTGGGCGCCCAGATCAACCGCGGGTGGGATCACTGGTCCCAGCGCCTGCGGGAAGCGGGCCTGCTGTGATGGGAATCCGGAGAAACTTGGCTGCCGCCGAGGCTCTCCGGCCTCGATGCCAGTGCTTTTCCGACGCGGCTGCGTCGAACGAAGGCGGTGAAGCCTGATGCCGCACGCGCAAAGCTACGACTATGTCATCGTTGGAGCGGGATCGGCCGGATGCGTGCTCGCCAACCGGCTGAGCGCGAACCCCGCCACATCGGTCCTGCTGCTCGAAGCGGGCGGCTGGGACCGCGATCCGATGATCCACATCCCGCTCGGCTGGGGCAAGATCCTCACCGAGCGCCGTCACGACTGGATGTATTTCTGCGAGCCCGAGGAGAATGTCGGCGGCCGCAAGGTCGAGTGCGCGCGCGGCAAGGTGATCGGCGGATCGTCCTCCACCAACGCCATGGCCTATGTGCGCGGCAACCGCGGCGACTATGACCGCTGGGCGGCCGCCGGGCTGTCCGACTGGTCCTACGAGAAGGTGCTGCCTTATTTCCGCAAGCAGGAGAGCTGGGAAGGCGGCGCGAGCCGGTATCGCGGCGGCAACGGCCCTGTCCGCACCCAGTTCTGCCGCTACAAGGACGAATTGATCGACGCCTTCGCCCAGGCGAGCCGCGACGCGGGCTACCCCCAGACCGACGACTACAACGGCGAAACGCAGGAAGGCTTCGGGCGCCTGCAGATGACGATCGCCAACGGCCGCCGCGCGTCCACCGCGACCGCCTATCTGCGCCCGGCCCTCAAGCGCCCCAACCTGACGGTTCTGACGGAAGCTGCGGCAACCGGGATCACGTTCGAGGGCAAGCGGGCCTCGGGCGTTGCCTTCACGCACCGTGGCGAGCAGCGCACCGTGCGAGCCGGACGCGAGGTCCTGCTGGCGGGTGGCGTCATCAACACGCCGCAGCTTCTGATGCTTTCGGGCATCGGCGCGGGCGAAGAACTCGGCCAACACGGCATCGAGACGCGGATCGATCTTCCGGGCGTCGGCAAGAACCTCCAGGACCATGTCTCCGTGATCCTGATGTATCGGCGCCGGACCCCCGGCCCGTTCCTGCGCAACATGCGCGCCGACCGGATCGGGATCGACTTCGCCAAGACCTACCTGACCGGCAAGGGCTTTTCGGGTGACGTGCCGGGCGGGGTCGTCGCCTTCCTGAAGAGCGCTCCCGAGCGGCCTTTGCCGGACGTGCAGCTCCTGTTCACGGCGGCCCCGCTCGCCGCCTGGCCTTACTTCAAGCCGTTCAAGGCGCCCTTCCCCGACGGCTTCGCGACCCGCATCGTGGCGACCCAGCCCGAAAGTCGGGGCAGGGTGGCGCTGGCTTCCGCCGATCCGGGCGCTGCACCCCTGATCCACCAGAACTTCCTCGCCTCGCCCAAGGATTGGGAATCGCTGCGGGCGGGTTTCCGTGTCGCGCGCGACCTCGCGGCCCAGCCCTCCATGCAGCCCTTCATCGCGGCCGAGTTCTTTCCTGGCCCCCAATGCCAGAGCGATGCGGAGATCGATGAGCACATCCGCCAGACCTCGATCACCGTGCACCATCCGGCGGGCACCTGCCGGATGGGGGCGGATGCGGCATCGGTGGTCGACCCCGAGCTGCGCGTGCGCGGCGTTGCCGGGCTCCGGGTGGTGGACGCTTCCGTGATGCCCGACCTCGTCTGCGGCAACATCAACGCGGCCGTGATCATGATCGCGGAGAAAGCCGCCGACATCCTCACATCCGCTGAAATGAGGGAGGCCGCATGACGATCCGGCACGTCGCCATCATCGGCTTGGGCACCATGGGTCCCGGCATGGCCGCGCGGCTCGCACGAGGCGGGCTGCACGTGACGGCCTACGATCTCGCACCGGCCGCGCTTGAACGCGCGCCGGGGATGCTGGCCGCCGCCGAAACCGTGCTCGACGCTCTCGGCATCGCAGCCCCCGCGGCGGGTGCGGGAACGGTGCACTTCACGAGCAGCATGGCGGAAGCCGTCGAGGGCGCTGACCTCGTGATCGAGAACGTGCCCGAGAACATCGGCATCAAGGCCGAGGTCTACCGCGCCGTGGACGGGCTGATCGGAGCGGACACGATCGTCGCTTCCGACACCTCCGGCATCCCCATCACGCAACTCCAGGCGCACATCTCCAATCCCGGCCGCATGGTCGGCATGCACTGGTCGAACCCGCCCCACATCATTCCGATGATCGAGGTGATCGCAGGCGAGAAGACCGCACAGGAAACGGTCGCGACCATCCGCGACCTCATTCGCTCGCTCGGCCTTCTGCCGGTGGTGGTCAAGAAGGACGTGCCCGGCTTCGTCGAAAACCGCGTCCTCTATGCGCTGCTTCGCGAGGTGGTCGACCTCGTGGAACGCGGCGTGATCGAGCCCGAAGACATCGACACCTGCGTGTCCTGGGGCATCGGCTACAAGCTCGCGGTGGTCGGCCCGATGGCGCTGCTCGATATGGCGGGGCTCGACATCTACAACTCGGTCTCCTCCTTCCTCAACGCGGACCTGGCCGACCGCAAGGATGTCGCGCCGATGGTGGGCGAGAAGATCGCTGCCGGCACGCTTGGCATCAAGTCGGGACGCGGCGTCTACGCCTACGCGCCGGACGACATCCCAAAGCTTCAGCGCGAGCGGGCCCGCAAGCTCGTCGCGATCCGGCGCATCCTCGAAGGCACGGACTGAGGCGATGGCGGCCTTCGACCCAGGACCCGACCCGCATCCCGAGCCCCATGCGCCGCCGCGCGAGGCCGGTGCGGTCGTCGGCTGGGTGCACACGGCGCTCGGGCTCGTGCTGCTGGTCGTGGTCTTCGTCAACGTCGCCAACGCGACCGGCCGCTACGTGTTCGGCGTGGCGCCCGTGGGCGCCGACGAGTTCATGGTCTATGCCGTCATCTGGTCGGTGATGGTGGCGGCCGTGCTGTCGCTCTTCCTGCGCTCGCACATCAACGTCAACCTGCTTCCCTCCTATGCCAAGGGACGGTTCAGGCACCTGCTGCACATCGTCCAGGACTTGGCCGCGGTCGTCACCTGCGGCTACGCGACCTACGCGTCGTGGCTGTTCATCAGCCGCATCGCGCGGATCGGCGTGACGAGCATGGGTCTCGGGCTGCCGATGACGGTGCCGCATGCGGCCCTTCTCGTGGGCTTCGCGGGCCTGACGCTCGCGGGCTTCGTCATGCTGGTCCGCGACGGGCTCGCCTGGGCGCGCAACGACGAGGCGGCGTCATGACCGCTCTCGTCGTCCTTCTCGCGCTCGTGCTCCTGGCCGTCGGCACGCCGATCTTTCTGGTGTTCCTGGCTGCGGTCGTCGCGGCCATGATCTTCGTCGTTCCCGTGCCGACTGTCACGCTGCAGCAGGTCGTCTTCGGCGGGCTCGACAACTACGCGCTTTTGGCCATCCCCTTCTTCGTCTTCGCCGGCGAATTGATGAGCACGAGCGGCATCGCGCTGCGCCTGATCAACTGGGCCATGGCCATGGTCGGCCGCGTGCCGGGCAGCCTGGGCGTGGCGACGGTCGGTGCGTCGGCTGCCATCGGAGCCATCAGCGGCTCGGGCGTGGCGACCGTGGCCGCGCTGGGCAAGACGCTCTACCCGAAGCTCGTCGCGTCCGGATACGGCAAGGAGCGGGCCGGCGGGCTGCTCGCGTCGAGCGGGGCCGTCGATGTCGTCATCCCGCCCAGCATCGCGATGATCCTCTATGGGCTCGCGGCCGAGCAGTCGATCCCCAGGCTCTTCATGGCGGGCGTGCTGCCGGGCCTGCTGATGGCCGCGATGCTTGCGGGGCTCGTGGTGTTCGTCGCGGTGCGAAAAGGCATTCCCAGCGAAGGCCGTTTCGAGCCGGCCGTCGCCTGGGCTGCGACTCGCGAAGCGTTCTGGGCGCTTCTGATGCCCGTCTTCGTGCTCGGCGGCATCTATTTCGGCATCTTCTCGCCCACGGAGGCCGGCGGCTTCGCCTGCGTCTATGCGATCATCATCGCGCTCTTCGTCTACCGCACCATGACGCTGCGCGACGTGGTGCGCGCGGCCGGCAATTCCGCGATGCTGTCGGGCCAGATCCTTATCATCGTGGCGGCGGCCGGCTTCGTCACCTGGATGCTGACCACGCAAGGCGTTCCCCAGGCGATCATCGCCTGGATCGACACGCTCGACCTCGATGCCGTGACATTTCTCTTGTCCGTCAACGTGGTTCTGCTTCTGGTCGGCTGCTTCATCGACCCGACCTCGGCCATCCTGGTGTTTGCGCCGCTGCTCGTGCCGATCGCCATCTCGCTCGGGATCGACCCGATCCATTTCGGCATCGTCATGACGGTGAACCTCGCCATCGGCATGTTCACCCCACCCTTCGGCCTCAACATCTTCGTCGCGCAGTCCGTCACGGGACTGCCCGCGCATGTGCTCTACCGCGGGGTCATGCCTTTCGTTCTGGTGCTCATCCTCGCGCTCCTCATCATCACCTATGTGCCGGCGCTGTCGCTGGCGCTCGGCTCACACCTCTGAGAAGAAAAGGGGAAGTCCATGCTCGCCAGGTTTCTGAAGGCTGCCGCGCTCTCCACGGCGATGGTGCTCGCGCCGCTCGCAGTCGCGCAGGCGCAGCAGTCGACCATGAAGCTCGCCTCCGCCACCATCAACGACGTGCAGCACGAGTGGCAGAAGGTGTTCGCCAAGGAGCTCGAAGCGCGCATCGGCGACAGGGTGAAGACCGAGATCTATCCGGCGAGCCAGCTCGGCGCCATTCCGCGCCTGGCGGAAGGCGTGCTGCTCGGCACGATCGAGGCGTTCACCACGCCCACTTCCTTCATGACCAATGTGGACCCGCGCTTCCAGGCCTTCGACGTACCCGGCCTCTTCAAGACGCCCGACGACGTGCATGCGGCGATCCACGATCCCGAATACCGCAAGCATCTGGAAGAGATGTTTCTGGACAAGGGCCTGCGCGTGATCGGGGCCATCTACAACAGCCCGACCGTCGTGTTCACCCTGAAGGACGTCACCACGCTCGAAGGAATGCGCGGGCTCAAGATCCGCACATTCGCCTCGCCGCTGCAGATCAAGCCGATGGAGCAGCTGGGCGCCACGCCCGTGCCGCTCGCGCTGACAGAAGTGATCCCGCAGCTCGAATCCGGCGGCCTCGACGGAATGCTCGTCGGCATGCCGATCCTGACCGCGTTCAAGTATTACGACGTCGGCAAGAACATCCTCGACCTGCGCTTCGCCGAGATCGTGTCGGTGACGGTGGTGAACGAGGACTGGTTCCAGACGCAGGGCGCCGAGGTTCAGGCGGCCATCGTGGAAGCGGGCCGCTCGGCCGAGGATCAGGTCTTCCCCTGGGGCGTCCAGAACGTCGAGAAGACCTACAAGGTCTGGACCGAAAACGGCGGCAAGGTGAATGCGCTGTCGGCCGAGGACCAGGGTCGGATGGAAGCGGATTTCGCCAAGCTCGCCGCAGACCTCCTGGCCTCCCAGCCGGAGGTCCAGGCCGAGTACGACCGGCTCCGCGCACTGGTCGACGCAAAGGCCAAGCAGTGATGCCCGCCGGCCTCTTCAGCTCAGCGGCAATGCAGACCGGTGGTGTCGGCGCGGCAGTCGAGCTGCAGGGGCTGGGGCGCATCGCGTCCGAGCTTGAGGTTCCAGCGCGTCTCGAAGGTGCGGCCTTCCACGCCGCACCAGGCGCGCTCCACGGGCAGCGCTTCGCCACGCGCGTTGATCGCGGCCCACGTGCCGGTGGGCCGGCTGAAGCGCAGGTCGAGGCTCACTGTCTCGTCAGGTGCTATCCGGGCCAGGTCCATCGCGAACCAATGCGCGATCTCCGCCTGGCACAGGATGGGCGTGGTGCCCGAGTTGCGAACCTCCACAGGCACCGCCACCAGGCCGTCGCGATCCACCGTCTTCGCAGCCAAAGCGGGGCCGGCAAGCGCCAGGCAGCCTGCGGCAACGAGAAGGAGGTCTAGTCTCACGAAAGCGCTCCGACAACAGGTGGGTGCAAATACAAATCGTCTATACGAACTTCCATCGGGAACAATCAACCAAAAGAGGAGAATACAATGACAAGTCTGATCAAGAGCAGCGTGCTGGCCGCATTGACTGCAGTCTTCATGTCCAGCGCCGCGCTGGCGGCCGACGTGAAGTCCATCGCCATCCTGACGCCTGAGGAAGGCACAGATTTCGGCTGGAACCAGCAGGGCGTGGACGGCGCGAAAGCCGCAGCCGAAGCGGCCGGCGTCGAGGTCATCGTCGCCTCGGGCCTCGGCTATGGCGACGTTCGTCCGGCGCTGCGCGAGATCGCGGCCGACGGCGCGAGCCTGATCATCGCCCATGCCAGCGGCTATGCGACGTCCGCCCCCGAGATCGCAGACGAGACCAAGGTGCCGGTCGCCATCGTGGATTCGCCGCAGGCGCTGAAGGCCGGCCTCGTCGCCGACTACACGCTGAGCGGGCACGAGGGTGCTTATCTCGCGGGACGCCTGGCTGCCAAGATGAGCCGCTCCAAGCATGTCGGCATCGTGGTTTCGGGCGAACCGCCGTCGTGGAACTCGCAGTCGGCGGGCTTCGCCTCGGGCGTCAAAGCCGAGAACCCCGACATCAAGATCACCTATGCCGTGATCGGCCCGGCCGCCTACAGCGACGCAGCGGGTGGCCGCCGCGTGACCGAAAGCGTGATCGCGGCTGGTGCCGACATCATCTTCGGCCAGGGCAACGGTTCGAGCTTCGGCATGCTCCAGGCGGTGGAAACGGCCAAGGCGGCCGATGGCGGCAAGGTGCTGTTCATCGACGTGATCGGCGACAAGACCTCGGTCAGCAAGGGCTTCCTCCTGTCTTCCGTGGTCTGGAACATCACTCCGGTCTACGCCGCCATGATCCAGGACCTGAAAGACGACACTTTCGGCACCAAGCGCTATGCGATCGGCCTGGCCGACGACTCGGTGAAGCTGCTCAAGACCGATCAGATCCCCGACGCCACCTGGAGCGAGATTCAGACGCTCCGTGATCAGGTGGTATCCGGCGAGATCAAGGTCGAGCCCGTCTTCGAGGCGACCGCGGTGCGCGCCCTGATGACGGACGTCTCCGCCGCCGCCCAGTAAGACACGATCAAGCGGCAGAAGGGGCGGCTTGCGCCCCTTCTGTTTCCCGGAAGGCATCACGGAATGAACCAGACCGCCGCCATGCGGCCCGATCAGCAGGTCCCCCCGCCCATCGTCGCGCTCGAAAGCGTGACGAAGCGCTTTCCTGGCATCGTCGCCAACGACCGCATCGACCTCGCGATCCGGGCGGGCGAGGTGCATGTGCTTCTGGGTGAGAACGGCGCGGGCAAGTCCACGCTGATCGGCATGCTGTCCGGCCTCCAGCAGCCGGACGGCGGTCGCATTCTCATCGACGGGTCGGAAATGCCGATCCGCTCGCCGAGCCACGCGCTTTCGCTCGGCATCGGCACCGTGTTCCAGCACAACATGCTCGTGCCCACCTTGACCGTGGCCGAGAACCTCGCGCTCGGCGGGCGGTGGTGGCAGCGCCCGCCGCTCGGCGAACTGAAGGCGCGCGTCACGAAGATCACGGGGCCCTTGGGCATCACCATCAATCTCGATGCCCGCGTGTCGGAGCTTTCGCTCGGCCAGCAGCAGCAGGTGGAGATCGTGCGCGCGCTCCTGCGCGACAGCCGCCTCCTGATCCTGGACGAGGCGACCTCGATGCTGACGCCGCAGGGCATCACCGAACTGGGTGCGCTGATGCGCCGGCTCGTGGACCAGGGTCTGGCCGTGGTGCTCATCACCCACAAGCTCGGCGAGGCAGCCGATTTCGGCGATCGCGTCTCGGTGTTGAAGCTCGGTCGCAAGGTGGGCGAGATCGCGCCCGAGCGCCTGCGTGCGCTCGACCGCACCGCCCTCGTGGATGAGATCGTCGCCATGATGTTCGGCCGCCAGGCGGGCGACGAAACGGTTTCCATCCCGCCGCGCGCCGCCAACGACCGGGCGCTTCTCAACGTGCGCGACCTCAGCGTTGCCGCGACCGCCGATGCGCCGGGGCTGGAAGCGGTGTCGCTTTCGGTCGGCCACGGCGAGATCCTCGGGATCGCCGGCATAGACGGCAACGGGCAGAAGCAGTTGGCCGAAGTCCTTGCGGGCCAGCGCCCGAGCGCCGGCGGCACCGTGACACTCGGCGGCACATCCCTCGACGGGCTCGATGTCGGCGCGCGCCGCAGGCAGGGCCTGCGCTACCTCACCGACGACCGGCTGGGCGAAGGCACGGTCGGCACATTCCCGGTCTCGATCAACTACTTCCTGAAGGAGATCGGACAGCCGCCGTTCTGGCGCTCGGGCGTCGAGCGGACGGCCGAGATCGAGAGGCGCGCGGGGGAGCTCACGCAAGCCTACGACGTTCGCACGCCGAGCCTCGCCACGCCCGTGGGCCGGCTTTCGGGCGGCAACATCCAGAAAGTGCTGATCGCGCGCGAACTGGCGCAGGGCGCGCGCGCCGTGATCTTCAACAAGCCGACCTACGGTCTCGACCTCGCCAACACTCTGGCCACCCGCGGGCGCATCCGTGAGATCGCAAGCGAGGGCTTGGCCGTGCTCTTGATCTCGACCGATCTCGAAGAGCTGTTGAGCATGTGTCACCGCATCGCGGTGATCGCGCAGGGTCGGATCGTCGGCACTGTCGTCAACGAGCCCGGCGCGGGCGAAAAGGTGGGACGCCTCATGATCGGTCTCGACGCATGAGCGGGGAAGTCGCCTCCATTCCGGCCGCGCTCGACGTTTCGTCCGGCCAGGCGAAGCGGCGGGAGATCGGCCGTCGCGCGCTCATGACGCTTGCGCCGATCCTCGTGTCGCTGGTTCTCGCGGGCTGTGTGCTGCTTGCGGTCGGCGTCAATCCGCTCACCTACTACGGCTTCGTGGTGGACCGCGGCTTGCTCTCGCCGCTCGGCCTGCAGCAGACGCTGACCCGCATGGCGCCGTTGCTCTTCATCGCGGCGGGGCTGATCGTCGCCTTTCGCGCTGGCATGTGGAATCTGGGCGGCGACGGGCAGTTCCTGCTCGGCGCGGTTGCGGCCGCAGCCAGCGCGCCGCTTCTGGTGCAGGTGCTGCCGAGCCCGCTGGCGCTTCTCGCGGCAGCTCTTCTCGCGGTTGCCGTCGCCATGCTCTGGTCGCTGATCCCCGCCCTGCTTCGAGCCTTCCAGGGCGTCAACGAGATCATCACGACGCTGATGATGTCGTTTCTCGGCGTTTCGCTCGCCAATGTGCTGGTGAAGCTCCTGTTCCTGGACCCCGCCACCACGGTCCCCCAGACGCGCACGCTTGCCGTGCCCGATCGCCTGCCGCGCCTGTTCGACACCACCGTCACGAGCGGCCTGGTTTTCGGCCTTTTCGCTATCATCGCCGTCCACCTCGTGATGACGCGCACGGCTTTCGGGCTCAAGCTCCGCACCGTCGGCGCCAATCCGCGCGGGGCCGTCCATGCCGGATTGAACGTGCCGCTCCTGACCATCGCGGTCTTCGCCATCTCCGCGGGGCTGATCGGCCTTGGCGGCGCGATCGACATCGTCGGCATCCAGGGCAATGTCCGGGCGGACTGGAACCCGGCCTATGGCCTTGCCGTGATCCCGGTCGTCTTTCTCGCCCGCATGAACGGCTTTGCCGCCATCGGCTTCGTGTTTCTCTTGTCGGTGCTCTCCATCGGCGGCGAGAGTGCCGCGCGCCGGCTCGGCGTGCCCCAGCACTTCACGCTCGTTCTCGTCTCCATCGTGCTCATCACACTGGCGATCGCGGAGTATCTCGATCACCGCTTCAACCAGGCACGGAGGGCATAGGCCGTGGGCGGCATCCTCAGCGAACCCTTTCTGACCGCGCTCCTGTTCGGCGCTGTGACAGCAGCCATCCCCCTGCTCCTGGCGGGTCTCGGCGAGCAGATGTCGGAGAAGGCCGGCGTGCTCAACATCGGCATCGAAGGCATGATGATCGCGGGCGCTTATTGCGGCTTCGTGGGTGCCTTTTATTCCGGCTCGTTCTGGATCGGCTTCGCCACGGGCGCTGCGGGCGGCATCGCGGTCGCCTTCCTGATGGCGCTGCTCTGCGTCCGGATCGGGCTCAACCAGATCGTGATCGGCATCGCGCTCACGCTCGGGCTCGAAGGCCTCACCTCGCTGCTCCACCATTCTCAGTTCTCGCGCTCCTATCCGCGCTTGCCCGCGGCGGAAGCGACACCGATCCCGCTGCTCGCCGACCTGCCGGTGATCGGCCCCGCACTCTTCCGCCAACACCTCGTGGTCTATCTCGCGATCCTCATGGTGGGCGTCATGGTGTTCGTCTACCGGCGCACCCAGCTCGGCCTCAATCTCCAGGCGGCGGGCGACAAGCCGGCGGCGCTCGACGTGGCGGGCATCGACGTGATCCGCACCCGCACGGTGGCCGTGCTCTTCACCGGCGCGATGGCCGGGCTCGGCGGGGCCTATCTCGCCAATGTGGGGGCCGGGCTCTTCATCCCCTTCATCACCAACGGTGCGGGCTTCCTCGGCATCGTGCTCGCCATGCTGGCGCGCGGCCGTCCCATCTGGGTTCTGATCGGGGCGCTTCTCTTCGGCGGGTGCCTGTCGCTCACCACGGCGGCCCAGGTCGCCGGCATCAACGTGCCGACCGACATCATCCAGATGCTGCCCTTCCTCGCCGTGATGCTGATGCTCGTCCTGTTCGGGCGGCGCGCCAGTCTGCCGGCGGCACTCGGGCTCCCCTACGAACGCGGCGCACGCTGACACTCAAACACGGAGGCAACAATGGCGGATACCAAGGTCTACCTGCTCGACGGCGGCTCGCTCGTGATCGACGGCTACCACGTCTTCTGGAATCGCGGCCCGGCGGGCGATGTGCGCTTTCCCGTCTACTCGATCCTGGTCGAACACGCGGAAGGCCGTTTCCTGTTCGACACCGGCTTCGACTACGATCACGTGATGAAGGTGCTGCCGTTCGAGAAGCCGCAGCAGACCAAGGAACAGACCATCCCCGGCGCGCTCGGCCTGCTCGGGCTGGAGCCGAAGGATGTCGGCGTGGTGTTCAACTCGCATTTCCACTTCGATCACTGCGGCGGCAACAAGTTCTTTCCCGACGCCAAGAAGATCTGCCACAAGCTGGAGGTGCCGCAGGCCTGCAACCCGCAGCCCTTCGAGCATCTCGGCTATTCCGACCTCTCCTTCTCCGCCGAGGCGGCGGAAGCCCGCGGCGTTTCCGACCAGCTGCTGCCGGGCACGACGCGCGCGAATTCCACGTTCGAGGGGATCGAGGGCGACGTGGAGCTTGCCAGAGGCGTGCATCTGCTCTTCACGCCCGGCCATTCCATCGGCCACTACAGCCTTCTGGTCGAGTTCGGCACGCGCAAGCCCATCCTCTTCACGATCGATGCCGCCTACACCCAGAAGAGCCTGGAAACGCTCTGCCAGGCATCCTTCCACATCGATCCGGTCGCGGGCGTCGAATCCATGCGGCGCGTCAAGCAGGTCGCCGAGGAGCGCGGCGCCGAACTGATGTTCTCCCACGACATGGAGAACTACCAGAATTACCGCACCGGCACGCAATTCTACGGCTGAGGGCTCGCACCATGCGCTATTCCGATCTCACCGAACCGGTCCTCACGCTGACATCCGGCCCGGTCAACGCCTATCCCGAGGTGCTGCGCGGCCTCGGCCGCACGGTGCTCTACGACTACGACCCGGCCTTCCAGGCCTTCTACGAGAAGGTCGTCGGCAAGGCGCAGGAAGCGATGCGGCTGTCCAACCGGCCGGTGATCCTGCACGGCGAGCCGGTTCTCGGGCTGGAAGCGGCAGCCGCTTCGCTGATCACGCCGGAAGACACGGTGCTCAACCTCGCCTCGGGCGTCTACGGCAAGGGCTTCGGCTACTGGGCCAAGCGGTACTCGCCGAAGCTCGTGGAGATCGAGACCCCCTACAACGACGCCATCGACCCGCAGGCCGTCCGCGACATGCTCAAGCAGCATCCCGAGGTGACGGTGGTCTCGGTCTGCCACCACGACACGCCGTCGGGCACGATCAATCCAATCGACGAGATCGGCGCGATCGTCGCCCAGCACGGCGCCTATCTCATCGTGGACGCCGTCTCGTCCTTCGGCGGCATGAAGACCCATCCCGAGGATTGCCGGGCCGACATCTACATCACCGGTCCCAACAAGTGCCTGGGCGGCCCCCCCGGGCTGACGCTGGCCGGGATCAGCGACCGCGCCTGGGAGAAGATGAAGGCCAACCCTTCTGCGCCGCGTGCCTCGATGCTCTCGATCCTCGACTGGGAAAACGCCTGGTCGCGCAACGCACCATTTCCGTTCACCCCATCGGTGGCCGAGGTGAACGGCCTTGATGTGGCGCTCGACCTCTATCTCGGCGAAGGGCCGGAAGCAGTCTGGGCGCGGCATGCATTGACTGCCAGGGCCACGCGCGCCGGTATTCGGGCCATGGGTCTCGAGATCTGGGCTGCGCGCGAGAGCATCGCCTCGCCCACCACCACCGCGGTCCGCACGCCGGACGGCATCGACGAGAAGACGCTGCGTGCCGAGACGCGGGCCCGCTACGGCGTGGTCTTCTCGTCGGGCCGCGGCGAAACACTCGGCAAGCTCACCCGCATCGGCCACATGGGACCGACCGCACAGCCCATCTACGCCGTGGCAGCGCTTTCGGCTCTCGGCGGGGCACTGAACGCAAAAGGCTTCAAGGCCGACACGGGAGCCGCCGTCGCTGCCGCCATGTCCGTGATCGACCAAGACGCATGAACGGTTCTGAGAAGAGGGAAAACGGGATGAGTGACAAGCTCGCAGGGAAAACGGCGCTGGTGACGGGCGCAGCGCAAGGCATCGGCAAGGCGATCGCCGAGCGTCTTGCATCCGATGGCGCGACCGTGGTGGTCAACGACATGAACGGCGAGGGCGCGGAAAAGGCCGCCGCTGCGATCGGCAAGGGCGCGATAGCGGTTGCCGCCGACGTGTCCGACCCCGCCGCCGTCGCGTCCCTCTTCGAGACGATCGAGGCGAAGACGGGCGGCATCGACATTCTCGTCAACAACGCCTCAATCGTGCCCTTCATCGCCTGGGACGATGTCGACCTCGATCACTGGCGCAAGATCATCGACGTCAACCTGACGGGCACCTTCATCGTTTCCCGCGCGGCGACCGACCAGATGCGCGCGAAGAACAAGGCTGGCCGTGTGATCTCGATCGCGTCCAACACCTTCTTTGCGGGCACACCCAACATGGCGGCCTATGTGGCGGCGAAAGGTGGCGTCATCGGCTTCACGCGCGCGCTCGCGACCGAGCTCGGCAAATACGGCATCACCGCCAACGCCGTCACGCCCGGCCTGATCGAAAGCGACGGAGTGAAGGCGAGCCCGCACAACAACGCCTTCGATTTCGTCGAGATGCTGCAGGCGGTGAAGGGCAAGGGCCAGCCCCAGCACATCGCCGACGTCGTGTCGTTTCTGGCCTCGGACGACGCTCGCTGGATGACCGGCCAGACGATCAATGTCGACGCCGGGATGGTCCGGTACTGATCGCGTCTTCGGCCGGAAGCGTATCGCCGCACAGATGCGGTGATCGATGACGCGGCTGGCGCCGGCCGAACCGGCGCCTTCATGCGTTGTTGTAAGCCCAGCTCCCTTTCGCGCCGAGAGCCCTGGCAAAGGCCTCGCGACCACTCCCCATCAGCCATTCCCGGAAACGGAGCATGCGCGGCTCGACCGCCCGGAGCGCTTCCAAATCCGCATGGCCCGCCAGCGGACCGTCATCCAGAAGAGCGGCGAGCTTCGCCAGGAACGGGTTGGCCGCGAGAACCTCGTCGGAGAAGCGTGAATAGGCGATGTGGCGCCCCGCGGCCTGGGTGAACAGCGCTTCGAGGTCATGTCCGGTCAGGCGATCGCCGGCGATCTCGAAGGCCTGGCCCCCGAAACGCTCGGGATCGGCGAACACGGCGGACACGATCCGGCCGATATCCTCGACAGCGAGGAACTGCATGGACTGGTCGGGACGGGCGAAGAAGGTGAAGCGGTCCTCGTCCAGCCCGAAGCCGGGCATCAGCAGCATCTCCATGAAGGTCGCCGGGCGTATGATCGTCCAGGTGATTGGCAGAGCGCGGATGTGGGCCTCGATCCGTGCCTTGGTGTCGAAATGCGCAACGCCCGTCGGCTTGTCGCCGACCGCTGCGCCGGAGCTGTAGACGAGATGCCGGACACCGGCCTCGACCGCCAAATCTGCGATCGTGATGCCGTAGCCGACCTCTTCTTCATCCTTCACCGTGCCGCCGGGCGAGCTCGGCTGGACGCTGAACACGCCACAGGCGTCTCGCATCGCCTCGCGCATCGACGAGCGGTCGTCGAAGCTGCCCCGCGCCAGTTCGGCGCCGGCGTCAAAGAGCGCCACGGCACCCGGAGACGATGGATCTCGCACGAAGGCCCGGACGGGGCGCGCCCCTTGCAGCAAGGCCTTGGCGACCGATCCGCCCTGTTGGCCGGTGGCGCCGAAGACCAGGATGGGCTGTTGACTGCGTGGCATGGGATACCCCTGTGATGATCCAAGGGTTATCCATCTATACTCATGGCGCAGGCGTCGGAAGACGGCACAAGACCCATCCTCGGGCACAAGGATGATACGATTGGAACGACAAATCCACGGACGGCCCTACGAGGAAACGGACAAGGGGCCGGTATTCCGCCCCTGTGCGCCCAATGGCGTGCTGGCGCGGCTGGGCGACAAGTGGACCATCCTCGTGATGAGCCATCTGGCGGTCGCCCCGAAACACCGCCTGCGCTTCTCGGAGCTGAAGTCCGGCATCGAAGGCATCACGCAGCGCATGCTGACCGTCACGCTGCGCCATCTGGAGCGCGACGGGCTGCTCACGCGCCATTACTTCCCTGAGGTGCCGCCGCGAGTCGAATACGAGCTGACGGAGATGGGCGCGAGCATGTTGCCCGCTCTCGAAGGCTTCACCTCCTGGATAAGGAACAACTGGCCCCGCATCGAAGCCTGCCGGCTCCGCTACGACGAGGCCGACAGGGGCTGACCGATTGCGGGGCGGCGCAACTGTGTTATGAGCGGCATCAGTATCTCGGACCCGGTGCAAACCCGGGTGGCTCTTCCGGCCGCCGATCCGCCGGACAACACGCAAAGCCCCGATCCCTCCGTCGCCCGTCTCGCGCGAGGCGCTTTGCCGCGTTCCCGGTCTTTCCATGCTTTCATTCGCCGATTTCCGCCGCGACTGGCTGTCCAACATCCGCGGCGACGTGCTTGCGGGCATCGTGGTGGCGCTCGCGCTCATCCCCGAGGCCATCGGTTTTTCCATCATCGCGGGCGTCGACCCGGCCGTGGGGCTCTATGCCTCCTTCTCGATCGCGGTGATCATCGCGATCACCGGAGGCAGGCCGGGCATGATCTCGGCTGCCACCGCGGCGACCGCCGTTTTGATGGGCTCGCTCGTACGCGACCACGGGCTGCAATATCTGCTGGCCGCGACGATCCTTGCCGGCGTGATCCAGGTGATCGCGGGCTTCCTGCAGCTGGGCCGCGTGATGCGCTTCGTGTCGCGCTCGGTGCTAACCGGCTTCGTCAACGCGCTGGCCATCCTGATCTTCATGGCGCAGCTGCCCGAGCTCATCGGCGTGCCGTGGGAGACCTATGCGATGATCGCTGCCGGCCTCGGCATCATCTACCTGTTTCCCTATCTCAATCGCACCATCCCCTCCCCGCTCGTCTGCATCGTGGCCCTCACCGCGCTTACGCTCTGGCTCGGCCTCGACGTGCGCAATGTGGGGGACCTGGGCGAACTGCCTTCCACGCTGCCCACCTTCTTCGTGCCCGACGTGCCGTGGACGATCGAGACGCTTCGCATCATCCTGCCCTACTCGATCGCGGTCGCAGCCGTCGGCCTGCTCGAGAGCCTGCTGACGGCCTCCATCGTCGATACCATGACGGACACCAAGAGCGACAAGAACCGCGAATGCGTGGGCCAGGGCATCGCCAATTTCTGCACGGGCTTTCTGGGCGGCATGGCCGGCTGCGCGATGATCGGCCAGTCGGTGATCAACGTGAAGTCGGGCGGGCGGGGCAGGCTTTCCTGCTTCGTGGCGGGCGCCTTCCTCCTGGTGCTGCTTCTGCTGCTCAACGACTGGGTGCGGGTGATCCCGATGCCCGCGCTCGTCGCCATCATGATCATGGTCTCGATCGGCACGTTTTCCTGGGGCTCGCTGCGGGACCTCCGCCACCATCCCCGTCGGTCCTCGGTGGTGATGGTGGCGACCGTGCTGACGGTGGTGGGCACCCACAACCTCGCGCTGGGCGTAGGCGTGGGCGTGCTCTTGTCCGGCATCTTCTTCGCCTGGAAGGTCGCGCAGTTCTTCCGCGTGACAGCCGAACTCTCGGCGGACGGGAAGACGCGCACCTATACGGTCTGGGGCCAGCTCTTCTTCGCCACGGCCGAGCAGTTCCTGGACGCCCTCGATTTCCGCGAGGGCGCGCCGCGCGTGCGCATCGACGTCTCGGCCGCCCATATCTGGGACCTGACGGGCGTGGGGGCGGTCGAGCGGGCGGTGTGGAAGTTCCGCCAAGCAGGCGCCCAGGTGGAGGTGATCGGCATGAACGAGGCGAGCGCAACCATCATGGACAAGCTCGGCACGAGCAAGGACGCGACAGCATCCGACGGCGCGCTCGGACACTGATGCACGCCCGCCGGGCTTCCCACAAAAAGGCGGGCCATGCAGGGCTGCGAGGTGTTTTTCCCCGGCTCGAACGGGTAAGACATTTCAGCACTGCGAAGGGTTTTCGCCCTATGTCTCCCGCAGCACAGGCACAAGGAACCATCGCATTGGCAAAAGCAGCGAAGCGCGCACTGGCCAATCTCGAGAAGCTGAAGCCGGAGGAAATCCAGGCCATGCGCTTCGACGAGCCGTCGCAGGCTCAGTTCGATGAGCTGCTGCAGAGGCTGAGCCAAAGCAGCGACGCCTTGCACGCCGTCGCGTCGAGCGAGACGGACACGATGACCGACGAGGAATACGAGCTGCGCACCGCATCCGAAGCCGAGCAGTCCCGCAACGCGCTCGCCATGGTTCATTTCCTCGCCCCCCGCATCATGCGCCTGCGCGAAGGAGAGGGCAAACGACGCTGGAAAAGCCTCCTGGCCAAGTTTCGCAAGGACCAGATGCTGGCGTAAGCGCGAGTGGCGCTCACTGGGCGACAAACGCGAGCGCATCTCTTTCCGACTTTGGCTGCAACGATGCACCTCGGCCACGAGCAAGACAGATGGCAGGCTTCGCGCCTGTGGAGTGTCTTCTAGATCATCCCTATTCCCCTCATGTGGCGCAACGGCTTGTCTTCGGCCATGAGCGGCATATGCGGGACGGTAGAGGGACCAGCTTTTTAGCATCAGCCTTCTCTGGCTGCGCATGAGATCTTGCATGGCCACTCAAGCCATCGGCCCCGGCAGGCCGGTTTCGGTGGGTGGGCCGCGGCGGATGATGGGGGTGATGGTTTTGGTTTCGAGCGCGTAGGCTGCGATCTCGTCCTTGCGGGCGAACCACACGCCCGGCTTGGAACGGGCATAGGTGAGGAAGCGGTCGAGCACACGCACGCGGTTCGCGTGGCCCGAGATGCGGTCGTGCAGGCTCACCACCATCATGCGGCGGCGGTTCGCGCCCTCCTCGTAGAGCTGGTCGAACTCGTCCCGCAGCGCTTGCTCGTAGGCTGCCGGATTCCAGCCCTCGAACGGGTAGGACACGATGTCGTTCATGTGGAAGGTGTAGGGCACCGTGACGAAATCGCCCTTGCTCAACGGCACGATGAACGGCTCGTCGCGGCTCGGCTCGTCGATGTGGTAGCGGAAGCCGAGCGATTGGAGGATGTCGAGCGTGCGCGGCGAGTTGCGCATCCAGTAGGCGTTCCAGCCGACCGGGGTCTGTCCGGTGATCTCCTCAATCGCGGCGACGCCGTCGGCGATGAAGCGGCGCTCCTCGGCTTCGGGCAGCTGGTAGCTGTTTTCCCATGTCCGCCCATGTGCGGCAGCCTCGTGGCCGCGCTTCACGATCTCGCGCGCCACGTCGGGCGCGTTGCGCACGGCCTCGCCGATCATGAACGAGGACATCTTCACCTGATGCTTGTCCAACAGGTCGAGAATGCGCGGGATGCCTTCGTTCGGCCCATAGGCGAAGAAAGCGTTGGTCGGCAGGTCCGGCAGGCCGCTCTCGATCGGATCGGGGATCACGCCGCTCGCGCCCGAGATCGGCTGGCCGCCGCCTTCGAACATCAGGCTGAAGCTCACGGCAAGACGCGCGCCGCCCGGCCAGAAGGGTTGCTGAGGCATGGGAGTGGTCTCCTGGGCCGAGGTGGCCGTCTCCGATGCCGCGGTGCCGATGATGAGGCTGCGGCGATCGGGCTTGGTGGAAGCGATCATGTCGGGGAGAAACGTCGCATCCGCTTCCCCGCTCCCGAGCAACGCGGCGCGCCGCGTGGAATCTGTATCAACTCGGAGGCGATATTCGCCCGAACTCGGCGCTTGGCGGCGCTCACGCTGGATTGTCTTGCGAACCTCAGGCCAGTCACATGGGATCGTCTTTGCCCCTGCGCGGTTCGGCTCAAGGCTCAGTGGCTTGATCGGGGCAATCCGGGGCCCCTATTGTCCGTGCCGCAATCGAAGTGCCGGCAGCCACGGGACCGCGTCAGCCTTGAACCCTCCATGCTCGATGACCTGAACGAACTGCGCACCTTGCAGCAGGTGCTGGCGCAGGGCTCCCTGACGGGTGCCGCGCGCGTGCTCGGCGTCAGCCTCGCGGTGGTCAGCAAAAGGCTGGCGACCCTCGAGAAGCGCGCCGGGGTCCGGCTCGTGAACCGCACCACGCGACGCCTTTCGCCGACCGAGGAGGGCGAGCGGCTGATGGCCGAGATCGAGCGCGCGCTCGAAGCCATCGCGCAGGGCGAGGAACTGCTGGCGACGGGGCGGGACGAGCCTGTGGGGACACTGCGCGTTTCCGCGCCGGTGTCCTTCGGCCGGCGCCATGTGGCGCCCGTGCTGGGCCGGCTGACCCAGCGCCATCCGCAGCTCGCCGTTTCCTTGTCGCTGGACGACCGGCTGGCGGATGTGACCGGCGGCATGATCGACGTGGCCATCCGCATCGGCGGCCTTTCGCACGCGGGTGGTGCGGCGATGCGCAAGCTCGCCGACAACCGTCGCGTCCTGGTGGCCACGCCGTCCTATCTCGATCGGCGGGGAAGGCCGCGCAGCTTCGCCGATCTCGCCGCCCACGACCTGCTGCGCTACAGCGATGGAACGGGACCATGGCGGTTCACCGACGAAAGCGGTGAGGAACAGCTCGTGCCCGCGCCCGCGCGGCTGCGCGTGGACAACGGCGACGCCGTTCACGACTGGTGCATGGCGGATTTGGGCATCATGCTGAAATCAGGCGTCGACGTGGCTGCCGACCTGCATGCGGGGCGTCTCGAACGCGTGCTGCCGAGCTGGCATTCCGCCGACACGCCCATCGTCGCCCTCTTTCCCGCCCGCGTCACCATGCCCCGCAAGACGCGGGTCTTCATCGACGCGATGGTGGCGGCGATGGCCGATCTGCCGCACCCCTAGGCCGACGCCGGCGAGTCGGCGACACTGCACTCAACGTCTTAGGCCGGCGATGCCGAAACGCTTTCCGGCTCCGGGCTTTGCTACCCAGGGTTCGTTGACCATAGGGCAGCTCGCGCGAATAATGGTTGTGTTCGGATTATCGAGAAGGGGACCGACCATGAACGCAACGCCGAAGACACCCACGCAGCCGCTTCTGTTCGCCAAACGCCGCAAGGTGGCAGCGTCCGTGGCCGTCCAGTATGTGGGCACCAAGACGGAACTCGACGTCAAGTAACGGCTGAGCCCGGTGGAGCGTGCCGTTCTCGTCGTCACGCACGCTGACGACGACCACGCCCCGCTGGTGATCCGCCGGCTGGAAGCACTCGGCATCGACACCGTTCGGTTCGACACCGAGTGCTTCGGCAAAACCGATCATCTCGGCTTCGAGATGGAGAATGGCAGGCCCGCGGTTCGGCTGGATATCGGCGGCCGCGAGCTGAGCGGAAACAGGATCGCCTCCATCCTGTTTCGCCACATCAGAATCCCCACGGCTTCCCATGTGGAAGACCCGGAGGCACGCCGACTGGCGGCTTCCGAAGAAAGGGCTCTGCTCGAAGGCGGGCTCCTGGCGCTGGAACCGTCGATCTGGCTGAACCATCCCCATGCGAACAGAGGTGCGCGCAGCAAGCTCCTGCAGCTTCGATGGGCGAGCCGGCTGGGATTTCGGGTGCCGGACACTGTCGTCACCGCGGACCCCGAGAGAATCCGCGAGATGCACCGGCGTTGGGAAGGACGGATGGTCGCCAAGCTTGCGGGCGGCCAGCTCGTTGGCAGCTCCGTGGACGACCAGTATGTCATCCACACGAGCGAGATCACGGCCCAAGACCTGGAAGACGCCGACGCGTTGCGCGCCTGCCCGGCGATCTATCAGCGCCGCATCGAGAAACGCTGCGATGCCAGGGTCACGGTCGTGGGCGACGCAATCTTTGCCTGCCGCATCCATTCACAGGACTCCGACACCGGCAGGACCGATTGGCGGGCGGCAGGCTCGAGCCGGTTGCGCCACGAGCCTTTCGAGCTCGACGCCGCCTCCCGCGATCGATGCCGGGCGCTCATGACAGCGCTGGGGCTCGAAATCGCCGGCCTGGACTTCGTCGTGGGCACCGACGGGGAACTCACCTTTCTGGAAATCAACGCAGCGGGCCAATGGGCCTGGATCGAGGAGATGACGGGGCTGCCAATCGCAGCTGCCATCGCGCAGCGGCTCGCCGAGCCGGTCAAGGCGGGCACAGGTGGCTAAGACGCTTCTGCCGCGGGCGCCCGTGCTTGTCGTCGGACTGGGGCGAGCGGGCGATGCCGCCTTGCGCCGGCTGCTGCCCAGCCTCGGGGCAAATGGGGTGGCCGCCTGGGATTCGGCGGTGCGTGGCGAAGCCTCGGCTCGGGCGACCCGCTGGCGCTCGCGCGGCGTGGCCGTCACCCTGGGCGGCGACGGCACCGGGGCACTTCTGGGCTGCGGCCGCGCTGCGACCATCGTCAAAAGCCCCGGGATCGACCCCGACATCCCCGTGCTGAGGCTTGCGCGTGAACTGGGTGTCCAAGTGCTGGACGAGCTCGAAATCGGCTGGCGCCTCAGCGAGGAGCAGATCGTTGCCGTCACGGGCACGAACGGCAAATCCACGACCTGCCGGATCATCGCGTCGATCCTCGGTGCTGCCGGGCAGGACGGCGAGCATCTGGGGAACACGGAATTCGGACCGCCGCTCAGCGGGGCCACGCCGGGGCGGATGCCGGTTTGCGAGGTGTCGAGCTTCCAGCTCGAAGCCGCTCCCACGTTCCTGCCTGCCTTTGCCGTGTTCACGAACCTTTCGCTCGAGCACCTGCCCCGCCACGGAACGATGAAGGCCTATGGCGATGCCAAGTCCCTGATGTTCGTCCGCAGGGGTCGCACCTGCGGGACGGCGATCGTCAACATCGACGACGAGCATGGCCAACACATCCTCGCTCGCGTGCGGGATGCCGGGGGCAAAACGATCTCCTTCGGCTTCTCGCGAGGTGCCGACATCCGCGTCGTGGACGCACGTTGGACGATGCGCGACGCGGTCACCGAACTGGTGGGAGAAAGGGGCGGAATGACGCTTCGCTCGCGTCTCCCCGGACGCCACAATGCGTTGAATATCGCGGCGGCTGTGGCGTTCGGAATTGCGGCGGGATTGGACGACAGTGCCATCGTTGCGGGCGTCGAGGCGGCCGCACCACCGCCGGGGCGCCACCAGCTGATCGACGAGGGCCAGCTCTTCGAAGTGGTCGTCGACTATGCCCACACGCCCGATGGCATCGCGCAGTTTCTCGGCTCCTGCCGGCGTGTCGCGGCATCCCGCGGGGCTTCGGTGCGAACGGTCTTCGGCGCCACGGGGCTGCCGGACACGCCGAAAGCGCTGGGAATGGGAATGGCTGCGGCCACCTTCAGCGATCAGCTCATCCTCACGACGGGCACGGCCCCTCGCAGCCCGCGCATCGTCCGGCTGCGCGAACTGCGCGATGCGGCGGCGCAGGTGCGCCCCGTCCAGATGGTGCTGGATCGGCGCCGGGCCATCGAATGCGCGGTGGCATCGGCAGAGCCCGGCGATGTGGTGGCCATCCTGGGGCTCGGGGCGCTGCGGCGGTTAGTGCTCGACGGCGCGGGAACCACTTGCCCCTTCGACGACCGCGAGGCGGCAAGAGAAGCCCTGAGGAGCCTGTCCCCGTGCGCATCGTGATCGCCCAGCGGAGGCTCGGCAATCTCGGCGGCTCCGAGACCTTCGTGCTCACCATCGCCGAACACCTGTCCCGTCTCGGCCATGAGGTGGTGGTCTTTGCCACGGATATCGGCTTGGCCGCGGAGATCGCCAAGCAGCGCGCCATCACGGTGGAGACGGCAGAGCATCTGCTTCCCGATTCCGCGGATTGCACGATCGCGCTCGACCGCACCCTGGCGGTCGACATGGCCCGCCTTTATCCCCAAGCGGTTCGCCTCTACGCGCTCCACAATTCCGACGACGCCTGGCTGCCGCCCGCCATGCCCGGCATCGTCCATGCGAGCCTCGCGCCCAACGACCGCCTCATGCAGCTTGCCGCGGGCTGCGAGGGGGCCGGCGAAGTCGTGCGGATCAGGCAGCCCATCGATCTTCAAAGATACTGCCCCATGGGCTGGCCGCGCGAGCGCCCCACCGAGGTGCTGCTGTTCGGGAACTACCACGCCAATTCCTCCGACCGGATCGCGGCCTTGCGGGATGCATGGGCGGGGTCTGACATCCGCTGGTCGCGCTTCGGCGGCTCGGCGCAGACGGCGGATGTGCCCGAAGAGATGGCCAAGGCCGACATCGTGGTCGGCTACGGCCGCACGATCCTGGAGGCGATGGCATGCGGGCGCGCGGCCTATGTGCACGATCATTCGGGGTCCGACGGCTGGGTGACGGCCGAGACCTATCAGCGGCTGGAAGCCGACGGGTTCGCGGGAACAGGGCTAAGGCTGCCGCCGAGCGCCACTGAGCTGCAAGGCGATCTGGCCGGCTACGACGCCCGTCTCGGGCGGATCGTGCAAGACCTCGTGCGCACCCATCACGATGCAAGGCTGGTCGCTGCCCAAATCGTCGGCATCGCCCGCCGCCTGCGAGGGGGGCGCCCTCCCGATTGCGACAACTACGCCCTGCGCGCCCTGCGAAACCTCGCGGAAAACCACCTCCGCAACGCCCTGACGGCCGACGCCTACCGCCTCCAGGCCAAGCGCCACGCAGAAGCCTTGCGCGACGAGGTGGAGCGCCATGCGCGCCTGCATTGGCAGGCTCCGGTCTTCCGGCGGATCGCCGAAGCCAATGCGATTGCTCTCGACGTGAGCCGCGGGGAGGCAGTCGCCGACGCGGGAGGCTGCCCGTCAGATCCACAGCTGCTCGACCTCATCCGCGGCAGCGGCCTCTTCGAAGCATCCTGGTACGCGAAGCGCTACAACACGCAGAAGGCGCTCGAGCACTATCTTCGGCTGGGATGGCAGGCGGGGTGCGACCCTCATCCGCTGTTTCACGCCCGCTGGTATCTGTCGGAGAACGAGGACGTCCGCGCTGCCGGCGTGGAGCCGCTCTCCCATTTCCTCACGCATGGCGCGCAGGAAGGCCGGTGCCCGAACATGCTGTTCGAGCCGGCATGGTATCTGGAGACCCATCCGGAGGTTTCCTCCACCGGCCTCAACCCCCTCGTTCACTTCATCCGGATCGGTGCTGCGAAGGGGTTCGATCCGAGCCGTGGATTTCGGACCCGCTGGTATGTCTTGCAAAACGAGGATGGGGGACTTCTCGGGCTGGATCCCCTGTCCCACTTCTTCGAGATCGGTGCTCTGCGAGGCGCGAGCCCGATCGGTGACCACCCTCGGCCGGCGTAGGACCGCGCAAGGCGCGTCTTCCCCAGTCCCATTTTGAATGCTGAGGCGGATCTGTCACTGCGCCGGGCGGATTTCGCCGCGCGTCTGACCGCGCCTCGCGCACCTGATGGGGATGTCAGCCACGGCAGCGAAAAACTGCTTGCGTGAGGATATCCTACAAGTCTACAACCTCCTTGGAGGAGTTGATTCCATGCCGCTGCCGAAGGTGATCACGCCGGTTGGAAGAGCGCCGCTGCTGCATGTGAGCGTGCAGGAGAGCCTGCGGGCATACATCGAAGACAACCGGCTGAAGGCGGGCGACCCCCTCCCCCCGGAAGCGTTTCTGGCGCAGCAGCTTGGCGTCGGGCGCAACTCCGTGCGCGAGGCGATCAAGGCGCTCGAATCCCTCGGCATCCTCGAGACCCGTCGCGGCATCGGCGTGTTCGTGAAGGAGTTCTCCTTCCAGCCGCTCTTGGACAACCTCGCCTACGGGCTTCAGGACTCGCTCCGTGACGTGGAGGAGCTGCGCGACATACGCCGCGTGCTGGAGGCGGGGCTGATCGCACGGACGGTGGAACTCATCAGCGACGAAGACATCGCGGAGCTGCGCAGCCTGACCGATGCCATGCGCATGCGGGCCGAGCGCGGCGAGAACTTCGCCACCGAAGACCGGCAGTTCCACCTTTTGATGTTCCGCTGCCAGAACAATCGGGCGCTTTCCTCGCTGATCGACATCTTCTGGACGGCCTTCAACAAGGCGTCGGCCGTGGCCGATCTCGGCGACCGCTCGCCCGTCGCGACCTGGCGGGACCACCACGCCATCGTGGAGGCGATCGCCGCACGCGATGCGGACCTCGCCCGCCAAAGGCTGGAGGATCACTATCGGGGCTTCACGGAGGTGCTGGCCCGAAATCGGAAAAGCTGAAGACTAGAAACGGGAGGAAGACATGAAACTGCGTATCGCGGCCAAGTTGGCCGCACTCAGCCTGGCGCTGGCAAGCTCATCCGCCTTGGCGCAAACCGGCAAGACCATTACCGGAGGCTTCGATGTCGGCCCCGGCGGCGCGCCGAAAATCTTCAACACGCTGGTGGCGAATGCCGGCTATACCTGGCTCAACACCTATTTCGAGCCGCTGGTGGTGTGGGACGCCAAGCTCGAAACCCTTCAGGGCAGCCTGGCGACCGGCTGGACCGTGAGCGAAGACCAGCGCACCTACGAGTTCAAGCTGGCCGAAGAGACCTGGCACGACGGCACGGCCTTCACGGCGCGCGATGTCGCTTTCACGCTGGAAACCGCGCGCAATCCCGACAGCGGCAGCCTGTTCGTCGGCCGCCTGCAGGGCATCGAGGCGGTGGAAACGCCCGATGACCGCACGGTGGTGATCAAGCTCGCCAAGGCCGACAGCTCGTTCCTCGTGACGCTTTCGCAGATCTTCGTTCTTCCCCAGCACGCGCTGAGCACGATCGAGCCCTCCGCGCTCGCCACGAGCACGTGGTGGTCCACGACCCCGATCGGCACCGGGCCATTCAAGTTCTCGCGCTACGTCACCGACCAATATGTGCAGCTCGCAGCCGATGAGGACTACCGCAACGGGCGGCCCAAGGTCGACACGCTGATCAACCGCTACTTCGAGAACCCTGCAGCGGCCGTGGCTGCGCTGCGCGCCGGCGAGATCCAGTTCACTTATGTGGAGGCCGACGATGCTGCGACCTTCCGAAGCGACGCCAACCACACGTTGATCGAAGGCAATTCCTTCGTCATCAACTATATCGGCTTCAACCAGAAGCTCGACCTCTTCAAGGACGTGCGCGTTCGCCAGGCGATCATGCATGCGATCGACCGCAACGCCATCATCGAGAGCCTCTATGGCGGCGCGGCCCAGCTGGCCAATTGCGGCTATGTGGCCGAGCAGTTCGTGCCGGAAGGTCTCGAGCCCTATGCGTATGACCCCGAAAAGGCGCGCGCTCTGCTTGCCGAAGCCGGCTGGGAACAGCTCAACGGCAGCGCGCCGATCAGCTGGCTGACCTATTACGGCTCGCCCCAGGCGGCGAATGTGATGGCTGCGGTGCAGGCCATGCTCGCCCAGGTCGGGGTCAACGTGGTGCCGCGCGTGGTGGACACGCCGACCTACAACGGCATCGTCTACCAGCAGGGAACGCCGGACTGGAACGCCTTCGCCATGACCTATGCGGGGCTCGTCAACGGGCCCAACCCCGCGAGCCTCAATGCGGGGCTCAACAAGTCCCAGCTTCCGCCCACCGGCACGAACGTCATGCGGATCGAGTTCGACGGCTTGAGTGCCGCCTTCGACAAGGCCATGACCGAGACGGATCAGGCCGCCTCGACCGCTGCCTGGCAGGAGGTCTGCCGCGCCATGAACACGGAAGTGCCCTGGGGCACGATGTGGGTGGCCAACCGCTACGGCGTGGCGTCGAACAAGCTGGTCGACTTCGTTTGGACCCCGGCTCCGGGCGGCGGGCCCTTCGCCTCGCATCCCGAGCGCTGGGACATTCGCTGACCTGAACCCCTCGGGGCCCGCCATCCCCTGCGGGCCCCTCCTTTCCGCCTCCCGAGACGAGCGATGCTGAGTTTCATTGCACGCCGCAGTGCCATCGGAATGCTGATGATCGCAGCACTCAGCGTGCTGGTCTTCATCCTGCTCCGCATGGCGCCGGGCGATCCGATCGACGCATACATCAACCCCTCGGCCCCCTTGTCGCCCGAGGCGCTCGAGGCGCTTCGGCAGCGGCTCGGGCTCGATCGTCCCCTGCCCTTCCAGTATCTCGCCTGGCTCCAGGCAGCGCTCGGCGGCGATTTCGGCTTCTCGATCCAGCGCAGCGGCGTGGCCGTCCTGCCGCTCGTTCTCGACCGGCTGGGCCCGACGCTGCTTCTGATGGGCACGGGGCTTCTCATCGCCGTTGCTGTCGGCATCGCCGGCGGGATCATCAGCGCCGTGAAGCGCAACAGGCTTCCGGACCTCTCGCTGTCGCTTCTGTCGTTCATGGGCATATCGAGCCCGGCCTTCCTGACCGCGCTGGTCGGGCTCTACTTCTTTGCGGGGGTGCTGCGCTGGGCGCCGTCCGGCGGCATGCAGACGCCCGGCGTGCCCTTCTCGGTCAGCGACGTCCTTTCCCACCTCATCCTGCCCGCGTCTTTGTTTGCGATAGGCCACGCGGCCTTGATCATGCGCTACATGCGCGCCTCGCTGCTTGAAGTCCTGAATCAGGACTATGTGCGCACGGCGCGCGCGAAAGGCGTCAGGGAATTCTGGGTCATCCTCAAGCACGCGACCCGCAACGCGCTCCTGCCCGTGATCACCTTGATCGGCTCCACGATCGGGCTCGCGGTAGGCGGAGCCGTGTTCATCGAGAGCGTGTTCAACTGGCCGGGCATGGGCCTCCTGCTCGTCAACGCGGTGGGCACGCGCGACTATCCCGTGATCATGTGCGCGACCCTGTTGATCGGGGCCTGCGTGATCGTCGTCAACATCCTGACCGACATCGCCTATGCGGCGGTCGATCCGCGCATCAAGGTGGCGTGATGGCAGCTGTCGCATCCGCCGCCGAAAGCCGGACGAAGCCGCGGGGGCCGTGGCGCCGCGCGCTCAACCGCTTCGTCGAGAACCGCGCTGCCTGCATCGGCCTGGGTCTTCTCGTCGTCATCGCGGTCGCGGTGACCAGCTATCCGCTCTGGCTGCCCTATGGCCCCAACGCCATCGACCTGCGCGCGCTCAACGCCCCGCCCTCGGCCGCGCATTGGATGGGCACGGACGGCGTGGGACGCGACGTGATGGCGCGACTGATGCAGGGTGGCCGGGTGTCGCTGACGGTGGCCCTTCTTTCCGTCGCCATCTCCGTGGTGATCGGCTTCCTGGTGGGAGCGGTGGCAAGCTTCTCGGGCAGGCTCGTGGACGGCTCGCTGATGCGGCTCGTCGATCTCGCGATGACGCTGCCGCCCGTGATCTTTCTTCTCGTGCTCGCCTCCATCGCGGGCACGGGCATCACGCCCACCGTGCTCGTGATCTCGCTCCTGTCCTGGCCGGTTCTGGCGCGCATGGTGCGCGCGCGCCTGCTGGAGCTGCGCGAGCGCGATTTCGTGGTGGCGGCGCGCGGCATGGGGGCGGGGCTCGGCCATTTCCTGTTCCGCCACGGCCTGCCCAACTCGATCGATATCCTCGTGGTGTTCGCAACGCTTCAGATCGCCAACGCCATTCTCCTGGAAGCGGGCCTTTCCTTTCTGGGCCTCGGCATCGCGCCGCCTGAGGCGAGCTGGGGCAACATGCTGAACCTCGCGCGTTCCACCGTCGTGCTCGAGCAGTATCCCTGGCAGTGGATGTTTCCCGGCGCAGCCCTCGTGCTCGCGGTGCTCGCCATCAACTTCGTCGGCGACGGCCTGCGCGACGCCTTCGACCCCCGATCCGATCTCAACTGAAGGTAATCGAGAACATGCCATCCTATTCTGGCGTGGTGCCGCCCGTCGTCACTCCGCTCAATCCCGACTTTTCCGTGGACTATGCGTCCTTCACGCGAACCCTCGAGCATCTTCTGGATGCCGGCGTGCACGGCCTGTTCGTGCTCGGCTCGACCAGCGAAGTGGTGTTCCACGGCGAAGCGGAACGCGGCCGGATCATCGAGCACGCGGTGAAGGTGGCTGCAGGCAAGGTGCCGGTGATGGCCGGCGTGATCGACCCCACCACGGACCGCGTGATCGCGCATTCCAAGGTGGCCGAGGCGGCAGGCGCGGATTCGCTGGTGATCACCGCGCCCTTCTACACCCGCACCAGCCAGCCCGAGATCGGCGATCATTTCCGCTACATCCGCGATGCCGTCGATCTGCCCATCGTGGCCTACGACATTCCCGTATGCGTCCACGTAAAGCTCGAACGCGCGACCACCGTGGCGCTTGCGCGCGAGGGCGTCGTGATCGGGCTCAAGGATTCGAGCGGCGACGACGGCAATCTCCGCTACGTGCTGCAGGACATGGCCGACCGGCCCGACTTCTTCGCCATGACGGGCTCCGAGATCGTGGTCGACAGCGTGCTCGGCATGGGTGCGCACGGCGTGGTTCCGGGCTTGGGCAATGTCGATCCCCACGGCTATGTGAAGCTGTGGAACCTCGCGCAGGCCGGCGACACCGCGGGTGCGCGGGCCGAGCAGGAACGCCTGATGCGATTGTTCGAGATCGTTCGCATCTCGCTCGGCCGCACGAGCCCCGGCTCGGCAGGCGTGGGCGCGTTCAAGGCGGCCATGAAGAGCCTGGGCGTCATCGCCTCGCATACGATGGCCCGCCCGCAGCGGACGCTCAATGCGGACGAATGCGCAAAGGTCGACGGCGTGCTGCGTGACGTCGGGCTTCTGCACTGAGCCATGGAAGCGCCCGTCCTCGCCATCTCCGATCTGCGCGTCGTGTTCCGCGTCGGCGGCCGCGACATCGCCGCCGTCCAGAACATCGCGCTCGAGATCGGGCGGGGCGAGACGGTGGCGTTGGTGGGCGAGTCCGGTTCGGGAAAGTCGGTCACGAGCCTGTCGCTGATCGGCCTCCTTCCCTCGCGGATCGGGCGGATCGACGAGGGCTCGATCCGCCTTCGCCGCAAGGACGGCGCCGTCAGCGAGCTGACGGCGCTCGGAGCCGAGGACATGCGCCGCGTGCGCGGCAACGATGTCGGCATGGTCTTCCAGGAGCCGATGACGAGCCTCAACCCCGTCTTCACGATCGGCGAGCAGATCGCCGAGCCCATTCGCATCCATCTCGGCAAGGGGCGACGACAGGCCATGCGGGATGCGGTGGACCTTCTCAAGCAGGTCGGCATTCCCGATCCCGACCGGCGCGCGCGGCAATATCCGCATGAGCTCTCCGGCGGCATGCGCCAGCGGGCGACGATCGCCATGGCGCTCGCCTGCGACCCCGTGCTGCTGATCGCCGACGAGCCGACGACGGCTCTCGACGTGACCATCCAGGCGCAAATCCTCGACCTGCTCGCGCGGCTCCAGGACGAGCGGGGCATGGGGATATTGTTCGTCACGCACAATCTAGGGGTCGTGGCAGAGATCGCCGACCGGGTGGCGGTGATGTATGCCGGCCGCATCGTGGAGACCGGCCCCGTGGCCGAGGTATTCGGACGGCCCCGGCATCCCTACACGGTGGGCCTCATGCGCTCCGCGCCGAGGCTTGGGGAAGCCACTGCGCTCAAGGCCGCGGGCACGCCTTTGCCGACCATCGCGGGCAACGTGCCCTCGCTCGCCAACCTCCCGCAGGGCTGCGCTTTCGCGCCGCGCTGCGAGCTCGCGCTGGAGGCCTGCCGGGCGGAGGTGCCGCCGCTGTTTTCCGTTTCACCCACGCAGTCGAGCCGCTGCCTGCGGTGGCAGGAGCTCTCGCCGTGAACGCTCCCTACCTTTCCGTCCGCAACCTTTCCAAGCACTTCGCGCCTACGAGCTTCGGCCGCGGACCGTTGGTCAAGGCGCTGTCCGACATCTCTTTCGACATCGAGCGCGGCGAGGTCGTGGGGCTCGTGGGGGAATCCGGCTCGGGCAAGACCACGATCGGGCGGTCCGTGCTCAGGCTCATCGAGCCGACGTCGGGCGAGGTGCGGCTCGACGGGGTGGACATCACCCGTCTCGGGCCGGCCGAACTCCGCCGTCAGAGACGGAAGATGCAGTACATCTTCCAAGACCCGTTCGCGAGCCTGTCGCCGCGCATGACCGTGGGCCAAATCCTGATGGAGGGGCTCGACATCCAGCGGATCGGCAGCCGTGCCGAGCGGCGCGAGAAGGCCCGCCAGGCGTTGGCAGCGGTCGAGTTGCCGCCAGATGCCTTCGACCGCTACGCCCACGAGTTCTCGGGCGGCCAGCGGCAGCGCATCGGCATCGCCCGCGCCCTGACGCTCGAACCCGAATTCATCGTGGCGGACGAGCCCGTCTCGGCGCTCGACGTGTCCATTCAGGCCCAGGTCGTCAACCTGCTGCGCAGCCTGCAGGCGCGTCTCGGCCTGACCATGCTGTTCATCTCGCACGATCTCGCGGTCGTCGAATATATCTGCGACACCGTGGTCGTGCTTTATCTCGGCCGGATCATGGAGATGGCGCCCGCGGCCGAACTCTACCGGAACCCGCGCCATCCCTACAC
>QFNI01000037.1 GCA_003240775.1 Mesorhizobium amorphae | reverse complement strand
GCCGCCATGATCTCGGCTTGAGCGGGCGTGTTGATCGTCGGCGAGAACGGGCTTTCGTAGCAGATGCTGGCACGGGCGCCGTGGAGTTCGGCATGTCCCGTGGCAAGGCCGCGGATCGCTGCCTCCAGGCGGGCCCGCACGGCGGGATCGAAGCAACGCACGGTGCCGACCAGTTCCGCCTTGTCCGGGATGGTGTTGAAGGCCTCGCCTGCTCTGAAGCATCCGACGGTGACGACGGCAGGCGACGCGACATCGGTCACCTTGCCGGGCAGGGCCTCGAGATCGAGCAGCAGCCGTGCGGCGATTGGGATCGGATCGATCGCCAGGTGGGGCACGGCGGCATGGCCGCCTCGTCCGTGCACGGTTATGGTGAAGCGGTCGGCTGCCGCAGCCACGGCTCCATCGTAGATGACGACTTCGCCCAGCCGGCGCTCTGAATTGTGCAGGGCGAAGATCTCGTCACACGGAAAGCGCTCGAAGAGCCCATCCGCAAGCATTGCCTTCGCCCCCCCGAGCCCCTCTTCCGCCGGCTGGAAGATGAAGTGCACGGTTCCGGCGAAATCCGGTTGGCGGGCGAGCACGCAGGCCGCGCCCAGGAGCATCGCGGTGTGGCCGTCATGGCCGCAGGCATGCATGCGGCCCGGCGCCTGGGAGGCATGCGGAAGAGCGCGCGCCTCCGTCATCGGCAGGGCATCCATGTCGGCCCTGATGCCCAAGCTGCGTCCGGGCCCCGCACTTCCGCGCAGGACGCCGACCACTCCGGTCCGACCGATGCCCTCGATGGTCTCGATTCCCCAGCCGCGAAGTTTGTCGGCTACGAACCGCGCTGTCTCGTGCTCCTCAAAACCCAGTTCCGGGTGGGAGTGAAGGTGGCGGCGCCAGCTTCTCATCTCCGTTTCGATCTGCCGGACGGCGGGAACGAGATTCATGCAGCGCTCCTGCGCAGGCGCTCCGATCGCGATTGCAGCCAACCGATGGCACCGAGCAGCAGCGCGGAGAAAAGAATGAGGAGGACGGCAACGGATGCGATCGCAGGGCTCACGGATTCGCGGACACCCGAGAAGATCATGCGCGGCAATGTGCGCTCGGAGGCGACCGACAGGAAGCTCGCCACGACAACCTCATCGAACGAGATGATGAAGGAGATGATCGCGCCCGTCACAACGCCCGGCGCGATCAACGGCAACAGGACCTTGAAGAAGGTCCGCATGCGGCCCGCGCCCAGCGAAGCCGCGGCCCGGATCAGCGTCCTGTCGAACGAGGCGAGGCTGGCAACGACGGTGGTGACCATCACGGGAACCGCCATGGCGGTGTGCACCAGGATGATGGATATTCGGCTGCCCACCAGCCCGAGGGTCGCAAAGAACGAGAAGGCTGCGACACCCACGATCACCACCGGCATCACGAGCGGGGTCATCACGAGGACGTAGAGCAATCGCTTGCCGGGAAATGTTCCCCAGGCAAGTCCGATCGCTGCGGGAATGCCGAGCAGGCAGGACAGCGCCGTGGTCGACAAGGCGATCACCATTGAGGTCCAGAAGGAAGCAAACCATCGAGGGTCTGCGACAAGCTCGCGGTACCAGCGCAGCGACCAGCCCGGCGTCGGAAAAACGAGCGAGGTGCCGCTGGTGAACGACATCGGCACGATAACGAGCAGCGGCAGGAGCAGAAAGCCGAGCATCAGCACTGCAAAGGCATACATCAGCCAGGCGCGTCGGGCGGCGGCGTTGATCGCAGCAGCCCTCCCGCGAGCCGTCGCGCGGAGAAGAACAGCAGTCCGCCAACGATCAGCACCAGCAGGAGCTGCAGCGACAAGGCGGCCGCCATGCCCCAGTTCAGCGTCGTGTTGGTGTAGAAGGCGATATAGGACGAAATCATCTGGTCGCCCGGCCCGCCGACGAGCGTCGGGGTGATGTAGAAGCCGAGCGCAAACACGAAGACGATCGATCCCCCTGCCAGGATGCCCGGCAGGATCAACGGCAATTGCACGCGCCGCCATGCCGTGAACCACGGCGCGCCCAGTGACAGGGCGGCCCGCATGTAGGTGTGCGGCACGCGCCGCATGACCGAGACGATCGACAGCACCATCATCGGCAGAAGCACCTGCACCATGGCCACATAGAGCGAGAAGCGCGTGTAGATCAGGCTGAGCGGCTGGTCTGTCAGTCCCGTGAGCACAAGCATGGCGTTCACGGGCCCGTTCTTCTGGAGAACGATGATCCATACGATGGTGCGCACCAGAAGCGAGGTCCACAAGGGAAACAGGACGAGCGCGAACATCAGGCGCGACCAGCCCGGCGGCGCGCTCACGATCGCCTGCGCAAGCGGCAGCGCCAGAAGGGCGCAGACCACCGTGACCACCGCGCTGATCCAGACGGTGCGCAGCAGGATGTCGACGAAGATGGCCCGGTCGGGCGGCACGGAGGAGATGGACCCGTCAGCGTTGCGCTTGAGATCGACGGTGGCGAGCAGGTAGTGATCGGTCACGGTGCCACGATCGAGCGCGATGGCGTTCCAAAGGGCGGGATTGTCCCAGGCGGGATAGGCGGCAAGGACCGCCGCCCTGGAAGGTTCAGCGCCGAATTTTCCGTCCTGAGCGTCGGTTGCGGTCTTGATCACCAGAAAACGCGTGCCGACGACACGCTGGTTGATGAGCTGCGCCAGCACGCCGTCCTGGCCGTTGTGCTTGGCATCCGCCAAGTCCGCGACCAGTGCACGGAAGACGGCGTCATCGGGCGTCCGGTCTCGCGCCGTCCAGTCGGACAGCGCCACGCTCGTGCGGACGAGGTTGTCGGCGATGTCCGAATTGTCCCAGGACAGCGAGAGGAACTTGCCGACCGGCCACAGGAACACGACGACGATGAAGACCAGGAGCGGCAGGGCGAGCAGGGCCATCAGCCAGCCCTGCCGCCTTTGGCGGGAGCCGGCGCCGCGCAATGCGGCGCCGATCGAGCCGGGACCTGTGGTCACTGCGCCTGCCAAGCCTTGAACCGCTCTTCCAGAGCTTCCTTGTTCTCGACCCAGAACGCATTGTCGTAGCTTGCGCCGAACTTCGCATGTTCAGGGGAAGTGGGGAGATTCTTCTGCCACTCCGCAGGAACGAAGTCGACGGCTTCCACCCGGCCCGTGCCATAGGCATAGAGCTTGGAGAACCCTGCCTGGTGCTCGGGCTCCGAGAACCACTTCAAGAGGTCGAGCGCCTCTTTCTCGCGCGGCGCACCCTTCACCACAGACCACATGTCCGTGCCGTAGAAATAGCCGGCCTGCCAGACGATCTTGTAGTTCTTCTTCTCGTTGACGATGTCGTTGGTGACGCGGGCGTTGTACTGGTCGGTCATCACGACCTCTCCGCTGTCGAGGTTCTGCATCGACTGCGTCGAGCTCGACCACCAGACGACATGCGGCTTGATCTTGTCGAGCATGGCGAAGGCGCGATCGACGCCGCCGGGCTTGCGCAACTCGACATAGACCTGATCGGCAGGCACACCGTCTGCCATCATGGCGTTCTCGAGAGTGTACTGGGCCTGCGCGAGCATCCCGCGCTTGCCGGGGAACTTCTCCACGTTCCAGAAATCGGCCCAGCTCTGCGGGCCCTCACCTTTGATCGCATCGGCGTTGTAGGCCAGGATGGTGGCCCAGGTGTCGGACGCGACGCCGCACTCGTGGATGGTGCCCGGCAGATATTTGGAAGGATCGCCCGTGATCTCCGGCGTCAACTTCACGAACAGACCTTCGGCACAGCCGATCTCGACGCTCGGCGCTTCCGGCGAGACCAGATCATAGGTGATGTTGCCGGACTGCACCTGGGCACGGATCTTGGCGAGTTCACCACCCCATTCCTCCTGCACCACCGGAATGCCTGTCTCGGCCTCGTAGGGGGCCCAGACACCCTCCCGATACGCCTTATCCCAGTTGCCGCCCCACCCCACGACCGTGATCGGGTCGGCCGCCCGAGCGAGCCCCACTCCGGCGAGGAGCGCTATCGCCGACATCGCAATTGCACGCACTGCCATTCCACTCTCCTTTTGCTTAAAACTCATATTTGATCAAATTTCATACTCCGATTGGATTGATACGCAACCGAAAATCGTGATGATGTCGTTCACTTGGATTTCATAGCCTGGATTTGATCGAATGACGTCATCTGTCGCACATGCTCCCCGCAATTCCAGTCTGAATGCCGTGATCGCAGAAGCTCATGCTCGCTTCACCGCGCAAAACCCCAAAAGCCTCGCGCGCCATCAGGACGCGGCGGCTTTCCTGCCGGGCGGTAACACACGTGCGGTTCTGTGGTACCGACCCTTCCCGTTGACCCTGATCGGCGGAGAAGGATGCCGGGTCGAGGATCTCGATGGCCACCATTATGTGGATCTGGTCGCCGAATACAGCGCAGGGCTCTACGGCCATTCGGATGCCACGATCGCAGCTGCGATGATCGAAGTCATCCAGGGCGGCATCGGCCTGGGGGCGCCCAACCGCTTCGAAGCGACCTATGCAGAAGCGATCGTGGACCGCTTTCCGGCTATCGAGCGCGTGCGCTTCTGCAATTCCGGCACTGAAGCCAACATCATGGCACTGTCCGCCGCGCGCGCGGTGACAGGCCGCGAGAAGATCGTCGTGTTCCGTGAGGGCTATCACGGCGGAGTCCTGACTTTCACCCATGGCGGGTCCATCCTGAACCTGCCGTTTCCGTTTCTCTTCGCCGACTACAACGACGTCGAGGGCACGCGCGCGCTGCTGCGCGCAAATGCCGATACCATCGCCGCCGTGATCCTGGAGCCGATGCTCGGCGGCGGCGGTTGCATTCCCGCATCCTTCGAGTTCCTTTCGGCCCTGCGCGAAACAACGCGGGAGATCGGGGCGCTGCTCGTCTTCGACGAAGTGATGACGTCCCGGCTGGCCTATCGCGGCTTGCACGGCGAGCATGGCATCAATCCCGACCTGGTGACGCTCGGGAAATATTTGGGCGGCGGTGCGAGCTTCGGATGCTTCGGCGGGCGCACAGACATCATGGACCGCTTCGACCCATCGCGCCCGAAAGCCTTTTCCCATGGCGGGACATTCAACAACAACATCATCAGCATGGCCGGGGGTCTGGCGGGCTTCACCAAGGTGCTGAGCCAGGAGGCGAGTGCGAGGGTCAACACCCAAGGCGATCGGCTGCGGGAAGCCCTCAATCAGTCCTTCGCCAGCCGAGGCGTTGCCGGCACGGTGCTGGGTCGCGGCTCGCTGATGGCGATCCACTTCGTTTCCGGACCCGTCCACACGCCCGGGCCGCTTGACGCCGCAGACCACAAGTTGCTTGAACTCTACCATGTCGAGATGATGCTGCGCGGTCAGCACGTGACGCCGCGCGGCATGCTGGCGCTGTCGCTGCCGTTCGGGGAGAAGGAGGCGGCCGGCTTCGTCGCAGCCTTCGACGACTTCCTGGACACGAACCTGCCGCTGCTGCCGAGGGCTGCCTGAATCGATGAACGAATCCAAGAGCGTCGGCGATGGTCCACCGGCTCGCGACACCACCCACCGCCGCGTCTATGCCGGCCTGAAAGCAGCGCTGATGAACGGCGACTTTCTTCCCGGCCAGCGCCTCGTCGTGCGTGAACTGTCCGAGCGCTTCGAGACGAGTGCCATGCCGGTGCGCGAGGCCCTGCGGCAGTTCGTCGGCGACGAAGCATTGTTCGACCACCCCCATCGCGGCGTCATCGTGCCCGATGCGACGATCGACGTGATCGCCGATGTCGTGCGCGTTCGCTGCATGATGGAGGGGTCGGCCACGGAATGGGCGGCGTCCACCATTACCAGCGGCGAGTTGGATGCCATCGAAGCGCTCAACTCGGAGATGTCGCGCTGCACGACGGAGGGCGACGCGGCCAATTACCTCGCGCTCAACCGGGAATTCCATTTCTCGATCTACCGGTCCGCGCGCTCGCAGGTGGTTCAGCCGATGATCGAGCGCCTTTGGCTGCGTGCCGGTCCTTGGCTGAACATCATGCGCCAGGGCGCGACGCTTGGCATGGGCCTCGATCATCACGCGGAAATTCTGCATGCCCTGCGCCGTGGGGACGGGGTGCGAGCCAGGCGGGCGCTCGTCGCAGACATCTCGGATGCAGCCGACATCATGATGCGCGCAGCCGCCACGCCGCCTTCGACCTTACGCACCCCACGCCGCCGCGTCGCTGCGACCGCGCGCAGATTGCCGGACCTGAAATCATCATGAGCGCCGTTCTCCGAACCGATCGGCCCGACCACGACACGCAGGAGCATGTCGTCTTTCGCTCGGTCAACAAGAGTTACGGCGGCGCCGTCCCGGCGGTTCGCGACCTCGATCTTAAGGTTCGCCGCGGCGAATTCCTGACGCTTCTTGGTCCTTCCGGTTCGGGGAAGACCACAGCCCTCATGCTTCTGGCCGGCTTCGAGTACCCGACATCGGGCGAAATCCTCGTGGACGGTCGCCGGGTCGATGCGGTTTCTCCGAACCGGCGCGGCATCGGCATGGTGTTTCAGAACTACGCGCTGTTTCCGCACATGACAGTCGCGCAGAACCTCGCCTTCCCCTTGGAGGTGCGCAAGCGTCCGCGCTCCGAGATCGCCGAGCGCGTCGAGCGCGTTCTCGACCTGGTGCGGTTGTCCGGCATGGGAGCCCGGCGCCCCGACCAGTTGTCCGGCGGACAGCAGCAGCGCATCGCCGTGGCCAGGGCCCTCATCTTCGAGCCGGGACTTGTTCTGATGGACGAGCCTCTGGGCGCTCTGGACAAGCAGTTGCGCGAGCAGATGCAGTTCGAAATCAAGGACATCCACTCCAGGCTCGGCGTCACCTTCATCTATGTCACGCATGATCAGACGGAGGCTCTGACCATGTCTGATCGCATCGCCGTCTTCTCCGCAGGCACGATTCAGCAGCTGTCCACCCCATCAGAACTCTACGAGCGTCCCCGGACGAGCTTCGTCGCCGGCTTCATCGGCGAGAACAACCGGATCGATGCCGTTGTCGCGCACGCATTTGGCGATGCGCGCGTGCAGGTGTCGCTCGCGGGCGGAGCAACCCTCGACGCCTCCACCCACCGCAGGTTTGACGCCGGTGCGCCCGTTTCCCTTTCGATCCGGCCGGAGCGCGCAGCGCTGTTGCCCACGGGGCATTCCCTGCCATGCGAGCTGTCTGCGACTGTGGCGTCGGTTGTCTATGTCGGCGACCACATCCGCATGGCCGTCACGTCGCCGCATTTTCAGCATTTCGCGCTGAAGGTCCCGAACAGCCATGGGCTTCAGGAGATGGCAGTCGGAACACCGGTTCGCATCGGTTGGCATGTGGAGGACTGCCTTGCGCTCGACCCCTGATGTGGCAGGCGAAGCGGCCCATGGTGCGAGCAAAAGATCGGTCTCGTGACTGAGGTTTCGCCGAACAATCCCGCGCCGGCACAGCCGATCCTGGTGACATTCATGGGCGTCGCCCACCCCTGGATGTGCGATGCGATGGGACACCTCAACGTCCGGCACTATGCCGCGATGTTCGACGACGCCAGTTTCCAGCTCCTGAGCAGGATCGCCGACCCGACTGCGCCGGGCACTGAAGCCAATCTAGGCTGGGCCGATGTCCGAATGGAGATCGACTTCAAACACGAAATCCCGGCCGGCACTCCGCTGACAATCGTCTCCGCTGTCGAGAAGATCGGGAATTCCTCGGTCACCTACCTTCACACGATGTCCAACTCCCTGACTGGGCAGGTCCACGCCCAAGCACGAATTGTCACGCTGCGTTTCGATTTGCAGAAACGAGCCAAGATGTCACTCGATGTGCAGGCGCACGCTCGCGCTCAATTCTTGATGATTTCGTCACTTGAATCATAGGATTTCATTAATATTTTACTAAGTAATTTGATCTCAGTCGCATATTTTGTCCAATGCGTTACAATAATTCTCCACATCGCGCTCGTCTGAACGGGTTGAGTGGCGAATGCTGATGCTTTGACTACACACGGCTGCAAATCTTGCTGAAGTGGAGGGGCCATGCCGTCAATCGCAAGCGCATCCAGGAGTTTTACTGCTACTAGAAGCTGATCGTCATCAGCCGCGGTGGACAAGCGAGCCATGGAAATACATCGACCGATCAAAGCACCCGTCTGCCAATTAGTGTTGAGCCTTGATTTCCTGTCTGACCAGTTCACGGACGGCAGATATGATCTGGGAGATAAACTGTCGTGTGCGCATGATCCTCCCACATTGAATTGGTCCGCCCTGGAGTTTGGCTTTGGAAGCCAGAAGGAGGACGGAAATGGCGAGAGGACCCAAGCCCGAAGGATTGTCGCCGAGCTGCGTCAGGTTGATGTATGACGGCGCAAGGCAGGCTGGTGGCAGAGGCGATGCCTTCGATTGGCGTGACGGAGGTCACCCACGACCGGTGGCGCGAGGACTATGGCAGGCTGAAGCTTGACCAGGTGAAGCGGCTCAAAAAGCTTTAGACGGAGAACCATCGGCCTAGGAAGACTGTTGCGGATCTGGCGCTGGACAAGATGATCCTCGTTTAGGCGCCAAGCCGTCCATGCCCTTGCGCATGCCTGTCGCGCCGAGAGCAATGCAAACCTTCACGCATGCCATGGCCGTGATCATGCCGTACTCCCTTCGAGCAAACACATCAGTCGGCAGATGGTCTTGGGTTCGACATCGCGGCCGAAGCGCAGCCGCCGACCAGCTCGACCTCAATGGACGGCATCACGGAATCCGCGATGACCAGCGCGGCGACCGGCTGGACCTCCGTCGGTGCATCGGCTGCGTCGGCGCCATCGCTCACCACTACCGCCAGGATCACCGGCTGCATCGTGCAAGCCAACTGCTTGCGCCAGCGGAAGGTCTATCTGCCTGAGCTTGGCGACAATCTCCTGGCTTTTGTTTCTTTCAACTTATTCCTTCGCCCTCCATGCGCTCAGACATACCTCAGAAGACCTCTTTTCATGGCGCTGGCCACGTTCAGCTCTCTGAAAACAGTGATCAAAACGCAGCGCCGTTTGGAGCCGCTGTTCTGGCCCGCTCAAGCCGCGCGCACGGCGTTGCGCAGATCGCCCCGCGTGAATGCGTTGATGTTGTCGATCAGCTGATCCACGAGGGTCTGTATCGCCTCCCGGCTCGCCCAGGCAACGTGCGGTGTGAGGATAAAATCCGGCCGATCCATCAGCTTGGTGAAGGGGTGGTCGTGTGGCATCGGCTCTTGCGTGACCACATCGAATCCTGCCCCGCCGATCTGCCCTGAGACGAGCGCATCCGCCAACGCCGCCTCTTCCACGATGCCCCCTCTGGCGGTGTTTATGACGAGCGGATGCCGATCCATCAGCGCGAATTCGGCCGCTCCGAACAGGTTTCGGGTGCTTTCCATCAGCGGGCAGTGGATGGTCAGGATGTCGGAATGGCGCAGCACATCCTCGAAGGGAGTGTACAGCGGACCCATCCCCTTCGATTCCTTGTATGCGGCGTACAGAACCTTCAAGCCGAGCGCCTTGCCCATCTCGCCCACGGCCTGACCCAGCACGCCATCGCCGATGATGCCGAGGGTCGAGCCGGCGAGATCGCGAATAGGATAGTCGAAATAGCAGAACTGTCCTGCAGCCTCCCAGCGGCCCCTGGCGACGGAATTGTGATAGGCGACGACGCTTCGCCGCAGGGCGAAGATCAAAGCGAAGGTGTGCTCGGGCACAGTGTGTACGGCATAGTTCCGTATGTTGCAGACGGCGATCGACCGCTCCTGGCATTGTCGGAGGTCGACGACGTCGGTCCCGGTCGCCGCGACCGCGACGAGCCGCAGCTCTGCAGCTGCCTGCAGGTCGGCACCGCCGACCCTGACCTTGTTGGTGATGACGATCTGAGCATGTCGAATCCGGCCGGCGACCTCATCGGGGTCCGTCCGGTCGTAGGATTCGAGCAGGTGCGGAAAGTCGAACCGGTCGAGACGGATGTCGGGGGGCAAGGTTTCCCTGTCTAGGATGACGATCTTGGCAGGCGCGTTCATTCGCAGAGTTCCTTTGAAACGTAGCGCATTCGCAGCTTCAGCTTCGATCAGGATATCGAATGAAGTCGGCTGCCCGCTCGGCGATCATAAGGGTCGGCGCGTAGGTGTTGGCCGACGGGCTGGTGGGCATCACCGATGCATCCGCCACCCTGAGACCGGCCACGCCGTGAACCGACAGGCGCGATGAGACCACCGCAGCAGGGTCTTCGGCCGGCCCCATGGCCGCGGTGCCGTTGAGATGCCAGGATGAGTTGCCGTTGCGCTTGGCGAAGTCCAGCAACTCGTCGTCGCTCCGGCACTCAGGGCCGGGAAGCAGTTCTATTGGCGCGTACTTCTCGAAAGCCTTGGATGTCAAAATGCGGCGCGCGAGTTTCAATGCCGCGACCATGGCGACTCTGTCGCTCTCCGCTTCCAGGTAATTCGGCTGTACAAAAGGTGCTGCGATGGGATCAGCGCTGCGCAGCGCCACCAAACCGGAACTGGCCGGCTGGTGCTGCCAGAAGCCGAACGTCATGCCGGGATGCCTGTCGAGAACCCGTTTGGAGCCTTGTTGGAAGCTCGCTGGCGCAAAGACACCCTGAAGGTCGGGTCGGTTCAGTTCCGGTCTTGAGCGGGCGAAGATGTGGATGAGGGACGGGGTGAGGGAAAGGATACTGGGCTTGCCGAGCGTCCACTTCGCGATCTCCGCAAGAAGTGCCGGCCCTCGCGATGCTTCGTTGATGGATTTGACACCTCGCACCCTGGCCACGAGCCGGGCGTAGTAATGGTCGCGAAGCCGCTGGCCGACCCCAGGCAGTGATTGCTCGACGTCTATGCCTAGACGAGCCAATGCCGTCGCATCGCCGATTCCCGAAAGCAGCAGCAGCTTGGGCGTGTTGATTGCACCTGCGGTGAGCACCACCTCGCGGCGCGCCCTCACGATGCGTTCCGAAGTCCTATCGCCACCCAGTGCGTAGGCCACCCCGAAGGCCCGCCGTTCCCGCAAAAGGACCCGTCTGGCTTCTGCGCGTGTGAGGATTGAAAGATTGCTTCGCTTGCGGGCTGGGTTCAGGAAGGCGCGCGTGGCGCTCATCCGCATCCCCCGATGAATGAAGCGCTGACAATAGCCGACACCTTCCTGGCTGGCTCCGTTGTAGTCGGGATTCTCCGGATAGCCCTGCTCTTCTGCAGCTTCGAAAAAGGCGTCACTCAGCGGGTGCGACCAATCCATGGGCGAGATCACGGCTGGACCCTCTCTTCCCCGAACGCCGTCTGGGTCTGCTCCGAGCCATGTCTCGGACTTGCGGAAATAGGGGAGCACACCCGCGTGATCCCAGCCGTGGTTTCCCAGTGCCGCCCATTCATCGTAGTCGGCGGGCTGGCCGCGCACATAGATCATTCCGTTGATGGAACTCGAGCCACCCAACACCCGACCCTGCTGCATGGGTATGGCCCTGCCCGCAGTCATGTCCGTCGGTTCGGAGGCAAAGGGCCATATGTATGCGGGGTTGGAGAACACCCTGATGAAGCCCGCCGGGATCTTCATGAAAGGGCTTCGATCAACCGGGCCCGCTTCGAGAAGGCAGACGGTTACGCCGGGATCCTCCGACAAGCGGGCCGCGAGCACGCAGCCCGCTGCACCTCCACCCACCACGACATAGTCGAATTCCTCCGCCTCGTGGGGAGGCGATCGAGACGGCATGATCAGTGCCCCCCGAGATAGGCGTCGCGTATTTCCTTCTTGCCCATCAGCTCTTTGCTGGAGCCGCTTAGAATAAAGCGACCATTGGCCAGCACATATGCGCTGTCCGAGATGCTCATGGCCTGCTGGGCCATCTGCTCGACAAGCAGAATCGTTACCCCCGTTTCCTTGAGTCTGCGGATCGTCGAGAAGATTTCCGCGCAGACCTTCGGCGCGAGGCCGAGGGAGGGCTCATCCAAGAGCAGCAGCTTCGGCTCGTTCATGAGCGCTCTGGAGATCGCCAGCATCTGCTGCTCGCCGCCCGACAAGGTTCCGGCAATCTGTTGGCGTCTCTCGCCCAGCCTGGGAAATAGCGCGAACTGCTGGTCCATCCTGCTTTGGAGAGCCGCACCTTTCAAACTCGTGCAGTGGGCGCCGAGCTTCAAGTTTTCGACGACTGACTGGTCGGCAAAGACCATCCGGCCTTCGGGAACCAGCGAAAGACCCAAGCCTACACGACGGTGGGCCGCCAAGCCCGTTATATCCTGGTTGTTGAACACGATGTTGCCCGATGCCGGGGCTACGAGGCCGGTAATCGCACGCATCAAGGTGCTCTTGCCGGCGCCGTTGGCACCGATCAGCGCAACGATCTCCCCTGCTGCGACATCAATACCGACACCCGAAAGAGCGGTGATCGCACCATAGCGCACGTGAAGGTCACGGATTCTAAGCATCACACTCGCAACTCAGATTGTGCATCGGGTTCGTCGACGCCCAGATAGGCGGCGATCACGGCTGGGTCGGCCTGCACCTGGGCGGGCCGCCCTTCGGCGATTTTCTTGCCGTAATCGAGAACGATCACATGGTCGGAGATCTGCATCACCAGATCCATATGATGCTCGATCAAGAGCACGGTGATCCCGGCATCCGCGATGTTTCTGACGACGCCGGCCAGCTCCATGGACTCCGCCGGGTTGAGACCTGCGGCAGGTTCGTCGAGCAGCAGCAGCTGGGGCCGTGTCGCGAGCGCCCGCCCGATCTCGACGCGCCGCTGAAGACCGTAAGGCAGAAGGTCTGCGCGATCGTTCGCCCTCTCGGCGAGGCCCAGGAAGTCGAGGATCGCCAGCGCCTCCGAGCGGGCGCGTTGCTCGTCGATCGAGGTGCGCGGCAGGCACAGAAGATAGGCAAGTACGCCGTGCTTCATGTGGTTGTGCTGGCCGATCAGAACATTCTCGAGAACTGACATATCGCCGAACAGCCGGAGGTTCTGGAATGTTCTCGCGACCCCGGACACGCTGACAGCGGCAGCACTCCGGTTTGTCAGTTCGCGGCCTTCGAGCAGGATCGAGCCGGAATCCGATCTCACCGCGCCTGATATCATGTTCAGGAGTGTCGTCTTTCCCGCACCGTTCGGCCCAATCAGCGCATGGATCTTGCCACGCGTGAGATCAAAGGACATGTCGCGCGTAGGCCGTATGCCGCCATAGGCCTTTTCCAAATTCCGCGCCTCCAGCAGCGGCTTCTGATCGGCCGCGACGGAACGATCGGAGCCGACATGCCAGTCGGCAGCCATCTGAGCCTTGGTGCGATGCTTGGCACCACCCCACTTCGGCAGCATGCCCACAAGCCCATCCGGCATGATCAGGAGCGCGAACAGGAGCAGGGCTCCATAGATGAAATGCTGCAACGTCGGCCAGTTGGCGAGAAACGCGTCCAAGGCGGTGAGAACGATCGCACCGAGCGCTGGCCCAAGCACATTGCCACTGCCCCCGAAGAGAACCGTGAGCAGAAGGAAGATCGAGAGATTGAATGTCACGAAGTCAGAGTTGAAGTACTGGTTCTGTTGCGCAAACAAGGCTCCGCCGATGCCGCAGAACACGGCGCTGAAGACGAAGGCCAGAAGCTTGTAGCGGTATGAGTTCACGCCGAGGCTTTCCGCAGCCACTTCTGACAGACGCATGGCGCTAAAGGCCCGGCCGAACTTTCCGCCGAGGAGCGAACTCAGCATCACATGCGTGGCGAGAGCCAAAATGATCGTGAAAAGAGCCCATTGGCGCGTGCTGAACGGGACGCCCATGAAGTCGAGCGGCAGAATACCGTAAATGCCCTGCTGCCCGCCGAAGGGGTCGTTCCATTCCGTGGCGATCTTCTCGATGATTATGCCGAAAGAGATCGTGACCATCGCGAGGCTCGGACCGGTGACACGCAGGGCAGGCATCGCGATAAGCAGGCCGAAAACACCGGCGATGGCTGCGCTGGCGATGAGCGCCAACCATGGGTTCCAGCCTCCCAAGGTGGTCAGAAGCGCAACGGAGTACGCACCCACCGCGAACAATCCGGCATGGCCCAAGGACTTGAGCCCGGCATAGCCGACCAGAACATTCAGCCCGGCAGCGCAGATGTAGTATATCGCCGCAGTGAAGATCACACGAAGATAAAATTCATTGCTGATCATCGCCACCGATATCAGCATCAGGGCGGATACGGCGAGAAATACCAGAACTCTCTGCGAGAACATCACACCTTCTCCACAAGAGTTTTGCCGAACAAACCTTTCGGGCGGATACAGAGCACGAGGATGATGAGGCCGAAGACAGCAATGTCTCTCAGATCAGCGCGCCACGCGCCGATGGAGGCCTCCGCCAAGCCGATGATGAAGGCGCCTATCACGCAGCCACGAGGGCTTGTCAGGCCGCCCAAAATCGCAGCCGAGAAGCCTTTGAGGGCAAGCGTTAGTCCCATGAAGACCGAAGCGGAGGTCAGCGGGGCGACCAGCACGCCTGCCACTCCAGCAAGACCCGAACTCAGAACGAATGCGAAGATCACCACTGCGGTCACATTGATGCCCATGAGCAAGGAGGCCGTGTGGCTGAAGGCGACGGCTCGGACGGCTTGGCCCAGACGGGTGCGCGTCATCATGAAATCGAGCGCGGCGACGACCACGAGGCAGACCACGATCACGAAGACCTCGTGGGCCCGCACGCCTGCTCCGCCGATCCGCAGGAGTGTATCTCCGAACGGGGAGGGGAAATTCTGGGTGGTCGCCCCCCAGATCGCGAGTGCCGCATTCTGCAGGATGATGCCAAGTCCGAGCGTGCTGAGAACCCAGGAAAGACCGGGCTTGCCGAGAAATGGTCGCACCGCGATGAAGTAGACCACTATTCCGAGCGCGCCGGCCACGAGGCCGGCGACCAGCGCGCTGAGACCGAACAGAGCGAAGTTCTCTGCGAAACCGCGCGAAGCCGCGTCCGCTCCGCCCGACGCCAGCAACAGCGCCGAAAGCCCGGCGAAAGTGCCAACCGCCAAGAACTCGCCTTGACCGAAATTGAACGTCGCAGTCGTGCTGAAAGTGATGCTGAACCCGACCGCGACCAGCGCATAGATGGCGCCCAGTACCAGTCCCGAGAATATAGGCTGGAGGATAAATTCCACGAGAAACACCCAAGCTGAGGATATGCGCTGTGAGGTAGCTGTCCGCTACCGCTTCAGATCTTCGTTCGAGAGCTGACGAGTGATGTCGTCCTCGAACTTGATCACTTGGCCATCCCTCCAGTGGGCCAGATGGAAATCGGGCGCCTGGAGTGCTTCATGGGTGGGGGCACCAAAGGGTGCGCGATAGTTCTTCACGACGCCGGAAACCTCATCGAGGGTGACGAGTGCGTCGTAGAGTGCCATGCCCTCGACATTCCCCGCCTTTTGGATACCGGCAGCGATCAGCTGGACCGAGTCATAAGCTTGCGCAGCGGCCATGAAGACCGGCACGTCCTCGCCCTTCTGCTGGAGCTTCTCCGCGAAAGCCTCAGCGGCGGAGCTGGCATCGGGCGTCGACGAAACGCTGAAGATCACCTTCTCCGCGAGCTTCCCGGCCAGGTTCGGCAGCGTCTTCTGGAGATTCGACCACGAACCGAGCACGGTCGGATTGTAATCGATCTTCTCCATGCTCCTCAGTATCTGAGCGGTGGCCTCGGACAGGTTGTAGAGGATGATCGTGTCCGCGCCCGCGGCTTTCGCCTTCGCCAGCTGGCTGGTCATGTCGGTGTCGCGGGGGCCATACTTCTCGACGGCGACAGGCGTGATCCCATAGAGCGCCAGGATTTCTGTAGCATCCTTGATGCCGAGCTGCCCGTAGCCCGTGGTGTCACCGAACACAGCGATCTTTTGGCTGGGGGAATGCCGCACCGCATAGCCCGCGAGAAGGGCGATCTGTTCGCGATCCACCATGGAAACACGGAAGATGAAGTTGCGCTCGCGCTCGGCGTAGCGTTTCGTCATCTCGCTAGCCGTTGCCGAAAACGACACAACAGGCGTCTGCCGATCCTGCGGCAGATGCAGCCAGGCAAGGGCATTGCCTGAATTGGTCGGTCCCACCACGGCCGCCACGTGCTCGTTGAAGAGCAGTTCAGTCATCGCCTGGATGGATTTGGGCGGCTGGCCGACATCGTCACGGACGATGCCCACGACCTTGTTGCCCAGCAATCCGCCGCCGTTGTTGATCTCTTCGATCGCCAAGTTGAAACCGGCGAGACCTGATTTGGCGGTCTCAGCGGCACCTGCGGATAAATCCGCGATGAATCCGATTTTGATGTCCTCCGCCTGCACCGGCAATGCCAAGAGCAGCGCCGCGGCCGCAACCGCGCTTCTGATCGTCCCGATCATTTCAGTTCCTCCCAATGTCGATGATCCTCATCGGCTTGATTTTTATATCCCGGCGTCCTCCACGCGGGCATTTCCGTTTCGCGATGGCTGACCTCTGCGCGGGGACGGGCTCACGAAAAGCACATTGTCGCCGGGGCGAAGCCCTGAGCCTCGGCCGAAATTCGCATGGGCGCATCGAAGCCCACGGGTTTCACACGCGCACCGGTGATGATGACGTCGCCCCCTTTCAGCGGCAGACCGCATTCTCGTGCATGCCGGGAGAGCCAGAGCAACATATCGAGGATCAGATCGACGTTCGGGCCGATGTCCGCTCGGCCAACCACACGCTCGTCGAACCGCATCTGCATGGGCAGGCCACCAGCCTCAAGCGCAGAGGTGAAAGGCCGTGGAGGGCCCAGCACGACGGCCGAGCTCGATTGAAGGTCGGCTGTTCGTTCCAGCCAGCCTGCATCTGGTGGAAGACGGGATGAAAGGACCTCGATCGCGACGTGCCATGAGCCGATGCATTCCGCCGCATCGGTTCGCGAGACCGGCTGCAACTCGGCGACGGCTTCCGTCACTGTGACCGCCAGTTCAACTTCTGCGCGCATAGACTGACCAGCACGGCGCGGCAGGCGCGTTCCGTTGTCAGCCACGATGCCAAGAGGCAGCGGCGAGCACAGAGGATCCTGTGGCGCCTGAGGCGGCGCGATCTTCCATCCCGCGCACCCACCTGCGAGACCCACGAGCTTCTGTTGAACGCGATAGGCTTCTTCGAGAGTGCCGGGCTTCAGCGCCGCAGGCAGCGGTTCGAGGCACCCCTCGAGCAAATGGGGGTAGAGCAGATCGGCGAGCGCACTCGCGCGCCCCTCGGTTTCACTTGTCATCTCAGTGGTCCGATTGAACTTGCGTCAAGCCGCGGGGCAAGCTCGAACATGCTCTGTCGGGCGGCCAAGCACCTTGCGGATCGCGCCCCCCGTCACGGCGCCCTCGATCGCTGCGGCCTGCAAAGCCTGCTCGACCAGCTTCGGCAGATCGATGCCGGTCGAGATTCCCGACTGCTCGAACATGAACACCAGATCCTCGCTGGCGACGTTCCCCGTGGCGCCAGGCGCGAAGGGACAGCCCCCGAGGCCCGCCACCGAGGCATCGAATATCCTCACGCCGGCACAGTAGGCTGCCCAGCTGGAGGACACGCCCATGCCGTAGGTGTCATGGCCGTGATACGCGAAGGTCGTGTCGGGGAACTCGCCCAAGCAGCTCTCGAAAGCTCGCGACACTTCTGTCGGAGATGCTTTTCCAGTTGTGTCGCAAAGGCAGATCTCGGCATCGGGCCGATGTTGCAGAACCTCGGAAACGATCCGCAGAACCTGCTTCAAAGGCGTCGTTCCCTCGAATGGACAATCAAAGGCCGTAGCCAGATTAAAGCGCAGGCGCACATCGCCGCCCACCTCTCGCATGGTGCTTGCGAAATCGCTCAGAGACTGCTCGATGCTGCGGCTCACATTGCGCCGGTTGTGCGTCTCGCTTGCGGATATGACATAGACCAAGTGCTTGGCGCCGGCTTGGAGCGCATGCTCGACACCCCGCGCATTGGGAACGAGCACCGCGAGAGCCGGATTTTCCACGCCTTGGAAAGCTGTCATCACCGAACGGATGTCAGCCATCTGAGGTATCGCTCTTGGGCTGACGAAGGATCCGATTTCCAGCCGCTTGAAGCCCGCTCCGATCAGCCCGCCTATCAGTTCTATCTTGGTAGCCGTCTCGATAAAGGGAACGATGGCCTGGAAGCCGTCGCGCGGACCTACCTCCACGATGGTCACCGAGTGCATGGTACTGCTGTTGGAGAGCGCTGTCATTGCACCACACCCTTCTGCTTCAGTTCGCGGATGTGGGAGGAATCAAAACCGAGGATTTCCTCCAACAGCGCATCGGTGTCTGCTCCAAGCTCGGGACCGGAGGTCCCAATCGGAAGTCGCTCGCCGTTGAACATCGGAACCACGCCGGGATGCAGGATTTCGCCGAGCGCCTTGTCGGGCAACGTGGCGATCATCCCGCGCTCATGGAAATGCGGGTCCTGAACACAGTCGGCGATCGTGTAGACAAGGCTCGCCGGCACGTCCTCCGCATCGAGACTTTCCATGGCCTGTTGCGCGGTTCGCCCGGCAGTCCATCGGCCGATCGCGAGATCAAGCTCCTCCGCATTCTCGACGCGACCCCAGTTGGTGGCGAAGCGCGGATCGAGGCTCAATTCCGGGCGCTCGATCAAAGTCATCAGGCGCCCGAATATCCTGTCCGAATTACCGGCGATGCAAATCCAGGCGCCATCTCCACAAAGATATGCGTTCGAGGGTGCGTTGGTGGGCAGTGTCGAGCCAGTGGGCTGCCGAACCACGCCGAGCTTCCCGAACTCGGGCAGGCAGCCCTCGAGAAGACTGAAGATCGCTTCGTAAAGCGCGACATCCACGGTCGCCGCCTCCTTTCCCTTTCCGCGCGCATGCAACGCGGCGAGAAGGCCGATCACGGCGTAAAGCGCAGCAACGCTGTCGCTCAGACTGACGCCCGTGCGGATCGGAGGCAGGCTGCTGGTTCCCGGCGGATAGGCCGTCAAATGACGCAAGCCGCCCATGGCTTCGCCGATCACGCCGAACGCGACCTTGTCACGCTTGGAGCCCGTCTGTCCGAAACCCGACAGGTGAACGATGACGCAACTCGGATTGACCGCGCGTATCGCCTGTTCGGACAGACCCCACCGGTCGAACTGCCCGGGCCGAAAATTCTCGATCACTGCGTCGGCACTTGCGATCAAACCGAGAGCGATCTCGCGGCCTTCGTTCGACTTGATGTCGATCGCGATGGATTTCTTGTTGCGGCCATGCACCGGCCACCAGATGGACTTGCCACTCTCCGCCAAGCCCCAGCCCCGCGAGGGATCGCCCGATACCGGTGGCTCGACCTTGATGATCTCTGCACCGAGGTCTCCCAGAAGGCGGGCTGCAAATGGAGCGGCAATGAAATGTCCTATCTCCACGATCCGAAGTCCCGCCAGCGGCTTTTCGATTCCGCTGACAGGCGAAGCGGAAAACGGCGTTTCTTGTTTCTCGGCCATCAATGCCTTCCAAGCACCTCAATACTGGCTCGATGAATCGCCTCCCTTGCAGGCTATTGCCAATTGTCGTTCGATAAGTTCGCCTTCGCGTCTGGATAAGGGCGCAGGCTTGGCTTTTAGAGCATGCAGCAGACGAACTGAGAGCGACTCCATGGCAACTTTCGACCTCGTCACGCTGCGCCTGTTCATCGCGGTCGTGGAACAGAAGAGCATCAGCGAAGGCGCGCGCAGCAACAACATCGCAGCCTCGGCCGTCAGCAAGCGGATATCGGATGCCGAAGCGCGCGCCGGCGTCGCCTTTCTGTTTCGCTACAAGGATGGCGTTGAGCCAACGCCTGCAGGGATGGCCGTCTACGAACGCGGCAAGTCCATCTTGAAGGCTATGGAGGAATTGGAGGGAGGGATCAGCGAATACACGAGCGGCGTTCGCGGCCTCATCCGGTTGTCCGCAAATCCCTCTGCGATAACCCAATTCCTGCCCGATGACCTCGCCGCTTATTCCCAGATGTTTCCCGAAGTTCAGGTGGATATCGAGGAGCGGCTGAGTTCCGAAATCGTGGCATCGGTGACGGATGGCAGCGCCGACATCGGAATCTTTTCGGAGCATCAGGGTGAGCATGACTTCCAGACACGCGTCTATCGGCGTGACACCCTGGTCGCCATATCCGCGGTGGGCCACTCGCTGACCAAGCGCACGGATATCCGGTTCAGCGACCTGCTCGCCTACAACCATGTCGGATTGGCCAACGGAAGCTCTCTTCAGGCCAAGCTCATCCAAAAAGCGCGAGAGGTTGGACTGGACATCCGCTTCAGCGTGCGGGTTCACAGCTTCGATGGCATCCGCCGTTTCGTGGAAGCCGGTCTGGGGGTCGCCGTGCTTCCCCACGGCGCAGTTCGCCCGTTTCTCTCGAACACCAATCTGGTGTGCCACGACATCCACGAGGAATGGGCAACACGCTCGCTGCTGCTCGGCTTCCGCGACTACCGATCTCTGTCGGTCGTCGCGCGGAAGTTCGTCGACTTCATTGCGCCTGACTAGACACGGTCACGAACGCGTCCTGCAGATAGGCGTCGAGGATGTTGTAACCGCCCTCCGAGCCGAAGCCAGAGTCCTTGATCCCACCGAACGGTGTTTCCGGCAGTCCGAGACCGAAGTGGTTGATGCTCAGAAGTCCCGCCTCGATACGATCGGCTAGACGGCTTTGTCGATCGGCCTGTTTCGTGAATGCATAGGCAGCAAGACCGAAGTCCAAGCGATTCGCCTCGGCGATCGCCTCCTCCTCCGAATCGAAGCTGTTGATGATCGCGACCGGGCCGAAAGGCTCTTCATTCATGATGCGGCTCGACACCGGCACGTCGGCCAAGATCGTGGGGGCGAAAAAGGACCCGACTTCGAACAGCTGGTGTCCGCCGTGTGCCAAAGATGCCCCGTTGCTGACCGCGTCATCGACCAAGGCCTGGACGCTGGTCAGCCGCCGCATGTTGGCAAGTGGGCCCATCCTGCTCTGCAGGTCTGACCCCGGCCCGACCCTGATTGCGTGCGCTTCCTCGACGAATGCCTTCAGAAAGCGGTCCTTGATTCCGCTTTGAACGATGATGCGGGTGGGAGACGTGCAGACCTGCCCCGCATTGCGAAATTTCACGGCAGCGATCTGGGCAGCCGCCCAGGCAGGATCGACATCATCGAACACGAGGCACGGCGCGTGGCCACCAAGTTCCATCGTCATGCGCTTCATGTGCAGCCCGGCCAGGCCGGCCAGCTTCTTTCCGACCACGGTGGACCCGGTGAACGAAATCTTGCGGATGGCGGGGCTTGATATGAGGTGCTCGGAAATCTCTTCCGGCATGCCGAAGACAAGGTTCAGGACGCCTGGCGGAAGACCCGCCTCGCAGAACGCGGCCACAAGGGCCGCAGCCGACGCAGGCGTCTCTTCGGCACCCTTCGCGATCACGCAGCAACCAGCGGCAAGTCCTGCTGCTATCTTGCGAACCAACTGGTTCAGCGGGAAATTCCATGGCGCGAACACAGCAACAGGTCCGACTGGGCGCCGAAGTACAGACTGCTGAACCTGCAGCGGCGCGCGGGAAGGGATGATCCGTCCGTAGGTCCGCACGGCCTCGCCCGCGACCCACTCCAGCATGTCGGCTGCACCGGCCACCTCTCCCCTGGCTTCCGCCAAGGGCTTGCCCTGCTCGCCGGTGAGAAGGTGAGCGACGGCTTCGGCGTCACGCCTGAGATTGCCAGCGGCTGCGACAAGCATGCGCGCCCGCTCACGCGCCGGCGTCGCCCCCCAACTCGGCTGGCTGCGACGCACCGCGGCGAGGGCCGCTTCAAGATCCTGCCGGGCGGCAACGGCTACGCGACCAATCTCGCAGCCGGTCGCCGGGTCGAAGAAGGGAACGGTTCGAGAACCGGAACCGGCCTTCCATTCCCCATCGATCAAGAGGTTGACATTGCCAGACATCGCTCAGACCCAGCCCGTCTTGTCGAGACGGCGCAGCAAGCCGTCCAGACCCAGTCGATAGGAATCCATGCCAAATCCGTGAATGACGCCCGTGGCATTCTTGGACAGCACTGAGACTATGTTGCGGGCATCGAGATTGCCGATGTGGATCTCGATGAACGGGATGGGCACGGACATCATGCAGACGCGCAACGCATGACCCGCATAGCTCAGCGCGCCGGGATTGATGACCACTCCGTGCACACCTTCCTCGAGGGCGCTGTAGATGCGGTCGACGATCAGCCCCTCCGTGTTGTTGTAGAAGATCTCCAGCTCGTAGCCATTTTCTCGCGCGTGTTCTCGGCACAACACGTCCAGCTCGGCTGCCGTGGTGTGGCCGTAGATTTCCGGTTGACGATGACCGAGGAAGTTGAGGTTGGGTCCTTGGATCAGCAAAATCTTGTGGGTCATGCGAATGTCCGTGCTCACGTCACCGCCTAGCGGTGGCGGTTGAAATGTTCGGCTGCGCACAGGCCGGTCACGGCAGCCTTGATGAGACCTCCGACATAGCCGACATTCGCGCTGCCCTCGATTCCGCCACCGGCGCTGCCGACGGCGTAAAGCCCTTCGATGGGCTCGCCTGAAGTCGACATCACCCGTCCGTTCTCGTCGACGAGAGGTCCGCCCATGGTGTAGGTGATGCCGGGCGCGGCCGGCAAAGCGTAGAAGGGCGCGCTGGCGATCGGTCGCGCGGCACCGGGATCGCTTCTTGCGGGAGCGAGCGCGTGAAGCGACGAGCCCGCGATCGCCGCGTTGTAGGCGGCGACCTCCTCCTGCAGGCCTGCGGAATCGATCCCCACCTTTTGCGCGAGTTCATCGATCGTGGACGCCTTGATGATGGCGCCTTCGATCTGCTCCAGGCTGGGATTGGGTGGCAACATCCCGTTTCGGCCAGCCGTTTCCCATCCGGCTTGATCCAGAATGACCGCGACATCTGCGGGATCCTGGCGTCGTGCGATGTGATTGGCGACGGTGATGCCGCCCTGCCCCTCGTCCGTGAAACGCCGACCATCTTTGCCGACGACGATGAAGTGCTTGAGGATTTCGTCCAGCCACGGATAGGGCCATAGCTGATCGTTCTCCAGGGCCTTGCGAGACTGCACGTGGCCGTAGAACGATTGCAGGTCCGTTATCTCGGCGCCAACTGCTCGAGCCATGCGCAACGCGCTGCCAAGGCCAGTGCGGGCGTTGCGCTGAACCATCCTTTCGGGCGAAGGCGTCACCGCGCGCAACGCCTCGGGATCCGCCTGGAAGCCGCCGTCCGCCAGCACCACGGCCGCAGCCTCGAACGCGAAGACTTGGCCGTCCTGAAGAACACCCTTCACGCCATGGACCTTTCCTTGCGCGAGCAGCTCGGTGACTTCGTGACCACGCAGCAATTTTCCCCCGTTCTTCAGGAGTTGCTGCTCCAGACTGCGCAACAGGACGTCTCCGCCCCTGCCCTGCCAAGCCCGACCCATCTGCGCGATATTGGGCGGCGCCAGAACGAAGGTCTGGTAGGAATATGCAGGATTGCCGCGCACGAACCGGATGCCTCTTTGCTGAAGCCATTTCACAGCAGCATAGGCATTGGCTGCGACAGCCTCGGCGAGAGCGTCGCTGGCCTTCGGATCCAGGGCATCGGCGACAGCTGCACTCAATTCCGCTCCAGGTGAGCGGACATCCTTCCGGCAGCAATGGAATACACCGCTCGTCAGTCGAGAATTGCAGAGGTAGCTCTGATCGCTGCCCTTCTCCAGAACAACGACACGATGCTTGGCTTCAGCCGCCTTCAAAGCGGTGATGAGACCAGCCAATCCTCCTCCGACGACCACGAGATCGGCTTTTTCCAAAAATTCTTGCATGGGAAATCCTTGTCTCACCTCTAGTGAGGCAGCAGCGTTTCGACGATGACTTCCACCAGCTCCGAGAACACCCGCAGGGCGAACGCAGCAAGCAGACCAATGCCGAGCCCTGAGGCCGCAACGGTGATGGAGGATGCGGCATAGCCCGCGATGGCCGCGGCGATCACTCCGAGCGCCAGCAGCACATAGGACATCAAGCGTCCATGGCGTGCGATGAACTGCAGGACGGGAAAGGTTTTCATGCTGCAGCCGACTTGACCGCGGCGTGTTGACCAACGACCGGATTGGACAAGACGCCGACGTTCTCGATGTCCACCTCGCAGACATCTCCGGGCTTCATGAATCGGGGTGGGGTGCGGGTCCAGCCGACACCCGATGGAGAGCCGGTGACGAACACGTCGCCGGGCGAGAGCGTCATGATCTGTGAAGCGTAGCTGATCTGCTCGGCGACGCCGAAGATCATCTGTCTTGTGTTCGCGGATTGGACGACTTCTCCGTTCAGCCGCACCTCGATCCGCAGACCCTTCTCGACATCCACATGGTCGCTCGTGACCATCCATGGTCCGAAGCCACCGGTGGAGTCCCAGTTCTTGCCCGCCGCGATAGCATTGGCATGAAACTGGAAGTCGCGGATGCTGGCATCTTGGTAGCAGGCATAGCCCGCCACATGTTCGAGGGCACGTTCGGCTGGAATATCACGGCCGCCGACGCCGATGATGGCGGCAAGTTCGCCCTCCCAATCCAACTTGTCGGATGCTCTGGGACAAACGATCGGCTGTCCGTGCGCGACCTGCGAACGCCACACACGTGTGAAGATGGGCGGGTAGGCCGTCTTTTTGTGCTGCAAGCCCGCGTTCACCACCTCTTGGTGATGGTCTTCGTAGTTGCGCATGATGCAGACGATCTTTTCGGGACGAGGAATGACCGGCAGCAGCGTGAGCTCCGCGAGCTGCAGCGACACCGCAGCCTTCCGAGTATCCTCCTCGGCCTCCAGATAGCGCTGTGAGGCGATGTATCCGGCCAAGCCATCCGCACCGACTCCCAGGACCGCGACGGTTACGCCGTCAGTGCTTCCCCAGCATTCCTGCCCTTCGTGAACAAATGACAACAATCTCACATCGATCATCCTTTGAATCGGGTTGCCGCTTTGTCGGCTTTCAAGACATCGCCCGGCCACCGCTGATCACCAGGTTGTGCCCGGTGATGTAGCTGGCGTCGTCGCTCGCGAGAAACGCGATCCCGGCTGCAATGTCGGAGGGTTGCCCGTATCGACCGAGCGGGACCTGAGCCAGGAGGCGCCCGCGGACCTCGGCCGAGTGGCTGGCGGTCGCGGGTGTTTCGATGGCACCCGGAGACACCGTATTTACGGTTACCCCATGGGGACCAAGCTCGGCTGCCAACACGCGCGAGAACCCCACTACTCCCGCCTTGGCAGCCGCGTAATCGGCCAAGCCGATCGTCGGCGATGTCCAGACGACCGATGAAACACTGATGATGCGGCCAGTCCCGCGGGCCTTCATCGAACCCAGAGCTTGTCTTGAGCAGAGCATGCAGCTGCGCAGCGTCACGCGCAGGACGTCATCCCATGTGTCGGACGTGGACTCGGCAAACTCGCTGCGCTTGGGGCCTGCGTGGCGGCCGACTGCGTTCACAAGGATATCGATCGCGGGCCCGTCGGATTGGATATCACGAAACGCCGCGACGATGCTCTCTTCCGAGGTGCAGTCTGCGACAATGCCACGATAATTCGAGGAATTAAACGGGTTGGGGTCAAGCACATCCTGGCCGATGTCGAGCCCGACGACCCGAGCGCCCTCGTCGAGCAGACGCGACACGGTCGCGCGGCCGATGCCCGAAGCGGCGGCAGTCACGACGGCATATCGTCCTTCGAACCGTAGCCGTTTCTCAGCCATGACGCGCCTCCTCCCGAACTGTCGGCTCGACGACGAGCGTCGACCGTCTTGCGGCCGCGCCCGTCGGCTTTCGCCACGAGCCGTTCTTTCCAGTCAGCGTATAGCGGGCGCGCTCTCGCCCTGCCCTTCTCGGTTTGCGAAGCGTCCATTCTTGTTCGGGATAGACCTGGGGCCAGGGGCGACCCGTTCGCGGAGGCAATCCCGTGCTTCTTCGCCTAGGGTTCCTGCTCACGAGCAGGCCTCCTTGGCGAATGCGACAAACTTCGCAGATGCGACAGGACGCGCGCGGCGGCGGGTGCGTGCGAGCGGGTCGACCGGCGGGGAAGCCTTGACACTAATCTCCGTCGAAGCCTCCACATCGGCCTTTGCGGTTGCTTCGGCGTCGGCTTGAGCCTTCACCCTTCGCGCTTGTGTCAACGCCACAAGGCTCAGCCCCGCTGCCTTCTTCCAGCGCGCGATGATCGTGTCGCAGAAAACAGGATTCAAGCTCGATGCTACAGTAGGAGCGCCCCGTTTTCTCGGCAGCGATCAGCATCGATCCCGAAGCCGGGAACGGATGAAGCGCGATGTCACCGTGACGCGCGTAATTCTGGATGGCTTCAGCCAGCATCAACCAGGGTTCGATTGTGGGTGGGTTTTAAGAAGCTCGTCGCGCCCGCGGATGACACCCGCGATGCTGGGGAAGTCTAAGACATTGGTGTGCTCGCAGCCATAGCGACCGAACTCAACCAGGTTCAGTTGTGCAGCCGAGCCCAGCCTGAGGATCTTACAAAACTCGTGCTGAAAGCGGTGGACGCTGCCCACGCCGCCCGTGCCCCTGCTCCAGACGCATGGCAAACAGCCATGACCAAACTGGCGCAAGCTGCCTCGGCTTCGTCCAGATTATGGTCTTACACCTCTGGACTAAGCACTTCGTCAACGCCGTCTAAGACGCCCTTCTCGCTCCGGCGCTTCTCTAGGGTCTTTGCAGGCCTTTAGTCCTTGGGCGCGTACCGCCGCCGCAGCCCGTTGCGGTTGATGAAGATGATGCCGCTCAGCGCTCGCCGATTATCAACCTACGCCCCCCCGTGACTTCTGGAGAAGAACGGTTGCCGGCGCGCGATCTGCTTGTCCGTCAGCCAAATCAGGTCGCTCATCCACAGTCTCTTTGCGAAGACTGGGATCAGATCAGCACCATCACCTCAATGGGTCCTGAGCCTTAGTTCTGGTCGTCAAAGCAGTTGTCACCCGCCCGCGATCAGTAGCCGATCGCCTTGCCCGCTGTGGCGCGGCTGTCGATCGCGCCGTGGTAGCGTGCGCCGGTGCCGGTTTCGATCTCCGCCACGCTCTTGCCGCCGACCAGAATGCCTGCCGCCTCGCCCCAGATCGTCCAGTCGGGATCGACACCCACGTCGTAGCCCATGCCTGCGAGGATGCGGAGCGTGTCGGGAGACAGCGCATGGGGTTCCATGAAGACCTTGTCGGGCAGCCACTGGTGATGGATGCGCGGGGCGTCGATCGCTTCCTGCAGGTTCATGCCGTGATCGACCACGTTGATGATCGTTTCCGCCACGATGGTGATGATGCGCGAACCGCCGGGGCTGCCGATCACCATGAAGGGCTCGTTGTCCTTGGATACGATCGTCGGGCTCATGGACGAGAGCGGCGACTTGCGCGGTGCGATCGCGTTCGCCTCGCCCTGCACCAGGCCATAAAGGTTGGGCACGCCAGGCTTGACCGTGAAGTCATCCATCTCGTTGTTGAGCAGGATGCCGGTGCCTTCCGCAACCACGCCCGCGCCGAACGAGCCGTTGAGCGTATAGGTCACGGCGACCGCGTTGCCCTCGTCGTCGACGATCGAGTAGTGCGTCGTCTCCTTCGATTCCCCGAACGCTTTCGGCATCAGCGTCTCGCTGACGCCCGCCCTGAACGGATCGATCCTTCCACGGATCTCCTCCGCGTAGTCCTTGCTCAGGAGCTTTGCGATGGGGTTGTCGACGAAGTCGGGATCCCCCAGCGACGCGTTGCGATCGACGAAGGCGTGCCGCATGGCCTCGACCATGAGCCGGGTCGTTTCCGCAGAGCCATAGCCTAGATAGGAAAGCGGGTAGCCTTCGAGGATGTTCAGGATTTCGCAGATGATCACCCCGCCCGAGGAGGGTGGAGGCGAGGAAACGATCTCATAGCCCCGATAGGTGCACTTGATAGGCTCGAACTCTCGCACCCGGTACTGCTCGAAGTCGGCCTTGGCGAGGATGCCGCCTTTGGCTTGGCTCGCCGCAACGATCTTGTCGGCGATGCCGCCCTTGTAGAAGGCATCCACGCCGTCTTTCTCGATGGCGCTGAGGGAGGCTGCGAGATCGGGCTGCGTGAGACGCGCTCCGAGTTCCAGCGGCTTGCCGTCTTTCAAGAAGATCTTCGCCGCAGCTTCGTCTTTCGCCAGCATCTCGTTGCCGTCGGCAAGGGATGCGATGTCTCCCGCCTCGAGCACGAAGCCGTCCCTTGCCAGTCTGATTGCAGGCCTCAGGAGCTCTGCGCGCGTTTTCGTGCCGTAATTTGCGCGCGCCATCTCGAACCCTGCCACAGAGCCCGGCACGCCGACAGCGAGATAGCCCTCCGTGCTGGCGCCCGGAATGGGATTGCCTTGCGCGTCGAGATACATCGTCTTGGTCGACGCCAAGGGCGCACGCTCGCGGAAGTCCAGAAAAGTCGTCTTGCCGTCCTTGAGGCGGACGGTCATGAAGCCCCCTCCCCCCAGATTCCCTGCGGTCGGATACACGACGGCCAGCGCGTAGCCTACGGCAACCGCCGCATCGACCGCGTTGCCGCCGCTCTTCAGAACCTCGACGCCGACTTCCGACGCCAGATGCTGCGCCGTCACCACCATGCCGTGCTCGCTCGCGACGGGTGCTGGAGACGCGGCAAGCACGCCTCCTGCAGGAGCGACGCCGAGCGTGATGCTCAGAAACAGCAAAACGGGCTTCATCGTTCTGTGATGCACCGGCTTCCTCCCGAGAAGACTGCCATCCGAACTTCCAATGCCTTTGTCGAACAGACAGAGAATTTGTTCAAGCCGCGTCATTCGCAACGCGCCGCCGCCTCGGCCGTGGGCCGCATCGGTTCGTGCTTCTCCCTGGCAGGGCAACCGTCTGCACTCTGCTTGCCGGGTTCACCTCCGTCGCTGCACCACCAAGCCAACCGCAGCGACAGGTGCGGAGCGACCTAGGTCTGGAACTCGCGACATCCGCTGCGAAGATGCGACGAACTTGGGTTGAACATTGAGGGGGAGCGCAAAGTGGAAGTTCCCCACCGCGGGGTCTGCTCTCAGCGGAGCAGACCCCCACATTCCCAGGCATTTCCTGCCTAAAACCGGAGGCTTATCCCGACCGACGCGCTGTGGCTCTCGATGTCCGAGCCGAAGGCGCCCTCGTAGCGCATATGGCCGCTCCATCGATCAGAGAAGGAGGCCTCGACGCCTGCGCCCAGGTTGAGCAAGTCACGGCCGCCTGCGCCCACGCTAGTGTCGAAGTCAATTCCGACGGGTGCGAGCGTGCCAATGCTCGTCACGGCTGTGTCGCCGAAGTTGCGCTCGTAAAAGAGCGAGAGTTCTGGGGTGAGGGTGACACTTCCCAAAAGTGTCTCACCGCGCATCATGACGCCCACACCGCCATAAGCGAGCCCAACTTCGTCCTCCGCAACCGACAAGTTGAGGATGCCAGCACCCTCCTCGGTGAAGGCGTCTCGGCTCGCATGCACGCCCCTGAAGCGGGCGGCAGGCGCAAGACGCAGGTCGGACAGGCCGAGATTGGGGGCAATGTCGTAGGAGACCTGGGCAAAGCCCGACCAGGCATGGCCATCGGTGATGCCTCTGGCTACGGCAGGACCTGCGGCGCGGGCCAACTCGTGGTCGGCAAAGCTGTAGGCGAGCGCGCCCTCCAGGGCGATCGGCCCTTGGCTCAGCGCGCCATAGATGCCGACATGGCCGCTGTCGGTTGCCGCACCCCCATCCATCACGTCGATGTCGGTCGTCGTGTAGCCGCCGGCTAGACCGAAGAGCATGTCGCGCACGTCATCGCGGGAGATGTATTCGAGGCCGCCCGCAACGCCGCCGGTACGGCTCTGATAGCCTGGCCCGGCCAGATGGGCGTCCACATCCAGCCCCTGGCCGAAAGCCGTCGCCCAAACCTGGATGCCGCCTGGATCGAAACCCGGCATCGCCACTGCATCGGCGCCGTGCGCAAAGGCCTTGGGCGCCATGCGGGCGGTCAGCCCAGCGTCGTCATATGCGAGCGGCTCCGCTGCTGAACGGGCCACCCTCTCGCCAGTCACGCGTCTCGAACGGTCGGCCAGCGTCGTGGAGAACGCCATGCCTGCGTGGGCATGGCCGTAGACTGCCGCGAGCGCGTTTTCCTTGCGAGTGAAGCTTGCGTCCGGCTGCACGGGTGGGGTGACTGGCGGCTCGATCGGGGGCGTCACAGGGGGTTCCGTCGGCGGCGTGACCGGCGGCTCGGTGGGAGGTGTGACGGGTGGTTCCACCGGCGGAGCGACAGGTGGCTCGGTGGGAGGCGTGCCCTCGCGCACATAGGTCAGGCGCACATTGGAGGGGTTGTCGTAGAGCGCACGCACATCCACGTCCGGCAGGTTGTCGCTGACGGTGGCGAAGGTGCCCGAGACGCCGTTGCCCGCGGTGAGGATGGTGTAGGTGCCGCTGCTGCCGAAGCCTGTGGGATAGCCCAGCCCGCGCACCACGAGCGCGCCGCCGAGCGTGGCCGTGCCGCCCACCTCCACGAGGTCGGATGCGCCGGTGGCGTCGATGTCGACGAGGAAGCGGCTGGTGGAGGCGAGAACGAGGTCGCCCGCGACGCGCAGCGTGTCGAGCGGCGGGCCGTTGCCGAACTGGCCGGGATCGAGCGTGCCCTCGTTCAGGAAGTCGCGGAACACCGCGTTGCCGATCGTTCCCACGGTGCCGGCCGCTCGGTTGGTGAGATCGAGCGTGGGCAGGGCCGCGCCGAACACGGCGGTGCCCTCCAAAACCTCACCGGGCGCGAGCTGGATCGCGGGAGCGATGTTGTCGCCCACGAAGCGCCAGGTTCCGGCGCCCGTCTTGCGGATCAGGTTCACGCCGGTGGCGAAGAACTGCCCGTTGGATAGGAGAGCGACATCGCCCACGGTGCCGGCCTCACCATCGAAGATGAGCGTGTCGTTGCCCTGACCCATGTCGATCGAGCCACCGAACCGGGCCGTGGGCAGGACCACGAGCGCATCGTCGCCCTCGCGGAAACGCAAGTCGCCCGTGATCCGACCGGAATTCACGATCGCGTCGTTGCCGGAACCGAGATTGATGTCGCCCTCGATGAGGCCGGCATTCTCCACGAAGTTCGAAAGCACGTCCGCACCTGCTGAGGCGCCGGCGGCGTCGATCGCGATGCCACCCGTGCCGCGGATCGTTCCCTCCGGGAAGTTGAGGACGCTGATGACGCCGTCGCGCGAGAGGATGCCGAAGCCGCCATTGACGGATCCAGTCGTGTCGCCGGTGATCAGACCGCGGTTGCGGATCCGAAGGCCCGGCAGTCCGAAGTCCGGGTCGCCCTGGAAGCGGATGCCGGCCTGGGCGCCCTCGATCGTGCCGCTGTTGAAGATGATGTTGCCCTCGAAGGCGGGGCGGGTGCCGAGAAAGCCGAAATCGATGTCGCTCGCGCCGCCGACCTGAATGCCCGCCGAGCCCGCGCCGGTGGCGCGCAGGGTGGCGGTGTTGTTGACCTCGCCTTCCGTGCCGCCCACGAACACGGCCGAAGCGCCGGGAAGGGCAAGGCCGATCTCGCCGCCCTGGAAGGTCAGCCCGTTGCTGCCTGAGCCCAGGCCCGACCCCGTCGCCTCGATGAGGCCGGCACCGAGATTGTTGAAGACCGCGCCGCGGGAGCCGACCAGCAGCGAGGCGCCCGTGCCGAGCGGGCCCTCGACCGTGATCGTGCCAGTGTTGAAGCCCTCGACGTCGACGCCCGCAAGCGCGATGCCGATGCCGTTCTGGCTGCGCATCAGGATGGTGCCCGCGTTCTCGGCGAGGTCGTTGTCGAGCGCGACGAGTCCAAAGCCGCCGCCGGTGAACGTCGTCGTCACGTCAATCGTGCCGGTGTTGCGCAGAGTGCTGCGCACGCCGGCCTGCGTGTCGCCGATCGACATGCCCGAGCCGAAGCCGCCATTCACGACGATCGCGCCTTCGTTGACGAGGCGGTGGCCTTGCGGGCCCTCGAGCCTTGCCTCGATCCCCTGGGCGTTGGCAGCGCCGATGGCGGTCACCTCGATGCGACCCCGGTTGGTTATCGAGCCGTCACGGGTGGCGAAGATGCCGGTTGTGGTGTTGTCGCCGCGCACGCCGATCAGGGCGCGCTCGAAATTGATGGCCGTGCTGCCTTCCAGAGCCTGCACGCCAACAGCGCCCGTGTTCGGGCGGCCCACCACGGTCAGCACAGCGTCGGGCGCGTTCTGGAACAGGGCATCGCGGATCGTCACGCCGTTGCCTCCGGTGGCGGCGATCGTGTTGCTGTTGATCACGGTCGCGCCGATGCCGCCATCGATGGCCCACGAATTGTTGTTGGCCTCGATGCGCCCGCCGTTGCGGACGATGCCGCTCCCTTCCAGGCGGATCGTCGGATCGGCCGAATTGACCGCGTTGCGCACCACCGCACCCGTCTGCACATTCACCGCCACAGGGCTCGACGCCGTGCGGAAACCGTCTGCATCAGCGCCCGAACACGTGACGGTGCCGTTCGCTGCCACGGGGTCCGGCGCGCATTGGGCGAGCGCGCTTGCCGAGGTGCCGAGCAGCGCCGCGATCGCGAGCGCCGAACTCGTGGCAAGAAGGGCAGCTGCTGCGTGGGCGTGTGAACGTATCATGGTGGTCCCCCTGGAATTCGTCTGCGGTCAGATCTCCGCCCAGAGGCGGAGGAGGTTGGCATGGGTCTTGGCGAGTGTGTCGAAGAGCGGGCCCTTGCCTGCGCTCTCGAAGACATGGCGGCGGGCGAGGTCGAGGTCGTGCAGGATTTCGCGCTGCTGGGCAGAGCGCACGAGGCTCTGCATCCAGCCCACGGCCGCGAGCCGCACGCCACCCGTCACCTGCTCCACCCGGTGAAGCGTGTCGGACGGGTAGAACACTGCGCAGCCCGCGGGCAGGCGCACACTGGTCGCAACGGCGCCCGAGCCGATCACGAGATCGCCTCCGCTGTAGGTGTCCGGCTCGACGAGAAACAGCGTGAAGGAAAGGTCGGCGCGCATGGGTGGATCGCCCGGCCGAACCGCATCGTCCACATGATCGCCATAGGCCATGCCGGGCTCGTAGCGGCTGAGCAGCGGAGGCGAGAGCCGAAGCGGCATGCAGGCAGAAATGACTGTCGCATCGGCCTGGAGCGCTTCAAGGATTCGCTGCTGGATGCGTTCGAGAGCGGCTCCTGGCGCCGCCTGGCGGTTGTTCTTGACGAGCCGCGCGTGCCAGCCGGCGGTGGAGGCGCCGTCCATCCAGGGGAGGGCTTGCGCCTCAAGCGCCAGCGCGCCCGCGTCTTCCGCGCTGAAGATGCGGCAGGTTGCCATCATGGCAGGAGTGGCTTCGCCGATGCGGGCTGCGGCCATGTGATCACCAAATCCATCCCTCCCATGGGCCGAGCGGCATCGCTCCCGCGGAACGACGCTTCCGCAGGCGGGTGTCTCGTGCATCTGCATATCCGCCGCAAAACGCGGGCCTCGCGCTTTGCAGCCGGTCTTCAGCTTACGTGCCCGCGCCTCGAAGCCTTCTTCGCGCGGTGGCGACTGGATCCGAGACGGCAGCAGCCGTCGTCACGCGCTCCGGCCTTGCCGCCGGATGGACACGTCACGTGGAGCAGCCTTTTCGAGCTCTCGTTTTCTTTTCGACAATTGCAGAGAGCGGAAGGAGACCCCCAGAACGCGACAACCCATCGCTCCTGCAACCATATGCACCTTGCGGATGGCGGAGGAATTTTTCAATACGAAAAAATCAAGAGGCTACGTAGCGGAAGGATCTGTGGCAGAAATGTCAGGGTCCTCGAACCGCTCGAGATAGGATTGGATCAGGCGATCCACCGCCTCACGGGTGACCCGGTTGTAGGCACGCGAAAAGCCGAGTGAGGCCACCATCTTCCAGTGGCCATACATCAGCGACACGAAGAGGAAGGCGATCTCCCGGCAGGCCACCTGCGGCAGCGTCGGATGACTGATCTGCACCTCATGCGCGATGGTGTGCCAGAGCAGCGTGTATTGCCCGTGCAGATTCTTGCGAATGGGCTCCGACGAGGCGGCGAGCGCCATCATCGCGTCGTAGACCGTGTCATCCTTGGGCTTGGGCAGCCCTTTGCCGGCCAGGAAGTCGAAGTAGAAATCAAGAAAGACCGGCAGCCGCTCGGCCTGCCCGGCCGCGATGATGCCCTTCATCATACAATCGCGGTAAGCAGCCGCCAGATGATCGCAGACACTTTCCATGAGCGCTTCGGGATCGGGAAAGTAGTGTCGGATCAGTTGCCGGGACAGCCCGCCCTCGGAAGCGATCTGGTCATAGGACGGCATCGGCATCCCATGCTTGCGGATGGCTTCGAAGGCCGCCACCACGATCTCAGGCTTTCGCACATCGGCTGCCGTCTTGCGCATGGTAGGACACTCCTCTCGCCGGTGATGATCCGGCGCAGGGATTTCAGTGCGCCGCACCTCTCGTTTGAGCAAGGCTCCCTACCATGCCGCGGTGTCACACGGGCAGCAGAAGGCTATGGAAGACGCAAGACAGCGTGGACGAGACCACAAGCGCGAGCAACCTCATCAATGCCGCTAGCTTCGGGCCCTGGGAACGTCACTCAGGGCGTAGTAGACCGGCAGTCTCCGCTCCTGCGCCAGTCGGACGTCGTTGTCGGCGCCCTTCGATGCGCCGGGGAGACGCAGAACGGCATCGCAGACCTGGAGAAGGCGTTCGGCGGTCGGATAGAAGATTTCGTTGTAAAGGGCGTCGCCCAAAGCCTTGCCGCCGGCCGACCGCCAGACGGGCAGAGCGACCCACTCACCGATCATGGGAACATGCCCCGCTTCGAAGAGCGGCCAGGATGCCTCTTCGAGACGCCTGAGGTTCGCGGCCATCTTTTCGGGATCGTCGCCCGTCCCGGAGCGATAGGGTCCGGCGATGAGGATCAGCGTGAGCCAACCTCGCCGCTCGGCACCGCCGGCGAGAAGAGGTGAAGGGCGGCGTATTGCAGGAGCATGATCGTCTTGCCATCGCGGATCGCGCCCGACGCGATCATGGCAAGCGCGTCCGCGATGCCGACCTCGAGCACCGCGATGTCCTCGCCTTCGGCTTCGTTGCCGCCGCCTTGGGATGTCCGGTCGCCCGGTTCGTAGGCACCGACGAAGAAGTGCAGCCGTTCCGTCACCGAGCCCGGGCTCATGAAGGCGTCGAAGACCGGACGAACCTCGCGCACGCGGTAGCCCGTTTCCTCCTCGACCTCGGCCCGGATGCGCACGTCCGGCGCGACCCGATCGAGAAGCCCCGCCGGCGCCTCGATCAGGAGATCGTCGTGCCCGTTGACGAAGGCGGGGTAGCGAAACTGGCGTGTCAGGATGACGGTGCGGCGATCCGGATCATAGAGCAGGATGGTGGCGCCGTTGCCCCGATCGTAGGTCTCTCTCGACTGCTGTTGCCAAGTTCCGTCGCCACGCTGGAACGCGAATGTCGTTTTCTTCAAGACATACCAGTCGTCGGACAGGACGCGCACGTCCTCGACCCGGATGCGATGGGCAACGCTCATGTCGGCTCCTCGAACTCATGAGAGCCGACGATCGGCCCCTGGATGACGGCCAGCGTTTCGTGTAATTTCGTGCAGAGTCAAGTAATTTCGTTCAACGGGAGCTAGTGCATGCTGACGAGGGAACGCAAGACGCGCATCCAAGAGGTGTTGCAGCGCGACGGCCGGCTGGTCGCCAAAGCGTTCAGTCGGGAGTATGGGGTTTCAGAAGACACAATCCGTCGCGATCTGCGCGAGCTGGCAGCCGAGGGGCTGCTGCAACGCGTCCATGGCGGCGCTTTGCCGGCGTCCCCGGCGGTTGCGGACTTCACGGAACGCGAGCGAGCCGCAACGCCTGCCAAGGCCGCCCTGGGTCGTGCCGCCGCCGGATTGATCCGGCCGGGACAGATCGTGTTCCTCGATGGCGGTACGACGAACGTGCAACTGGCGCGCCACCTTCCACGCGACCTCAAGGTGACGGTCGTCACACACAGCCCGAGCATCGCCGTGGAGCTGGCTCGGCATCCTACGATCGAAGTGGACCTGATCGGGGGACGGCTCTTCAAGCATTCTGTTGTGGCCGTCGGCGCGGCCAGTGCGGAGGCGATCGCCCGCATCCGGATCGACGTCTACGTCATGGGCGTGACGGGTCTCCATCCCGAGATCGGGGCGACCACAGGCGATGGGGAGGAGGCCGCGATCAAGCGGCTCATCGTGCGGCAGTCGGCCGAGACGATCGTTCTGGCAACGCGCGAGAAGCTCGGGGCAGCCTCGCCCTACGGTATCGTGCCGCTCGCCGACATCACCACGCTCGTCACCGAGGGCGGACTGACAAAACCGACACTCGAAGCGTTCCGATCGGCGAACCTTGCCATCGTCCAGTCGTGAGCGACCGCTTCGAGGTGGAGCTACCCCTCGGCCCGATGTCGGGAACGGGTCGGAAGCCAAAGGCAGCCTTCTCCGATACTTCATCAGAAACGAAAAGTCCGCTTCCAGCCTCCTTCCGGGCCGCGTCCCGCGGCTGCGTTGGGTGGAAGGCGGTTGACGATTGCCGAAGTTGCGCGGTGCGGCTGCCTTTCTCAATCAAGAACGCCACATGAGATGGCTGGATTCATTCCACTGGAGGCCGATTTCGAGAGAGCCGCAATCAGCTTGCGTATCTACCCGCCCACTCAGTGATCACTATAAACAAGCGTCAGATGCGATGGACAGGAGTCGAGCAGATGAAGCACAGCGGACCTGCTGTTCCGGCACCGTCGATGCTCGCGGACAGCATCGCTTTTCCGCAAGTCGTCGATGATGCAGCGTGGCGTGCGGCACACGCCGAACTGTTGATCGAGGAAAAGCGGCTGATGAAGGCACGCGATGCCTTGGTCGCCAAACGCCGTCGGATGCCGATGACGCCTGTGCGCAACGATTATCGCTTCCAGCGCGCGGAAGGAGAAACCGACCTCCTCGGCCTGTTCGACGGACGTCGACAGTTGATCGTCTATCGGTTCTTTTACGCCCCGGACGTCGTCAACTGGCCGGATGGCGCATGTCCTGGTTGCTCCTGGCTCGCGGACAGCACCACGCATGCAGCGCACCTCGCGGCTCGGGACACGTCCCTCGTCTTCGCAACCACCGCTCCGCCGGACCTGACCAACCAGTACAAATCACGCATGGGGTGGGACCTGCCGTTCGTGACCGTGCTCGACGACGACTTCTCGACCGATTTCGACGTAGCGGAGATGTTCGGGTTCAATGTGTTCATCCGGAATGGCGACAGCGTCTTCCGGACATACTTCGTGAACGGGCGTGGCGGGGAGGCGATCGGAACGATGTTTTCCCTTCTAGACCTGACGCCGCTCGGCCGACAGGAAGAATGGGAGGATAGTCCGCCGGGCCGGCCGCAGGGCAAGCCTTACGAGTGGTGGCGCCTGCACGACGAATACGGGGAGGTGGCCCAGCCACGGCCGGTCACCTGAGCAGCAGCCAGCCCCCCGGAAAGGACGGCCCTAGAGGCAACCAATGGAGGGTTGGTATGCCGATGGCTGTGGATCGGTTCGCTTTCCTGAAGCGTGCTGCTGATCGACTTGCCTGAAACCCGCCGTTGTTGGCTTACCCGGCATCGTGACAGCAGACGCAGACCTTGTTGCCGTCCGGGTCGCGAAAGTAAGCGCCGTAATAGTTGGGGTGATATTCGGGCCGCAGCCCCGGTCTCCCTTCGCATGTCCCGCCATGCTCGATCGCCAGAGCATGGCAGAGGTCCACCTTGGATCGGCTCTCCGCCAGAAAGGCGATCATCTGTCCATTCCCCACGGACACAGGCTGTCTGTTGAAGGGGCGCATGACGATGAAGAGGGGTCTGTCGGAGGCAGGCGGCTTCCACCCCATCCACCGCTCGTCGGCGAACTTCAGCTTGAAGCCCAAGGCCTCCATCAGAGGATCGTAGAAGCGGCGCGCGGTGTCCAGATCCGAAGAGCCGAGAGTGGCGTGCGAGAACATGAAGATCGTTCGGGGTGGTTGAACTCGAACGGCAGCTTAGCTGGTTTTCAAAAACGGCACCAACCGACCGTGCAGGGGCAGAAGCGGGCGGGCCGCTTCCGTGCTCAGCTTTCATGATGCTTGTCGCCTCTGGGATGTGGATCCTGCTGAAGCTCACGAATGAAACGCCTCAACCCTCGCCGAGCCGCACGACCTGATCGCCGTTGCGGATCATCGAGGTGCGGTGTGTGACGGCGATGAT
>QFNI01000036.1 GCA_003240775.1 Mesorhizobium amorphae | reverse complement strand
TGTAGCGATTAACCCTAAGCGTATATCATACTCGTAGAATTTATACTAGAGGATTGCAAAGAGGATTATGTTGCTATTAAGATTTTTATTTTTGCGATGCTTAAGTAAGCAGCCTAACCGCTAACCCGCCTAACTATGAGGGAGGCTTATGTTTCTTTTGCCTTGTACATTAGCATGCGATTCAGACGAGCCGTCTATGGATTTGTCGACATAAGCTGTCAAAGGTTGTAGGTATACGTCATGACACGTTGCAAGACGGGATTGCAGATGCCAAAGCCTTTCATCATCGGCCTTGAGGACTCGGTCGAAGACAGCGCCGCGATGACGACGGACGAGGTGTACAAGGCCGTCGGCCACAACACCGGCAACCTCGCATTCCACTTCGCGATCAAGAAAATCCTCGGCCGCAGCATCGAAACCACGTCGCTCACCCCAGCCGGGCGGCGCGTCGAGAGCTTCGGCGACATCGGCGTTCTGCCGTGCGCGAATCAGGTCGGCGCCCACTCGGATCTGGGCAAGACGGCCGAAACCGTTTCCAAGCTCGACTGCAGTCTGGTCTCGATCGGGCTGGGCGCGCAGAGCGACCCGAAATTCGAGAAGATTCCGGCCGTTCCAGACGGCACGATCCGCTGGATCAAGGAGATCGCAAAGCGCTCGCCGAAGGGCAAGCCCAACATCTCGGTGCGCGGGCCCTTCACCAAGCAGGTGCTCGACCACTATGGCGCGGGCGAGAACGCGGTGGTGCTTGGCTGCCCGACCCTGTTCATCAACCCCGACCCCAGGCTGGGCAACACAATCGCCGAGCGCGCGAAGCGCTCGTCGTTCGACCGGGTGTGTGTGGCGTCCGCCCACCATGCCTGGAAGCACATGACACGCCTCGAAACCTCGCTCACCAGGATCATGGCGGCGACCGACGGCTCCTACATCGTGCAGAGCCCCATCGAGATGATCGCGATGGCGCGAGGGGACTGGAATGGGATTCCGGAAAGCACCGTCGAAAGCATGCGCCTCTTCACGGCGCCCGAGCTGACCACCGAGGAGTTCAAGCGCTGGAGCTTCCGCTACGCGCGTGCCTTCATGAACATCTCGGCCTGGATGGAGTATCTCCGGTCCTACGATCTCGTCGTCGGCGCGCGCATCCACGGCGTGATGCTGGCGCTGCAGGCGGGCGTGCCTGGGCTCTGCATCGCGCACGACTCCCGCACGCGCGAGCTGTGCGAGACCATGATGGTGCCCTACGTCATGCTGTCGGATGTTTCGGCCGGCATCAGGCGGGACCAACTGCCCGACCTGTTCAAGTTCGATGCGGAGGCCTTCAACGCGCACCGGCGCGAGCTGGGCGCGAAGTTTGCGACCTTCTTGTCCGACAACGATCTTGCGCCGGTTGCCGAGTTCGCCCCGCTCCTCGGCACCCGTGCGCCTGAGCTAGTTGGCTAGGGCCTGCAGGTGCCGGGACGGCATGAGCCCGATCTCGGCCAGCATGGCGACGTAGTCCTGTGCGACGGCGGTGCGGTTCTCGTCGAAGGCCGCGCCGTCGAATTGGGCTGAGCCGAACATCGTCTTCAGGCGATGACGGTTCTCCGTGAATTGGGCGATGGTGATGCGCGGAAGCTTGCACCGCTCGGCCAGCTCCTTGGTCCGGGTATCATGGGTGATGCAGAGCGACGGCACGCCCGCCTGGAAGGGGACCATGGTGCCGTGGATGCGCGTGTTGATGGCACATGAGAAGCGCTGTGCGTGGGCCGACCACCCTTCGACGCCGACGGGAACGTGGCCGACCTCGAGCAGGAACGCCACAAGCTCCGCCTTGCCGCCGGACAGGCCGAGGAAGCTCGCGGTCATCCGCAGGTAGGCGTCCTCTTCGGGCGTGAGCGTCTGCCGGGTCAGAACGGAGATGAACTCGGAAGGCCGCTGGACGACATAGGACGACCCGCGCCGGTAAAGCGCCATGCGGAAGAGCTCTCGCTCGACGCTCTGCAGCTTGCCCTTGATGCAGGCGGCGGCGATCAGGATGTTTTCGATCGACAAGCGGCCGATCTTCTCTTCCATAGTCCGGCCGAGGTTCTTGTCCGACGAGGTGAGGAGCGAAGGGCAGCCGACGACGCGGAAGTTCTTCAAACCATAGTGCTCAAGCACCTTAGCCGAGTATTCGCCCCGCACGCCCACGCGCGCGCCCTTCTTGTTGAGGAGCTTGAGGAACGCCTTGGTGCCGTCCGGTATCTCGGGGATCTGATCCTCGTTCTCCGACTGGGCGCCCAGGCCGAGTACCAGGATGGGGCAGGTGACGTCGGCAAGCGCCTTGGCCAGGAACGCGATGTCCGTATGGCCGCCGATCCAATTGGCTGCGGGAACGATGACGGCGTCGCACAGCTTCACCCGGGGGTCAGAGTGGGTGAGGAACGTGATGTCGCCCTCCACCAGACGGCAGCCCATGTAGAAGAAGGCGAGATTGCCGGTGTTGCTGCCGGAATTCGCCATGATCGAACGGCCCGTGAGCGTGTGCTCCAGGGGAACGTTGCCGTCGTTGGGAGCCAGATAGCCGATCATGAAAGGGTCCTGAGGCGTTTGGGTGTGGTCGTCGTAGGTATGCGGGGCTGTTCGCTGCAGCCTGCAGAGCGGCACGTTCCTAGTCCTTGCCGAAAAGGTCTCGCGTGTAGACCTTGTGGCTCACATCCTGGATCGTCTCATGCATGCGGTTTGCGACGATGATGTCACACTCGCGCTTGAAGGCGTCGAGGTCGCCGATCACTTCCGAGCCCTGATAGTCATTGCCTTCGACCATCGGCTCGAAGATCACGGTGCGCTTGCCCTTGGCGCGCACGCGCTCGATCACGCCCTGGATGGAGGACTCGCGCAGATTGTCGGAGTTGGTCTTCATGGTCAGCCGGAAGAAGCCGACCGTCTCGGGGTCGCGGGCAAGCACGCGCTCCGCCACGGCGTCCTTTCGGGTCGAGTTGGAATCGATGATCGCACTGATCAGGTTCTGCGGCAAGTCGCGATAATTGGCGAGCAACTGCTTGGTGTCCTTGGGCAGGCAGTAGCCGCCGTAGCCGAACGAGGGGTTGTTGTAGTGGGTGCCGACACGGGGATCGGTCGATACCCCTTCGATGATGGAGCGTGCGTCGAGCCCGTGGAGTTCGGCATAGGAATCGAGTTCGTTGAAGAAGGCGATGCGCATGGCAAGGTAGGTGTTGGCGAACAGCTTGATGGCTTCCGCCTCGCTTGAGCCCGTGAGCACGACCGGCACGTCCTGCTTCTCGGCGGCCTCGGCAAACAGCTGCGCGACTGCCTTGCCTCGCGGCCCTCGGTCCCCCACCACGATGCGGGAGGGGTGGAGGTTGTCGTGAAGCGCACGGCCCTCGCGTAGGAACTCGGGCGAGAACAGGATGCGGTCCGAGCCAAACCGCGCGCGCATGCTTTCCGTGAAGCCAACGGGGATGGTGGATTTGATGACGATCGTAGCGGAAGGGTTCAACGCCATCACCGCTTCGATCGAGCTTTCCACGCTCTCGGTATCGAAGGTGTTGAGCACGTCGTCGTAGTTGGTGGGGGTGGAGACGATGACGAACTCCGCGCCGGAAACGGCTTTTTCGAAGTCGTTGAAGACGCCCAAGTTCGGCACGCCGTTCGCCAGCGCATCTTCGACTTCACGGTCCGACAAAGGCGAAACACCTTTGCCCAGCATCTCGACACGCCTCGAATTGATGTCGAAAGCGGACACCTTGTTGCTTCGGGCAAGCAAGAGGGCGTTGGCCACGCCAACGTAACCCATTCCAAGAACAGCGATATTCGGCAAGCTCGGACCCTTCCCCTCGGGCACGGAGAATATTGTCCTTGCGACATTCACGAGCGTGAAAGACACGAAGGACGCACGCAGCCTCTTATGCTCAGCGCATCGCCGTAGCAATCATGGTTGCGGGCGGAAATTCGCCATGAGGGGTTTACCAATTGCCTGGATGCGGACTCATGTGCGAGACAGTCTCTGGTCGATCCATGCCCAGGCGATTTCTCGACCACAGCTTTCAAGCCGGGGCGGCAGCTGGCCAGCATCGGATGCAGGGCTGGGATTGGTACGCAGCATCCAGAGCGGCACGGCCGGCCGGAGAGCAACAATCGCATGGGTTGCCGCTAAGCGCCGCATTCTGGAGCGCCTTCCACAGCAGCTCGCTGTCATCGGCCGATCTGGCGACCCCGAAGGTCGCGAGCGGTTTGCTCGAACCATGGTGCGTGGTGCAGGCGAGTACGGAGGCTGCAGCGGAAGCCGTCAGTTCGTAGCCGTGCCGGCTTGCAATGTCCGTGGGTAGGCTGAGCAGAGCCCGGGCGAGATCATAGGCGGCTGCCGCAGTAAGGATCGGTGCCAGCGCAGCAATCTGCCGCCTAGCCCCGTATAGAGATCAAAAAACCACCGAAACTCCAAACCAAGACTCCAACGTATCGAACATGCTTTCGAGTACGGGACAGAGAGAAAAACAGTCTCGCTGGGTAGAATTACCCCATGACACTCCGCACCCTTCTGCCTCGGTAGAGCCAACACCTCAATAATCGCGGGGAGAGACCGGTAGACCGCAACTTCACGCGGACATTTTCGCTCGCCCGCAAGGACGAGAGCGGTGGGCCTCCGGGTGCGTCGCCGCGCCGTCAATCCGGCGAAGCTAGAAGAGCGAGCCCTGGTCCTTGGCGGCCCGCTTGCCAGACGCGCGCTTGCGCGGCGTCGCGGCTGCGTCCGTGCCCGCCACCGCCGACACGCGGCCATCGGCGAATTCCACCGTGAAATGCTGCCCCGCGGCCAACCCGCCGGCCTGCGTCACCGGGTGATCGCCTTCGCCCCTGACCACCGCGAAGCCGCGGCCGAGCACCGAGCGATACGACAAGGACGACAACAGGCGGTCGGCCTGGGCGAGGCGGGTGCGGCGGTCTTCGAGGGAAGCTCCGGCGTTCTGGTCGAGGGCCGCGGCAGACAGGTCCAGCCGCTGGCGCAGCGCATCCGCCGCGAGAACGAGCGGCTGGAGGCGCAGGCCCGCACCCGCGCGGCTCAAAGTCTCGCGGCGGCGGGCGAGGTCGCGGGCGCCGGCGCGGGCCAGGCGGTCGGCAAGGCGCGTCTCGTGGCGCACGGCCTCCATCAGGCGACGCTCGATGGGCTGCAGCGACAAGCGCGCCGCACTCTGGCGAAGCGCGCGGGCCTTGTCCGCACGCGCGCGCAAGGCCGCGTTGCCAAGCCGGGCTGCCGTACGCCCGAGGCCGCGCTGGGCGTCCTCCACCCGGCGCTTCAATGGCGTCGAGGAGAGGCGCGCTGCCCCGAGACGCGCGCGCTGCGCCTGAAGCGCGACACCGAGGCTCCGCTCCAAGCGGCTCGAAGCCTCGTCCAGGCGGCGGCGGGGCAGCGCGAGCAGCTGGTCGGGAACGGGCAGCGCGCGCGATGCCGCGCGCACGGCCTGCCGGCGGCGGTCGAGAAGCCGGCTCAGCCCCGCGCGCATCCGCGCGCCGAAGGAAGCCAGGCCCGCCTCGAGCTCGGCCCGCACGGGAACGGCCATTTCGGCGGCCCCCGTGGGGGTCGGCGCGCGCCGGTCGGCGACGAGGTCGATCAAGGTCCAGTCGGTCTCGTGGCCCACGGCCGAGATCACCGGGATGAGCGAAGCACCCACCGCGCGCACCAGGGCCTCGTCGTTGAAGCCCCAGAGGTCTTCGAGGCTGCCGCCCCCGCGCGCGACGATCAGGAGATCGGGCCGCGCGAAGCCCTCGGGCAGCGCGTTGAAGCCGCGCACGGCAGCCGCTGCCTCCGCGCCCGACGTCTCGCCCTGCACCCGCACCGGCCACACCATCACATGCAGCGGATAGCGGTCGGCCAGGCGGTGCAGGATATCGCGGATCACGGCACCCGTGGGCGATGTCACCACGCCGATCACGCGCGGCAGAAAGGGCAGGGGGCGCTTGCGGTCGCGCTCGAACAGCCCTTCGGCGGCGAGCTTGCGCTTGCGCTCCTCGAGCAGGGCCATCAGCGCGCCCGCGCCCGCGGGCTCGAGCTGCTCGATCACGATCTGATATTTGGACGAGCCGGGATAGGTGGTGAGCTTGCCCGACGCGATCACCTCCATGCCCTCTTCGGGCCGGAAGCGCAGGCGCCCCATCGAGCCCTTCCAGATCACGGCCTCCAGCCGGGCGCGCTCGTCCTTCAGCGCGAAATAGGCATGGCCCGAGGAATGTGGACCGCGATAGCCCGAGATCTCGCCGCGCACGCGCACATTGCCGAACGCATCCTCCACCGTGCGCTTCAGCGCGCCCGAAAGCTCGCTCACGGAATAGTCCGATGCGTTGGTGGGCGCGCCCCGCGAGGGGGAGGAAGCAGTCTCGCTCATGAAGGCCTCACCAACCGGGCATGATGTGGCCGGGCTTCTGGCGGCGCATGCGCGTGAAGCCCGTGGACGCGAAGTCGAAGCCCGGCACCTCTTCCACGAGCGGCACCGAGATGTTGTCCAGGCTTTCGGAGATGTGGCGCGCGAGCGCGTCCACGAGCTCGGGCCGCTTGGAGGCGCCGCGCATCAGGCCGATCCGGATGTCGCTCAGCGCGCCGAAGCCCTCGCTCTCGCCCAGCACGCGCATGCCCGGCCTCAGCGCGCATTCCGGCAGAACCGAGATCGCGAGCCCCGAAAGCACGGCGGCCCCGATCACGGCTGCCGACCACGAGGAAAACAGCACCCGGTATTCGCGCCCCGCCTGGTCGAGCGAATCGATGGCGGTGCGCCGCCACATGCAGTTCGCCCGGCCGAACGCCATGGGCAGAACCGGCTCCTCGTGGATCGCGTGGTTGGCGGAAGACACCCAGAGCAGCGGCTCGCGGCGCACGATCTCCGAGGACGCGCGCGAGCAGTCATGCGTGATCAAGGCGAGGTCGAGCTGGCCGCGCCGCACATATTCCACGAGGTTGGCCGTGGGCTCGCAGATCACGGTGAGTTCCACGCGCGGGTTGGACCGCGCGAAGCGCCCCATGATCTCCGGCAGGAAGCGGTCGGCATAGTCGTCGGGAGTGCCGATGCGCACCGTGCCTTCGAGCGCGCGGTCGTCGAAGGCGGCCAGCGTCTCGCGGTTCAGGTGCAGCAGGCGCCGCGCATAGGAAAGCAGGCGCTCGCCTTCTTCGGTCAGGCGGTTCGCGCGGCCGTCTTTCTCGAACAAGGGCTTGCCGATGCGCTCCTCGAGCCGGCGCATCTGCATGGACACGGCCGACTGGGTGCGGAACACCTCGCCCGCCGCCCGCGTGAAGCTGCCGGAATCGGCGATGGCGACAAAGGTCTGGAGCTGGTCGAGGTCGAGCGGGGCAGCCATCGGCGATCCATGAACGAAGCTGATGGTCAGGATTAGAAACATTCGTTGGAATAATCAATCACTCTGCTTCACATTGCCAACACTCCAGAGTGAGGCGTGACGATCCGCTAGAGATTGCGGAAGCGGACGGGGATGGTCCCCGCATCCGGTGGCCTCGCTCGTCTGGAGATCAGGAGCGCTCCCATGTCCGCCATTGCCGGCTTTTCCACCCCCTCCCGCACGAGCGGCGCCCGCGCCGCAGCCATCGTGGCGCGCGCGGCGGCAGCCATCGGTCAGATGTGGAAAAGCTTCCGAAACCGCCGCGATTTCTACCGCCTGGGCGAAATGTCCGACACCGAGCTCGCCGATATCGGGCTCACCCGGACCGACCTCTATGTGGCCGTGACCGGCCCGTTCGGTTCCGACCCGACGACCCGGCTCGGCGCCATCGCCGAGCATCGCTTCCGTTCGATCGAGGACGGCGCGCGCCTGTCCCACTGATCCCGCGGGCGGACCTTCCCGTTCCCCCCGCCGCCTGGCCCGGTTCCCTCAGAGGACCGGGCCTTTTTGCGTGGGGCTCAGGGCTTGGAAGCCTTGCCGTAGGTGTCGAACATCGCCTGCATCGCGCGCGCGGCGTCTTCCTGGGTCTTGCGGCCGGTGTCGAACATGCCGTCGAGAAAGGTGCGCACCGGGTCCGGCGGCTCAGGCGGCTTGGGCGGCTCGGGTTGCGGGTTCACCGCGGCCGCCCAGCCCTCGAAGGCCTTGGTCCAGGCGTCCATGGGCGAGGGGGCGGCATTCTTGCCGCCGCGCATGGCGTCCTCCATCGCCCGGCTCCACGGATTGTCGGTCCAGGGCGAGCCCGCTTTGCCGGGGGAAGACGCGCCCATCGCGCGCGTCATGCTTTCCATCATCGCGGTGAAGGGGTCCGACGCTGTGGGCTTGGGTTTCGCCTGTGCGCCCAGGCCGCCCATCAGGATCGTGGCGAGCGCTGGCATCATCTGCCGCATCATCTCGTTGCCCACACCCGAAAGCCGCGCGGCATGGTCGGCCACCGCGCGCGTCAAGGCGTCCGAGCCGAAGAGCTGCGCGAGAAGCGCCTGGCCGTCGGCGAGCCCCTGGGGCGCGAAGGCCTGGGCGGCATCCTCGAAATAGCGCGCATGCTGCCCGCTCGCGAGCGCGCCCATGAAGCCTGCCAGCCCCATCGGGTCGGCCGTCTGGCGGCGGAAGGCTTCGCCGAAGGCCGGCAGAAGCGCCCCCAGCGCGTTCTGCGCCTGCATCTGGCTGAGCTGGAAGTGGCGCGCCAGCGCGTCGGTCGTGCCCCCGCGCAACAGCATGTCCCAGAGCGGCAGCATCGCGTGTCTCCATCCAGTCGGGCGATGCTAGAGCATTTCCAGCAAAAGCGCGAAGCGGTTCTCTGTGCGGAATTGCTGCGAAAACTAAAGAGCCGGAGCGCTCCCGGCGAATCCCGGTTCACCGGAAACGCTTGGCAAAGCCGACGCACAGCCTCTCAGTTGGGGTCAGTAGGCGTATTCGCCGAACACCGGCTCGACCGACGCGCCCCAGCGCGTGTTGTAGGCCGAAAGCATCTCCTCGGCCGTGGTCGTGCCGCGCGCCACAACCTCGTCGAGCGTGTCGAGGAAATGGGTCTCGTCGAAGCCGTCGGCGTTCTGCCGGGCGCGGCGCGACAGGCCGGCGCGCGCGATGGCGAGCGCCTCGCGCGCCACAGCGCGCAGCGGGTGCCCGCGATGGGTGGCGTTGAGGCCGGCCGCCGGCACCTCGTCGCGCATGGTCTGGGTTTCCCCGAAAGTCCAGTCGGCCGTGAGTGCTTCGGCGGCGTCGAGCGCCTCGGCATCGTAGAGCAGGCCGACCCAGAAGGCGGGCAGCGCGCAGATGCGCCGCCAGGGGCCGCCGTCGGCCCCGCGCATTTCCAGGAAGCGCTTGAGGCGCACATCGGGAAACAGCGTGGAAAGGTGGTTCGCCCAGTCGCCCATCGTGGGCAGCCCGTCGGGCAGCGAGTCGCGCGCCTCGCCCGCCATGAACTGGCGGAAGGTGAGATGCGTCATGTCGTAGTAGTGGCCTTCGCGGATCACGAAATACATCGGCACGTCGAGCGCCCACTCGACATAATCCGCATAGCCGAAATCCTCCGCGAAGCAGATGGGCAGGAGGCCGGAGCGCTGGTTGTCGGTGTCGTGCCAGACCGCGCCCCGCCAGGAGACGAGCCCGTTGGGCTTGCCGTCCGTGAAGGGGGAATTGGCGAAAAGTGCCGTGGAAAGCGGCTGGAGCTTCAGCCCCACCTGCATCTTGCGGCGCATGTCGGCCTCGGACGCGAAGTCGAGGTTCACCTGGATCGTGCAGGTGCGGTACATCATGTCGAGCCCGCGGGTGCCCACGGTCGGCATGTAGCGGGTCATGATGCCGTAGCGGGATTTCGGCATGCGCGGCGTGTCGGCGAGCGACCATTTCGGGCTGCCGCCCAGGCCCAGGAAGCGGATGCCGAGCGGCTCGGCTATCTCGCGCAACTGCGCCAGATGCGCGTTGCTCTCGCGGCAGGTCTGGTGGATCGTTTCGAGCGGCGCGCCCGAAAGCTCGAACTGCCCGCCGGGCTCGAGCGAGATGGCACCCTGTCCGGTCGGCTCGACCAGGCCGATGATGAGGCCCTCGTCCAGGATCGGCTCCCAGCCGAGCATGGTCTGCATGCCCTCGAGGATGGCGCGGATGCCACGCTCTCCCTCGTAGGGGACCGGCGCGTGGCCGTCGATCGTGAAGGGGAACTTCTCGTGCTCGGTGCCGATGCGCCAGCGCTCGCGCGGCTTTTCGCCTTCGGCGATGTGCGCCACCAGCTCGTCGATTCTCTCGACGGGACGGAAATCATTGGTGTCGCGCGCCATGCGGCCTCCCGAAAGCGGCCGAGCAATGAACGAAGGCCACGGGCGCTTTCAAGCGAAAAATGGTGCAAGCGAAAAATGGTGATTGTCCCATCAACGGGACGCAAGGGATCACCGCCAGTCGCCGAGCACGGCCTGCACGAGCGCGAGGGCTGCGACCGCCGCGGTGTCCGCGCGCAGGATGCGGGGCCCGAGCGGAATGGCCGACACGAAGGGCAGCGCGCGAAGCTTATCGCGCTCCGCTTCCGAGAAACCGCCCTCCGGCCCGACGAGCAGGGACAGCGGCCCGGTCGGGATGTCGGCCAGGATCGGCAGCGGCCCGTCGGTTCCCGCATCCTCGTCGCAGAAGACGATGCGCCGCGCCGTGTTCCAGCCGTCGAGAAGGGCGTCGAGCTTCACGGCGGCGCGAATCTCGGGAACCGCGAGCACGCCGCACTGCTCGGCCGCTTCCACGGCATTGGCTTCCATCTTGTCGGTGCGCGGCGCCCCGCCTTGCGTGTGCTGGGTCAGCACGGGCTGGAGCACGCCCGCGCCCATCTCCACGGCCTTTTGCACGAGATAGTCGAGCCGCCCCACCTTGAGCGGCGCGAACAGGAAGACGAGGTCGGGATGCGCGGGCTGGCTGCGGGTCCGCTCGGCCACGCGCAAGGAGACGCCACGCTTGGCCACGCTTTCCACCACCGCGCGCCATTCGCCGTCGCGCCCGTTGAAGAGCAGGAGGTCGCGGCCCGGCTCCATGCGCAACACATGCGCGATGTAATGCGCCTGGGAGGGCGAGGCGGCGAGCGCCGCGCCTTCGCCGAGCCCGTCCGCCACAAAGAGCCGCTGCATTCGATGATTGGCACGCATCGTGTGGGGATGGGGGAGGGCGCGTGCGGGGTCAAGCTCCGCAATTGCGGCTCGGGCCGGGCGCGGCTGTGGCATTTCCAACACGCTGCCTGGGTGAAGTGCTGTGGGCAAGCGCGAAGCCCATGTTTTCGGCCCGGTTCCCTGTCTAGAAGCCGCCCGCCGCCTGGAACGGCCCGGTGCCTGTTACGTTGAAGGGCACAGGGACAGCGTTTCGCGAAACCCAATTGTAACCGTGATCGTGGCACTTGTGACGCGACGCCGAATATCCGAGGCCCGACTGTGAAAGCCGCTCTCTTGTCCTTCTCGATGCTGGCCGCGATCGCCTTCTGGGGCGTCGGCATCTATTCCGCCGATGCCGCGGCCGAACACTCCGCCGTGGACGGCTACGGCGTCAGCGCCCAGTAGCACGCAATGACGGGAGCCCGGCGGCACGGTCCGCCCGGCTCCAAGGGGTTCAGGCGCGTTCCTGAAGGAACCGCTTTTCCCGCCCCTCGACCACCAGAGCGGAGAGAACCCCGCTTTGAAAGGCGCCGGTGTCGCAATTGACCCGGTTGGGGCGGATGTCGGGTTCGGTGACGGGTGTGTGCCCGTGCACCACCACCTTCGAAAAAAGCTCCGTCCAGTTCAAGAAATCCTCGCGGATCCAGATGAGGTCGTCGGCCGTCTGGGCCGCGAGGGGCTGGGTCGGGCGCACGCCCGCGTGGCAGAAGAAGAAGTCGCCGAACTCCGCGAAAAAGGCGAGGCGGCCCAGAAAGCTGCGGTGGGTGGCGGGAACGGCTGCCACCAGCGCCGCATGGCTCTCGCGGAACCGGTGGCGGTCCCCGGTGTCGAGCTCGACGCCATAGGAGCGCGCGGTGTCCGCTCCGCCGAAGCGCGCGAAGAGCCCGGACATCTGGGGGTCCACCAGGAAATCGAGAAAGCCCTGCTCGTGGTTGCCGGCCAGTGCCAATACGCGCGGCTCGGCCGACTGCCACTCGATGACGCTTTCGATCACGCCGCGCGATTGGGGCCCGCGATCCACGTAGTCGCCGAGATGGATCACCCGCCAGTCCGCCGGCCGGTCGCGCTCCAGCTCGGCCCTGATCTGCCGATGCAGCCCGTCGAGCAGGTCGAGCCTGCCATGCACGTCGCCGATCGCATAAAGCCGCATGCCTTCGGGCGCGCGCGCTTCGGTGAAGGCCAAGCCCATCCCGTGTTCCCCGCTCGTTTCGTTCCATTCCGGCAGGCCGCGCGACAAAGCCGCTTGCTTCGCGTCATTGCCGCGGGCACCACCGCCCGATAAGTTCCACGCCCCGGCCACAGGAGATGCCCAGCGCCATGAGCGGCCCCCTCATGCCTCCGCTCGACCCCGAAACGCTCGCCCGCCGCGACGCGATCGTGGCGGCCTTGCGCCTCATCGTGCCGGGCGAGGGCGTGGTGACCGCCGAGCGCGAGATGCGCGCCTTTGAAAGCGACGGGCTCACCGCCTACCGGCAGATGCCGCTCGTGGTGGTGCTACCAGAAACCGTGGAACAGGTCTCGCGCACCTTGCGCTTCTGCCACGAGAACGGGGTGAAGGTCGTTCCCCGCGGCTCGGGCACGTCCTTGTCGGGCGGCGCGCTGCCGCTCGGCGACGCCGTGCTTCTCGTGATGAGCCGCTTCAACCGCATCCTCGCCATCGACTATCCCGACCGCTGCGTGGTGGCCCAGCCCGGCGTCACCAACCTAGGCATCACGCGCGCAGTGGAGGAGGAGGGCTTCTACTACGCGCCCGACCCCTCCTCGCAGATCGCCTGCTCCATCGGCGGCAACGTGGCCGAGAATTCGGGCGGCGTGCACTGCCTGAAATACGGCCTCACCGCCAACAACGTGCTGGGCATCGAGATGGTGCTGATGAACGGCGAGGTCATGCGCCTCGGCGGCCGCCACCTCGACGCGGAAGGCTACGACCTGCTCGGCCTGATGACGGGCTCGGAAGGACTGCTCGGCGTGGTCACCGAAGTCACCGTCCGCATCCTGCGCAAGCCCGACACCGCGCGCGCGCTCCTCGTCGGCTTCCCGACCAGCGAGGAGGCCGGCCAGGCGGTGGCCGACATCATCGCGGCCGGCATCATCCCCGGCGGCATGGAGATGATGGACCGCCCGGCCATCGCCGCTGCCGAGGATTTCGTCCATGCCGGCTATCCGCTCGACGTGGAAGCGCTCCTCATCGTCGAGCTCGACGGCCCCGCCGTCGAAGTCGATCTCCTGCTGGCCGAGGTGGAAGCCATCGCGCGCGCCAACGGCTCCACCACCTGCCGCGTGTCCACCTCCGAAGACGAGCGCCTGGCGTTCTGGGCCGGCCGCAAGGCGGCATTCCCCGCCGTGGGTCGCATCTCGCCCGACTATTACTGCATGGACGGCACGATCCCGCGCAAGGAACTGCCCCGCGTGCTCGCCGGCATGCGCGAGCTTTCCGAGAAATATGCGCTGCGCGTCGCCAACGTCTTCCATGCCGGCGACGGCAACCTCCACCCCCTCATCCTCTACGACGCCAACCGCGAGGGCGAACTCGAACGCGCCGAAAGCTTCGGCAACGACATTCTCCGTCTCTGTGTCGAAGTCGGCGGCGTCCTCACCGGCGAGCACGGCGTGGGCGTCGAGAAGCGCGACCTGATGGGCACCATGTTCACCGACGCCGATCTCGACCAGCAGATGCGCGTCAAATGCGCCTTCGATCCCGGCCACCTCCTCAACCCCGGCAAGGTCTTCCCCCAGCTCCGCCGCTGCGCCGAGCTTGGCCGCATGCATGTGCACAAGGGCCAGATGCCGTTTCCCGACCTGCCGCGCTTCTAGGACCCCGTGACCGATCTCGCTCCCACCAGCGCCGATGATGTCCTGTCGCTCGTTCAATGGGCCGCAGGCGAAGAGGTGCCGCTCGCGGTCGAAGGCCGGGCCACGCGCTCGGGCATCGGCCGCCCCATGCAAACCGAGCACACGCTTTCATTGGCCGGGCTTTCGGGCGTCACGCTCTACGAGCCGGCCGAGCTCGTGCTGTCCGCCCGCGCGGGCACGCCCATATCCGAGATCGAGCGCCTGCTCGCCGACAACCGCCAGGAACTGGCCTTCGAGCCGATGGACCACGGCCCCCTGCTCGGGCTCGATGCGGCCCGTGGCACCATCGGCGGCGTGCTGGGCGCCAACGCGTCCGGCCCCCGCCGCATCAAGGCGGGTGCCGCGCGCGACCACATCCTGGGCGTGTCCGCCGTTTCGGGCCGCGGCGAGGCCTTCAAGGCCGGCGGCCGGGTGGTCAAGAACGTCACCGGCTACGACCTGTCCAAGGGGCTGGCCGGCTCCTGGGGCACGCTGGCCGTGGTCACCGACCTCACCTTCAAGGTGCTTCCCGCCGCCGAAACCGAGGTGACGCTCGTGATCCCCGGCCTGTCCGACGAAGCCGCGACCCAGGCCATGAGCCTCGCGCTCGGCTCGCCGGCCGAAGTCGCGGGCGCGGCCCATCTGCCCTACGGCATAGCACCCCGCCTCGACCCCGCCTGGGCGCCCGCGCCCGTCACCCTCCTGCGCCTCGAAGGCTTCGCCGCTTCGGTCGCCGACCGCGCCGCGCGCCTGTCGGACCTGCTGAAAGGCGCAGGCGCCATCGACCGGCTCGACGCGGCCGCGTCCCGCCCGCTCTGGCGCGGCATCCGCGATTGCCTGCCCTTCGCCGATGGCACTGAGCGCCCGGTCTGGCGCGTTTCGGTGGCGCCTTCCGCCGGCCACCGGCTGGTGGACGCCTTCCGCCGCCATGCGGGCGCCGACTGCTTCTACGACTGGGGCGGCGGCCTCGTCTGGCTGCGCATGGAGGCCGAGCCCGAAGCGGACGCGCTGCGCGCCCTCGTCGCCCGTCTCGGCGGCGGCCACGCCCGCCTCGAACGCGCGAGCCCCGCCATCCGCGCGGCCATCCCCCCCTTCGAGCCCCAGCCGCCCGCGCTCGCGGCCCTGTCGCAGCGCCTGAAGGAGCAGTTCGACCCCAAGGGCATCCTCAATCCCGGACGGATGGCATGAAGACACGAGACATCTTGAGTTGCGATCCCGACATCATGGGGGGCGCGGTCGTGTTTCGCGGCACGCGCGTGCCGGTCAGCGCGCTTTTCGAGAACTTGGCCGGTGGCATGTCGGTCGAGGAATTTCTCGACGACTTCCCGACCGTCGAGCGGCATCAGGTCGATGGTGCACTCGCGCTCGCCACCTCGCTTCTGGAAGCGGAGTTCGCCTGATGCATCCGAACCATCGACGGTGGCTCGAAGCTCAGCAGTTTGATCCGGGCACCATCTCCCCACAGATCGCCGCGAAAGTGCGGGACGAGCAACATTCGATGGCCTACTCGATCGAATTCCGGTTTCGTCAGGTCAGCTAGCAGCCATGCAAACCACCTTCACCCCCGCGCAGCTCGCCGACCCGCATGTGGCCGAGGCTGAGAAGATCGTGCGCACATGCGTGCATTGCGGGTTCTGCACGGCCACGTGCCCGACCTATGTGACGCTGGGCAACGAGCTCGATTCCCCGCGCGGGCGCATCTACCTCATCAAGGACATGCTCGAAGAGGGCAGGGCAGCCGATGCCGAAACCGTCAAGCATGTGGACCGCTGCCTGTCCTGCCTCGCCTGCATGACCACCTGCCCCTCGGGTGTGCACTACATGCACCTGGTGGACGGGGCGCGCGCCCATATCGAAAAGACCTATGCGAGGCCGCTGCCCGACCGGCTGATCCGCGCAACGCTCGCGCGCGTGCTGCCCTACCCCCGGCGCTTTCGCGCAGCACTCACGCTGGCCCGGCTCGGCCGTCCGCTCGCGGGCCTGCTCGACCGGGCGGAAGCGCTCAAGCCGCTCGCCGCCATGCTGCGGCTCGCGCCCGCTTCCCTGCCCAAGCGCGCGGCCCAGCCTGCGCCCAGCCCGGTTTCCGCGCCGCAGGCCGGCCGCCGCGTGGCGATCCTCGGCGGCTGCGCGCAGAGCGTGCTCGATCCCGGCATCAACCAGGCGGCCATCCGCCTGCTCGCGCGCTTCGGCGTGGGCGTCGTGCCCGCGCCGGGCGAGGGGTGCTGCGGGGCGCTCACCCACCATCTCGGCCGCGAGGAGGAGGCGCTCGATTTCGCGCGGGTGAACGTCGACGCCTGGACGAGGCTGATCGAAGGTGGCGGGCTCGACGCCATCCTCGTCACCACCTCGGGCTGCGGCACGGTGGTCAAGGATTACGGCTTCATGCTGCGCCTCGACCCTCTCTACGCCGAGAAAGCCGCGCGGGTCTCGAAGCTCGCGATGGACGTTTCCGAATATCTGGCGACGCTCGACCTGCCGGAAGCGCCCAACCAGAACCTCACAGTCGCCTATCATTCGGCCTGTTCCATGCAGCACGGGCAAAAGATCGTGCGGCAGCCCAAGGCGCTTTTGTCGCGCGCGGGCTTTGTCGTGCGAGAGCCGCGCGAGGGCCATCTCTGCTGCGGCTCGGCGGGCACCTACAACATCCTCCAGCCGGCGATCGCGGCCGAATTGCAGGCGCGCAAGGTGCGCAATGTGGAGGCCACCAACGCCGCCCTCGTCGCCACCGGCAATATCGGCTGCATGACCCAGATCGGCCGCGCATCCCGCCTGCCCGTGGTGCACACGGTGGAGCTTCTCGACTGGGCCTATGGCGGCCCGAAACCCGCAGCGCTCGTTTGAGCCGAGAGGAAACGGGCGGCAGGGGCGTGCGTCCTTCGAGGCCCGCATGCTGCGGGCACCTCAGGATGAGGACCGAGGGGCGCTGACAATCCCTGTTTCGGGTCAGCGCCTTCCTCCCTCATCCTGAGGTGCCCGCAGCATGCGGGCCTCGAAGGACGCAACCACCCCTCAACCACACCCCGCACACCCCCAAAAACGAAGAAGCGGCGGAAAGCCCCCGCTTCCGCCGCCCCGGCCCCTATCGGGAACCCACACTCACATCACCACGACCTTCGCCCCCACCGGCACGCGCTCGTAGAGATCCGTCACATCCTCGTTGCGCATGCGGATGCAGCCCGAAGACACCGCGCCGCCGATCGTCCAGGGCTGGTTGGTGCCGTGGATGCGGTAGAGCGTGGAGCCGAGATAAAGCGCACGCGCGCCCATCGGGTTTTCCGGGCCGCCGGCCATGAAGGCGGGCAGGTTGCGGCCCTTGCGCTTTTCGCGCGCGATCATCTCCGCCGGCGGGCGCCAGTCGGGCCACTCGGCCTTGCGCGTCACCGAATGGGTGCCGGCCCATTCGAAGCCGGGCTTGCCCGTGCCCACGCCGTAGCGGCGCGCTTGGCCGTTCTCGCCCACCAGGAACAGGAAGTTGTCGCGCGTGTCGATCACGATCGTGCCGGGCTTCTCGCCGCCCGCATAGGCGACCTCCTGGGGCAGGTAGATCGGGTTGATCTCGCGCTTTGCGGCCTCGCGCTTGACGCGCGCGGGGCGGGCCACCGCCGAGGTCTGCTGGAGGTCGGGCTCGACGCGCACGCCGCGCTCGCGGCGGAGCTGGCGCACGGGCGGGATCGCCTGGGAGGCGCGCCGTTCGACCTTCACGCGGGCGCGGGGCTGCTGTCCCAGCTGCATCACCCAAGGGGCCGACAGGTCGGGGCTCACCATCACGGGCGGGCGCTCGCGGTAGCGGTCGCTCGCCTGGGCGGGAACGCTGGAAAAGGCGGTCGCGGCCGCAAGCCCGAGAAGAAGGATGGTTCTCATGATACGCGGACTCTTCGAACAGGTGAATCGAGCAAAGAGGCCGGGCCCCTTCATCCTGTTGGCGAGACTGCGCCGGCTGCGCCACCAATTGGTGAATCCGAAAAGCCTCCAAGGCCCGGACGCGCGGAAACCATTTCGTACGGTTACCGCGCGGTTGGCGTGCGTGGTAAAAGAGCGGTGAAAGGGAATTCTTCATGGAAGACGGGTTGATCGAGGGCGCGGACGGTCGGGTGCGCTGCTTCTGGCCGGGCGCGGCGGAGGACTACCTGCGCTACCACGACGCCGAATGGGGCCGCCCCGTCAGGGACGACCACCGCTTGTTCGAGAAGATCTGCCTGGAAGGCTTTCAGTCCGGCCTGTCCTGGATCACCATCCTGCGCAAGCGCGAGGCGTTCCGGGCGGGCTTCGCCGGCTTCGACTTCGAACGGGTCGCGCGCTTCGGCGAGGACGACGTTGCGCGTCTCCTGGCGGACAAGGGGATCGTGCGCCACGGCGGCAAGATCCGCTCGACGATCAACAACGCCGCCCGCGCGATCGAATTGCGCGACGAGCACGGCACGCTTTCGAGCTATTTCTGGAGCTTCGCCCCGCCGCCGGAGGAGCGCCCGGCGCGGGTGGACTTGGCCACCTTGCGCGCCAACCCGACGAGCCCCGCCTCGCACCGCCTGTCCAAGGACCTGAAGCGCCGCGGCTGGACCTTTGTCGGTCCCACCACGGTCTATGCCTTCATGCAGGCCATGGGCATGGTCAACGACCACCTCGAAGGCTGCTTCTGCCGCGCGGAGGTGGAAGGGATGCCGAGGCCCTGAAGCGTCTCAAGCAGAACCGCTCCGCACTTTCGCTGGAGATGCTTCAGCGGCGCTCGTAGCGCACCATGCGGCCGTTGCCGGCGATGTCCCATTCGAGGGCGGAGCCGTCCACCTGAAGCGTCACCCCGGCGAACTGGGTGCGCTCGAGCGCGGGCGTGGACGAGATCGCGGTGGCGCCATTGGGCATCAGCACGAGCACGTCGCCCTCGCGGCTCCAGCAGCCCGCGCCGCGCTGGTTCACCGCGCCGTAGGTCAGGCGGTAGTCGAAGGAGCCGTTCGCCTTGAGCGTGACGCGCGAGCCCACATTCATGACGTTCTTGAGGTCGTAGCGGCCGGCGAGCGACGGGTCGCCCGCCTCGCAGGCGGCCGCTGCCGTGGTGCCCGAGGAGGCCGCTCCGGCGACCATCGTGAGAAAGGCCAGGCCGGCAAACCGTGAAAAGAACTGGCGCATGAATGGATGCTCCAACGAGAACGCGTTCGAAACAAGACAAGGGAGGAAAAAGGCCGCCCGGCCGCTTGAGGGCAGCCTTGACCCGCAGAATCCGCCGGCCCCGCACAGGTTCCGGCGATTCACCGGTTTGTGTTGAGGCTTGCCGCCTTCCCCTCTCTTTCGTGTGCTTGTGATCTATCCATGTTTCCGGCCGATGTTGGGCGGAAGCGCGGTGTTTCGGCTGTCGTGGGTTGCCCCCCGCCCGAGGCCCCGTTAGAGCAGCCCCGCAATCCCCCGGAATCTTGCAGAGACCCTCATGAACGACCGGCCCGAACGGATGAAGGCGAGGCTGCCGCGCGGTTTCGTGGACCGCGGCGCGGACGACCTGCGCGCGACGGCCCGCATGGTGGAAACGATCCGCGAGGTCTACGAGCGCTACGGCTTCGAGCCGGTGGAAACCCCGCTCGTGGAATACACCGACGCGCTCGGCAAGTTCCTGCCCGACCAGGACCGGCCCAACGAGGGCGTGTTCTCCTTCCTCGATGAAGACGAGCAGTGGCTGTCCCTGCGCTACGACCTGACCGCCCCGCTCGCGCGCTATGTCGCCGAGAACTGGGAGCGCCTGCCCAAGCCCTATCGCTCCTATCGCTCGGGCTGGGTGTTCCGCAACGAGAAGCCCGGCCCCGGCCGCTTCCGCCAGTTCATGCAGTTCGACGCCGACACCGTGGGCACGCCGGGCGTCGCCGCCGACGCCGAAATGGCGATGATGATGGCGGACGTCATGGAAGCGCTCGGCATCGGTCGCGGCGACTACGTGATCCGCGTCAACAACCGCAAGGTGCTCGACGGCATCCTCGACGCGTTGAACCTGGATGCGGAAGGGGACGCCCCCCGACGGCTGACGGTCCTCCGCGCCATCGACAAGCGCGACAAGTTCGCGGCCGACGAGATCGTGAAACTGCTGACCACCGGTCGCTGGGATGGGGGCGCGGAAGGGGAGGGCGACTTCACGAAAGGCGCACAACTTCCCCTTGAGGATGCGCGTCAGCTCGTCGATCTCCTGGATTCGCCGGGGATCGATGAGTTTCTGGATAATTCATCCCGGTTTACCTTCAAAACCGGGCGGTATTCCTCGTTTTCCGAGGTGGAAAAGTTCCAATCGGGCGTCGACGAACTCCGGCAGATCGGCCGTCTGGTGGCGGCAGCGGGATATGGCAGCGACCGCATCCGCATCGACCCTTCCGTCGTGCGCGGCCTCGAATACTACACCGGCCCCGTCTACGAGGCCGAACTCACCTTCCCCGTCACCAACGAGGACGGCGAAGTCGTGCGCTTCGGCTCGGTCGGCGGCGGCGGGCGCTATGACGGCCTCGTCTCGCGTTTCCGCGGCGAACCCGTTCCCGCGACCGGCTTTTCCATCGGCGTGTCCCGCCTGATGACGGCGCTCAAGAACCTCGGCAAGCTGGACGATGGCAGAGACGCCGGCCCCGTCGTGGTGCTCGCGATGGACCGCGACACCGAAAGCCTCGGGCGCACGCAGGCCATGGTGAGCGCGCTTCGTCAGGCCGGCATCAGGTCCGAGATGTATCTGGGCGGCGCGGGCATGAAGGCCCAGATGAAATATGCCGACCGGCGCCGCGCACCTTGCGTCGTGATCCAGGGCGCGGACGAGCGCGCGGCCGGCACCGTGCAGATCAAGGACCTGGTGGAGGGCAAGCGCTTGTCCCAAGGCATCACCGACAACGAGGAATGGCGGGCAAGCCGCCCCGCCCAGGAAACCGTGCCCGAAAGCGAGCTGGTGGCAGCCGTCCGCCGCGTGCTCGACGCGCAGGAAAACGGGGCCTGATCGATGACAGCCAGCCTCGCCTCCGACACCAGGGACTTTCTCGCCGCGCGCGACGCGCACCCCGTTTCCGTGTCCGTGCTCCAGCCCGCCGACCCCTTCCTGGACATGGCCGGCGAGGACCTGCGCCGCCGCATCTTCCTGTCCGAAAGCGAGACCGGCGAGACGCTCTGCCTGCGGCCGGAATGGACGATCCCCGTCTGCCTCGACCACATCGAGAGCCAAGCCGGCACGCCGCGTCGCTACCATTATTGCGGTGAGGTGTTCCGCCAGCGCCGCGACGGCCCGGCCGAGTTCCTCCAGGCGGGCATCGAGGATCTGGGCGAGACCGACCGGCCGCGCGCCGACGCGCGCTCGCTGGCCGACGCGCACGCGCTTCTCACGCACACGCTGCCCGGCCGCGAGCTGCGCATCACGCTGGGCGACCAGGCGGTGTTCGCAGCCGTGCTCGACGGCCTGGGCCTGCCGCCCGCCTGGCAAAAGCGCCTGCTGCGCGCCTTCGGCGACCCCAAGCTTCTGGCGACCGCGCTCGACGACATCGCAAACCCCGGCAAGCGGGGCCTGCTCGCCGAAGGCGTGGGCGAGCAGATCGCCCAGAGCGACGAGGAAACGCTCGCCAACCTCCTGCGCGGCGAGATGGAGTCGGCCGGCTTCTCGCCGAATGCCGGCCGCACGCCCGAGGAGATCGCGGGGCGCCTCTTGGAAAAGGCCGAGCTCGTCAGCCTGCGGCTGCCGGCGGCCGAGATGCGCGCGCTGAAGGTCTTCCTGGCGATCACGATCACGCTCGAGCGCGCGCCGGACGCGCTCGCGGCCTTCGGGCGCGGCGCGGGCATCTCGATGGATGCGGCACTCGAGGATTTCGCGGCGCGCGCGGATGCGCTGCGCGGCCATTCTCTGCCGCTCGACGCCATCCGCTACGACGCGGCCTTCGGCCGGCCGCTCGACTACTACACGGGCCTCGTCTTCGAGATCGCCTCGCCGGGCGATCCCCGCCCGCTGATCGGCGGCGGGCGCTACGACCGGCTCCTGACTTTGCTGGGCGCCGACGCGCCCATTCCGGGCGTGGGCTTCTCGGCCTGGATCGACCGCATCGAATCGGCCGCCGGGAGGGCGCTGTGACCGTCAGGCTCGGGATTCCATCGAAGGGCCGCCTGCGCGAGGAGGTGCTCGCGCGGTTCGCGGAAGCGGGTCTGCCCGTTGCAGCACCGCAGGACGAGCGCTCCTACCGCACGAGCCTCGAAGGGCTGCCGGGCGTCGAGGTGGTGTTCCTGTCGGCCTCCGAGATCGCGCGCGAACTGGGTGCCGGCACGCTCGATCTCGGCATCACCGGCGAGGACCTGCTGCGCGAGGCGCGCGGCGACGCCGACCGCCGCACCCCCATCCTGGCGCGGCTGGGCGTCGGCCGCGCCGATGTGGTGGTGGCGGTGCCGGAGATCTGGCTCGACGTCGAATCCATGGCCGATCTCGACGATGTCGCGGGCGAGTTCCGCCAGCGCCACGGACGGCGCCTGACGGTGGCCACCAAATACCACCGGCTGACGCACAGCTTCTTTTCGGGCAAGCACGGCATCCAGGTCTACCGCATCGTGGAATCGCTCGGCGCCACCGAAGGTGCGCCCGCTGCCGGCTCGGCGGACTTGGTGGTGGACATCACGACCACCGGCGCCACGCTGCGCGCCAACCATCTGAAAATCCTGGGCGACGGCGTGATCCTGCGCTCGGAAGCCTGCCTCGCGCTCGCCGCGGGCGAACGGGACGACGAGGACCGCGCGCTGATCGAACAGGTGGCGCTGAAGATCGCGACGGCCGCACATGGCGAGGGGTAGGCGCGGGCTCCCGGCGCCACGCCAAATCTCTCGATGTCTGGCTTTCTGCACGGTTCGGAAAGCGGTACGCCGGCACCTGCCCCTCCGGGGTGGTGGGGTGCCCACACCCGTACTTAGTTCTGCGCTCTGACCTCTCTTGTCCCCGTCACGGCATGGATTCTCGGGTCAAGCCCGAGAATGACGAGTGGAAAGAGGGCAACGAATAGTAGGCAGCAATGGGGAACTCCGTTCCCATCTCCACTGCGCCTTCGTCATTCTCGGGCTTGACCCGAGAATCCATGCCGCGAGGGGAACGCACCACTGCCGGGGCAGAAGCACTCACCCCCCGCATTCGGCGAAGCATCGCGTTTCCTGGATCGTTGCGGCGGCACCGCTGTGCGTCCTTCGAGGCCCGCATTCCGCGGGCACCTCAGGATGAGGTAAGGGGGAGGCGCGGGAAGGAAAGCGAGACGGACGTGGTGCTGCGCGAGCGGCGACAGCGCCCACCGTCCTCATTCTGAGGTGCCCGGCAAAGCCGGGCCTCGAAGGACGCAGAGCGTTACAATCGGCGCAGACCGCCGCCTCTCACCCCGGCCGCGTCATGTCCGCGGGCACGACCAAACGGGTGTAGTCGGCGTCCGAGACGAGGCCGCTGGCGAGGGCTTCTTCCTTCAGCGTCGTGCCGTTCTTGTGGGCGGTCTTGGCGATCTTGGCGGCGGCATCGTAGCCGATGGTGGGGGCGAGCGCGGTGACGAGCATCAGGGAGTTCTCGAGGCCGCGCTGGATGTTGTCGAGGCGGGGCTCGATCCCCGCCACGCAGTTGTCGGCGAACGAAACGGAAGCGTCCGCCACCAGCCGCACGGATTGCAGGAAGTTGTAGGCCATCACGGGGTTGAAGACGTTGAGCTCGAAATGGCCCGACGCGCCCGCGAACGTGATCGCCGCCTGGTTGCCGAACACCTGCACGCAGACCTGGGTCAGCGCCTCGCACTGCGTGGGGTTCACCTTGCCCGGCATGATCGAGGAGCCCGGCTCGTTTTCGGGCAGGGAGAGTTCGCCAAGCCCCGCGCGCGGCCCCGAGCCCAGGAAGCGGATGTCGTTGGCGATCTTGAAGAGGGAAGCGGCCACCGTGTTGATGGCGCCGTGGCTGAACACCATCGCATCGTGCGCGGCGAGCGCCTCGAACTTGTTGGGCGCGGTGGTGAAGGGCAGGCCGGTGATGCCCGCGATCTTCTCTGCCACCGCTTCTGCGAAGCCCACAGGGGCATTGAGGCCGGTGCCGACCGCCGTGCCGCCCTGGGCGAGTTCCATGAGCTTGGGCAGGGTCGCCTCGATGCGGGAAATCCCGTTCTCGACCTGTGCGGCGTAGCCGCCAAACTCCTGGCCGAGCGTGAGAGGGGTCGCGTCCTGCGTGTGTGTGCGGCCGATCTTGATGATGTCGCGCCACGCCTTGGCCTTCGCGTCGAGCGCTGCGTGGAGATGGCGGAGGCCCGGCAGGAGGCGGTGGACGATCTCCTCGGCACAGGCGATGTGCATGGCCGTCGGGTAGGTGTCGTTGGACGACTGGCTCATGTTCACGTGGTCGTTGGGGTGCACCGGCTTCTTGGAGCCCATCACCCCGCCGAGCATCTCGATCGCGCGGTTCGAGATCACCTCGTTGGCGTTCATGTTGGACTGCGTGCCCGAGCCCGTCTGCCAGACAACCAGCGGGAAATGCTCGTCGAGCTTGCCGTCAATCACTTCCTGGGCAGCCTGGACGATGGTCTCGGCGAGCTTCGCGTCGAGCCGACCCAGGCCCGCATTGGCTTCGGCGGCGGCCCGCTTGACGATGCCCAGAGCGCGCACGATCGGCAGAGGCTGCTTTTCCCAGCCGATGCGGAAATTCCCCAGCGAGCGTTCGGCCTGTGCGCCCCAGTAGCGGTCGCCCGCGACTTCGATGCCGCCGAACGTGTCGGTTTCGGTGCGGGTGGTTCGGGTCATGCGCGTGCTCCTCGGCTGGCTGGAGCATTTCCGGGCAGACCTCGCGGAGGTGCCGACGCCCGAACTGCTCGGGCTCCGGGCTAGCCGTTCGGGCGCACGGCTTCAAGCAAGCGCCCAAAAGAAAAGCGGCCCCGAAGAGCCGCTTGTCCCTTGATCCGATCCGGTGATCAGATCTTGTCGATGCCGTCCTTGACGCTTTCCTTGGCGTCGCCGTAGCCCTTCTGGACCTCGCCGGCAGCCTTGTCGGCCTTGCCTTCGGCCTGAAGCTTTTCGTTGCCGGTCACGCTGCCCACGGCATCCTTCACGGCGCCCTTGATCTGCTTGCCGACGCCGCCGACCTGATCGCTGTTCACACCCATGGTGGATCTCCTTTTGGGTTGCTCAAATCACGGCAAAAGAACCATCTGCGACAGCTTTGGTTCCAAGCGGGGATCGCCACCCAAACGAAAAGGGCGGCCTTGCAGCCGCCCTTTCCTTGGATTTGCAGTGAGAAGACGGACCTTAGAAGTCCATCCCGCCCATGCCGCCCATGCCGCCGCCGGGCATCGCAGGAGCGCCCGAATCCTTCTTCGGAGCTTCGGCGATCATGGCCTCGGTGGTGACGAGCAGGCCGGCAACCGACGCTGCATCCTGCAGAGCGGTGCGCACGACCTTCACGGGATCGACGATGCCGAGCTGGATCAGATCGCCATACTCGCCGGTCGCGGCGTTGTAGCCGTAGGTCTCGCTCGAGTTGTCGAAGATCTTGCCGGCCACGATGGAGGCCTCGGCACCGGCATTCGAAGCGATCTGGCGGGCCGGAGCCTGGAGAGCGCGACGGATGATGTTGATGCCGGCTTCCTGGTCGGCGTTGACGCCCTTGGCCTGGAGAGCCTTGGAAGCGCGCAGGAGCGCCGTGCCGCCGCCGGGGACGATGCCTTCTTCAACGGCTGCACGCGTTGCGTTCAGCGCGTCGTCGACGCGGTCCTTCTTCTCCTTGACCTCGACCTCGGTCGCACCGCCCACGCGGATCACGGCGACGCCGCCCGCGAGCTTGGCGAGACGCTCCTGGAGCTTCTCACGGTCGTAGTCCGAGGAGGTCTCCTCGATCTGCTGCTTGATCTGGGCGACACGACCCTCGATCTCGGGCTTCTGGCCGGAGCCGTCGACGATGGTGGTGTTCTCCTTGGAGATCGACACGCGCTTGGCGCGGCCGAGCATGTCGAGGCCGACATTCTCGAGCTTGATGCCGAGATCTTCCGAGATCACCTGGCCACCGGTCAGGATCGCGATGTCTTCCAGCATCGCCTTGCGGCGGTCGCCGAAGCCGGGAGCCTTGACAGCTGCGATCTTGAGGCCACCGCGGAGCTTGTTGACGACGAGGGTTGCGAGCGCTTCGCCTTCCACGTCTTCCGCGATGATCAGCAGCGGACGCGAGGACTGCACGACGGCTTCGAGCACCGGCAGCATCGCCTGGAGGTTCGACAGCTTCTTCTCGTGGAGGAGGATGTAGGCGTCCTCGAGTTCGGCCACCATCTTGTCGGGGTTGGTGACGAAGTAGGGCGAGAGATAGCCGCGGTCGAACTGCATGCCTTCGACGACTTCGAGCTCGGTCTCGGCGGTCTTGGCTTCCTCGACGGTGATCACGCCCTCGTTGCCGACCTTCTGCATCGCTTCCGCGATCATCTGGCCGATTTCGGTCTCGCCGTTGGCGGAGATCGTGCCGACCTGGGCGACTTCTTCCGACGTCGCGATCTTCTTGGCCGACGAGCCGAGCGACTTCACGACTTCAGCCACTGCCAAGTCGATGCCGCGCTTGAGGTCCATCGGGTTCATGCCGGCGGCAACCGCCTTGGCGCCTTCCTGCACGATCGCCTGGGCGAGAACGGTTGCGGTCGTGGTGCCGTCGCCAGCGATGTCGTTGGTCTTCGAGGCCACTTCGCGCACCATCTGGGCGCCCATGTTCTCGAACTTGTCTTCCAGCTCGATCTCCTTGGCGACGGTGACGCCGTCCTTGGTGATGCGGGGAGCGCCGAACGACTTGTCGATCACGACGTTGCGGCCCTTGGGGCCGAGCGTGACCTTCACCGCGTTGGCGAGGATGTCCACGCCGCGCAGCATGCGCTCGCGGGCGTCACGGGAGAATTTTACGTCCTTGGCTGCCATTTGTGTCTCCTGGGCTCAAAAGCCCGTTTGATGGGATGGATGGGTGGTCCGGCTGATCAGCCGATCACGCCCATGATGTCGGACTCTTTCATGATCAGCAGGTCTTCGCCGTTGAGCTTGACCTCGGTGCCGGACCACTTGCCGAACAGCACGCGGTCGCCGGCCTTGACGTCGAGAGCGACGAGCTTGCCCGCTTCGTCACGCGCACCGGAACCCACCGCGATCACCTCGCCCTCCTGGGGCTTTTCCTTGGCGGTGTCGGGGATGATGATGCCGCCCTTGGACTTCTCCTCGGAGTCGACGCGCTTGACGACCACGCGGTCGTGGAGCGGACGGAAATTCGTAGCTGCCATCTTGATTCCTCGATTTAAAGCAAAGAAATGAGGGCCGCGCGACAGCGGGCCCGGGCCGTTGGCACTCACCGCTCGGGAGTGCTAACGGGGCGGGAGATAAGGGCAAGGCTTTCTGGAGTCAAGGTCGCGCCGGGCCCTCGATCACCACTTTCCGGGGCCAGATTTTGCCGGCGAAGAGGGGTTCGCGGACTTGGGCTTCCCCGCTCAGCCCACGATGCGCAGGTTGGACAACTCGTCGGCGATGGACTTGAAGTCGTCAGCGAGCGAGCCGCCGGTCGCGTTCCAGAACAGCTTGGCGGGCGTGCCGTCGGGGTTCTTGCGGAAGCGCGACGCCGAGGCGCAGGCGGACAGGGCGTCGATCTGGCCCTTTTCGGTGGCGTTGCGGATGTTGAGGTCGAGCGCCACCGTCATCAGAATGAGATTGCCGCCCTTGGCGTTGGTGCAGAGCTCAGCGAAGTGCTCGTTCATGGCGCGGGTGTAGTTGCCGCTCGAAAAGTCGTTCTTTCGCACGCCCGACCCCGTGCCCATGAAGATGCGGGGCGTCTGGCCGTTGTAGGGCGTGCCCGCATAGCCGTAGGCGGAATAGATCGAGCGGTTGCCGGCGAGATCGGCAGCGGGCGTGAAATAGGTGTTCGCGCCGTCGGTCAGGACGATCACCACCTTGTCGTTGCCGCGCTCGGTCTCCGAGCGGCCTTCGGTGAAGGGCGGACCGGACGACAAGGTGCGCCAGCCCCAGGCGAGCCCTTCGGGCACGTTGGTCAGGTCGGTCGGCAGCATCGCGTCGATCGCGTCCTTGATCGTCTTGAGGCCGCTTGCAGTGGTCACGTCGGTCAGGGGCGTGATGGGCTTGGTTGTGCAGGTGCTGTTGGGGCCACGGTTCTCGCCGAGATAGGTGGTGACTGAGACGGTCGCAGGCCAATATTTCGGCGTGAAGCGCTGGCGCCTGCGGTCGTCCGTCTCGTTGGCGGACAGGTCGTCCGACAGCCAGTTGTTGTCTGCGCTGCGGTTCCAGCCGTCCTTGCGGCTGGTCTCGTCGGGCGCGAACATCGGCACGAACAGGCTTTCGGGCTTGGCCGCGCGCGGGGCCTCGTCGTTGACGTTGAGAGGGTAGGGCCGCGTTTCCACGCAACCCCACCATTCGGTCAGCCGGCCCAGCGCCCCCGTCCGCGTCGAGGTCACGCGCTGCATGGTGTCGAACATCGTGAAGCGGGTCAGCGGCTTGTCGCGCCACGTGCCCCAGGCCGAGCCCCGCGCATGCCAGACCCCGTTGAGCTGCTCGGCATAGCGGTTGGCGTTGCGGGCGCGCGAAAGCTCGCTCCAGTCGAAGTTCTCGTGGTGGACGGGCGAGATGCCTCCCGCGTCCATCCAGGGGGCTGCGGCGTGCCCGGGCCCGACATTCACCGCCGACGAGAAAGGCACGAGGCTGAACTGCACGGGCCTCGCCACCTGCTTCATGATGGCGCCGTGAGCGGCGAGCGTGTCCACGAGCTGCTTGGCGGCGTCCTTCAGCAGGTCGATCCGCTTCTTGCCCGAGCCCGTGCCTTTGGTGTCCATGGAGCCGGAATTGTCGAGCACCATCGCCACTTCGAGCGTGTTCTTGAGGCGGATCTCGGCTGTCGCGGAGAAGCGCAGGGGATCCGCGCTCTTCTGGGCGGCGAGCAGGACACGGAACGTGTCGAGGAAATAGGGCTGGTAGTCGTGGGTGGCGGAAAGCTTGAGCGTGCCGCCCCCGGCACCCGCCGAAGGCAGCGAAACGGAAAGGGCGGTGACACCGGGTCTTGCCGCGGAAAAGTTCGCGGCGAAGAAGTCCCAGGCATAGGTTTGGGCTTCCTCGTCTTTCGCGCCGGACAGGATCTCGCGCGCGGTGGCGATGCCGGCGGCATCCAAGGCATTTAGCATGTCGTGCCGCTGGCGCGACATCTCGGAATAGTCGACGCCCAAGGACAGCGCACCGAAGATGGGAAGGGCGGCGATGGCCGTGGCGATGGCATACTGGCCGGCGCAGTCGTGCCAGAACCTGCGAAGCATGAGCCCTCCCGAACCAGGACATTCCTCTTGGGCCGACCATGCATGGAGAGCTTGAATTCCCCCTTGCGCCCGAGGCGCGGGATTGCTGCCGCGCATTTACCTCCGGTTAGGGAACAGGGTGCAGGCCCGCCGATTTGACCGCGAGACGGTGACAGGGGCGGGCGCGCCGTTATATGCGGGACCTCCGAAAGCCCAAGCCATGTTCCGTCAGGAGCCCGATGTCCGACGCAAGCCCCCTGATCGAGGCGCTCGACAGCCTTTCCAGCCGCTACCGCGTGATCCTGTGCGACGTGTGGGGCGTGATCCACAACGGCGTCGAGCATTCGCCGGAAGCCGCAGCTGCCCTGGTGGCTGCCCGCGCGCGCGGGCTTTGCGTGGTGCTCGTCACCAACGCGCCCCGACCGCACCCGCCGATCGAGGCACAACTGCTCGGCCTCGGTGTGCCGCGCGAGGCGTGGGACCGCATCGTCACCTCGGGCGACGTGACGCGCGCGCTGATCCGCGAGAACGCCACCCGCGTCTTCCATCTCGGCCCAGAGCGCGACCTTTCGCTCTATGAAGGGCTCGACGTCGAGGTGGTGGAGGAAAGCGAGGCGCGCCTCGTGGTCTGCACCGGCCTGTTCGACGACACGAACGAGACGCCCGAGGACTATGCCGAGATGCTGCGCCGCTTCCGCGGGCGCGACATCCCCATGATCTGCGCCAACCCCGATGTGGTGGTGGAGCGCGGCGAGCGCCTGATCTGGTGCGCTGGCGCGCTTGCCCGCGACTACGGGCAGATGGGCGGCCGCACACTGGTCGCGGGCAAGCCCTTCCGCCCGATCTACGCCGAAGCCTTTCGCCAGGCCGAGGAGGTTTTGGGAGGCCCGGTCGACAAGCGCGAGGCGCTCGCCATCGGCGACGGCATGCTGACCGACGTGAAGGGCGCCGCCGATTACGGGCTCGACGTGCTCTACGTGTCCGGCGGCATCCATTGGCGCGACTATGGTGACACGGCCCACCAGCCCGACCCGACCCGCCTGCACGCCTTCCTGACCGGGCACGGGCAGAAGCCGGTGGCCGTTCTTTCGGGCTTGCGCTGAGGCATGGGCCGGACCTTCCGCCGCATCGCCGGGTCAGCGAACCTGCCGCCCGACCTGCGTGGGGCGGTGGTGGCGATCGGCAATTTCGATGGCGTCCACCGCGGCCACCAGGCCGTGCTCGAGGCGGCGATGGAGCGGGGCGCGCGCGAGAAGCGGCCCGTTCTGGTGCTCACCTTCGCGCCCCACCCGCGCCGCTGGTTCCAGCCCGACGCACCGCATTTCACGCTGACCCCGCCCGCCATGAAGGCGCGCCTGCTCGAAGCGCTCGGGCTCGACGCGGTGGTGGAGCAGCCTTTCGACGGTCCGCTCGCCAACCTGTCCGCCGAGGATTTCGTGCGCGACATCCTGGTCGAGCAGTTGGGCGCCCATGCCGTGCTGACGGGCTTCGACTTCCATTTCGGGCGTGGGCGGGGCGGCGATCCGCAATTCCTGGCGGAGGCTGGCGAGCGCCTGGGCTTTGCGGTGGAAACGGTCAGCCCCTTCAGCGACGAGGGCGGCGCGGTGGTCTCGTCGAGCCGCATCCGCGAGCGCCTGGCGCAGGGCGAGGTCAGCGAGGCCGCAGGGCTTCTCAACTATCGCTGGACGACCGAGGGCACGGTCGACAAGGGCCGCCAGCTCGGCCGCACGCTCGGCTACCCCACGGCCAACATGGCGCTGCCAAAGGACACCGGCTTGCGCCACGGCATCTTCGCCGTGCGCTTCCGCCGCGCGGACGGCGCGCTCCATGACGGGGTCGCGAGCTTCGGCCGGCGCCCGACCGTGGAAGAAGACGGGCGGCCGCTGCTGGAGACCTATCTGTTCGACTTCTCGGGCGATCTCTACGGCGAGACCTGCTCGGTTTCGCTGTTCGGTTTTCTGCGCCCCGAGGAGCGGTTCGAGAGCCTGGATGCATTGACCGTCCAGATGAAGCGCGACGAGGCGGAAGCGCGTGCGCTTCTGTCGGGGGTGCGGCCCTTCTCGGCGTTGGACGGGAAGATCGCGTTCTGACGCCTGACAGGACGGCGAAGTCACCGACGTCGGACCACCACGCCCTTTATTCTTGAGGCCGCGTCCGCTAAAGCCCGCTCATGCGCCCGCTCCGCCGCTTCGCGTCTCCGCGAATTACCAGCCCGGCCGCGGCCGGAGCCTGACGCTCGCGGCCCGCGCCGGGTTTTCTCGCGCAACCCTCGTTCTTTCCGGCCCCGCCCCGATCCGCCCGGCGGCTGCCCAGCACCCGATGTCCGCTCATGTCCGACGCACTCGACTATTCCAAGACGCTCTACCTGCCCCAGACCGAATTCCCCATGCGCGCGGGGCTGCCCGAAAAGGAGCCGCTCATCGTCGCGCGCTGGGAGGAGGGCGATCTCTACCGCAGGCTGCGCGAGGACGCGGCCGGCCGGCCACTCTTCGTGCTGCATGACGGCCCACCCTATGCCAACGGCAACATCCATATCGGGCACGCGCTCAACAAGATCCTGAAGGATGTCATCAACCGCTCCTTCCAGATGCGGGGCTATGACGCGAACTACGTGCCGGGCTGGGACTGCCACGGCCTGCCGATCGAGTGGAAGATCGAGGAGCAGTATCGCGCCAAGGGTCTGAACAAGGACGAGGTGCCGCTCAACGAGTTCCGCGCGGAGTGCCGGGCTTTCGCCGCCCACTGGATCGGCATGCAGGCGGCCGAGTTCCAAAGGCTCGGCGTGGTCGGCGACTTCAAGAACCCTTACACGACCATGGCCTTCCATGCGGAAAGCCGCATCGCCGGCGAGCTTCTGAAATTCGCGATGTCGGGCCAGCTCTACCGCGGCTCCAAGCCCGTCATGTGGAGCGTGGTGGAACGCACCGCACTCGCCGAGGCGGAAGTCGAGTACCAGGATTACGAGAGCGACACGATCTGGGCGAAGTTCCCCGTTCGCGGCGCGCACGAGGCGGCGGACTCGGCTGCGGCCAACGCGCTCGCGGGCACCGGCGTGGGCGTGGCGTCCGACCTCGAAGGCGCCTCGGTCGTGATCTGGACCACGACGCCATGGACCATTCCCGGCAACCGGGCGGTCGCCTATTCGCCGCGCGTGGCATACGGGCTCTACGAGGTGGTCTCGGTCGAGAACGAGTTCGGGCCGCGGCCCGGCGAGAAGCTTATCTTCGCGCAGAACCTGAGCGCGGACGCGGCCGAAAAGGCCAAGCTCACCCTTCACATGATCCGCAGCGTTTCGGCCGAAGAGCTTGGATCGATTCAGCTTTCCCACCCGCTCGCCGCACTCGGCTACACCTTCACCGTGCCCATGCTGGCGGGCGACCATGTGACCGATGACGCGGGCACGGGCTTCGTGCACACCGCGCCCGGCCACGGCCGGGAGGACTTCGAAGCCTGGATGGATGCCGCGCCCGCGCTGCGTCTTGCGGGCGTCGAGACGGCGATCCCCTTCACGGTGGACGATGCCGGCTTCTTTACCAAGGACGCGCCGGGCTTCGGCCCCGACCGCGCAGGCGGACCCGCGCGCGTGATCGACGACGCCGGCAAGAAGGGCGACGCCAACAAGGCGGTGATCGAGGCCCTGATCGCGGCCGACGCGCTTTTCGCGCGTGGACGCCTCAAACACTCATACCCGCATTCCTGGCGCTCCAAGAAGCCGGTGATCTTCCGCAACACGCCGCAATGGTTCGTCCACATGGACAAGCCGCTCGGTGGCTATGGGTTGAGCGAAGACGGCGCAGCGAGACTGCAGACCGAGGACCAGCCGGACACGCTGCGCTCCCGCGCGCTCGCGGCCATCGACGCCACACGCTTCGTGCCGGCGGGCGGGCAGACGCGCCTGCGCGCGATGATCGCGGAACGCCCCGACTGGGTGTTGTCGCGCCAGCGCGCCTGGGGCGTGCCGATCGCCATCTTCGTGGATGCGGACGGCGAGATCCTGAAGGACGAGAGCGTGAACGCGCGCATCCTTGAGGCCTTCGAGGGGGAGGGCGCCGACGCCTGGTTCGCGGATGGCGCGCGCGAGCGCTTCCTGGGCTCGCGCGCCGGCGAGCCCTGGATGATGGTGCGCGACATCCTCGACGTGTGGTTCGATTCCGGCTCGACGCACAGCTTCACGCTGGAAGACCGGCCCGACCTCAAATGGCCGGCCGACGTTTATCTCGAAGGCTCCGACCAGCATCGCGGTTGGTTCCACTCCTCGCTTCTCGAATCCTGCGGAACGCGCGGGCGCGCCCCCTATGAGGCCGTGGTGACGCACGGCTTCACCATGGACGAGCAGGGCCGCAAGATGTCGAAGTCGCTCGGCAACACCGTGGTGCCGCAGGACGTCATGAAGCAGTCGGGCGCCGACATCCTGCGCCTCTGGGTGATGACCACGGATTATTGGGAGGACCAGCGCCTCGGCAAGACTGTGCTGCAGACCAACATCGACAGCTACCGCAAGCTGCGGAACACGATCCGCTGGATGCTGGGCACGCTCGCGCATGACGAGGGCGAGGAATTGCCGCTTTCGGCCATGCCCGAGCTCGAGCGCCTGATGCTGCATCGCCTGGCGGAACTGGACGCGCTGGTGCGCGCGTCCTACGACGCGTTCGATTTCAAGCGCATCACCAAGGCCATCCTGGATTTCGCGGTGGTGGACCTGTCCGCCTTCTATTTCGATGTGCGCAAGGACGCGCTCTATTGCGAAGCGCCGTCGAGCTCGAAGCGCAAGGCGGCCCTCCAGACCGTGCGGCAACTGTTCGACTGCCTGGTGAAGTGGCTCGCACCCATGCTGCCCTTCACCGCGGAAGAAGCGTGGGATCAGCGCATGGGCGGCACGGCATCCGTCCATCTCCAGCAGTTTCCCACGGTGCCCGCCGAGTGGCGCAACGATGCGCTGGCGGCACGCTGGCAGCAGGTCCGGCGCCTGCGTCGGGCGGTGACGGCTGCTCTCGAGATCGCGCGCGCGGAAAAGCGCATCGGCTCCTCGCTGGAAGCCGTGGTGCGCGTCTGGGGCGTGGACACGGGGCTGGCTCAGGCGATCGAGGGCCTCGACATGGCCGAGATCGCCATCACCAGCGGCTTCGTGGTGGAACAAGGCGAGGCACCCGCCGATGCGTTCCGCGCGGACGATGCGGGCGGGCTCGCGGTGGTGGTGGAGCGCGCCGCCGACCACGGCCTCCAGCGCTGCGCACGCTCTTGGCGCTGGACGGCGGATGTGGGGTCCGACCCCCGCTTTCCCGATGTCAGCGCGCGCGATGCGGCCGCACTGGAGGAACTGCGCGCGGCGGGCCTGCTCTGAGCGCGGATTGGCGTTAGCGTTTCCCTAACGCCAAATATTTCCAACCATCTGAAAAGGCGGCGTTTTTTCGGGGGCCGTTACCGCCCGTTACCGCCCCCGTTTCCGCTCTGTTTCCGGCCCTCCAACCGGGCTGCTGCGAAGCGGTCAGCAGCCTCCAGAACAGCCCGGTCGTAGACTTTCGAGGTTGTTCTGGAGGAGCTGTGACCGGCGACGTTCGCGGCATCGTCGGCCGATGCATTCGACGCCCTGGCTTCGGTGATGCCAGATGCCTGGAGGTCTCTCGCCCAGACCGCGCCTTTGATCCCGGCCTCCTTTCGGTGCTGGTTCCACTGTTCGGAAAACGTTTTGTTCCAGTAGGGCAGGCGGGTTGCCTCGCTGACGATCACCGGGCCGGTCCGCCGCGCTTCCGGCCAGTGGCGAAGCTCCTCCATCACCATCGGCGCATTCGTCAGGCGGTACTTGATCTCGGCATCCGTCGTGCCCGTCGTTTTCGATGGCTGATAGGTCAGCACGACATCTGGCCCGACATCCTCCCATCGCAAACCGAACCACTTATGACGGCCGGTAGCGTCGAGCACATCCGAGACACCTTCGCGCTCGATCGGCCACCACTGACCGATCACGTCCCACAAGCGCAGCGTCACTTCGAACGCCAGCGCATAGGCCAACGCATGGGACGCTCGTCCCTCAGCGTGAGCGGCTTGGCGGAGCTTCACCACTTGATCGGCGGTCAGGACCGCGGTGCGCGGCGAGGCCTTAGGCAGCTTCTTCTGTGCGGCCTTCAGGATTTCTCGAAGATCGGCGCAGCCGGAGAGGCGCAGCATCACGCCGAATGCCAGCGCCGAATCGAACACCGTCCGCGCCATGGCGGCTGCCGCGAGGTGCTTCCCGTCCGATGACCAGACCTTGTGCCAGCGGCCGATGTCGATTCCGTTGATGGCCTCCAGCCGACGCTCGCCGATATGGCCTTCGAGCTTCCCGAGGTAGAAGGTGTAGGGATAGCTCGTGCCCGGCTTGAGCTTCCGGAATGGACTGTCCTCGTGCCGCTGGTAGATCGACAGAAGCGACTTGATCGTCCCGTTGAAGGCAAGCGGGTCAGCGCGATGGGCAGCGATAGCCTTGCGGCGATGTCGGCCAAGGAAGACGCGAAGTATGTCCGCGAGAACCCCACCGCGCTCGAAGACGCTACGGAGACCATCGACGGCAAGGCGTCCGAGGTCATCCGTGTGCGAACCGCGAACGGCATCACGTTGAGCACCTTGCAAGTGGTGGGTGCCAACAATACGGAGGCGACTGCGGCCCGCAAATGGAAGCTGTTCCGCGGAGGGATCGAAGCGCTCGGCTTGAGCGGTCGTGATCCAGAGGCGGTTCTGAACGCTGACTGGGAGCGCACCAAGGCGAAATTCGACGCTGGACTTTACGCGCTGGCATCCTAGCTGAGAAAGCGCGCATAAGTTGAGTGTGGGCAAACTGGGTAGCCGCATCCGTGCGTCGGGCCGCCCGACACTCAGGCAGAATTGGAACTGAAGGGTGAAGAGCACTGCCGTAGTGACCATGGTCTACAACGAGCCGGAGTTCGTTCCGCTATGGGCTCGGTACTATGGAAGGCAGTTCGGTGAAGAGAACCTCTTCATCATCGACCATGGGTCAAGCGATGGCTCGCTCGATGATGTTGGTAGGGCAAACGTCATTCGCATACCGCGAAGCCCGAAGGACAATGAGAAGAGGGCAAATGCGGTCAGTTTCCAATGCGCAGCGCTGCTGCAATTTTTCGACAACGTGATCCAAACGGATGTGGATGAGTTCCTCCTCGCAGACCCGCGTAAGCACGAGAGCCTAGCCGCCTACTGCGCGGCCGGTATTGAAGGCAAGATTGTCACATCGATTGGATTGAACCTCGTACATCTTATCGACGAGGAGCCGGACCTAATCTCTGGTGTGCCAGTTCTTCGTCAACGACGTTGGGCACAGTTCATCTCACCCATGTGCAAGCCGAACATCGTCCGCATGCCAGTCGTGTTCGGTACAGGGTTCCATGGGTGTAGCACCCCACCCAACTTCTCGGATCTCTACATGATCCATCTGCGCTATTACGACAAGGCGCAGGGGTTGGCGCGGTTGGCGCGTACCCGGGCGATGCAGTGGGCATTTCCTGCCGCTGGGCAACACCAACGTTTAGAAGACGAGAAATGGATTGGCGTTCTTTCCCAGCACAGCAAGCTGCTGAAGCGGGCCGCTCTTTTCACCGATGCCGCTGATGCCTCACTCTCAGGGTATGTTGACAGAGTTCTCAAGTCGATCCGCAAAACCCAGCAGGGCATCTACTCGCCGCCCAAGGCGCAGATCGTCAGTGGTAGGTTGTTCTACATCCCGGATGTGATTGCCGACCTGTTCTGACGAACGGCCCGGCGCCTGCCCCAACCGGCACCGGGCCTAGAGCCCCGCTCTTGCCCGCAAAGGCCCTGGCTCGAACTTGGCCCGACATGATTGATTGTCAACACGTGCGCGGAAGCCTCTGGCCGACCCAAGCGCAGGTGATTTCCAGACCGTAGCGCTCGAGCCAAGACATTGACGGGCCTGCATCAAAATCATGGCCAGCCTTGGTGTGCAACACGAAGAATGGAGCATCTGGCCGTTCCGCAGCAAGGGATGGCGTGCTGCCAAGCGCTGCGTTCTGAAGTGCACCCCATAGGCGTTCGCCATCATCTGCCGACTTCGCTACGCCGATGGTCGCAAGCGGCGCACCCGCGCCCAGATGCAATGAGCATACGAGAGCGGATGCCGTGACGGTGGCTGTCAGTTCGAAGCCGTCCTGGTTTGCAACATCGGTGCGGCCGTCACGCAGGGCTCGGGCAAGATCGTAGGCGGCTGGGGCAGTGACGATTGGAGATAGCGCGGCTAGTCGTTCTGACCGGCCTGCGTTGAGATCAACAAACCATAAAGAGTTCAAATCAAGTGCCCCAGCGCATCAGACATGCGCCTAAGCACGACGTGGTAAGAGAATTAGTTTCGCGGATTAGAACTGACCTAACGGCACCGCTCTCCGCCGCACTTCGGTCGAGTGGAAGTCCGCGATATCCGAAGCGGCCCAGCATGCATGCGGCAAGCTCTGCCTGGCGGGCCTGCCTGCTCATCTGATGGAGGTCGCGATGAGCGGGCGCGGATGTCTGCGCTTCGCCTGATCTCGCGTCAATCTCATCTCTGTCAGTTCGCCCGGCGCCAAGGGAGAGGGGCTCCCCAGGGCCGGGCGTGAGGCTGCGCAAGCGCCCCATGGTGCAAGGCACCGGGGCAGAGAAGCCTGGCCGATCCCAAGCGTTCCTCGGGCCGATCTACCAACAATGGAGTACTGCCATGACCGCGACCCCTCGGGCCGTGCAAACGCGGCTGCGTGCGCTCGGCTACTATGACGGCAAGATCGACGGCGTGCTGGGGCCTGTGTCCCTGGCCGCCATCTCTCGCGCGCTCGACACGGCTGCGGCCGATGTGGTGCCGCCCGTGGTGGCCGGCGCTCTCAAGATGTCCGACAGGGGCAGGGCGCTCCTCACCAAGCGCGAGGGCAACAAGTTCAAGGCCCATCGCGACAGCGTGGGCATCTGGACGAACGGCGTGAGCCACACCTCTGCTGCGGGTGATCCCGTGGTCACGCAAGGGCTCACCATCACGGCCAAGCAGTCCGACGCGATCCTGTCGCGCGATCTCGCCACCTTCGAGCGGGCCATATTCTCGGCGCTCACCATCGCCGTGTTGCAGCACGAGTTCGACGCGCTCGCGTCGCTCGCCTTCAACATCGGGACGGGCACTTTCGCCAAGTCCACGCTGGTGCGCAAGCTGAACGCAGGCGACCGGGCGGGCGCGGCGAACGCCTTCCTCTCTTGGAACAAGGCTGGTGGCAAGGTGCTGCCCGGCCTCGTCGCCTGCCGCCAGGCCGAGCGGCTGCAGCTCCTCGGCGCGTGAGGTTGGTGCGCCGTTTATCCCGGCGAGCCTCTGTCAGATCAGATCCTTGATGGTCGACCGATCAATCTCTCCACCACATCGTAGTGGTAGCCTCTCTTCAAGACAGCCTCCACTTCGATCTGGCCATCGGTCAGGATCACCCGATTTCCAAACGCAGCGGGTTCGAGCTCGGCATTCGCACGAGTTCCGTAGTCGATGATGATGTCGTCAGTGCCTTCGCGCTCGTTGAAGTCAACTTCGATGCGTCGCAGCTCGCTCATAGACCCCCCTCGACCTCTACCCACGCTCGCGTAGTCGGGCTCATTCCCAAAGGACCATCTCCATGAACACCGCAACGCGCACCGCGATCGAGGTGCTCGCCCCTGTAATCCGAGAAGCCACGAAGGACGCCGTTTCCGACAACACCGGCGGGCGCGCCATGAGAGGCGTGGATGCTTCTCGCGTTGCCGCCGCGGTGACGCAGGAAGTGACGGCCGTAGTCGTCAACCAGACCAACCAGGAGCCCTGGTATCGCTCCAACTTGACGCTCGGGCTGGTCCTGACAGCGCTCGCCACTGGGCACCTGAGCAGCACCATGGGGCCTGAAGTCGGCAAGGAGCTTGCCGCCTACTTCTTCACGCAAGGCGTGCTGGGGTGGCGACGCTGCTTCTGATCTGCGTGGTGATCCATCTGTGGAAGCGCCTCGACGCCGAGCGCGCCACCTCACGCACCGAGCTTGCGGCCAAGGATGCAGCACACAAGGTGGAGATGGCTGTCAAGGATGCGCTGATTGAGGAACTCCACGATGACATTCTGAAGGAGGCTTGGGTGGGCTTCGACAACTCTCGCTCCACCCAAGCCACGCTGGACGCATTCATTGCCACAATCCGTGGAAGGGGCGCTGCATGATGGCTGCACTCAAGCGCTGGTTCTCGCCACAGCCAGACCCGATTATTGAGCGGGCCGTGACCCACCGCGACGTGGCGCCTGCCCCTCGAAGCTCGCGGCGCATCGACGAAGCGCGCCAAGCTCGAGCCCAGCTCGTCGGCTCGGTGATGGCGGTCGAGCGCAAATCGCATGAGGTCCGACAGGTCCTCGCCAACAGTACTCTCGATTTTGTAGGTGGTGAAAACCGATGACGCTTTCCACCATCACGCCGAAACGTGCGATCTTCTTCGCGGTCGGCGCCTTCGTGTTCTACTGGGTGCTGGCGCTCATCGTGCCGCCCGTCATCCTGCGGGACGTGTTCAACAGCTTGGCTTTCGGGGCCGCGTGCATCATCGCGGCCACCTGGGCGCCGTCCGCCTACCGCGCTGTTTG
>QFNI01000002.1 GCA_003240775.1 Mesorhizobium amorphae | reverse complement strand
CCCTGGCTGGAGAAGACCGCGCTCGTGCTCTGCGACCTGCAGGACCACCACACGCACGAGGACCTCCCCCATTCCCCGCGCGGCATCCTGAAGCGCCAGGCGGCACGCCTGGAGGAGCGCGGCTATCGCGCCTATTTCGCGTCCGAACTCGAGTTCTACCTGTTTGACGAGACCTACAAGTCGGCTGCCGCCAAGCGCTGGCAGAACCTCGAAACGGCCTCGCCCTATATCGGCGACTACCTGATCGGCATCACCACCAAGGAGGAAGGGGTGATGCGCGCCATCCGCAACGGGCTGGCAGGCGCAGGCATCGAAGTCGAAAACTCCAAGGGCGAATGGGGGCCGGGACAGGAGGAGATCAATGTGCGCTACGCCGAAGCGCTCGAGATGGCCGACCGCCACGTGATCATGAAAAACGGCTGCAAGGAGATTGCCGAAGCTCACGGCAAGGCGATCACCTTCATGGCAAAATATGACTACGCGCTAGCCGGCAACTCCTCGCACATCCACAACTCGCTGTGGAGCGCGGATGGCAGGACGCCGCTCTTCTTCGACAAGGACGCAGAATATTCCATGACGCCGCTGATGCGGTCATGGGTGGCGGGGCAGCTCAAATATGCGCGCGACTACACTTGGTTCCTGTGCCCCTATGTGAACAGCTACAAGCGCTTCCAATCCGGCACGTTCGCGCCCACCAAGATCTCGTGGAGCCGCGACAACCGCACGGCGGGCTTCCGTCTCTGCGGCGAGGGCACCAAGGGCATCCGCATCGAATGCCGCGTGGGCGGCGCCGACTTGAACCCCTATCTCGCTTTCGCCGCCCTGATCGCAGCCGGGCTCAAGGGCATCGACGAGGAATTGACGCTGGACGCGCCCTTCGAGGGAGACGCTTACGCGGCAGGCGAGCTGCCCGAGATTCCGCGCACGCTGCGGGACGGGATCGCGGCGCTCGAAAGCTCGGCCATGCTGCGTGAGGCTTTCGGCGAGGAGGTGGTGGAGCACTATCTCCACACCGCGCGCTGGGAACAGCTCGAATACGACCGCCGCATCACCGACTGGGAGCGCCATCGCGGTTTCGAGCGCTATTGACGCATCAGGTGAGCAAAAAGCCGGAGTCGGATCAATGGTTTGCCGGCTTCGGCTCGCAGCTTGATTCCGCTCGATCGACCGCCGCGCGCGGCCTCCTTGCCGCTTTCTCGCGCCGGGCGTAAAGACCCGGCGCAGCGCCATTCCAGGAGCCTCCCTTGGACACCGTGAAACTCATCTCCCCCGTGGACGGGTCGGTCTATGCCGAGCGCCCGCTTGCTTCCGACAGCGCCATCGGGGCGGCGGTAGAGCGGGCCAAGGCCGCCCAGGCCGACTGGGCGCTTCGGCCCATCGGCGAGCGCGCCGACTATGCGCTGAAGTTCCTCGATGCGCTCGTAGCGATGAACGGCGAGATCGTGCCCGAGATCGCCTGGCAGATGGGGCGGCCCGTGCGCTACGGCGGCGAGATGGGCGGCGTTTCCGAGCGCGTTCGCTACATGGCGGAGATCGCTGCCGGCGCGCTGGCCGACACGCCGGCCTCCAACCCGAAGGACGGCTTCCGACGCTTCGTGCGCAAGGTGCCGCTCGGCGTGGTGATGGTGATCGCGCCCTGGAATTATCCTTATCTCACCGCCGTCAACACGGTGGTGCCCGCCCTGATCGCGGGCAACGCGGTGATCCTGAAGCACGCCGCCCAGACACTTTTGGTGGGCGAGCGCTTCGCGCAGGCCTTCGAGGCGGCGGGCCTGCCGAAGAACCTCTTCCAGAACCTCGTGTTGAGCCACGCTCAGACCGAGAAGCTGTTGGGCTCCGGCCGCATCGACCACGTGAACTTCACGGGCTCGGTGGCGGGTGGACGCGCGGTGGAAAAGGCCGCCGCCGGCACCTTCATGACCTTGGGGTTGGAACTCGGCGGCAAAGACCCGGCCTATGTGCTGCCAGACGCCAAGCTCGACTTCGCGGTCGCGAACCTCGTGGACGGCGCCTTCTTCAACTCCGGCCAGTGTTGCTGCGGCATCGAGCGGGTCTATGTGCACGAGGCCGTCTACGACCGCTTCGTGGAAGGCTTCGTGGCGGAAACCAAGAACTACGTCGTCGGCAACCCGCTCGAGGAGGCGACCACGCTGGGGCCGATGGCGCATGCCCGCTTCGCCGATCTCGTCCGCGAGCAGAAGGCGGAAGCACTGCGCAAGGGGGCGGTGGCCCATGTGAACATGGCGGTCGAGAACGACCGCGCGGGCTCGCCCTATCTGGCGCCCGAGGTGCTGACCAACGTCAACCACCAGATGAGCGTGATGCGAGAGGAGAGTTTCGGTCCCATCGTCGGCATCATGAAGGTGCACGACGACGAGGAGGCGATCGCGCTGATGAACGACAGCCCCTATGGCCTCACCGCTTCGGTCTGGACGGGCGACACCGAGCGCGCAGCCGCCATCGGCGACCGCATCGAGACGGGCACGGTGTTCATGAACCGCTGCGACTATCTCGACCCCGCGCTCGTTTGGACCGGCGTCAAGGACACCGGCAAGGGCGCGGCCCTTTCGGCCGCTGGCTACGACAACCTGACCCGTCCCAAGAGCTTCCACCTCCGCGAAGCCATCTGACCCGCATTCCCAGCGCAAGAGCCCCCCGATGACGCTCGCCTCCAAATGGAACTACCCGACCACCGTGCGCTTCGGCGAAGGCCGCATCCGCGAGCTGCCGGAAGCGCTCGCGGCCATCGGCATCCGTAAGCCGCTCTTCGTCACCGATCCCGGCTTGGCCAAGCTGCCGGTCGTGGCGGACACGCTGAAGCTTCTGGACGAGGCGGGCGTCTCCTACGGCGTGTTCTCCGAGGTCAAGCCCAACCCCGTGGGTGCAAATCTGGAAGCCGGCGTCGCGGCCTACCGGGCAGGCGGCCATGACGGCGTGATCGCGTTCGGCGGCGGGTCCGCGCTTGATCTCGGCAAGCTCGTTGCCTTCCAGCAGGCGCAGACCCGGCCCGTTTGGGACTTCGAGGATGTGGGCGATTGGTGGACTCGCGCCGAGAGCGAAGGCATCGCTCCCATCATCGCTGTGCCGACCACGGCGGGCACGGGGTCGGAAGTGGGCCGCGCGGGCGTTGTGACGGACGAGAGCACCCACACCAAGAAGGTCATCTTCCACCCAAAGATCCTGCCGGCCATCGTGATCGCCGACCCCGCGCTGTCCGCTGGCATGCCGCCTGCCATCACCGCGGGCACGGGCATGGACGCGCTGGCCCACTGCCTGGAAGCGCTCTGCGCGCCGGGCTATCACCCGATGGCCGACGGCATCGCGGTGGAAGGTGTCCGGCTGGTGCTCGAGAACCTCCAGCGCGCCTTCACCCATGGCGACGACCTCGTGGCGCGCGCGCATATGATGTCGGCAGCCGCCATGGGCGCCACCGCCTTCCAGAAGGGCCTGGGCGCAATCCACTCGCTGTCGCACCCGGTGGGCGCGCTCTACGACACCCATCACGGCATGACCAATGCGGTGTTCATGCCCTACGTGTTGAACTTCAACCGCTCGGCCATCGAAGAAAAGATCGAGCGCCTCGCGCGTTACTGCGGAATCAACGGGGGCTTCGACGGCTTCTTCCAGGCGGTCATCGGCCTGCGCCGAAACCTCAACGTGCCCCATACGCTGGCCGACCTGTTGAAGGGCCAGGAGGTGAGCGAAGAGCGCAAGGCGCTGATCGCCAGGATGGCCGTGGTCGACCCCACGGCCGGTGGAAATCCGATCGAGCTGACGGAAGACAACGTGCGCGATCTGCTCGAGGACTCGCTCTTCGGAAACGTCTGATTCCTCAAGGGGGTGGGCAACGCCTGCCCCCCAATTGCGCCCGGCTTCGAAAAAGGCTTAGCTGGCTCAGGAGCCTGTGCACAAAAAGGCTTGGAGCCCGGCGCTGACGGCAGTTTTCACAGAGCTGTCATGGAGCGGGCCTAGGGGCCTCGCAGGCGCCGAGGGGCGTCATCCAGGGGAGTTTTCCATGTTCAAATTCGCGGGGCAGGTCCTGTCCCTCACGGCCGCGACCTTGATGGTCGGCACGAGCCTCAGCCAAGCCCAGAGCGCGCTGGCCGAACTCGAAGCCGCAGCCAAGGCCGAGGGCCAGCTCACCACCATCGCGCTGCCGCACGACTGGTGCGGCTACGGCAAGGTGATCGAAGGCTTCAAGGCGAAGTATCCCGAGATCACCATCAACGAGCTCAACCCCGATGCGGGCTCTTCCGACGAACTCGAAGCCATCAAAGCCAACAAGGACAACAAGGGCCCGCAGGCCCCCGACGTGATCGATGTCGGCTTGTCCTATGGCCCGCAGGCCAAGTCCGAAGGCCTCATCCAGCCCTACAAGGTTTCCACCTGGGACTCGATTCCCGAGGACGCCAAGGATCCCGAGGGCTACTGGTACGGCGATTATTACGGCGTGCTGTCTTTCCAGGTGAACAAGGACCTGATCACGGGCGAGGCGCCGCAGGATTGGGCCGATCTGCTCAAGCCGGAATATGCGAACTCGGTGGCCCTGGCGGGCGATCCGCGCGCGTCCAACCAGGCGATCCAGGCGGTCTATGCGGCCGGCATCGCCAAGGGCGGCGCGGCTGGCGAGGAAGCCGGCAAGGCCGGCCTCGAGTTCTTCAAGGAGCTGAACGCGGCCGGCAACTTCGTGCCCGTGATCGGCAAGGCTGCGACGCTCGCACAGGGTCAGACGCCGATCCTGATCACCTGGGACTACAACGCCCTTGCAGGCCGCGACACGCTGAACGGCAACCCGCCGGTGGAAGTGGTCGTGCCGAAGACGGGCGTCGTCGCCGGCGTCTATGTGCAGGCCATCAGCGCCTATGCGCCCCACCCGAATGCCGCCAAGCTCTGGATGGAGTATCTCTATTCGGACGAGGGCCAGCTTGGCTGGCTCGCCGGCTATTGCCACCCGATCCGCTACAACGACCTCGTGAAGAACAACGTCGTGCCGCAGGCCCTGCTCGACAAGCTGCCCCCCGCGGCGGCCTACGAGGCGGCTGCCTTCCCGACGCTCGACCACCAGGCCGCGGCGAAGACCGCGATCACCACCCAGTGGGATCAGGTGGTCGGCGCGAACGTGCAGTAAGCGGCTCGCGACCAAAACGATGAAGCCGCTCCTCGTGGACGAAACCCCCGCAAGGGGCGGCCCCTTCCCATGACGGACATCGCCGCCATCGAACCCGGAGCAGTGATCAAGCCTGCGGCGCCGCCCGCGGGAAGGCCTCCCATGCGCCTGCCGCTGCAATGGCTGGGCGTCGCGCCCTTTTTCCTGTTCGCGCTGCTCTTTCTGATCCTGCCCACCACCTATCTTGTGCTCGGCGCCTTCCAGAATCCGGCGGGCGAGTGGACCTTCGAGAACATCCGCGCGCTGTTTCAGCCGAACATCCTCGCGGCCTACTGGATTTCGATCCGCATCAGCCTCGCATCCGCGCTTCTGGGCGCGCTGGTGGGGCTGGCCATCGCCATCGCCATCGTGCGCGGCGGGCTGCCTTCCTGGGTGCGATCGGCCACCATGACGTTTTCGGGCGTCGCTTCCAATTTCGCAGGCGTGCCGCTCGCCTTCGCATTCCTCGCCACGCTGGGGCGTCTCGGGCTCGTCACCGTGCTTTTGCGCGACGTGTTCGGGGTCAACATCTACGCCTACGGCTTCAACATCCTGTCCTTCTGGGGCCTGACGCTCACCTACCTGTTCTTCCAGATCCCGCTGATGGTGGTGATCATCACGCCCGCCATCGACGGGCTCAAGCGCGAATGGGGGGAGGCGGCCGCGACGCTCGGCGCGACGCAGCTCCAGTATTGGCGCATGGTCGCCATTCCCGTGCTCTGGCCGTCCTTTCTGGGCACTGTGATCCTGCTCTTCGCCAACGCCTTCGGCGCCATCGCCACGGCCTATGCGCTGACGGGCTCTTCGCTCAACATCGTGCCGATCCTGCTCTACGCGCAGATCCGGGGCGATGTGCTGCACAACCCCCATCTCGGCTATGCACTGGCCTTCGGCATGATCTTCGTCACGGGGCTCGCCAACGTCTTCTACATCTGGTTCCGCACGCGCTCCGAGCGGTGGCTGAAATGACGGTGCGAGGGACCCCCACCCCTTACACCTCCCCTCAAGGGGGAGGGGGATCGTCTAGCTTTGCACTTTACCCTACCCCCGCGCGAGGCCGGCAATGAAGTCCTCCCGCTTCTGGGCTTGGGCGACATTCATCGTCGGCGCCGCCTACTTCTTCATTCCGCTGATCGCGACGGTGGAGTTCTCGCTGCGCATGCGCCGCGGCGAGTATTCCTTCGATGCCTACTCGGTGGTGTTCGGCGATCCGCGCTTTCAGGCGACCTTCGCCTACTCGGTGCTGGTCGCCTGCTTCACCATCCTGCTCGGCGTGCTGCTGGTCGTGCCCACCGCCTACTGGATCCGCCTGCGGATGCCCCGGCTGCGTCCGGTGATCGAGTTCATCACGCTCCTGCCGCTGATCATCCCGGCCATCGTGATCGTGTTTGGCTATATCCGCATGTACGGCTCGTCCTCCCCGCTGCCGTTCCTCGCGACCGCACGCGGCACCGACGCGCTGCTCGTGATCGGCTATGCGACCTTGGCGCTGCCCTACATGTATCGCGCGGTGGATACGGGCCTGCGCACCATCGATGTCCGCACGCTGACGGAGGCCGCTCAAATCCTCGGCGCGGGTTGGACCACGATCATCGCGCGCGTGATCTTGCCCAACGTGCTGATCGCCGTGCTTTCGGGCGCCTTCCTGACATTCGCCATCGTGATCGGCGAGTTTACTATGGCCTCGTTGCTCAACCGCCCGGCCTTCGGGCCTTATCTCCAGAACATCGGCGCCAACCGCGCCTATGAGCCGGCGGCGCTCGCCGTGATCGCGTTTGCGATCACCTGGGGCTGCATGGCGGTGATCCAGTTCCTCGCGCGCTTCGCGCCGAAATCCGCCAATCAGCCGCGCTGAGGAAACCCATGGCCGATCCGTTTCTCTCCATCTCGGGCGTCCGCAAGGATTTCGGCGGCAACACGGTCGTCAACGACTTCAATTTGGATGTTGGCCGCGGCGAGTTCGTGTCGTTTCTCGGGCCCTCGGGCTGCGGCAAGACCACCATGCTGCGCATGGTTGCGGGCTTCGAGGAGCCGACCGCCGGCCGCATCGCCATCGGCGGCCGCGACGTCACGAACCTCAAGCCCAACCAGCGCGACATCGGCATGGTGTTCCAGGCCTATGCGCTGTTTCCCAACCTGACGGTGGCACAGAACATCGCCTTCGGCTTGCGCGTTGCCGGCGCTTCGCGCGCCGAGCAGGATGCGCGGGTGAAGGAGATGCTCGGCATCATCAAGCTGCCCGATTTCGGCAGCCGCTATCCCTATCAGCTTTCGGGCGGCCAGCAGCAGCGCGTGGCGCTGGCGCGCGCGCTCGCGCCGAGCCCCAAGCTTCTGCTTCTCGACGAGCCCCTGTCCGCGCTCGACGCCAAAGTTCGCGTGAGCCTGCGCGACGAAATCCGCGCCATTCAGAAGCGGCTGGGCATCACCACCGTCTTCGTCACGCATGACCAGGAGGAGGCGCTTTCCATGTCCGACCGCATCGTGGTGATGTATGGCGGCCGCGCCGAGCAGGTCGGAACGCCTTTCGAAATCTACAACAAGCCGGCCACGCGCTTCGTGGCGTCCTTCGTCGGCACGCTCAACGTGCTCGAAGGCACGGTGGCGGGCGCGGATCGCGGGTTGGTCGATGTCGACGGGCAGCGAATCGACCTCGGACGCCGCATCGATGCCCCAGACGGCGCCAAGGTCTCGCTGGCGCTGCGGCCTGAAGCGGTTTCCCTGGGCGAGAGCGAAGGCCGAGGCGAGGGGCTTTCCGGCACCATCGGTGACGTGCATTTCCTGGGCTCGGTGATCCGGGTGCGGGTGGGCGTCGGAAAAGGTGCGGTGATGCTCGACACGTTCAACGACCCTTCCCGGCCTCCGCCCGTTGCCGGAGAAACCGTGCGAATCGGCTTTGCGCCGCGAGACGTGCTGGTTCTCAGCGAGTAGGTCTGTGCCATCGGGCGGCCGGGTCTGGGCTGGGCCCGGCTTAGGCGATTGACGGGGCGGCAGAAGGTTGAAAGGAACACGGAAGTTCTTTTCCGTTCCGGAGACACCATGCCGACTTATGCCGAGCGCACGCAGTCCATCCTTTCCGAGCTTGGCCTTGCAGCCGACAGGATCACTGGTGGCGACCTTTCCGTCAGCTCGCCGCTGACGGGCGAGGCCATCGGCGCGATCGCCTCGGTCGGACCCGAGGGCGCGCAGGCCGCAGTCGGTCGTGCGCAGGACGCCTTTAAGGCATGGCGCACCGTGCCCGCCCCCCGGCGCGGCGAACTCGTGCGACTCCTGGGCGAGGAGCTTCGTGCTGCCAAGGAGAGCCTGGGCGCGCTCGTGTCCATCGAGGCCGGCAAGATCCCGTCCGAGGGCCTGGGCGAAGTGCAGGAGATGATCGACATCTGCGATTTCGCGGTCGGCCTTTCCCGCCAGCTCTACGGCCTCACCATCGCGACCGAACGCCCCGGCCACCGCATGATGGAAACCTGGCACCCGCTCGGCGTCGTCGGCGTGATCTCGGCCTTCAACTTCCCCGTGGCCGTCTGGTCGTGGAACGCTGCGCTCGCGCTGGTTTGCGGCAACGCGGTGGTGTGGAAGCCGTCCGAGAAGACCCCGCTGACCGCGCTCGCCTGCGAGGCGATCTTCGCACGCGCGGTCGCCCGTTTTGGCTCGGATGCGCCCCAAGGCCTGCTCGAAGTGCTGATTGGGGATCACCGCGTGGGCGAAGCCATGGTGGAAGATCACCGCGTGCCGCTCGTTTCCGCAACGGGTTCGACCCGCATGGGCGCCATCGTCGCGCCCAAGCTCGCCAAGCGCTTCGCGCGCGCGATCCTCGAGCTCGGCGGCAACAATGGCGGCATCGTCTGTCCGTCGGCCGATCTCGACATGGCGCTGCGCGCGGTAGCCTTCGGCGCGATGGGCACGGCGGGTCAGCGCTGCACCACGTTGCGCCGGCTGTTCGTGCATGACAGCGTATACGACCAGTTCGTGCCGCGCCTGAAGCGCGCCTATCAGAGCGTCAAGGTGGGCGATCCGCTGGCGGGCGAGGCGCTTGTCGGGCCGTTGATCGACAAGGCTGCCTGGGACGGAATGGCAAAGGCGTTGGACGAAGCCCGTGCTGCCGGCGGCACCGTGACGGGCGGCGAGCGGGTGGATGCAGCGAGCGCCGAGGCATTCTATGCGCGTCCGGCACTCGTTGAGATGCCCGAGCATTCCGGCCCGGTGGAGCGCGAGACCTTTGCGCCGATCCTCTACGTCTTGCGCTATTCCGATCTGGCGGAGGCCATCCGGCTCCACAATGCGGTGGGCGCTGGGCTTTCCTCGTCGATCTTCACCACCGATTTGCGCGAGGCCGAGCTGTTCCTCTCAGCGGAAGGCTCGGATTGCGGCATCGCCAACGTCAATATCGGCACGAGCGGCGCCGAGATCGGTGGGGCGTTCGGCGGCGAGAAGGAAACCGGCGGCGGGCGTGAATCGGGTTCGGACGCCTGGAAGGGCTACATGCGCCGCGCGACGAACACCGTGAATTACTCGCATGCCCTTCCACTGGCCCAGGGCGTGAGCTTCGACATCGACTGAATCCGAGGGTTGCCGAGGGGGGCGTCAGGCCTCCTCGAAGCCTGAAAGCACGCCGACCGCGTTCACGCCGATCTCTTCCACCGCATAACCGCCCTCCATCACGAAGAGCGTGGGCAGGCCGAGCCGTGCGATGCGCTCGCCGATCTTGGGAAAGTCGTCCGTCGTGAGCTTGAACTTGGAAATGGGATCGCGCTCGAACGTATCTACGCCGAGCGAGACCACGACCACATCGGGCGCATAGTCGCGCAGGGCTGTGCAGGCTTCCTCCAGCGCTGCCGCCCATTCCGCCCAGGCGGTGCCCCAGCGCAGCGGCCAGTTGCGGTTGAAGCCCAGGCCCGCGCCAGCGCCGCGCTCGTCGGCATGGCCGAGGAAGTATGGGTATTCCTGAAGCGGGTCGGCATGCACATTGAACACCGCGACATCCGCGCGCTCGTAGAAGATCTCTTGGGTGCCGTTGCCGTGGTGATAGTCCACGTCGAGTATCGCCACGCGGGAAGCGCCGCGTTCGAGCAGGCGCTGGGCGGCTACGGCAGCGTTGTTGATGTAGCAGTATCCACCTGCGAAGCCTGAGCCGGCATGGTGGCCGGGCGGGCGGCAGAGCGCGAAGGCTACGCGCTCGCTTTCCACGAGCTCGGCGGCGGTCAGCACCACGTCATGGGACGCTTTCACCGCCTCCCAGGTGCCTTCCACGAAAGTCGCGCCCGCGTCGAAGGAGTAGAAGCCGAGAAGGCCGTCGATGTCTTCGGGCGTGCGATCGCCGCGCAGGCCATGGGTGGGCCAAGCGAATGCCATGGCCGTGCCCGCACGTCCGGCTTTCGTCCAGCGCTCCCAGGCTGTGGGGAGAAAGGCGAGGTAGTCGGGGCGATGCACTTTGGCGGCCGTTTCCAATCCATGCTCGCGCGGCGGCAGGATCGGCCCCAGGCCGACCGCCTCGACGCGTGCGCGCACGATCTCGGCGCGCCGCGGCAGCTCGAATCCTGGAACGAGTTCACCCACGTTCAATTCGAGCTGGCCGCCGTGGCGGGCATGGGCAGGCGAAAAGACGGTCTTCATGGCGGCCTCCGGGTTGCCTCGCGGTCTACAGGCAGGGCAGGGCCACGGGCAAGCTGCGGCAGCCTTCGCAGGCTTGCCACATCCACGCGGGAACAAGACGGCCCGGCTTTCGAACCATGCATTCCGCCGGCTGGCCCAGACCCGTGAACGGCGGCCAAATGGAGGGAAAGTCCTAGCGATGCTGCGGCTCGACGTTGCGCTCCAGGCCCTACAGCAACAGCTCAGGCTCGAAGCGGAAAAGACCAGAGCGCCTGCGGGCGCCGCCGCTGTAGTGCTGGTCGCCTATCCAGTTCAGCAAGACGATGATCTGCCGGATCAGAGGCGCCGCAAGGGGCGTTGATCAGCCTCCCGAGACGCCAGCTTCCGCGAAGCTCGCCATGCCGTTGTGGCAAGCGACGGCAGCCCGCACCACGGCCACCGCCGTGCAGGCGCCAGACGCCTCGCCGAGCCGCATGCCGAGGTCGAGCAACGGATCGAGGCCGAGCCGGTCGAGCAACCTGCGGTGGCCGGCCTCTGCCGAGGCGTGACCGGCCAGTGCGTGATCGAGCCCGTCCGCGCGCAGGGCAACGAGAGGGCCCACGGCCGCGGAGCAGACGAAGCCGTCGAGCAGCAGCGGCGTGTTCTGGCGGCGGGCAGCAAGGGCTGCGCCGAACATCGCGGCCAGCTCGCGTCCCCCCAGGCGGCGCAGCACCTCCAGCGGGTCGGACAAGGCATCCGCGTGGCGGGCGAGGCCGAGATCGACAGCCTTCGCCTTGCGGTCGAGGCCGGCATCGTCGACGCCCGTGCCGCGGCCGACCCAAGACGCGCCGTCGCCCCCGAACAGGCCAGCCGCTACGGCTGCTGCAACGGTGGTGTTGCCGATGCCCATCTCGCCGAGACAGAGCAGGTCCGTGCCGGGCTCCACCGCGTCGTGGCCGGCAGACACGGCTTCGAGAAACTCCGCTTCGCTCATCGCGGGCTCTTGCGTGAAGTCCACCGTGGGCCGCTCAACTTCCAGGGGCACGACGCGGAGCGAGGCGCCGACGGCGTTGGCGAGCTGGTTGATGGCTGCGCCGCCGCCAGCGAAGTTCGCGACCATCTGCGCCGTCACCTCGGCCGGAAAAGCGGACACACCGCGCGCGGTGATGCCGTGCGAGCCGGCGAACACGATCACGCGCACGCGGTCGAGCACGGGTCGGGGCTTGCCCTGCCAGCGGGCGAGCCAGATCGCGACCTCTTCCAGCCGGCCGAGGCTGCCCTGCGGTTTTGTCAGGCTGTTCTGGCGCTCGCGGGCTGAGACGCCTGCGCTTTCGTCGCCAGCGGGCAGGTCGAGGCAGGCGGCGCGAAGCGCGTCGAGCGAGGCGAAGGGCATGGAAGACCTCATGGAAGGCAAAGCGTGGCAGCCAGAAGCACGATGATCTCGGCGCTTTGCTGAAGCGCGCCGCAGACATCGCCGGTCTGACCCCCGATCTGGCGAAGCGCGAGCGCGCGCCAGAACAGGAATAGAAGGGCGAGAAGCACGGCCAGAACGACGGCCGGGCCGAGCCCGAGAGGAAGAAGGGCCATCGAACCGAGCGCGAGCGCCGATGCCGCGACAGCGAGCGGCATGGCGCTCAGGCCGGCAGCAAGGCCATCAACGCGCGCGGGCGGGGTGAACTTCAGAAACAGCGGGAGGAGACCGCGCGAGGCGGCGTGGGCGGCGAGAAGCGCGAGCAGCACAGAGTCGGGCTCAAGCTCGGAAAGTGCGGCCCAGCGCAGGCCGATGCCGATGACGAGCGCGGCCACACCATAGGAGCCGATCCGGCTGTCGCGCATGATGAGGAGCTTGCCTTCGCGATCCTTCCCTCCGCCGAAGCCATCGGCCACATCAGCCAAGCCGTCTTCGTGGAGGCAGCCTGTGGCGAGCATCGTCGCGGCAAGTGCCAGAAGGGCTGCCGTCACGGGCGACAGGCCGATGGCTGCCGCGAGCATGAAGACGACCGCACCCAGAAGCGCCACCACCAAGCCGGCCAGGGGAGCTGCCCAGAGCGCGACGGCAAACGGGCGGCCGTGGCGTTCGGGAAATGGAACGGGCAGGCGGGTAAAGAAGCCGAGCGCGGCAAGCCCGTCGGCAAGGAGATTTCCGGCGCGCATGAGGTTCAGGCCTGCGCGATGGCGTGAAAGAAGGTGCCCGACACTTGGCCGCGCCGCGCGCCCGAAGGCCCAAGCGGCTTGCCCGTGCCATCGGCTATCTCGGCGAGAGGCGTGTCATGGCCGGCATCGGTCACACGCGCATAGTGGAACTCGTGCCCCCGCACCCGCCCGCCTTTGCGGCCGATGGGACAGTCGGCCAGGAGATGGGCTTCGCGGTAGCCGAGATTCATGCGGCGGGTGGCGAAGCTCGTGCTGTGGCCGAGCAGGCCGAGCATGGGATGGCTTTCACCGCCTGCATCCTCGATCGCCTCGCCCAGCACCATGAAGCCTCCGCACTCGCCATGAACGGGCTTGGCAGCAGCGAAGCGGCGGGTGCCTTCGAGAAAGCGCGTGGCCGAAGAAAGGGTGCCCGCGCGAAGCTCGGGATATCCGCCGGGCAGCCAGGCGACGTCGCAGGAGGCGTCGGGCGCCTCGTCAGCCAGAGGCGAGAAGGGGATGAGTTCAGCCCCCATCGCCCGCCACTGGCGCGCGAGGTGGGGGTAGAGAAAGGAGAAGGCGCGGTCCTGCGCGATGGCGATGCGGCTGCCGGGCGGGGGAAGCGCGATGGCGTCGGCCGGTGCGGGGGCCAACGGGCTTGCGAGGCTTAAGATGCGCTCCAAGTCGAGTGAGCGTTCCATCGTGTCGGCCATGCGATTGATGAAGTCTTCGAGCGCCCCGTGCTCTTGTGCCTGGACGAGGCCGAGATGGCGCTCGGGCAGGGAAAGCGTGGGGTCGCGCATGACCGCGCCGAGCACGGGGATGCCGAGCGCCTCGATGGCGGCGGATGCCTGTGTGCGGTGGCGCTCGCTGCCCACACGGTTCAGCACGACGCCCATCAGGGACACGTCCGGGTCGTAGGCGCGGAAGCCGAGCGCCACGGCCGCCGCTGTGCGGCTCTGGCCGGACACGTCGAGCACGAGCAGCGTCGGCAGCCGCCACCGGCGAGCGAGGTCGCTTGCCGCTCCGGATCGGTCGGGCCCCGCCTCGATGCCGTCGAACAGGCCCATCGCACTTTCGAGCACCACGATGTCGGCCCCGCCCGCGGTCTCCCCCGCGAGCACGTCGAGCAGAGCGGGTGGCATCGACCAGGAATCGAGATTGACGCCTGGGCGGCCCGTCGCCGCCTCGTGGAAGCCGGGGTCGATATAGTCGGGGCCGGACTTGGCGCCCGACACCGCCAGCCCCCGGCGCTTGAGAGCGCGCAGGATGCCGATGGTGACGCTGGTCTTGCCGGAGCCCGACCGTGGCGCGCCGACAATCAGGCCGCGTGCGCTCACTCCGCACCCCCGAGCAGGGCCGCACGCATGGACACGATAGCGCCCACCACGATCAGCGCGGGCGAGGCGAAGCCTTCGGCCTGCGCGCGCTCCACCACGGTGCCGAGGGTGGCGACCAGCACGCGCTCGGCCTCGGTCGCGCCCGACATGACGATGGCGACGGGGGTGTCGTCGCCGAGCCCGCCTGCCCGCAGGCGCGAGGCGATCAGGCCGAGATTCTTGAGCCCCATATAGATCACGAGCGGCTCGCCGCTTGCCGCAAGCTTCGCCCAGTCGAGGTCGTCGCCCGTGTCGGCCGCATGGCCGGTGGCGAGCGTGACCGCTTTGTTGATCCCGCGCATGGTGGCGGGAATGAGCGCGGAGGCCAGTGCGCCGAGAGCTGCCGTGACGCCGGGCAGGATACGGAAGGGGATGCCCGCTTCCACCAGCGCCAGCGCTTCCTCGCCGCCGCGTCCGAAGATGAAGGGATCACCTCCTTTGAGGCGGAGCACGCGGCCCCCGCTTCTGGCGAGGGCGACGAGGAGGGCTGTGATGTCATCCTGCGAGGCGGACGCCTTGCCGCCGCGCTTGCCCATGAAGTGCAGCTCGGCCTTGGCCGCGACCCGCAGCACGGAAGGGTCGACCAGCGCGTCGTAAACCACGTGGTCGGCCTCGGCCAAAGCCGCCAGCACCTCGATCGTCAGTGCGCCGGCGCGGCCCGGCCCGGCACCCGCAAGCCAGACATGGCCAGGCTCGAAAGCCGGCAGAGTGGGCGACAGGCGCTCGATGGCGTCTCCCAGCGCAGTCACGTGCCGCGCCCCCGGAAGCGGCGCTGGTAGTACGCGTCGTAGAGCGAGCTTTCGGCGAAATCGGCTGCGGCGAGACCGCGGCCCACGAAGACGATGGCCGTGCGCTCGATAGGGTCGGCGGCAAGCGCTTCGACCAGACCGCCGAGCGTCGTGCGGATCACGCGCTCTTCTGGCCAGGAGGCGCGCGCCACCACTCCCACCGGACAATCCGCGCCGTATAGCGGCGTGAGTTCGGCCGCGATCTCGTCCACCGCGTGGATGGCGAGATGAATGGCAAGTGTCGAGCCCGTCGCGCCGAAGCCCTTGAGCGTCTCGCGCTCTGGCATCTTCGACGCACGGCCGCCGAGGCGTGTCAGCACCAGGCTCTGCGCCACTTCCGGCACGGTGAGTTCGCGGCCGAGAGCGGCAGCCGCAGCGGCAAAGGACGGCACGCCGGGCGTGATTGTCCAGGGAATGCCGAGCCGGTCGAGGCGGCGAATCTGCTCGCCCATCGCGCTCCACACGGAAAGATCGCCCGAATGCAGGCGCGCGACGTCCTCGCCTGCCTCATGGGCGCGGACGAATTCCCGCTCGATCTCATCGAGCGACATGGGCGCGGTGTTCACGATGCGAGCGTTCGCGGGACAGTGTTCGAGCAGGGCTTCGGGCACGATCGAGCCGGCATAGAGGCAGACGGGTGCGCTCGCTATGCGGTCGCGCCCGCGCACCGTGATGAGGTCGGCGGCACCGGGCCCCGCGCCGATGAAATGAACCGTCACGGCAGAACCCCATCGAATGCCAGCGCGCAGGTGACGCCGTTTCTCGCAACCCGCGGCCCGAACAGAGCGCTCCCTGGCCCGCATGCGGCAAGCGCTGCGGCTTCCGAGACAGAGGAAACGCCTGCGACCGCCATGGAGAAGGAGGAGTGGGTCACGGTGCCCGCCTGCGCATCGCGCAGCAGATCGTCTGCCACCGCATGGAGCGGCAAAGAGAGTATGATTGCGGCCTCCCGGATGCCTGGCTCTATTGCTTTCTTCTCCGAGGAGGCGAGCGCATTCAGCGTTTCGGGCTCCACTGCATAAGTTTGCAAAGCGGCAGCGATTGCCGCCAGCACCGCGTCTGCGGGCGTGCCCGCCTTGCAGCCCAGGCCTGCCACGATCATGGCTTCACCCACGTCCATTGCGTGGTCGGCATCGACGGCCGCCAACCGGTCATGCTGCCCACGCCTTCCGCCTGCGAGAGGCCAAAACGCAGGAGCTCGCCGCCGTGGGACGCGTGGAGGCGCAGGAGCTCGGCTTCCATCTGCAGCGTCACCGCATTGGCGACCAGGCGTCCGCCGCGCTTGAGAGCGTCAATCGCGGCTTCCGCCACGCCGTCACGGCTTCCGCCGCCGCCGAGGAAGATGGCATCGGGCGCTTCTAGACCCGCGAAGGCCGCGGGCGCGTGACCTTCGACGATCCTGAGATCGGGCACGCCGAGCGCGCGGGCGTTCTCGCGGATGTTGCCGATGCGATCCGCGCGGCGCTCGATGGCAATCGCGCGGAGCGATGGGTGCGCAAGCATCCATTCCACGGCAACCGAGCCCGAGCCAGCGCCGACATCCCACAAAAGCTCGCCCCGTCGCGGTGCAAGCGCGGACAAGGTGAGCGCGCGGATGGGGCGCTTGGTGATCTGGCCGTCATGGCGGAAGAGCGCGTCGGGCAGGCCAGGTGCAAGCGCCACTGCGCGCCCGCCCACCACTTCGACCGCGACCAGATTGAGCGGGTGGAAAGTGCCTTCGAGGGCATCGGCACGGTGAGTCGTGATCCGCTCGTGCTCGCCGCCGAGAGCTTCGAGCACGTGAAGGGTGGAGGCGCCGAAGCCTTGTGCGGCGAGAAAGCGCGCAAGCGCTGCCGGGCCGTCCGAATCCGAGGTCAGCGCCAACACGCGTGCGCCGGGCTGGAGGAGGGGGCGAACGCGCTCGGTGGCGCGGCCGTGCAGCGAGATGCAGTCGGTGTCCTGCAACGCCCAGCCAAGCCGCGCGGCAGCTAAGCTGAAAGCGGATGGAGCGGGCAGAACCTCCATCTCTTCCGCAGGCACGAAGCGCGCGAGCGTCGCGCCGACGCCGAAGAGCATGGGATCACCCGAGGCGAGCACGCAAGTGGGATGATGACGGCGCGCGCGCACGGCGGTCATCTCGGCGTCGAAGGGTTTCGGCCAAGCTTCCGCCGTGCCGCGGATCAGCGGCTCCACCAGCGCGAGATGACGCTCGCCGCCGAACACGGTTTCCGCGTTTTCGATCCGATCGCGGGCACGCTCGCTCAACCCGGCTTGGCCGTCCTCGCCGATGCCGACAACGGCCAGCCACTTTCCGGTTGCGGCGGGAGCCCCGCCCTTTCTAGAAGGCACGATGAGCCTCCCGGTGCTGATCCTCGGCGGAACCACGGAAGCGCGCGCGCTCGCCGGCCGGCTGGCCGAGCGCGGCGACTGCGCCGTGACGCTTTCGCTCGCCGGTCGCACCCGCGCGCCAGCGGCGCAAGGGGTTCCCGTACGCGTCGGCGGGTTCGGAGGCGCTGGTGGGCTGGGTGCTCATCTGCGCTCCAGTGACACCGCGCTTCTGATCGATGCCACCCATCCATTCGCCGCGCAGATCTCGCGCAACGCGGTGGAAGCCGCCGCAGCGACGGGCGTTCCGCTTCTCGCGCTTCGCCGTCCGGCGTGGGAGGCGGTCGCGGGCGACCGGTGGTTTGAGGTCAAGAGCGTGGCGGAAGCCGTCGGCGGCCTGGGCCAGGCTCCGCGCCGCGTTTTCGCAGCGCTCGGCCGGCAGGAGCTGGAGCCCATCCAGGACGCGCCGCAGCATTTCTGGCTGGTGCGCAGCGTCGATCCGGTGGAGCCGAAGCTTCGTGTGCCCGATGCGGCTTATGTTCTCGACCGCGGGCCGTTTCCGCTCGACGCCGAAAGACTGCTGTTGCGCGAGCATCGCATCGACGCCCTGCTCTGCAAGAACAGCGGCGGCACGGCGAGCGCCGCCAAGCTGCAAGCCGCGCGAGAGCTGAGCCTGCCCGTCTTCATGGTGCGACGTCCCACTTCTGCGGGCGGCGAAGCGGTGGGCAGCGTCGGAGAAGCCGTGGCCTGGGTCGGTCAACGGCTAGCCTCCGCAAAGCGTGGGGCATAGACCAGCGGCGACTGGCCGGGGCGCTCGATGATGCGCGTCTCGGCCGACCCCACGATCACGCAGGTCGCCATGTCAGCCATTTCGCCTCGGGCTTCGGCAAGGGGAGACAGCTTCATGCGTTCGTCAGGCCTGCCGGCAGCGCGGCCGAAGATCACGGGCACGGTTTGCGGCAATTCCTCGCGAAGGATGTCGAAGGCGCGGCCGAGCTGCCAGGGGCGGGCGCGGCTGATCGGGTTGTAGAAGGCCATCACGAACCCCGCTTGTGCAGCAAGCCGCAGCCGGCGCTCGATCAGGTCCCAGGGCTTGAGGTTGTCGGACAGCGAGATCGCACAGAAGTCGTGGCCGAGCGGCGCGCCCGCGCGCGCGGCGACGGCCAGCATGGCGGTGACGCCCGGCACGATACGAAGCTCGATCGCGCGCCAAGCCTCCGGCCCATGCTCGATCGCCTCGCAGACGGCCGCAGCCATCGCGAACACACCGGGATCTCCGCCCGACACCACGGCCACGCTGCGGCCAGCTGAGGCCATGTCGAGTGCCGCGCGGGCGCGCATCAGCTCTTCACGGTTGTCGGAGGCATGCACGGTCTGGTGGGCTTCGAGGCCCAGCCGGTCGCAATAGGGCTTGTAGCCGAAGAAATCGGTCGAGGCGGTCACGGCCTCGCGTGCTTCGGGCGTCACCTGCGCGTCCGAGCCGGGCCCGAGGCCGATCACATGGAGCATGCCGCTCACGGGCGGGCTTCCCAGCCGGGCACGAGCACGAGCGAGAAATAGGGGGCGCGGTCGTCGGTCTTGTCGGCGAGCTTCATGGCGCAAGTGTTTGTCATGGTGCCGCGCTCGACATAGGTCGCCTGTGCGAGCTTGCCGGCGGCTTCCAGCGCGCGACGGATCTTGGGCAGGTTGCGGCCGACCTTCATGATCACTGCGGCCTGCGTATCGCCCAGGCGGCGGGCGAGTGCCGCTTCCTCCATCGTGCCGGGCAGCACGGACAGCACGTCGTCGCCTTGGACGATCGGCAGACCCGTCTGCGACCAGCAGCCAGACATGGCCGTTATGCCGGGGATCACCTCGGTGGGATAGCGGTGCGCGAGCCGCACGTGGAGATGCATGTATGAGCCGTAGAAGAGCGGATCGCCTTCGCTGAGCACGGCCACGGTGCGGCCGGCGTCGAGATGGGCGGCGACGCTTTCGGCCGAGCGCGCGTAGAAGCCCGAGATGGCCGACTTGTAGTCGTCGTGGCTCGTCTCGATCTCGGTGGTGACGGGGTAGAGCAGCGGCAGTTCGACCGCGCCCTCGCGAAAGAAGCGGGCGGCCGTGCGATGGGCGTTGCCGGGGTTGCCGTCCTTGGCGAAGAAGGCGACCACATCTGCCGCGCTCAACGCGCGCACGGCCTTCAGCGTCATGAGGTCGGGGTCGCCCGGCCCCGTGCCGACACCCCACAGGATCGCGGTCAAAGCCCGGCCCTCGCGACCGCGTTGATGGCGGCAACCGTCATGGCACTGCCGCCCATGCGGCCGCGAACGGTGGCGAACGGCACGCCTGTGTTCTCCGCAATCAGCGCATCCTTGGACTCGATGGCACCCACGAAGCCCACGGGCATGCCGATGATGGCGGCGGGCCGCGGCGCGCCCTGGCGCAGGAGGTCGAGCAAGTGGAAGAGTGCCGTCGGCGCGTTGCCGATGGCGACCACCGCCCCCCGCATCCGCTCGCCCCAGAGTTCGAGGGCCGCTGCCGAGCGTGTGTTGCCGATGCGCTCCGCAAGCGCGCGCGTCTCCGTGTCGTGCAGTGTGCAGATCACCGCATTGTCTTTCGGCAAGCGCGCGCGGGTGACGCCGTGGGCGACCATCTCGGCATCGCACAGGATCGGCGCGCCCGCTTCGAGCGCTGTGCGCGCGGCCCGCGTGAAGCCGGACGAGAACACGAAATGCTCTGCCGCTTCCACCAGACCGCAGGCATGGATCATGCGGATCGCGACCTCGGCGTCGTCGGTGTCGAAGCGCGCGAGATCGGCCTCAGCGCGGATGGTGGCAAAGGACTGACGGTAGATCGCCTGTCCGTCGCGGATATAGTCGAATGCCGACATCGAATGTTCCGAACCCTTCACGCCGCGCTTTGCCCCTGCCGCTCCCGCAATGCCTGCCCGATCGCGGCGACCGCATGGCCAGATGCGACGGAAACGCCGTTCACCGCCACCGCGCCTTCATGGCCTTCCACGAGAACGGCGGCCTTGGGCTCGGCGCAACGCTTCGGGCAGCCCGACAGGTGCACCTTGCCATGGCCTGCGGGGATTGCCGGGGCAAGGGCTTTCGCGAGTGCCTTGGTGTCGAGGAGCCCGGCATGGCAGGCCGGCGCGCCGGCGCAAGCGGAAATGCGCAGGCGGGGATCGGTGGGGTCGAGGATGAGGCCGGCGAGATCGGCGGCTCGCTCGACGGGTGACAGCTTGTCAGGCGTGCAAAGCAGGAGAAGCGTGTAGTCGAGGCTGAGGCGGAACGCATCGGCGCCCGCCGTCTCGGCAAGTGCGGCAAGGTCTGCGGCGTCGATCTGACCGAAAGGCAGCGCGGCGCCTCGCGCAACAGTGCCGTCGCCCAGCGGGAAGACGCCGACCTGTGGCATCGTCCCAACCGTTTCTGACGACGCGGGTCGCGATGCGTCGGCGGGCAACAGATCGCGGCCGCGCGCGAGGCGGCCGTGCTGTGCAAGTTGCTCCAGAAGGCGAACGGCTTCCGCCACGGCGTCTTGCGGGTCGAAGATGCCGAGTATGGCTGCGGTCTCCGCCGTTCCCCCGACCGAGACGCGCCATCGCACATTGTCCATCGCTTCCAGGCGGATGTCGGCCAGCACGCGCGTCATGCCGATCCGGCCGCCACCATCCACCACCACCGAGACCTTGGGCCCCAAGCGGGGCACGAAAGGGGTGGCCTGAAGCGCTATCTCGGCCGCCAATGGCCGAGGGTCGGCGCGCTCGGTGGGGTCGAGACCCGCGAGCGGGCCGGTCTCGACGGGAAGGCCCTCGCGAACCGCAAGACCCATGCGGCGCACGTCCTCGCCCAGCGCGAGTGCGGACGCTTCCGACAGGCCACGGATCTGCAGGCTGCCGCGCTGGGTCACCTCCAGGATGCCATTGCCGTGTCGCGCGGCGGCGCGCGCTAGGCTCGCAAGCTCAGCTGGTGCGAAGCTGCCGCTTGCGGGGCGCAAGCGGGCGAGCAGGCCGTCGCCGGTGGCCATCGGCGCGCCGAGGGTCGGGCAGGCGTTGCGGCGCAGCGCGCTCATTCAGCCGCGACCCGCGCCGGCTTGCCGCGGGCCTCAGCGAGCAGCGCTTCGAGGTCGGCGTCCGTCGAGTTGCGTAAGGGGTGCCACAGGTTGCGGCGGCGTGCGTCGAGAAAGCGGCGGGCGATGAGGGCCGCGGCTTCCGGGTTCTGGTCCAGCAGGAAGGCGCGGACGGTCTCGTCGCCCAGATAGCGGTCGTGCAGCGCGCCGATCAGCGTTCCGGGCACGGCGTCGGTGGTTTCGGCGAAGGCCACGAGCCGATCCACCGTCTCGGCGAATTCGGAGGCGCCGCGCGGCCCGTGGCGCATCTGGCCGGCGACGAAGCGATCACTCAGCGCACGCGCGCGGACGGTGCGCGCCACCGCCTCGCCCAGCGAGCGGGCGCGGGGACGTTTCGGGTCGGTCGTGTCGAGCGCGATCACGTCCGCACTCCGGCCGAGCGCCTTCACGGCCGATGCGAAGCCGCCGATGAAGGCAATATCGGCCAAGCCTTCGAGCAGATCGCGGCCGGGGTCGTCGCCCGTGTGGATGAGCAGATCCGTTTCCGCGAGCGCCGAGGCGAAAGCGCCGGGCGAGGCTGTCGCTTCCCCCTCGGGTCCGCCGAAGCTGTGAGAGGCGGCATCGAGATAGGCTTGACCGATCTCGGACTGGGCGTCCCAGTCGCCGTCGGCGAGCTTGTCCTCGACGCCTGCCCCATAGGTGCCCGGCGCGGAGCCGAAGATGCGGGGCGGGGTGCTGCCTGCAGCGCGGGCGGCTTCGGCCAGCGGGTTGTCGCCATCGGCCTCGTCGCGGGCAGCTATCGCGCGGGCGGCTGCGTCGAGCAGCGCGATCTGGGTCGGGAATATGTCGCGGAACAGGCCGGAGATGCGGAAGGACACGTCCACACGCGGGCGGCCAAGGATGGCGGGGGGCAAGATGTCGATGCCGTCCACGCGCGCGGTGGCGGCGTCCCAGCGCGGGCGGCAGCCCATCAGGTGCAGGCCCTGGGCGATCTCCTCGCCGCCGTTGCGCAGGGATGCGCTGCCCCAAAGGTCGATCACCACACCGCGCGGCCAGTCGCCGTGGTCCTGGAGATAGCGTCGCAGAACCTCATCGGCTGCCTGCTTGCCGAGCTCCCAGGCGGTCGGGGTGGGCAGATGGCGGTGGTCGGAGGCGAAGAGGTTTCGGCCGGTGGGCAGCACATCCGTGCGCCCCCGCGCGGGCGCGCCGGAGGGACCGCCTGATACGAAGCGGCCATCGAGCGCGGCGAGCAGGGCCGCGCGCTCGGCTTGCGCGCTTGCGCGGCGCGCAGCATCGGCCTCGTCCGGCTCGGCGCGGCCGAAGACGTGAAGACCGTCCTTGATCGCCATGTCCTTCAGGTCGCAGAGCCAGGCATCGATGCGGCGCAGCGCTTCGTCGGGTGCATCCGACGCGTCCACGCCTGCTTCCTGCCCGAGCCCGGTCTCGGCCGCCTTGGCGACGATCAGGGCAGCCAGCCGGTCACGCCGGCGGCGGTCGAGGCCGTCTGCCTGGGCGTATTCGTCGACCAGTTGCTCGAGGGCCGAGCGCGCGGGGTCGTGGCCGGCATCCACCAAAGGCGGGGGCAGGTGGCCGAGCGTGACGGCTCCGATGCGCCGCTTGGCCTGCGCGGCCTCGCCGGGGTTGGACACGATGAAGGGATAGATCACCGGCAGCGCGCCGGTGACGATCGAAGCGAAGCAGGAGGGTGCGAGCGCCACCGTCTTGCCGGGCAGCCATTCCAGGGTTCCGTGCGCGCCGAGATGGACGAGCGCGTGGTTGTGCTCCTGGAGCCAGAACCCGAACGCCAGAAGTTCGTGGCGTGGAGGAAGGGTGGGGTCGTGATAGTCCGCCCGGCGGTCGGCGGAACGGCCGCGGTCGGGGGCAAGCGCGATCGTGATGTTGCCGAAGCGAGCAGAGCGAAAGGTGAAAGTGTCTACACGGGGCTTTCCCCAGGCATCTTCCACCGCGAAGCGCGTCTCGTCCGGCAGAGCCGCGAAGCGGGCCTCGTAGGCGCCCGACTGCGTGCCTTCCGCTTCGCGCAGCGATTCAAGAAGGTCGCGCGAGGTTTCAGGAATCTCTTCAACCTGATAGCCGACTGCCTTCATGTCGTGGAGGATCGCGAGCGCGCTCGCGAAGACGTCGAGCCCCACCGCATAACCGGTGCGTCCGCCGGCGCGGGGGTAGTCGGGGAGAATGATGGTGACGCGCCGTTCGGCTGTTGCCATCCGCTGGAGGCGGATGAGGGCTGCGGCGCGTTCGGCAAAGGCTTCCACCAGCGCCGGCTCGGGCTGATTTACCAAGGTACGGAAGCCCAACGCCTCGTCGCTTGCGGCTTCCGTTTTGAAGGAGATCGCGCCGCCCAGCACGCGCCCGTCGACCTCGGGCAGCACCACATGCATGGCGAGGTCGGCAGGCTTGAGGCCGCGGTCATTCTCGGCCCACGCCTCGCGCCGCGTGGTGGCGATCACCGCCTGCAAAACGGGCGCGCCGATGCGGGCGAGGAGTTCGCCGCTGCCGGCAAAAGCGGTGGTGGTGACGAGAAGGGCGGGTGCGAAGCGCGCGCAGGCCTCTTCCACGAAGCGGCAGGCGTCCGCGTCCTTCAGGCTGGGCACGAAGAGCGGCAGAGGATGGAGATTCCGCGCGACAAGCGCGGCGGAAAGCGCGCGGATGGGAGCTGCATCGGCTGCCAGAAGCATCGAGCGGTAGAACAGGATCGGCACGACGGATGCGCCGAGCGGAGGCGCGAAAGTCTCGAGGGAGACCACGCCGCTTGCGGGATCATATGCCCCGAAGCGCGGCAGGGGGGCCGGCTCGGGCGCATCCATCGCGCGGCCCGCATGACCCGCCAGCCGGTCGAGCAGGGCTGCCATGTTGTCGGGTCCGCCTTCGCGGAAATAGCCGAGCAGGGTGCGCAGTTCCTGCTGGGGAAGCGTGGAAAGCCGATCGAGGCTCTCGTCCTCGTCGCGGCATTCGCCGGGCAGGAGCGCGAGCTTGATGCCGCGCCGGCGCGCGAGCGCCGATAGCCGGTCGCAGCCGTAGCGCCACCAGTCGTAACCGCCGAGCAGGCGAACCAGGATCACCTTGGCATGGGCTCCGACGCTGTCGATCCAGAGATCGACCGACATGGGGTGGCGCAGGTCAGCCAAGCTCGCGAGCCGCAGGGAGGGGCGATCCGCTCTCACGCGCCACGCCGCTCCCAGCCCCGCAAGATCGCTCGGCGAAAACGAAAGGATCGCCATCTCGGCCGCCGTCTGGCCGAGATCGACGGGCTCTGCCGTATCGTCGAGCGTTGCGGAGGAGGCGGCGAGGATGTGCATCAGGCGGCTGCCGCGTCTCCGCGCAGGATGGCCGAGACGCGCTCACGGTCGAGACCCTTGAGCCCGATGGCGACGAGCCGCGTGCGCTTCTCTTCGCCTGGCGACCAGGCGCGATCATAGCCGTGGGCGACGCGTGGGCCGACAGCCTGCACCAGAAGCCGCATCGGCTTGCCTTCCACCGCGACGAAGCCCTTGAGGCGAAGCACGTCCGCCTCGCGAGCGGCCTGACCCACGCGTTCGGCCAGCGCCTCGGGGTCGGTGAGCGCGGGCAATTCCACCACGAAGCTGTCGAAGTCGTCGTGCTCGTGATCGAGCTCGTCGTCGTGATGGGTCTTGCGGTTGTCGATGTCGTTTTCGGTGCCGATGCCGAGACCCAGCAGCACGGCCGGATCGACCTTGCCGCCGGCCACCGGCACCACCTTCACGCCGTCGCCCAGATGCTCGGCCAACTCGTTTTTCGCGCGGTCGCGCCCGGCATCGTCGAGCAGATCGCTCTTGGACAGGATCACCAGGTCGGCGCACGCCACCTGGTCTTCGAACACCTCTTCCACGGGATCGTCGTGATCGAGGCTCTCGTCGGCCGCGCGCTGGGCTGCGAGCGCGTCCATGTCGGAGGCTACGCGGCCGTCTGCGAGGGCGGCGCCATCCACCACGGCCACCACGCCGTCCACTGTCACGCGGCCCTTGATGGCCGGCCACTGGAAGGCCTGCACGAGGGGCTTGGGCAGGGCGAGGCCCGAGGTCTCGATCAGGATGTGCTCGACCTTGGGCTCGCGCGAGAGGATGGTGTCGAGCGCGGGCACGAAGTCGTCGGCCACCGTGCAGCAGATGCAGCCATTGGCGAGCTCCACCACGTTCTCCTCCGGGCAGGCTTCCACGCCGCAACCTTTCAGGATGTCGCCGTCGATGCCGACATCGCCGAACTCGTTGACGATCACGGCGAGCCTGCGCCCGCCTGCGTTCTCCAGGAGGTTGCGGATCAGCGTCGTCTTGCCGGCGCCAAGAAAGCCCGTGACGACGGTGCAGGGAACGCGTTCAGCTTGGGTGCTCATGGGGTCTCCGGGTGGGAAAGAGGCGGGATGCGGGACACGAGCCCGCGCTTGAGACAATCGGGGCGGCCGCGCCACGGCATCAGCCCATCGGGCGCATCGGCCAGAAGGCGCGCGCCCTCGATCAGGGAAGGGGCATCGGCTTCGCAGAGGTCTCCGAACACATAAGACCACGCGCCGGGCGCCAGAATGGCAGCGCTCAGACGGCGCTTGCAGTTGCCCAGGCATTCGACGGACCGCACCGCAACGCCCGGTTCGGCGAGATCGCGCGCGGCATTGCCCAATCGCTCGCCGGCGCGGGGGCGCGCATCCGAGCCGTCGGGTCCGCGGCAGGCCGAGCAGACCAGAATGGTCACTGCGGCAACGCCGTCTCGGATCGCTTCCGCGTCTTCGTTCTCGGTCACTGATCCTCGCTCCCGCCCGGGGCACCCGCCGGGCATCTGGAACCATGTTCGCGCGACGGCAGGTCTCCTGGCTCACGGGTCGTGGCGTCGGGCCGCCTTCCCAGGAAACATTCCCAGTGGCATGGGGCCCTTCGCTCGCCGCTCACAGTTGCGGGGACAGCCGCGGAATTGGGTTTTTCGCCCGCACCGCATTCCCTTTTGCGCCCCGACCGAAACCGGGGACCGTCGCTTGGGCCCGCATTTAGGTGCGGGGGCGGGCGGGTGTCAACGCGCGGGCGCGACGGGGAAGGGCGCGAATCCGTTTGCCGGGCGAAGCTGTGTTCCGCTATGGTCGTCGGGTCATCGGTTCCCTTCGGGGACGAGAAAGGGAACGCGGTCGGGGAAATAACCCCAAGCCGCGGCTGCCCCCGCAACTGTGAGCGGCGAGCCGTTCCTCCGACATGCCACTGGGTTTGCCCGGGAAGGCGGAGGAAACGGCGCTGGAAACCGCGAGCCAGGAGACCTGCCGGCGACGAAACGGAACCACAGGCCCTCGGGTGGAGGGCAAGGAGCATTTCGCATGAACACCACAGTCGTTTCCCCGGCTTCAGCCACATCCACGCAAGGACGCGTGCTTCAACTCGCGCTTGCCGGCCTGCTCGGTCTCTTCATCACCGGCTTCACGGGCTTTGCGCATATCGAGGCCGTGCACAACGCAGCCCACGATTACCGCCACTCGCTCGCTTTCCCCTGCCACTGAGGAAAGCCCGCAAATGTCGATCTTTCGCAACGTCGTGTTCGTCGCGGCGCTCGCCGGGCTCGTGGCCGGGCTGGCGCTCGCCGTGGTCCAGAGTTTCACTACCGTCCCGCTGATCCTGCAGGCCGAGACCTTCGAGGGCGCAGCCCCCGCCCACGATCATGGAACGGGTGCAGCCGAAGCCGCCCACTCCCATGACGACGAGGGCTGGGCGCCCGCCGACGGTTTCGAGCGCTTCGCCTACAACGTCCTTGCCAACATCGTCTCCGGCGTGGGCTTCGCGCTGATCCTCGTGGTGGCGAGCGAGTTCGCGGGTGGCATCGGAGGTTGGCGCCAGGGGCTGTTCTGGGGTTTCGCCGGGTTCGGCGTGTTCACGCTCGCGCCGGGGCTTGGGCTTCCACCGGAGCTTCCGGCGATGCCTGCCGCCGATCTCTGGGCCCGCCAGGTCTGGTGGGTCGGCACGATCTTGGCGACCGCGGCTGGGCTCGCGCTGATCGCGTTTCGACGCTCCGCCCCGCTCGCCATCTTGGGCGTGGCGCTGATCGTCGCGCCCCACATCATCGGCGCGCCGCAGCCCGACAGCTTCGAAACGGCGGTGCCCGAAGCGCTGCACCACTGCTTCGTGGTGGCGGTGACCGTGACCAACCTCGTCTTCTGGCTGATGCTCGGCGCAGGCGTGGGGCTCTTCCGCTCCCGCTTCGCGCTCGGCGAACCCGTGCTGCGCGACCGCCTTGCCTGAGGAGCGTTCGCTGACACTCGTTCTCGGAGGGGCGCGCTCGGGCAAGAGCCGCCACGCCGAGACGCTGCTCGGGGCGCACTCAGCGCCCTGGGCCTATGTCGCGACCGCCGAAAGCTTCGACCGCGAAATGGACGAGCGCATCCGCATCCACCGCGAGCGCCGTGACGGCCGCTGGCAAACGCTGGATGCGCCGATCGATCTCGCGACAACGCTTCGCACACTGCCCGAAGGCCGGCCCGTGCTGGTGGACTGCCTGACGCTCTGGCTTTCCAACCATCTGCTTGCCGAGCACGACCTTGGGGAGGAAGAGGACCGCTTGGCGGAAGTTCTCGCCCGCCCGCGCGGCCCTTGGGTGCTCGTGTCCAACGAGGTGGGCCTGGGTATCGTGCCGGACAATGCGCTCGCGCGGCGCTTCCGCGATGCGGCGGGGCGGCTGAACCAGCGCGTGGCGGGGTTGGCGGACCACGTCGTCTTCGTCGCCGCGGGCCTGCCCATGAGGCTGAAATGACGGAAATCGACGAGACCGAAGCCACCCGCCACCGCCTCAAGATGCAGAAGCGCAAGGCGGTGCAGGACGCAGAGGTGGCCGAAAAGATGGAGGAGAAGGGTCTTCTCATCGTTCACACCGGGGCAGGCAAGGGCAAGACCACGGCCGCCTTCGGTCTCGCGCTGCGGATGCTGGGCTATGGCCGCACCGTGGGCGTCGTGCAGTTCGTGAAGGGCGCTTGGCACACGGGCGAGAAAGACGCGTTCGCGGCCTTCGGCTCGCGCCTGCGCTGGCACGCGATGGGCGAGGGCTTCACCTGGGAAACGCAGGACCTCGAGCGCGACATCGCAGCCGCCCGTGCTGCGTGGAGCAAGGCGCAGGAATTGATGGCCGATCCGGCGGTGGCGCTGGTGGTGCTCGATGAGATCAACATCGCGCTGCGCTACGACTATCTGCCGATCGGGGAAGTGGTGGAGACGCTGACCAGCCGCCGGGCCGACCTCCACGTGGTCGCCACCGGCCGCAACGCCAAGCCCGAGTTGATCGAGGCGGCCGATCTGGTGACCGAGTTCACGCTCGTGAAGCACCATTTCAAGGCGGGCGTGAAGGCGCAAAAGGGGATCGAGTTCTGAGACGCCCTGCCTTCGACACGCAACCATGACCGCCCGCGCCCTCATGTTCCAGGGCACCGGCTCGGATGTCGGCAAGTCGCTCGTGGTTGCCGGTCTCTGCCGCGCGCTCGCCTTGCGCGGACACTCCGTGCGTCCATTCAAGCCGCAGAACATGTCCAACAATGCGGCCGTGACCGCGGACGGCGGCGAGATCGGCCGCGCGCAGGCGCTGCAGGCGCGGGCGGCGAACGTCCCACTATCCGTCCACATGAACCCGGTGCTGCTCAAGCCGCAAAGCGAAACGGGCTCGCAGATCGTGGTGCAGGGCTGCGTCTGGGGGCAGGCCAAGGCGGCGGAATATCAGCGTGTCAAGCCGCAGCTGATGCCCTTCGTGCGCGAGAGCTTCGCGCGGTTGAAGGGCGAGGCCGATTTCGTTCTGGTGGAGGGGGCGGGCAGCGCGTCCGAAACCAATCTGCGGACGAACGACATCGCCAACATGGGCTTCGCGGACGCTGAGGACGTGCCGGTCATTCTGGTGGGCGACATCGACCGCGGCGGCGTGATCGCCAGCCTCGTCGGCACCCGTCATGTGCTGCCGGAGGCCGACGCGGCGCGGATCGTGGGCTTCGTGGTCAACCGCTTCCGTGGCGACCCCGCGCTCTTTCAGGAGGGAATGCGCGTGATTGCCGAGGCCTCGGGCTGGCAGTCCTTCGGGCTCATTCCATTCTTCCCGGACGCGCGCCGCCTGCCAGCCGAAGATGCGCTGGCACTCGCCCATGCGGGCAGCGAAGTGGGCGAGGGCACTTTGCGTATCGCCGTCCCTCTTCTGCCGCACATCTCCAACTTCGACGATCTCGACCCGCTCGAAGCCGAGCCTCAGGTGGCGCTGCTGCGCCTGCATCCCGGCCAGCCTATCCCCGGCGACGCGCATTGCGTGATCCTGCCTGGCTCGAAGTCCACCATGTCCGATCTCCGCGCGCTGAAGGCCGAGGGCTGGCACCACGACATCCTTGCCCACCATCGCCGTGGCGGGCATGTGCTGGGTCTGTGCGGCGGCTTCCAGATGCTGGGCAGAAGTGTCGCCGATCCCGACGGAGTGGAAGGCCCGCCGGGCGAGGAGGCGGGGCTCGGGCTGCTCGATCTCCGAACGGTGCTGTCCGGCTCCAAGCGGCTAGAAACCGTGTGCGGCAAAACGGCCGACGGCACACCGTTTTCCGGCTACGAGATGCACATGGGCGTGAGTGAAGGCCCCGACCGGGCGCGGCCTTTCGCCTTCATCGACGGTGTGCCTGAAGGTGCTGTCTCAGCCGAAGGACGCGTGAGTGGCACCTATGTGCATGGCATCTTTTCCGACGACCGCCAGCGCTCGGCTTGGCTGCGCCGTCTGGGCGGAACGGATTCGCAGCTCGATTATGAAGCGGGCGTTGATGCCGTTCTCGACAGGCTGGCTGCGCATCTCGAAGCCCATTGCGACATCGATGGGTTTATCCGCCATGCGCGATGAAAAGCGCCGTAGCGATCAGCCCGAACAGCGCGAGCAGAAGCGCATCCGCCGTCCAGTAGAGGCGGAGCGCACGGCGGATGTCGTGGGCCGTCGCCTCGCGCCGGCCGCCTTCGCCCATCACCCCGTCTTCGGTCATGACGCCCGCATAGGCGCGGGGGCCGGCAAGCGCGAGGCCGAGCGCGCCGGCCATCGCGGCTTCCGGCCAGCCGGCGTTGGGCGAGCGGTGCTTGCTCGCATCGCGCCACACTGCGCGCCAAGCACCGCCCGGCGAAGCGTCGGGCACGATGGCGGCCGCAGCCACGAGCAGCAGGGCCGTCAACCGCGACGCCGGCAGGTTCATGAGATCGTCGAGCCTTGCTGCCGCCCAGCCGAACCGCCGGTGGCGCGGCGACAGGTGGCCGATCATGCTGTCGGCCGTGTTCACGGCCTTGTAGGCGAGCGCGCCGGGAAGACCGCCCAGCGCCATCCAGACGGCGGGTGCGGTGATGCCGTCCGAGAAGTTTTCTGCCAGGCTTTCGATGGCTGCGCGCGAGACGCCGGCTTCGTCGAGCGCCTCGGGGTCGCGACCGACGATCATGGAAACGGCCTTGCGCCCTTCTTCGAGCCCACCGGTCTCGAGCCCGCGCGCGACCGCCTCCACATGCTCGCCCAGGCTTTTTTGGGCGAGAAGCGCGCTTGCGAGGAGCGCCAGCACAAGCAGGCCGACCACCGTGCCGCTGAGAACGAATTGCAGGACGACGCCGATGGCGACCGGTACGAACACGATCAGCAGAAGGGCCGCGACGCCGGCAGCCCGGCCGGCGCGGCCTCCGTTGTTCCAGCCTGTGTCGAGCGCGCCGATCAGCCGGCCGATCCAGGTCACGGGGTGGCCGACAAGGCGGAACAGGCGGTTGGGATAGCCGAACAGGCGCTCGGCAAGAAGCGCCAGGAGCGCGAGAAGAACTGACATGGTGAGCAGGCCGGAAGAGGTGCGCGATCACGGCGGGAGCCTGGCCAGTGCACGAGCGCTGTTTCCCCACGCGCCCGAGCCCTGGATCGACCTGTCCACCGGCATCAACCCGCACCCTTACAAGCTGCCGCCGATCCCCGCCAGCGCCTGGGAGCGCTTGCCGGAAGCGGACGACGCCCTGCGTGTAGCAGCGGCGCAGGCCTACCGCGCGCCATCGGCTGCCAACGTGGTCGCGGCGCCCGGCACGCAAATCCTGCTGCCGCTCGTCGCCCGCCTCGTTCAGCCTGGCCTGGCGCGCGTGCTGTCGCCCACCTATGCCGAACACGCCCGCGCTGCGCGGCTCATCGGACATCGCGTCGAGGAAGTCGAGAGCGTGGACGCGCTTGCCGAGGCGGACCTCGCGGTGCTGGTCAACCCCAACAACCCTGATGGACGGTTGCTCGACCGGCCGGTCCTGCTCGATCTCGCCGCGCGGCTTCACCGGCGCGGCGGGCTTCTGGTGGTAGACGAGGCCTTCATGGATGTGGGCGATCTCGCGCGCGCTGGGATGTGCGGCGCGGTGAGCGACGTGCCCAATCTCGTGGTGCTGCGGTCTTTCGGAAAGTTCTTCGGTCTCGCAGGCTTGCGGCTCGGCTTTGGCGTGGCACACGAAGCGCTTGCGCAAAAGATTCAAGCGGAGTTCGGACCGTGGGCGGCGAGCGGGCCGGCGGCGGAGGTCGGGCGAGTGGCGCTGGGCGACGCAGCTTGGCAGGATGACATGCGGGCGCGCTTGGCCGCGGATGCCGCGCGGCTCGATGCCCTGCTTGCGCGGCGCGACTTGACGGTTTCTGGCGGCACCAGCCTCTTCCGGTTCGTGCGCAGTTCGCGCGCGGCCGTGGTGTTCGATGCGTGCGGGAAGGGCGGCATCTATCTCCGCCGCTTCGAGGCCACGCCGGACGCCCTGCGCTTCGGCCTGCCGGGTGACGAAGCAGGCTGGGAGCGGCTCGACCGCGCGCTAGGGAGCGTTCCGTGAAGATCGTGGTCGCCCCGCGCTCGGCTGTGGAGCGCGTGGTGGAAGAGCACCGACCCGGCTGGGCGATCGCACTGCGTTCGCCAGGTGCGGAGGCGTTTCCCATTCCGGGGGTTCCGAATGAGCGCCAACTGCATCTCGTGATGAATGATATCGCGGCGGATCGGCCGGGGCTGGTTTCGCCGAAGTTGCAGGACGTCCAAGCTGTGCTGGATTTCGTTGGGCAGGCGGACGGAGTTCTGCTCGTCCACTGCTATGCCGGCATATCGCGCTCGACGGCCGTGGCGTTCATTCTGGCGGCGGCGTCGGAGCCGGGGAGGGACGAAGCGGAGTTGGCGGCCGAACTGAGAGCACTTTCGCCGATGGCCACACCCAATCCGTACCTGGTGCGGCTCGCGGACGATGCGCTCGGACGGGCGGGGCGGATGGTCGAGGCGATAGCAGGGATCGGACGCGGCGCCGAGGCGTTCGAGGGTGTGCCATTTTGCTGGGTAGTTGGGGAGGAGACGCCACGGCATGGATTCTCGGGTCAAGCCCGAGAATGACGAAGGTAGGGTGGAGGTGGGAGAGTGGAGCCCCCAGCGCTACCTGTTGGCCGTGACCTCCTCTCCACTCGTCATTCTCGGGCTTGACCCGAGAATCCATGCCGTGACCTTGAAGCCGCACCCAACGGCTCAGAACTCTACACGTTGAATACCTGCCCGCGTCGCACCGTCACGAAACCATTCGCCCCCACCGCGGCCGACACCTCCGGTTCCACATCGAGTTCCAAATGCTCGCCGCCATCCGTGACGACCACCAGCCGCCGCCCATCCGGGCGGTCGATCACGCGCTCGATGCGGGCACTGATGCCGGGGCCGGCTGCGTCCCAGCGGAGATCGCCTGGGCGGGCGAGGAGCTCGGCTGCGCCGTCCTGCGCGAGAGGAGCGGGCAGATAGGCCGAGCCCACTGTCGCGACGCCGTTCGCGACACTCGCGGGGATGCGGTTGGTGTCGCCCAGGAAGGTCGTCACGAAGCGCGAATTGGGGGTTCGGCTCACCTGTTCGGGCGTGCCTTCCTGCACGATCTGGCCCTCGTTCAGGATCACCACGCGGTCGGCGAGGTCGAGCGCTTCCTCCTGGTCGTGGGTGACGAAGAGCGTGGTGATGCCCAGTTCCTCGTGGATCGAGCGCAGCCAGCGTCGCAGTTCGCGGCGCACATTGGCATCGAGCGCGCCGAAAGGCTCGTCGAGCAGCAGGACCGTGGGCTCCACGGCCAGCGCGCGTGCGAGCGCCACGCGCTGGCGCTGACCGCCCGAGATTTGGCCGGGAAAGCGGTCGCCCAGGCCGTCGAGCCGCATCAGGCCGAGAAGCTCGCTCACGCGTTTGTCGATCTCCGCGCGCGGCCGCTTGCGCTTGCGGGAGACCTCGATGCCGAAGCCGATGTTCTCGTTGACCGTCATGTGCGGGAAAAGCGCGTAGGATTGAAACACGAAGCCCACGCCGCGGTCTCGCACGGGGATGTGGGTCGCGTCCTCGTCGCCGAAGAAGATCTGGCCGCCGTCGGGATACTCGAGGCCAGCTATCATGCGCAGGATCGTGGTCTTGCCCGAGCCGGAGGGACCGAGCAGGGCGACCAGCTCGCCGCTCTGGATCTCGAGCGACACGCCGCGCACCGCGCGAAAGGTGCTGAACGTCTTGACGACCTGTTCGAGCCGGATCTTCACGGGGTCTTCTCCAGTGCGGGAACGGGCGGGCCGGAAAGGCTGGGACGTCTGGCGCGGCCGGCGCCTCGGCCTTCGAGCCACACCTTGGCGAACAGGGTGACGACCGCAAGCAGGGCAAGGATCGAGGCTGCGGCGAAGGAGGCTGCCGTTTGATAGTCGTGGTAGAGCAGCTCCACATGCAGCGGCAGCGTGTTGGTCTGGCCGCGGATGTTGCCGGAAACCACCGAAACCGCGCCGAACTCGCCCATCACTCGGGCGTTGCACAAGATGATGCCGTAGAGCATCGCCCAGCGCACGTTGGGTAGCGTCACCGACCAGAAGGTGCGGAAGCCCGAGGCGCCCAGCGAGGTCGCGGCTTCCTCGAGATCGCGCCCCTGCGCCTGCATGAGCGGGATCAGCTCGCGCGCCACGAAGGGCGCGGTCACGAACATCGAGGCCATCACGATGCCCGGAAGCGCGAACAGGATGGATATGCCCTGCGATTGCAACGTTGGTCCGAACAGCCCTTGCAGGCCGTAGACGAAGAGATAGGCGACGCCCGCCACGATGGGCGAGATCGAGAAAGGAATCTCGATCAGGATGATCAGGAAACGGCGGCCCCAGAAATCGAACTTGGTGACCGCCCAGGCCGCAGCGACGCCGAACAGCGTGTTGATGGGCACGGCGATCAAGGCGACCAGCACGGTTAGCGTAACCGCGCTCACCGTGTCGCGCTCGGTCACAGCGTTGACGCAACCCTCCCATCCGCGGCCGAAGGCTTCGACGCCGATTACGACCAGCGGGGCCACGATCACGAACAGCGCGACCACGACCACCAGGCCGATCAGCATCCATTTGACGAGGGGCGCCTCACCGACGCGGCGGGGCCCGGAGGAAGACAAATGGGCCATGGGTCAGCTCCGGCGCATGTAGCGAAGCGCGCGGGCCTGCAGCGCGTTGGTGACGGCAAGCATGATGAAGGCCGTGATCAGAAGCACGGAGGCGATGGCTGCCGCGGCCGGATAGTCGTATTCCTCGAGCCGGATAAAGGCCAAAAGCGCCGTGATCTCCGTGCGGTTGGGCTGGTTGCCGGCGATGAAGATGATGGCGCCGAACTCGCCCAGGCTGCGCGCGAAGGAAAGCGAGACGCCTGCCAGGATCGCGGGCGTGAGAAGCGGCAGGATCACGCGGCGGAAGATCGTGCCGTCGCGGCCGCCGAGCGATTGCGCAGCCTCCTCCAAAGCGGGGTCGAGATCTTCCAGCACCGGCTGCACCGTGCGCACCACGAAGGGCAGTGAGGTGAAGGCCATCGCCACCATGATGCCGAGCGGCGTGTAGGCGACGGTGATGCCGAGCTGCGAGAGCGGCGCGCCGAACCAGCCATTCGTGCTGAAAAGCGCAGTAAGCGAAATGCCGGCCACGGCCGTGGGCAACGCGAAGGGCAGGTCGACCAGCGCGTCGAGCAGTCGGCGGCCGGGAAAGCGATAGCGCGTCAGCACCCAGGCGAGCGCCAGCCCGAAGACGAGGTTGAAGGCGGTGGCCGCAAGCGCCGACAGAACGGTGACGCGATAACTTGCCACCGCGCGCGAGCCGGACACGATGCGCCAGTAATCCTCGAAGCCCAGGCTTGCTGCCTTGAAGACCAGCGCGCCAAGCGGCAGGAGCACGATCACGGCGAGATAGAGAAGGGTGAAGCCGAGCGCCAAGGGCAGGCCGGGAAGGACGCGACGAGCCAAGAGCCTGATCCCGTTGGACAAAGGAAAAGGCGGCCCGGTGATGGCCGGTCCGCCTTTCGTCGAGTGGAAGGGTTAGCGGTCGCCGTAGAGCTGGTCAAGCACGCCGCCGGAGGCGAAATGCTCTTCCTGAACCTTGGCCCAGCCGCCGAAGGCTTCGTCCACGGTCAACAGGCGAACCTCGGGGAACTGTGCCTGGAATTCGGCTGCGACCGTCGGCTCGTGCACGCGATGGCCGAACTCTGCGGCGATCTTCTGACCTTCGGGCGTGTAGAGGAATTCGAGGTAGTTCTTGGCGAGATCGCGCGTGCCGTGCTTGTCCACCACAGTGTCGACGATGGCCACGGGGAACTCGCCGAGCAGGCTGACGGACGGCGTCACCGCCTCGTATTTGTCAGGGCCGTACTGCTTCACCACGCTTTTGGTTTCGGCCTCGAAGGTGATCAGCACGTCGCCCGTGCCGCGCTCGGCGAAGGTGGTGGTCGCCGCGCGGCCGCCCGTGTCGAACACCGGCACCCGGCTGAACAGCGTGGTGATGAACTCGTGCACCTTGGTCCGGTCGCCGCCAAAGGCTTCGTTCGCGTAGGCATAGGCCGCGAGATAGGTGTAGCGCCCGTTGCCCGAGGTCTTGGGGTTGGGAAAGACGACCTGAACGTCTTCGCGCACGAGGTCACCCCAATCTTTGATGTTCTTGGGGTTGCCGGCGCGCACGACGAAGGACGGCAGCGAATAGAAAGGCGAGGACTGGTTGGGGAAATCGCCCTGCCAGTCGGCTGAGACGAGGCCGTTCTTGGCGAGGAAGTCGACGTCCGGCACTTGGTTGAAGGTGACGACATCGGCTTCAAGGCCCTCGGCGATGGCACGCGCCTGCTTGGAGGTGCCGGCGTGGCTCTGGTCGATCGTGATGCCGGGGTGCTTCGCCACATAGGCTTGGTTCACGGCCGCAAACAGTTCGCGCGCGATGTCGTAGGAGGCATTGAGCAGCTTGTCGGCGGCGAAGCTCGGCGAAGAGGCGGCAAGCATGGCCGCGAGCCCGAGGCCGGCGGCGAGAATCTTTCTCATGGGGTCTCCGAGGGGAACGGAATTCGGTTCGGAGACGAGGATAGCGGGGAGGGGGAGAAAAGCGTGGTTGAGGGAGAGGAGATGAAGAGTGGACGGGGGTAAATTGCGGTTGCGAGGCAGGGCCTCAATAGAATGAAATTCTACGCACTTGGGACGTCGTCTCTGCGAGGTCCTCGGTTCTATCGAGGTTACGGTATGGATTCTCAGGTCAAGCCGCCGCGATCTCTTCCTGCAGGGCCGCCATATGGTTTTCCGCAGCGCTCGCCGCCGCGCGTTCGATGGCGCGGAAGCGGGTGACTACTGCCAGGCCTACGGGCGTCAGTTCGGCCCCGCCGCCGCGCTTTCCCCCGGCGCGGCCGCGCACCACGGGCTTGCCGAACAGGTGGTTCATCTCCTCCACCAAGTCCCAGGCGCGCTTGTAGGACATTTCCATGGTGCGCGCGGCGGCCGAGATCGAGCCGAAGGCTGCGATCCCTTCCAGCAGCTCGATCTTGCCCGGTCCGATGCGGCCTTCGGGGTCGAGGTTGATGCGGAGGCTGAGGGTCGGCATGGTGTTGCTCCCGCTTCTGCTTGCCGGTTCGCGCCCTTTGCCGTCAAGCCGGCACGACGGCGCGGGGTGCCATCCCCGCACGGTCGAGGCTAACGGCTTTCACGATGGCGAACACCTCGACGCCCGGCTCAATCGCGAGCGACTGTGCGGAAAACCGCGTGACGCGCGCGTGAACGCGCTCGCCGTTGCAGTCGAGCGTCACGAGGACGTCCGCCTCGGACGCGGGCGCGATCTCTGAGACGATGCCCCTGAGCACGTTGAGTGCACTCGATTGCTCGGGCTTGGTGCGGGCGAGCATCACGTCGCGCGCTCGAACCCGAACGCGCACTCGCTCGCCGGACTTGAGCGACACGCCGCCCAGCTGCCATTCGCCGGCTGCCGAACGCAGGCGGGTCAGGTTCCATTCCGGCAGCGCCTCCACCGCTTCGAGCGTGATCAGCGCGCCGCCTTCGCCTTCCTCGCCGGGCGGCAGCAGGTCAAGCCGCGACAGGATCGTCTCGGCCGGGCCCGACGCCGTGACACGGCCTTGCGAGAGCACCACCACATCGGTCGCGAGCCGCGCGACCTCGGCCGCCGAGTGGCTGACATAGACGACCGGCACCCTCAACTCATCGCGCAGCCGTTCGATGAAGGGTAGGATCTCGCGCTTGCGGTTCTCGTCGAGCGCAGCGAGGGGCTCGTCCATCAAAAGCAGGCGGGGGCTTGCGAGCAGCGCGCGGCCTATGGCGACGCGGCTCTTCTCCCCGCCCGAGAGAAGGGCGGGGCGGCGTTCCAGAAGGTGGCCGATGCCCAGCAGATCGACGATCGCTCCCTCATCTGCCCAGCGTCCCTCGCGCGAGGCGAAGAAGCGACCGAAGCGCAGGTTCTGGCGCACCGTCAGATGCGGGAACAGGCGCGCATCCTGAAATACGTAGCCGATGCGACGCTTGTGGGGCGGCACGAAGATGCGCCTGGCGCGATCCACTAGCACGCGTCCCTCCACGCTGATCGAGCCGTCCGAGGGCTTGAGGAGGCCGCCGATGAGATTGACGAGCATCGTCTTGCCCGAGCCCGATGGCCCGAACAGCGCGGTCAGCCGCCCCGCAGTCTCGAAGCGCGCTTCGAGGCTGAAGGCCCCGGCCTGATGACGAATGTCGACGGCCAGGCTCATTCGACGTGCATGCGCTTGTCGATGCGGCGCGCGAAGGCTTCGGAGGCGACGACGGCTGCCATCGCGATCACGATCGAAACCAGCGTCAGCCGCAACGCGCCGGCCTCGCCGCCGGGCACTTGGGTGAAGGTGTAGATCGCCGATGGCAGGGTCTGCGTCTCGCCGGGAATGTTGGAGACGAAGGTGATGGTCGCGCCGAACTCGCCCATCGCCTTGGCGAAGCAGAGGATGGCGCCCGCCACCACTCCGGGCAGCGCGAGCGGCAGGGTGACTGCGAGAAACGTGACGAAAGGCGAGGCGCCAAGCGTGCCGGCGGCGGCTTCGAGCTTGCGGTCCACCGCTTCGAGCGACAGTCGTATCGCCCGCACCATCAGCGGAAAACCCATCACGGCACAAGCGAGCGCGGCGCCCGTCCAGCGAAACGAAAAGACGATACCGAAATGCTCGGCCAGAAACGCGCCTGCCGGCCCGCGGCGGCCGAACGTCAGCAAAAGCAGATATCCGGTCACCACGGGCGGCAGGATGAGCGGCATGTGGACGAGGCCGTTGAGCACGGCCTTGCCTGGAAACTCGCGGCGCGCGAGCAGCCAAGCGATGGCGATGGCGGGCGGCAGGCTGGCGAGCGTTGCCCAGGCCGCCACCCGGATCGAAAGACGAACCGCGCTCCACTCTTCGGGGCTGAGACGCAACCACTCCACGAAGCGCGGTTCCGATGCCGGTCAGTTCGAAGGGCCGGCGAGCACGGTGAAGCCCTGCTCCTCGAAGAGCTTCGCAGCTTCTGGCGTCTTCAGGCAGGCGAGGAAGGCGGGCGCCTCGGCGTCCTTGCTCTCGGTGGTCTGCGCGATGGGATAGACGATCTCGGGATGGCTCTCGGCGGGGAAAGTGCCCACGATCTTCACCTTGGGATCTGCGGCTGCATCGGTCTTGTAGACGATGCCGAGCGGGGCCTCACCCGTCGAGACGAGGGCAAGGGCCGCGCGCACGTTCTCGGTCTGCGCGACCGAGCCCGACACGCTGTCCCAAATGCCGAGGCTTTCGAGCGAGGCCTTGCCGTATTTGCCGGCCGGCACCGAATCGACATTGCCCATCGCGAGCTTGCCGTCGCCCAGGAGCCCGGCAAGATCGAAGCCCGGCGCGATCGTCGCGGAGGCCGTCGAATCGGCCGGCGCGACCAGCACGATCGAGTTGCCGAGCAGTTCGGTCTCGGTGTCCTTGCGCACGAGGTCCTTGTCGGCGAGATACTTCATCCAGTCCCGGTCGGCGGACATGAAGATATCGGCCGGCGCGCCGCTTTCGATCTGCTTGGCGAGCGCGGAACTGGCGGCATAGGAGATCGTGGCCTTTTCGCCGACGCTCGCCTCGCACTGGGTGTTGATCGCGTCGAGCGCGTTCTTCAGGCTTGCGGCCGCGAACACCGTCACGCTTTCCTGTGCGGAGGCAGCCCCCATCCCCGCTAGCATCATCACGCCGCCGAGCGCGGCACCCCACTTGATCGACCGACGTGCCGGCATGGCTGTTCCTCTCCGTTCGCAGAAGCGATATGTTTGCTCGAATATAACTAGGGGAACCGGCCGCCTAGGGAAAGCCTTGTTGGCGAGTGATGCTACAGCTTCCCCACAAGGTTGCGGTGGCATCCAGATCCGTCCTCAGAACAGGAAGTTCTCCATGAAGCTCAGCGCCCGCAACATCATTCTCGGCACCGTCACGACCGTATCCAAGGGGGCGACCACTGCTCATGTCGCGATCGACATCGGCAACGGTGTCACCGTCACGGCCTCGATCACCAACGCGGCAGTGGACGAACTCGGCCTGGAAGCCGGCAAGAAGGCCTATGCCGTGGTCAAGGCGTCCGACGTGATGGTCGCGGTGGACTGACCTCGATGGTGCGCGAAAACGAGATCAGGGCCGGCGAGCAGACGGTGGCGTCGCCCGATGCGCAGGACGCCGGGCTCGTCTTCATCGGCACGATCCGCACGCCCTGGACCTCTCGCATGATGACGCCGCGACAGGGCAGGGCGGATGGGCCGGTCTGCCGAATCGAGCTGTTTCCGCCCTGGGACAGGGCGCTCGACGGCATCGAGAGCTTCGAGCGGATCGAGGTGCTCTACTGGCTGCACCTGTCGCGCCGCGATCTCGTGCGGCAAAGCCCCGCGAATGACGGGACCGCACGCGGCACCTTTTCGCTTCGCTCGCCGGTTCGGCCCAACCCGATCGGCACCTCCCTCGTCACGCTCGTGGAGCGGCAGGGCGCGGTTCTCCTGGTGCGCGGGCTCGACTGTCTCGACGGGACACCGCTCCTCGACCTCAAGCCCGACCGCTGCCTGTTCACGCCGGTCGCGCCGCCGCAGCCCGGCGATTTCGAGACAGGTTGAGCGCGGGAAACGAAGCGCCGTCAAAACATCTTCCAATAGTCATACTATATGATATTCCTCATCGAGACAGCCGCTTGGAGGACTTGGCCGGCTGCTCGACACCCTGGGAGGAATTTCGATGTCGTTCACCAAACGCATGGCGCTCGCTGCTGCGCTTCTCGCATCGTCCGCACTTTCCGCATCCGCCGCGGAAATGACTGTTGGCTTCTCGCAGATCGGCTCGGAATCGGGTTGGCGCGCCGCTGAAACCAGCGTCACCAAGCAGGAAGCCGAAAAGCGCGGCATCGACCTCAAATTCGCCGACGCCCAGCAAAAGCAGGAAAACCAGATCAAGGCCATCCGCGGCTTCATCGCGCAGGGCGTGGACGCCATCCTGGTCGCGCCCGTAGTCGCCACAGGCTGGGACACCGTGCTGGAAGAAGCCAAGGATGCAGAAATCCCCGTAATCCTGCTCGACCGCGGCATTGATGCCTCGTCCGACCTCTACATGACCTCGGTTGCCTCCGATCAGGTGCTTGAAGGCCGGGTCGCCGGCGAGTGGCTGGTGAAGGATGTCGGCTCCAAGGAATGCAACGTGGTGGAGCTTCAGGGCACCACCGGTTCCTCGCCTGCCATCAACCGCAAGAAGGGTTTCGAGGAAGGCATCGCCTCGGCCGCCAACATCAAGATCACGCGCTCCCAGACGGGTGATTTCACCCGCGCCAAGGGCAAGGAAGTGATGGAAAGCTTCTTGAAGGCCGAAGGCGGCGGCAAGAACATCTGCGCTCTCTATGCCCACAACGACGACATGGCCGTGGGCGCGATCCAAGCCATCAAGGAAGCGGGGCTGAAACCCGGCACCGACATCAAGATCGTCTCGATCGATGCCGTGCCCGACATCTTCCAGGCGATGGCAGCCGGCGAGGCCAATGCCACGGTGGAACTGACACCCAACATGGCAGGCCCCGCCTTCGATGCGCTCGCCAAGTGGAAGGCCGACGGCACGATGCCGGAGAAGACCATCATCACCGAGTCCAAGCTCTATACCCAGGCCGACGACCCGATGAAGATCTACGAGGAAAAGAAGGGCCTCGGCTACTAAGGCCGGCAAAGAGGCTGGAGGAATGGCGCAGGCCTCGGTGTCCTCCCTCCCCCTTGAGGGGAGGGGTACAGGACAAGGGTATCTTCGCCGTTTCTCGTTCGCGCCCAATTGACCCGCTGTCCACCAAGCGGAACCGTTACCCCACCCCTAACCCCACCCCTCAAGGGGGAGGGGAAGTCGGATAGGTTTCTCCATATGAGCCAATCCACTGCAGCGCTTCTGGAAGCGCAGGGCATCACCAAGTCCTTTCTCGGCATGAAGGCGCTCGACGGGGTCGATTTCTCCGTCCGCGCGGGCGAGGTCCATGCGCTGCTGGGCGAGAACGGGGCGGGAAAGTCGACCCTGATCAAGGTCCTGACCGGGGTGCACCAGCCCGATGGCGGCACCATCCGTCTGCGCGGTGCGCCGGTTTCCGTGCGCGACACGGGCCATGCGCAGGAACTCGGCGTTGGCACCGTCTACCAGGAGGTCAACCTCCTGCCCAATCTGAGCGTGGCCGAGAACCTCTTCATCGGCCGCCAGCCGCGCCGCTTCGGCCTCGTCCATCGCAGTGCGATGGAGAAGAAAGCCCGAGCGCTGCTCGCGCAATACGACATCGCGGCCGACCCGGCGGCCGTGCTGTCGCGCTATTCCGTGGCGGTCCAGCAATTGATCGCGATTGCCCGCGCCGTCGACCTTTCCGGCGCCGTGCTGATCCTCGACGAGCCCACGGCCAGTCTCGACCGCTCGGAGGTGGAGACGCTCTTCCGCGTCATCGAGCGCTTGCGCGAGCGGGGGCTTGGCATCGTCTTCATCACCCACTTCCTCGATCAGGTCTATCGCATCAGCGACCGCGTCACCGTGCTCCGCAACGGTCGCCTGGTCGGCACGCGCGAGACCGACACGCTCTCCAAATCCGAACTCGTTTCCATGATGCTGGGCCGGACGCTTGCGGCCGCGACGTCCGAGGAGCACCGCCGTGCGCCGGCCAGAACCAGCGAGCGCGCCATCCGTTTCGAGGGTTATGGCCGCAAGCGCTCGGTCGCGCCATTTGACCTTTCCGTTTCGCCCGGCGAAGTGGTGGGTGTCGCCGGCCTTCTCGGCTCGGGCCGCACCGAGACCGTGCGCCTGCTCTTCGGCATCGACGCGGCGGACAGCGGCTCGCTCACCATCGACGGCAAGCCCGCCCGCCTCCTGAACCCGCGCGACGCCGTGCGCCTGAGCTTCGGCCTGTGTCCCGAGGACCGCAAGACAGACGGCATCATCGGCGATCTCTCCGTGCGCGAGAACATCGCGCTCGCGCTCCAGGCCCGGCGCGGCTGGCTTCGCCGCATCCCTTCCGCTGAACAGGCGGAGATCGCGGAGCGGTTCGTCAAGGCGCTCGACATCCGCACAACCGACATCGAGAAGCCGGTGAAGCTCCTGTCGGGCGGCAACCAGCAAAAGGTCATCCTTGCGCGCTGGCTCGCCACCTCGCCGCGCTTCCTCGTGCTCGACGAGCCCACGCGCGGCATCGATGTCGGTGCGCATGCCGAGATCATCGCCCTGATCAACCGGCTCTGCGACGAGGGCATGGCGCTCGTGGTCGTGTCGTCCGAGATCGAGGAGATCGTGAGCTATTCCACACGCGTGCGCATCCTGCGCGACCGCGAGCATGTGGGCGAGCTCGAAGGCGAGGGGATATCGACGGGCGGCATCATGCGCGCAATCGCAGCCGAGACGGCATCCGGAGAGCGGGCATGAAGGGTTTGGGCCGCATCGCGCCGCAGGTGCTCTCGCTGGCCGCGATCCTGTTCTTCAACTGGTTGGCCTTCCCCGGCTTCTTTGACATCCGCATCCAGGACGGGCGCCTGTTCGGCAGCCTCATCGACGTGCTCGTGCGCGGGGCGCCCGTGATCATTCTGGCCATCGGCATGACCATGGTGATCGCCACGAAGGGCGTGGACCTTTCGGTGGGTGCGGTGATGGCGATGGCCGGCGCGGTCGCTGCCACCATGACGGTCGCCGGCTATCCACTGCCGGTCGTGATCGTCACCTCCCTCGCCGTGGGCCTCGCCTGCGGGCTCCTGAATGGCATCCTCGTCGCGTTCCTCGACCTTCAGCCGATCGTCGCGACGCTGATCCTGATGGTCGCGGGCCGCGGCGTGGCGCAGCTGATCACCGAAGGCACCATCGTCACCTTCAACGAACCCGGCCTGATCTTCTTCGGCACAGGTGCGTTCATGGGCCTGCCGATGCCGATCATCATCGCAGCCTGCCTGGCGCTTCTGACCGTGCTCGTGGTCCGGCGCACCGCGCTCGGACTGCTCATCGAATCGATCGGGGTCAATCGCTCGGCCTCCACCTACGCGGGCCTGTCGAGCCGCTTCCTGCTTCTCGTGGTCTACGCATTCTCAGGGCTGTGTGCCGCGCTCGCCGGCATCATCGCGACAGCCGACATCCGCGGCGCGGACGCCAACAATGCCGGTCTCTGGCTCGAGCTCGACGCGATCCTGGCCGTCGTCATCGGCGGCACGTCGCTGCTCGGCGGGCGCTTCTCGATCCTGATGTCGGTGCTGGGCGCCGTGATCATCCAGGCCATGAACACTGGCATCCTGATCTCGGGCTTCCCGCCCGAATACAACCTGATCGTGAAGGCCGCCGTGATCATCATGATCCTTCTGGCGCAGAGCTTCGCCGCGGCAGGCGTGGGCGAATTGTTCGGCCGGCGCAGACGTGCCTCGGGCCAGGATGGCGCGTCCGCTTCGCCCATGGGCAAGCCGGCGCGAAGCGGAGCGGAAACAGCATGAACACCCGCCTCCTGCCGCTTCTCGTCACGCTTGCCGTCGCGGTCGTCGCTTACGGCATATGTGTTGCACAGTTTCCCAACATGTTCTCGACGCGCGTGCTCGGCAATCTGCTGACCGACAACGCGTTTCTGGGCATCGCCGCCGTCGGCATGACCTTCGTGATCATATCCGGCGGCATCGACCTTTCGGTTGGCTCGGTGATCGCCTTCACCGGCGTTCTGATCGCTGTTCTCGTGAACTTTCATGGCTTCCACCCGCTCGCGGCCTTCGTCATCGCGCTTGCGCTGGCGACGGCCTTCGGTGCGGGCATGGGCGCCATCATCCACTATCTCGACGTGCCCGCCTTCATCGTCACGCTGGCCGGCATGTTCCTGGCGCGCGGGCTTTGCTTCGTGCTGACCACCGAGTCGATCCCGATCACCCACGAGTTCTATTCGACGCTGCAGGGCATGTATTACCGGATGCCCGGCGGCGGGCGGCTGACGCTGCTCGGGGTCGGCATGATCGTGGTGTTTCTTGCGGGCATCGTGCTCGCTCACTTCACGCGCTTCGGCTCCTATATCTATGCCATCGGCGGCAACAGGCAGTCGGCCGAGCTGATGGGCGTGCCGGTCGCGCGCACCACCGTCCTCATCTATGCGCTGTCGGGCTTTCTTTCCGGGCTTTCGGGCATCGCCTTTTCGCTCTACACCTCGGCGGGCTACTCGCTTTCGGCGGTGGGTGTCGAACTCGACACGATCGCCGCCGTGGTGATCGGTGGAACCCTGCTGACGGGCGGGGCGGGCTATGTGGCGGGCACCTTCGTCGGCATCGTCATCCAGGGCATCATCCAGACCTACATCGTGTTCGACGGGACGCTGTCTTCCTGGTGGACCAAGATCGTAGTGGGCCTGCTTCTCTTCGCCTTCATCGCGCTGCAGCGCGTGCTTGTGCTCTTGTCCGCCCGCAGGACTGCTGGCCTTGTCCCGGCCTGACGCGGCACGCCGCCTGCTTGCCGACGGCGCGCTGATCGCGCCGCCGCGCCCGCGCACCCACCACGGCCATGTGATGCACGGGCTGGGCCTCGGCATCGTCGGCGGCCAGTACCCGGAAAACTCCATCCTGCCTGGCGACAACGAGCTGCAGGACCGCTTCGGCGTGTCGCGCACGGTGTTGCGCGAGGCCCTCAAGACCCTGTCCGCCAAGGGCCTGATCCAGGCCAAGGCGCGCATCGGCACGCGCGTGCGTAAGCGGCAGTTCTGGAACCTGTTCGATTCCGACATCCTGCACTGGCACGCGCAGACGCGGGTGGATGCGAGCTTCCTGATCAGCCTGGGCGAGATGCGACTGGCGCTCGAGCCAGAGGCGGCCGCTTATGCCGCCGAGCGGCGCACGGAAGAGCAGGCCGAGGCCCTGTTCGGCTGGATCGAGCGCATGGCGCGTGCGGAGACCTCGGGCAAGGATTTCGTGGCGAACGATCTCGCCTTCCACTTGGCGATCGCCGAAGCCTCCGCGAACCCCTTCATGCGCTCCGTGAGCGCTCTGATCGAAGTCGCGCTCGCCACCACGCTCGCCGTCAGTTCCCCCGTGCCCGACCTGGCCCGCCACGCCACCTCCGTCGCTCGCCACCGCGCCATCGCCCAGGCCATAGCCGACAGGGATGCGGACGCGGCACGGGAAACCATGGGCGTGGTGATCCGCGAAGGCATGAAGCGCGTGTCGGTGGTGCTCCACGCCGAAGCCTGAGCGCACGACTCCTCCCGTTGACGAACACCAGGAAGGGAAACTTCAACGATTTCAGGAAGTCGGATGGTGGGCGTGACAGGGATTGAACCTGTGACCCCTACGATGTCAACGTAGTGCTCTCCCGCTGAGCTACACGCCCATCCGTGGGCCGGCATACATCATAACCGGTCCGAAGCGTCAAGTGAGCGAGAAGGCTCTTACGCGGCCTGGAGCATCTTTTCGACCTCGTTGACGAGATCGCGCAGGTGGAAGGGCTTGGACAGGATCTTGGCGTCGCGCGGGGCCTTGGAATCGGGGTTGAGCGCGACGGCCGCGAAGCCCGTGATGAACATCACCTTGAGGTCGGGGTCGATCTCGGTCGCGCGGCGGGCAAGTTCTATGCCGTCCATCTCAGGCATCACGATGTCGGTGAGAAGCAGCGAAAAAGGCTCCTCACGCAGGCGCTCATAAGCCGAGGCGCCGTTGTCGAAGTCGCTCACGTCGTAGCCGGCGCGCTCGAGGGCCTTGACCAGGAAGCGGCGCATGTCGTCGTCGTCTTCGGCGAGAAGGATGCGTGCCATGAAAGTCCCGTGAACGCTTGACCACCAAGCCATGCGATCCACACCGGGTCTGATGCCGACCGGGCCGCTGGTCACAAGGCTGCATCCCTTTATATGAACTGATGGCGGTGAACATCAAGTGATGCTCCGGACACACCCCGCCCTGGACAAACGACGCGACCGAGTGGCACGATTCCCCCATGCAGGCTTTTCCGCACAAGACCCATTGAGCATGTCCGCCGGACCCGAAGACGATTTCACGGATCTGGCGCCGTTCACGCTCTCGGGCGAAGCGCAGCATGTGCCCTTCGTGATGAATTCGCCCCACAGCGGACGCCATTATCCCGCGCGCTTTCTCGATCTGTCGCGGCTCGACGCGAGCCAGATCCGCCGTTCCGAGGATTGCTATGTCGACCAGCTTTTCGGTGGCTCGGTCGGGCTCGGCATCCCGCTTCTCGCGGCGAATTTCCCGCGCGCCTATCTCGACGTGAACCGCGAGCCGTTCGAGCTCGACCCCCGCATGTTCACCGAAAGCCTTCCGCCCTTCGCCAATGCACGCTCGCCGCGCGTGGCGGGCGGGCTCGGCACGGTGCCGCGTCTCGTGGGTGAGGGACTTGACATCTATCCCGGCCGCCTCCCGCTTTCGGAGGCGCTCGGAAGGATCGAGCGGTTCTATAAGCCCTATCACGACGCGCTGAAGGCGCTGGTGATGCGCACCCATATCCGCTTCGGCTTCGCGGTTCTCATCGATTGTCACTCGATGCCGGCGAGCGTGCGCTCGGGCGAAGCGGGGCGGCCGGACTTCATCGTCGGAGACCGTTTCGGCGCATCGGCTTCGCCCGTGATCGTGGACGAGGCGGTCAGGCTGCTTGCTGCGATGGGCTACAATGTGGTGCGCAACAAGCCCTATGCGGGCGGCTTCATCACCGAGCATTACGGCCGCCCAGCGAAGAACCTCCACGCGATCCAGATCGAGATCAACCGCGGCCTCTATCTCGACGAGCGCAGTTTCAAGAAGACGGCCGGCTTCGCGCGGCTCGCCGACGACATCACGCGCTTCATGAGCGAACTCTCACGCCTGCCCGATGCGATGGTGGACGACATGCCGATAGCCGCCGAATAGACAAAAAAAGACCGCGTCGTTTTCACGGCGCGGCCGAAGTCTAGGGAGGAAACGCCCAAGGAGGGCATGAACGGCGAACCGTTCGAAGGCAAATCTAATCGGTTGAGCACCCCTGTCAACCTAGTTTGCTGAAATTTCTAACATTGCTCAAAATTTGAGCATCTTGCACAGAGCTTCCACGGAGATTGCCGCATGGATTTGCCTTCCGATCTGTTTGGACGGATCGCCGCCGCCGCCGCCGCCGAGACCCTGCCGCGTTTCCGCCGGGGCGGCGCGGTGGCGAACAAGGTGGACGGCGGGTTCGACCCCGTCACCGAAGCGGACCGCGAGGCCGAGCGCGCGATTCGTGAGGTGATCGAAGGGGTGTTCCCGGAACACGGGATCCTCGGCGAGGAATGGGGCGGCGAGCGGCTAGAAAGCCGCCACGTCTGGGTGATCGACCCCATCGACGGCACGCGCTCCTTCATTTCCGGGCTGCCGCTCTGGGGCACGCTGGTCGGGCTTCTGGAGGAGGGTAACGCGGTGCAGGGGATGATGGCGCAACCCTTCACCGGCGAACTCTTCTTTACCGCAGGCGCCGAGGCGCGCTACGAGGGTCCCGGCGGGGCGAGGGTCCTGCAGACGCGGAACACGACCTCGCTTGCCGATGCCACGCTCTGCACCACGACCCCGAGCATCTTCCGATCCGACGAGCGAAGCGCCTATGACCGCGTGGAAGCCAGCGTGCGCCTCGCGCGCTACGGCACGGATTGCTACGCCTATGCCATGCTCGCATCAGGCAACATCGACCTCGTGGTCGAAAGCGGGTTACAGGCCTATGACATCGTGGCGCTCATTCCCCTCATCGAAAAGGCCGGGGGCCAAGTGACGAACTGGCAGGGTGGGCCTGCGGAAGGCGGTGGGCAGGTGCTGGCGGCCGCGACGGCCGAGCTTCACGCGGCCGCGATGGAACTGCTCAACGCCTAGGTGCCAGGCACGAAGGCATCGAAGGCAGCCAGCCACTGCTCGCGGAAATGGTCCGACTCCTGCGCAAGCTCGTGGGAGGCGCCGTCGATGGTCACCAGTGCGCCCGCGCGCAGGCGCGGCGCATAGACCTCAATGGCGCGCGACGAGACGATGCGGTCGGCACCGGCTGCCACGAACAGCGTGGGAATGCGCATGGCGGAAATGAATTCGGGCTGGTGCACCCGCTCGATCGCGGCGCATGCCGCATGCACCCAGGCAGCCGTGGGACCACCGAGCCCGAGCTGCGGGTGACTGTGCAGAAGCTCCACGTTGCGCGCGAAGCGCTTGTCGTCATGGGTCAGCGGGTTGCGCGCGAAAGAAAGTTCGCGGCCGCGGCGCGGGCCCCCACCGAGATACAGCCTCCCCAGCCCCATCCCCGAGACGACACGCGACAGGCGGCGGATGCCGGGATGGGCGAGCGAGAAACCGGAAATCTGGAGAAGGGCAGAGCCGAGCACCATGCGACGGATCTCGCCGCCGAACAACGGCGCCGCCAAAAGCGCGACCAGCGAGCCGGTGGAATGACCCAGCACGAAGAAGGGCGCGGGCGCACGCGGCAGCGCCACCTCGTCGAACACGATGCGGAGATCGTCCACGTAATGGGCGAAGTCCTGCACATAGCCACGTTCGGCATCGCGCAGCAGGCGGTCGGAGCCGCCCTGGCCGCGCCAATCCAGAATCAGCGCGCAGAAGCCGCGGCGCGAAAGGTCGCGCGCAGTCTCCCAGTACTTCTCGATGGCCTCGTTGCGTCCGGGCAGCACCAGAACCGTGCCGCGCGGCGTGGCGGAATCGGTCGGCACCAGCGCATAGCGGATACGCTTGCCGCCGCGGTCGCGCACGTGTCCACCCTCGGTCCCCGGCGGGATCGGGTTGGCTTGCGTCTCGAAGAGAACGGGCTGAACGGGGTTGAGCACGGGTGTGAGGCCTTCGTCGGGCAGCCCAATCTAAAGGCTGGAAGCCTCGCGCAAAAGAGGCGGGGCCGAAGATGCTCCGGAAAAAGCATCTCCGACCCCTAGCAGCACCGGGCGGAAGGGACATGGCACCCGGAACCGCTCTTCCACCAGCGGCTTGCCGAGAGCCGCCGACCAAGAAGATGCGCTCCTTCTAGGGCAAGGCATCTGAACGCTTGCCCACCGCCCGGTTCACCTGCGGTTCATTTTCGCGGCACTTCTTGCCAAGAAGAGGTCTTGAACGGCGCAAGAGCCATCACCAACTTAGCTCTGCGGTTGCCGATCAACGGGGCCGCTGTGCTTCCCCGGTCACGCCGAAACGGGTGTCCCACGAAGTGCAAACGCGAACTTTGTTGCTCCATGGAGAACATCATCATGCGTCACGTCGATTTTTCCCCGCTTTATCGCTCCACCGTCGGATTCGACCGGCTCTTCACCATGCTGGACAGCCTGGGCTCGCCTGAGGGTGCACAGAACAGCTATCCCCCTTACAACATCGAGCGCACGGGCCCCGATGCCTACCGCATCTCGATGGCGGTGGCCGGCTTCTCCGATACCGACATCTCGCTCGAGGCACACCGCAACGTGCTGACCGTGAAGGGCGAGCGCAAGGACGAGAAGGAGGAGGGCACCGAGACCCTGTATCGCGGCATCGCCGCGCGGGCCTTCGAGCGCCGCTTCCAGCTTGCTGACCATGTCGAGGTGACGGGCGCCACGCTGAAGAACGGCCTGCTCTATGTCGATCTCAAGCGGAATATCCCCGAGGAGATGAAGCCCCGCAAGATTGCTATCTCGGCTGCGGCCAACGAGGCCAAGCAGATCGAGGCGCACGCCGCCTAAGCGACCGGACGGGAATGAAATGAGAAAGCGGCGCCGAATGGCGCCGCTTTTTACTTGGGTTGGCTGCGAGTCTCCCGTTCCCCAGGCGCGAAGACGAGGAGGCGGGATCTACCGTCCCTCGCGGTACCACATCCCGCCGAGTGCCAGCAGCATCAGGCCGAGGCCCAAAAAGCCTGCGAAGAGCGGCACGCGGTTGACGGCTTGAAGCACGCTGTCGTCCGTGGTCTTGAGACCCATGCGGCTCGATCCACCGTTCGCTTCGTCGCGCACGGGCACGATGTCAGGCACGCCCGCCGACACGCGCTGCACCAGTCCCCCGCTGGCTTCCGCCGTCTCGCGCACGAGATCGGGCGTCGACACCACGCCCTGGAACTCGGGAGCGTTGATCGGACCAACATGAGCGAGCGTGGAAAGATCGCCGTTGCCGACTTGGTAAAGACCAACCTCTTTGGTTTCCACCGAGCCGCGGAACTGGCCGGGGCCAGCTGGCGTGAGCGGCACGTCGAAAGCGCGGCCCGAAGGCGAGATCACGCGGGTAGGGCCGGCCTCGTCCGCCATCGTCTGGCGCTCGATCTCGAGGATCATGCCCCGGCCATCGGCTGTGAGGCGTTCCTCTTCCAGTTCGGGCTCCTTCATCAGCCAATGGGCGATGCGGCGGTAGAGTTGGACATCCGGCCCCCCGCCCTCGAAGCCGCGCGACCACAGCCAGCCCTGGTCAGACAGCAGCATCCCGACACGCCCTTCGCCGCGGCGGTCGAGAAGCAGGAGCGGGCGGTCGTCCGCTCCCTTCAGCACGGCCTCACCCTCGGGCTGGTCAACGCCGATCATGCGAAACCAGCGACTCCAGCGCGGGGGCTCGGAATTCGAGCCATCGAGGCCGCGAGTGACGGGATGGCGCGCGCCGAGATCGGTCAAGCGGGGATAAAAGGCTTGGTCCACCACTTCGCCCGTCGGCAGGGCAGGGAGGGCGCCGATCAGCGGCGTGCGCGCGATCGATTGCTCGCCGGCATATTCGGGGCCCGCCGCGATCAGGAGCGCGCCGCCCTTCTCCACATATTCGGCGATGTAGTCGTAGTAGAGGATCGGAAGCACGTCGCGGTGCTGGTAGCGGTCGAAGATGATGAGGTCGAAGTCATTGATCTTCTCCACGAACAGTTCGCGCGTGGGGAAGGCGATCAGCGACAGCTCGTTGATCGGCGTGCCGTCCTGCTTCTCGGGCGGGCGAAGGATGGTGAAGTGCACGAGGTCCACCGATGCGTCGGACTTCAGGAGATTGCGCCAAGTGCGCTCGCCTGCATGGGGCTCGCCCGAGACGAGCAGCACGCGAAGGTTCTCGCGGATGCCGTCGAGGATGGCGATGGCGCGGTTGTTGGCATCGGTGAGCTCGCCTTCGCCGCCGGGTATCGACAGCTCCACGATGTTGCGGCCGGCATTCGGCACGGTGATCTGAAGCGGCATGCGCTCGCCGATCTGCGCGCGCGCGGTGGCGACGGGGTCGCCGTTGACGGTGACGCGCACATCCACGGTGCCCGTCTCGCCGCCGCTGGCGAGCACGCGGTAGGAAAGCTCCAACGGTTTGCCCACGAGGCCGAAGCGTGGTGCTTCCTCGAAGCGGATGCGCCGGTCACGTTCGCCTTCCTCGCCCGTGATCAGGGCGTGCACGGGCGCGGGCAGGGTGCCCACCTGGGGAATGTCGTGCACCTGGCCATCGGTGATCAGCACCGCACCGCCGATGCGGGACTCCGGCACGTCGCGCAGCGCGCCGTCGAGAGCGGAGAAGAGCCGCGTCTCCGTGCGCTCCTCGCCGGCATCGGCCTGCCCGGTTTCCACCACGCGGAGGTCGAACTGGTTGAAGCGGCCGAGCTTCTCGCGCACTTCGGCGAGTGCCCGATCCGTCTGGCTCGGCCGCTCGCCGATCTCCTGGCTCTGCGAGCGGTCCACCACGACCGCAACCACGCTCTTCAGTGGCTCGCGCTGCTCGTCCAGCAAAACCGGGTCGAGAAGGGCTGCGGCGAGCGCGGCGAACGCCACAGCGCGCACCCAGGCACCGCGCGTGCGCAGTGCCAGCCCAACCACCGCAAGCACGGTCATCAGCGCCAGTGCTGCGATCAGCCAGAGCCAGGGCAAAAGCGGCTCGAAATTGATCGACCAGTGCGCGGCGCTCATTGGCCGAGCCTTTCAAGCAAGGCTGGCACGTGCACCTGGTCGGACTTGTAGTTTCCGGTAAGCATGTACATCACGATGTTGACGCCCGCGCGCATCGCATAGACGCGCTGCATGGGATCGTCGGGAACGGTGGGCAAGAGCGGTGCGCCCGACGCGTCCTCGGCCCAGGCGCCGGCCAGGTCGTTGCCGGTGATCATGATGGGCGAAACGCCGTCGCCCGTACGCACTGGTCGGTCGCCGCTAGACTGCGCATCGAGCGCCGCTTCCACCCAGAGCGGGCTGCCGGCATAGCGGCCGGGAAAGCTGTTCAGGATGAAGAAGGACTTGGTCAGCACGTGGTCTTCCGGCACGGGCTCGAGCGGGGGTACGTTGAGATCGGCCAGGATGTCGCGCAAGCGGTCGTTGGCAGCGCTTCCCGTTCCAAGATCGCCGGTGAACTGGTCGCGGGTATCGAACAGCACCGTGCCGCCCTCGCGCATGTAGGCGTCGACCCGCGCGATCGCCGCCTGCTCGGGCATGGCAGCGGACGCATCCACCGGCCAGTAGATCAGCGGGTAAAAGGCGAGTTCGTCGGACGCGATGTCCACGCCGACCGGCTCGGCCGGCTCAAGCGCGGTCTTGTCGAGAAGAAAGCGCGTGAGACCTTCGAGGCCCGCCTTGGAGATATTGTCCACGGCCGCATCGCCCGTCACCACATAAGCGAGTCGCGTCTGGGCGATCGCGGCGATGGCCTCCGCATCGCCCGGCTTCGCATCCTGCGCGCGTGCATCGAGCGGCATCGTTCCGATGAGGCCGAACGCGAGAAGCACTGTGGCCACGGCGGCCGTCACACTCCGCGACTTGCGGGCGAGCAACCTGCCCAGCGCACCGCCGAGCAGCAACATCACCAGCGTGTCGACCACCAGAAGCACGAGGGCTGCGAGCAGGAAGGGCGCTTTCAGCGGAAGCGAGCCGTCCACGGCATAGGTCATCTCGGTCACCGGCAAGGGGGAGGCGGGGCGGGCGATGGCATCGAAGCGTGCGTCGGAGCCGAGCAGATTGTGCGCGAGAACGCCTTCCTCTCCGCCATAGAGCCCCGGTGGGTTGGTGAGGGTGACCGCGGTCGCACCCGGAACAAGCGGCCGCGCTTCGGGGCCGGGCGGCACGAGCGCTCCGTCGCGCGCGATCATCCGGAAAGGGCGGAGCGCGGGCGCCTGTTCGCCGGCTGCTGCGGCTGCCGTTCCCTGGTTGCGCGAAAGCTGCACCACCCGGCGCAGCATCTCCACGAAGGAGCCGGAAATCGGCAGGTTCGACCACGTGGCCTCAGGCGTCACGTGAAAGAGTGCAACCGTTCCACGACCTTCGCGCGCGCCGGTCACGAGCGGTGTGCCGTCAGCCAGGCTCGCCCAGGTGCGCTCGGCGATGTCGATGCCCGGCTCGGCCAGAACTTGGCGGGACACATTCACGTCTTGCGGCGCGGGCAGGCCGGCGAATGGCCCAGTCGCGGGGAAGGGCGCAACCGGCTGCGGCTCCGTCCAGGAAAGCGATCCGCCGAGCGCGCGCTCGCCCAACCGCAGCCGTACGGGCAGAAGCGCTTGGTCGTCGCCCGCGGCAGCAAGCCGCGAGCCGGCGAAGCGCAGGAGGGTGCCGCCCTGGCTGACCCACTCCTCCAGCGCCTCGCGTTGCGTGTCGGGGATGGTGCCGACATCGGCCATCACGATCATCGCGGGATTGCGCTCGAGGATCTGGGGGATCGCCTGGGCGAGATCGGGCGAGGAGGGCTCGACCAGATCGGCGAATGGCGCGAGCGCACGGCGGATGTAGTAGAGCGGCGAGAGCAGCGGCTGCGCGCCATCTGCCTCCGCCTGGCTGAGGAGGCCGACGCGGCGGCGCTTGTCGTTTTCATCGAGCACGCGCACGGCAGCCGCCTGCGGCTCACCGTCGATGCGCAGTGCCGCGAAATCGTTGCGAAGCTCGAACGGCACAGCGATCAGCGCTTCGCCATTCGTCTCGCCCGGCGCGAAGCTGACCGTCGCATCCGCGATCCGCCGCCCGCGCTCATCAAACGCACCCACTTGCGCTTGGCGGGGCGCGGGGTCGGCCGCGCGCACGGCCGTCACACGCAGGCCTTCGACCTCGTTCTCCGCACCCGTCAGACCGAGTGCCGCGAAGCGCTCGGGCGATGCCCAGACCAGGCGCCCGGCCTTGGCGCCAAGGATCGCCTGAAACGCTTGTTCGTCTTCGGCCGTCGCCAAGCCGTCCGTCAGAAGTGCAACGGTCGCCTGAGCGTTCTCGGGCAGAGCTGCGGCGGCACGGGAATAGGTAGCGAGACGGTCGCCCGGCACCGGGCGGGGCTCGGCTGCGGCTAGGCGGTCCAACGCCGTGTCGGCATCGAAGGGGCCTATCTCGGTGTTGTCCGCTTCGGCGGTGAAGGCAAGAACGATGGGCGCTCCGGCCTCGTTCGCGTCCGCGATCAGTCGCTCGGCGGCCGCCACCCGGTTGCTCCAGTCGGGCCCGGTCGACCAGCCATTGTCCACGACGATGGCGAGCGGATGCCCATCGGTTGCCACGCGCTCGCGCGGGTTCCACACGGGCTCGGCCAACGCCAGGATCACCAGGGCCGCAAGCACCAGGCGCAGGAGAGTGAGCCACCACGGGCTGCGATGCGGCGTCTCCTCGCGCTTGAGCACGCCAGCGAGCACCTTGAGCGGCGGGAACACCTCCACCTGTGGGCGCGGCGGCGTGAGCCGCAGCAGCCACCAGATCACGGGCAGCGCGAGCAGCCCAAACAGCACTGGCGCAAAACCGAAGGAAAGCGGCAGGAAGCTCAAGAGCGGCCTCCGGTCAGCGTGTCACCGCTCATGGCGAGATGGACCGCCACCAGCGCCTCGGACGCCAGGCGGTCTGTGTGGTGCACGGTGAAGCTCCAGCCGAGCGCCTTTGCGCGACGGGCCAGCTCTGCACGGCGGGCGCGATAGAGGTGGCGATAGTCGTCGGCCAGCGTTTCGGCGCGGCCAGCCGTCAGTTTCTCGCCGGTCTCGGGATCGCGGAACTCGGTGCGCCCGGAATAGGGGAACGTCTCCTCGGCGGGGTCCGCCACCTCGATCAAGTGAGCCCGCACGCCACGCCTGGCCAAGGAGTCGAGCCAGGCGAACGTCTCGTCGGGCGAATCCAGAAAGTCGGAAACGAGCACGATGTCGGAATAGCGCTTGATGCCCGCAAGCTCGGGCTTGGCAGCCAGTGGGCGGGCGGTGTGGAACAGGCGGGTCGCAAGCCTTTCCGCGCCGTTGCGCGCGGAGATCGGGTCGGACACGCCAGGCCAGGCGATGCGCTCGCCCGAGCGCGACAGAAGCTCGGCCAAAGCGAGCGCCAGCACCAGCGCGCGCGATTCCTTGGAAACGGTAGCCCCGCGCGACTTGTAAAGCATCGATGGCGAAGGGTCTGCCCAGATCCAGACGGTGTGGGCGGCCTCCCATTCGCGGTCGCGAACGTAGGTCTGCTCGTCGCGGGCCGAGCGGCGCCAGTCGATACGGGCGGCGGCATCGCCTTCGAGAAAGGGCCGGAACTGCCAGAAATTCTCGCCGATGCCGCGGCGGCGGCGGCCGTGCCACCCCGAGATCACGGTGGCTGCCAGCCGACGCGCCTCGACCAGAAGGTCGGGCACCAGACTCGCGCGCTGGCGGGCCCGAGCGAGCGCGCCGGAGGCGAGTTCGGGTTCCGCGACTTCGCCGACAGCGGCCATCAGACCGCCTTGGCCAAACGGGCCACCACGTCGCGCACGCTCATGCCCTCGGCACGTGCGGCGAAAGACAGCGCCATGCGATGTTGCAGCACGGGTTCGGCCAGCGCGCGCACATCGTCCACCGAAGGCGCGAGCCGCCCGTCATAGAGAGCGCGGGCGCGCGCGCAGAGCGTCAGCGCCTGGGATGCGCGCGGGCCCGGTCCCCAGGCGACGTGGCGATCGGTTTCCGCATCGCCCGTGCCCGGCCGTGCCGAGCGCACGAGCTTGAGGATGGCGTCCACAACCGATTCCGGCACGGGCATCCGTCGCACCAAGCGCTGAATCTCCTGCAGACGCACGGGCGAGAGCACGTTTTCGGCGCGCGCGTCGCTCGTTCCCGTGGTCTCCAGAAGAATGCGCCGCTCGGCTTCCAGCTCGGGGTAGAGAATGTCGATCTGCATCAGAAAGCGGTCGAGCTGCGCCTCGGGCAGGGGATAGGTGCCCTCCTGTTCCAGCGGGTTCTGGGTCGCCAGCACGTGGAAGGGCGCAGGCAGATCGTGTCGGTGGCCGGCGACGGTCACGTGGTATTCCTGCATGGCCTGAAGCAGCGCCGACTGGGTGCGAGGGCTGGCGCGGTTGATCTCGTCGGCCATCAGGAGCTGTGCGAAAATCGGCCCGGGAATGAAGCGGAAGCCGCGACGGCCAGTTTCGTCCTGCTCCATCACCTCCGAGCCCAGGATGTCTGATGGCATGAGGTCAGGCGTGAACTGGATGCGCCGCGCGTCGAGGCCGAGCACGGTGCCGAGCGTTTCCACAAGCTTGGTTTTCGCCAGACCAGGCACGCCGACCAGCAGCGCGTGGCCGCCGGCGAGCAGCGCCACCAGCGTGCGCTCCACCACGCTCTCCTGACCATAGATCACCCGGCCCACGCCTTCGCGGATGCGGGCGATGTCGCTCAGCGCGCCTTCGGCCTCTGCCACCATCGCGCTTTCGCTCTGGGCGGTGTCCTTGATCATGACGTTCATGTGGAGCCTTTCGGGAGCGGTGAGGCGCGGCCGGGAAGCCGGCGCACGGCGGTTGCCGCAGGAAACGGCTGCCAGGGCGAGCGTAAACATGCCCGTGGGCCTGACAATCCTGCCAACAGTGACTATTTCGTGTCCATGACCGACACCTCGCGCCCCTCTCACGAAAGCCTGACCCATGTGCGGGACGCGGGAGGGCTGGAAGCCCTGATCGGTCGTGCGCAGGGCTCGGGCAAGGGCTTGCCGCCGGTGGAGCGGTGGAATCCGCCGTTCTGCGGCGATCTCGACATGGAGATCCGCGCCGACGGCACTTGGTTCTATCTCGGCACGCCGATCGGCCGTGCGCCTCTCGTGCGCCTGTTCTCGACCGTGCTGCGCAAGGACGAGGACGGCAGGACCTACCTCGTGACGCCTGCCGAGAAGGTCGGTATCCGTGTCGCGGATGCTCCCTTCCTGGCAGTGGAGATGAACCACTCGGGCGAGGGCGCGGCGCAGGTCCTTACTTTCCGCACCAATGTGGGCGACGTGGTGGAAGCCGGTTCCGAGCACCCACTGCGCTTTGTGGACGAGCCGGCTACCGGCGGTCTCAAGCCCTATCTGCATGTGCGTGGCCGGCTCGAGGCATTGGTCGCCCGCCCCGTGATGTATGAGCTGGTCGAGCATGGCGAAGAGATCGAAGTCGATGGCCGCACGATGTTTGCCGTGCGCTCGCGCGGACAGCTCTTTCCCATCATGCCGGCCGATGAGTTGCAGCGCCTGAGCGCCTGATGCAGCGCGCTTCGCTTGCGCCCTGGAGCGCCGAGGCTTTCCGCGCCAAGGCGGCAGGCGAGGCCGGGCCTTTCGCGGGAGACGCCTATGGCGACCATCGGTGGAACCCCGACGCGTCAGGCCTTTTTCCGCTCGACGGCCTGCGCGATGCGGCGGTGCTCGTGCCGGTCGTGGACCGCGGGGCGGATGCGGGCCTGCTTCTCACCAAGCGCACGGATACGCTGCGCGCCCATTCCGGGCAGATCGCGCTTCCCGGCGGTCGCATCGATCCGACCGACGGCTCGCCCGAAGCCGCAGCTCTCCGAGAGGCGCGCGAGGAGATCGCGCTCGACCCCGCCGATGTGCAGATCGTCGGCCGTCTGCCGGACTATGTGACGGGTTCGGGCTACCGCATCGTTCCCGTGCTCGGTGTGGTCGCGCCCGATGCGGCCCTCAAGCCGAACCCGGATGAGGTGGCCGCGATCTTCGAGGTGCCCCTGCGCTTCCTGATGGACCCCGCCAACCACCGCCATGAAAGCCTCGTCTGGAAAGGCCACCAGCGCTTCTACTATGCGATGCCCTGGGAGGACTGGCCGATCTGGGGTGTGACGGCCGGCATCCTGCGCATGCTCTATGAAAGGCTCTACCGGTGACGCGCATTCCCACCCAAGCCGCTCCCTGGCTGCAGGACGAGAACCTTCAGCGTCTGCTCGCCGTGCTGAGCGAGGGCGGGGAGGAGGCGCGTGTCGCGGGAGGGGCGGTGCGCAACGCGCTGCTCGAACAGCCGGTCTCCGACATCGACATTGCCACCACCACGCTGCCTGCTGAAACCGTGCGCCGAGCGGAGGCCGCCGGCTTCAAGGCCGTGCCCACCGGCATCGCCCATGGCACGATCACGGTGGTGGCGGATGGGCGGCCCTTCGAGGTGACGACGCTGCGTGCAGATGCCGAGACCGATGGGCGTCACGCCGTCGTTCGCTTTGGGCGCGACTGGAAGGAGGACGCCGAGCGGCGCGACCTCACGATCAACGCGCTCTATTGCGACGGGGCAGGTGAGGTGCTCGATCTCGTGGGAGGGCTGCCCGACATCGCCTCGCGCACCGTTCGCTTCATCGGCGACCCCGATGCCCGCATCCGCGAGGACTATCTTCGCATCCTCCGATTCTTCCGCTTCTTTGCGACCTATGGCCGGGGCAGGCCGGATGCGGAGGGGCTGAAAGCTTGTGCGCGGCTGAAGGAGGGGCTCGACCGCCTGTCCGCCGAACGCGTGTGGAGCGAGTTGCGCAAGTTGCTTGCAGCCCCCGACCCTTCGCGCGCGCTGTTGTGGATGCGCCAGTCCGGCGTGCTCACCCGCATTCTGCCCGAAAGCGAGAAGTGGGGCATCGACGCGGTCCATGGGCTCGTGGAGACGGGTGCGGGCCTCGGCTGGACGCCCGACCCCATGCTGCGCCTGGAAGCCATCGTGCCGCCGGACCCCGCGCGCATGGAAGGCCTTGCACGGCGCCTGAAGTTCTCCAAGGCAGAGACGGCGCGCCTGCGCGATTGGGCGATGGCGTCCCCTCCCAAGCGCGACATGACCGATGCTGCCCTCCGCGCCGATCTCTACAGAAACGGCGCTTGGGGCGTGACAGATCGCCTGTGCCTGGCGCTCGCCGCCGCGCGTGGGCGCTCCGCCGAGGCGGATGGTCTGGCGGAAACCACAGCTTTTGCGCGGATGCTCGCGGTGGCGGAAAAGTGGGAGAAGCCGCAGCTTCCGGTTACGGGAAAGGACTTGGCTGCCAAGGGCTTCGCGCCGGGCCCTGACCTGGGGCGCGAACTCAAGCGATTGGAGGAAGCTTGGGTGGCGTCTGATTTCCGGCTGAGCCGGGACGAACTGCTGGCGAGCTGAGGGGACGCCCGGCTCTGCCGCGCAGCTCAGCATGATGGACGATGGGCGCTATACCAAGACCACGACGGGCGCCGATCTCTGAAAGTCAGTGCCGGCACCACACGGTCCTCATGCTGAGATGCGCGCGTTCCGCCGGCCTCGAAGCACGCATCACCTCGCCACCCACTCAGTCCCCCTCGAATCCGATCAGCGTGTGCACATCCACACCCAGCGCTTCGAGCTTCGCCCGCCCGCCCAGATCCGGCAGGTCGATCACGAAGCAGGCGGCCACGATGTCCGCACCGATGCCCTGCAAGAGCTTGGAGGCAGCCTCGGCCGTGCCGCCGGTTGCGATCAGGTCATCCACCAGCATCACGCGTTCGCCGGGTTGGATCGCATCCTTGTGCATCTCCATCTCGTCCACGCCATATTCCAGGCTGTAGGCGATGCGCACGGTGTCGTGGGGGAGCTTGCCCTTCTTGCGGATCGGCACGAAGCCCGCGGACAATTGGTGCGCGACAGCGCCGCCCAGGATGAAGCCGCGCGCCTCGATGCCCGCGACCTTGTCGATCTTCTGGCCCGCATAGGGCTGCACCAGCGCGTCCACCGCGCGACGAAAGGCGCGCGCGTCGCCGAGCAGGGTAGTGATGTCGCGGAACTGGATGCCGGGCTTGGGATAGTCGGGGATCGTGCGGATGCTTTTCAGCAGCGTGTCTTCCATTGAAAACTTCATGGCTCCGACCGATCCTCCCGTTCCAAAAAGAAGGGCGCCCGAAGGCGCCCTCCGCAATCCAGCGATTGTTGCCGCTCAGTGCGGCACGTCGGCCCAGATGCGCCGCTTGGTGGCATAGACCAGGCCCGCAAGCAGGATCAGGAACACCATCACGCGGAAGCCCGTGCGCTTGCGGTCGTCGAGATGCGGCTCTGCGGCCCACATCATGAAGGCCGACACGTCGAGCGAGTATTGCTCGACCGTCTGCGGCGAGCCGTCGTCGTAGGTGACCTGGTCGTCGGAGATCGGCTTGGGCATCGCCAGCGACTTTCCGGCGATGAAGTAGGGATTGTAGTGCGTGCCTTCGGCGATCTGCATGCCTTCGGGCGGGGTCTCGTCATAGCCCGTCAGAAGCGCATGCGTGTAGTCCGGACCGCCCTGCTGATACTGGGTGAAGATGTCGAACACGAAGGTGGGGAAGCCGCGCTCGACCGAGCGCGCCTTGGCCATCAGCGAAAGGTCGGGCGGAGCCGCGCCGTTGTTGGACGCTGCAGCGGCTTCCGCGTTCGCATAAGGCGCGGGGAAGTAGTCCGAGGGGATGCCGGGGCGCTCGAACATGTCGCCATTGGCATCTGGGCCGTCGGGGATCTGGTACTCGGCGGCCACCGCGCGCACCTGAGCGTCCGAATAGCCGAGGCCTTCGAGCGCGCGGAAGGGCACGTAGTTGAGCGAGTGGCAGGCCGCGCAGACTTCCTTGTAGACCTTGAAGCCGCGCTGCAACTGGCCCTTGTCGTAGGTGCCGAAGGGGCCCGCGAAGCTCCACGACATCTGCTCGGGCTTGTGGATGGGGTAGTGGGTGGGCTCGGCCGCGCTGTGGCCTTCCTCCGCCGCACCCGCAACCCCCAGGCTGGCGGCGAGCGCGCAAGCGGCCGCCATGCCCACGATCATCTTGTTCATGCGCATTCCTCTGGATGTCACGCTCCGCTCCCTCAGCCCTTGGTGTCGGGCGAGGCGGCGGCACCTTGCGGCAGGGCCGAACCCCCACGCGCCTCGTGCTTGCCGAGCACCGCTTCCGTGATCGAGCCGGGCAGGCGCTTGGGCGTCTCGAACAGGCCGAGCAGCGGCATCACCACCAGGAAGAACGCGAAGTAGTAGAGCGTGGAAAGCTGCGACATGATCACATAGGCGCCTTCCGCCGGCCGCGAGCCGAGCCAACCCAGGAAGATCGAGTTGACGACGAACAGCCAGAAGAAAAGCTTATACCACGGGCGATAGGCCGCCGAGCGCACGCGCGAGGTGTCGAGCCAGGGCACCACGAACAGGATCGCGATCGAGCCGAACATGGCGAGCACGCCGCCGAGCTTGGAATCGATCGGGCCGATGTTGAAGGTGATGGCGCGCAGGATCGCGTAGAAGGGCAGGTAATACCACTCCGGCACGATGTGGGCGGGCGTCTTCAGCGGGTTGGCGATGATGTAGTTGTCGGGGTGGCCGAGATAGTTCGGCAGATAGAACACGAAGTAGGCGAACAGGATCAGGAACACGACCATGCCCAGCGCATCCTTCACCGTCGCATAGGGCGTGAAGGGCACGGTATCGGTCTTGGACTTGATCTCGATGCCGGTCGGGTTGGTCTGGCCGGCCACGTGCAGCGCCCAGACGTGCAGGATGACGACGCCCGCGATCATGAAGGGCAGGAGGTAGTGCAGTGCGAAGAAGCGGTTCAGCGTGGGATTGTCCACCGCGAAGCCGCCGAGCAGCAACTGCTGGATCCACTCGCCCACCAGCGGCACGGCCGAGAAGAAGCCGGTGATCACGGTGGCGCCCCAGAACGACATCTGCCCCCAGGGAAGCACGTAGCCCATGAAGCCCGTCGCCATCATCAGGAGGTAGATGATGCAGCCGAGGATCCAGAGCAGCTCGCGCGGCGCCTTGTAGGAGCCGTAGTAGAGACCGCGGGCGATGTGGAGATAGACGGCGATGAAGAACATCGAGGCGCCGTTGGCGTGCAGGTAGCGCAGCAGCCAGCCGGAGTTCACGTCGCGCATGATCTTCTCGACCGACTGGAACGCGAAACGCGTGTCGGCCGCGTAGTGCATGGCGAGCACCACGCCAGTCAGGATCTGGGCGGCCAGCATCAAGGAAAGGATGCCGCCGAAGGTGTAGGCATAGTTCAGATTGCGCGGCACGGGGAAAGACACGAACGAATCGTGCACCAGCCGCGGAAGCGGCATGCGCGCATCCACCCAGCGGCCGATGCCGGTGGTTGGCGTGTAAGTGGAGTGGCCTCCGCTCATGGGATGTTCCCTCTGGTCAGCCGATGCGGATCTGGGTGTCGGTAAGAAATGCGAAGGTGGGCACCGCCAGGTTCTGCGGCGCCGGCCCGAGCCGGATGCGGCCGGCCGTGTCGTAGTGCGAGCCGTGGCATGGGCAGAACCAGCCGCCGAAGTCACCGGCCTGGCCGAGCGGCACGCAGCCCAGATGGGTGCACGAGCCGACCATCACGATCCAGTTCTCCTTGCCTTCGCCGGCAGAGCGCAGGATGTCGGTCGCCTGCGCGTCGGCGGGCACGTTGTCGTTGCGCGCGAGCGGGTCCTTGAGGTCGGCCAGCGGCACGGCGTTGGCTTCCTCGACTTCCTGGGGCGTGCGGTTGCGGATGAAAATCGGCTTGCCGCGCCACTTGGCGGTCAAGGACATACCGGGCTCGAGGGTGGAGACATCGACGTCGACGGTGGCGAGCGCCAGCGTGGAAGCGTCCGGGCGCATCTGGTCGATGAAGGGCCAGGCGAGACCCACGGCGCCGACGGCTGCCGCAGCACCCGTTGCGACATAAAGAAAATCGCGCCGCGTGGGCTCGGAAACGTCATGCGTGCTCAAAAGCTGTTCCTTCTCCCCGACATCCGTTCCTGAAGGGCAGGGCGGATGCTTGCGGCTTTCCGGGATTGGGGAGAGGGTCGCGCGAACGGCTCCGCCCCCGGCAAGACCGGCGGTTTGCGGCATTTTCTAGGCTTGGCCGAAAGTCTTGTCCAGACGGGCGGAAGGGGCGCGGGCAGTTTGTCGCGCCGCGTTGCACAGCCTCATGTGGACAGCGTCAGCTTGCGCCCAACCGCGCGAGAACCGCAGGTGGAATGGCGTATTCGCGGATCACGTCTTGATGCCTGCGAAAGCCGCACAGCTCGCGCTGGATGAAATAAGCATAGACTGCGCGTGCCGCATCTCGCAGCAACTCTTCGCGTCGTGCCGCCTCTCGATTCTCTTCGAGACGCAGCAGGCTTTCCTCCACGAGCCGGCCGGCACGGCCGAGCGAGGAGGCCTTCTCGCCCTGGATCTCGTGGCCGAGCGCATCGAGCGCCGACTGGCGGGGATCGAGCTGCGAGAAGATGGTCGGTGGGCGAACGCTCAACAACTCACTCCGCAGCCAGCGTTTCCGGCAGGAAGCCGCCCGACTGGCGCTTCCACAGCCTGGCATAAAGCCCGTTGCGCGCGATCAGTGCGTCGTGCGTGCCTTCCTCGACCACCACGCCCTTGTCGAGCACCACCAGTCGGTCGAGCGTTGCGATGGTGGAAAGGCGGTGCGCGATGGCAAGCACGGTTTTGCCCTCCATCAGCCGGAAGAGGTTGTCCTGGATCGCGGCCTCCACCTCCGAATCGAGCGCTGAGGTCGCCTCGTCCAGCACGAGAATCGGCGCGTCCTTGAGGATCATGCGGGCGATGGCGACGCGTTGGCGCTGACCGCCCGAAAGCTTGATGCCGCGCTCGCCCACCTGAGCGTCGTAGCCGCGGCGGCCTGCGGGGTCGGACACGCCTTCGATGAAGGCGTGGGCGGCTGCCTGCTCGGAGGCTTCGAGAATATCAGCCTCAGTCGCCTCGGGGCGACCATAGGCGATGTTTTCGCGAATCGAGCGATGCATCAGCATCGCCTCCTGGCTGACAACGCCGAACTGTGCGCGCAGCGAGCCCTGGGTGAAATCGCGGATGTCGCGCCCATCGAGCAGGATGCGTCCCTTCTCCACGTCGAACAGACGCAGCAGGAGGTTGAGGATCGTGGTCTTGCCGGCGCCCGAAGCCCCCACCAAGCCCACCCGCTCGCCGGGGCGGATGTGGAGGTTGAGGTTGTCGATGACGCCCGAGCCCTTGCCGTAGTGGAACGACACGTCCTCGAAACGGATGTCGCCCTTCACGCGCGGGCTTTCCACCGCGTCTTCGCGGTCGCGGATCGCGGGCTCAACCGAGATCGTGCGGATGGCATCCTGGATTGTGCCGTAGTTGCGGATCAGGCCGTTGATGTTGAACATCATCCAGCCCGACATCTGGTTGAGCCGGAAGACGAGGCCGAGTGCCGCCGCGATCGCGCCCGAGGAGATGCCGCCCTGCATCCACTGATGGATGGCGATGGCTGCCACGCCCCCCATCATCAGCCCGTTCAGCGCTGCAACCGCCGTGCGGACGGTGGTGATCGAGCGGGTGAGGCCGCGTTGGGCATGCAGGAAATTGTCGAAGCCCTCCCGCACATAGGCGTGCTCGCGCCGACCGCTGTCGAATAGCTTCACGGCCAGGATGTTCGTGAAGCTGTCCACGATGCGCCCGTTGAAGATCGAGCGCTGGTCGGCCGTCTCGCGACTGGCCTTGCGCATCCGCGGCAGCAGGAAGCGCACGATCAGCATGTAGCCCGCGAACCACAGGCCGACCACAATCCCCATCAGCGGATCGAGCGTGACCAGGATCGAGAAGGTGAGAAACACGAAGGTGAGGAAGGACCACATCGTCTGGAGGATGTTGACGATAAAATCGCCCACGGCCTCGCCGGCCTGGGTCACCTTGGTCGCGATGCGGCCCGCGAAATCGTTTTGATAGAAGGAGTAAGGCTGCTCGATCACACGGCGAAAGGATTGCCAGCGCACCATGTTGTAGAAGGCGGGCACCACCACCTGCTGCTCCACGAGCGCTGAGGCAAACATCACCAGCGTGCGCACCCCGACGATCAGGCCGAACAGCGCGAGCAACTCGGGCCAGTGGTCCGTAAGGAGCGTTGCAGGCGAGGAGCGGTCGAGAAGGTCGATCAGCCAGCCCACCGACCAGTAGAGCGCAGCATCAACCGCACCCGCCAGCCCGCCCACGACAAGCAGCAGCGCGAACGGCGCCTTGGCCTGGGTGGCGAAGAAGAGGATGAAGGAGGTGGCGCTTTTGGGCAGCACCTCGCGTGGGGTGTCGTGAAAGGGGTCGACCCAGCGCTCAACAGGGCCGAAAACGCGGTCGGCGACCGTCTTGCGCCCTTGCGCGCTGTCGGGTGCGCTCACTCGGCCGCTTCCTCCCGCTCGCCTTCTGGGACATCGTGCATCAGGAAGCCGCCGGACTGCCGAGCCCAGAGCTGGGCGTAGAGCCCGCCGGTCGCGACCAGCTCGTCATGCGTGCCCTGTTCCACGATGCGTCCGCGGTCCATCACCACCAGCCGGTCCATGGCGGCGATGGTGGACAGGCGGTGAGCGATGGCGATCACCGTCTTGCCTTCCATCAGGCGATAGAGGTTTTCCTGGATCGCGGCTTCCACCTCGGAGTCGAGCGCGGATGTCGCCTCGTCCAGAATGAGGATCGGCGCGTCTTTCAGCATCACGCGGGCGATGGCGATGCGTTGGCGCTGGCCGCCCGAAAGCTTCACACCGCGCTCGCCCACATGTGCATCGAAGCCGCGACGGCCTTCGAGGTCGGACAGGGTCGCAATGAAATCCACCGCCTCGGCGCGCCGGGCCGCTTCGAGCACCATCTCCTCGCTCGCATCGGGGCGGCCATAGAGGATGTTCTCGGCAACCGAGCGGTGGAGGAGGGAGGTATCCTGTGTGACCACGCCGATATGCTCGCGCAGCGAATCCTGATCGACTGCCGCGATGTCCTGCCCATCGATGCGGATTTGGCCGGAGTCGATGTCGTAGAAGCGCAGAAGCAGGTTGACGAGCGTGGATTTGCCGGCGCCCGAGCGGCCGACCACGCCCACCTTCTCGCCGGGGCGGATGGTAAGGGAGAGATTGCCGATCACGCTCTTTTCCGGCCCGTAGCGGAAGCCGACGCGGTCGAAATCGATCTGGCCGGCCGTCACCACCAAACGCTTGGCATCGGGCTTGTCTTCCACCAGACGCGGCATGGAGATCGAGGTGATGCCGTCCTGCACGGTGCCGACATTCTCGAACAGGCCCGACATCTCCCACATGATCCACTGCGACATGCCCCAGAGGCGGAGCACGATGCCGAGAGCCACGGCCACCGCGCCGATCGACACGGCCTGCTCCAGCCAGAGCGTGATGGCGAGAGCACCGACCGAGGCCAGCAGCAGGGCGTTCAGGAAATAGAGCGTGCCGTAGAGCCGGCTGACGAGCCGCATGGAGCGGTAGACCGTGTCCAGGAAGCCCGCCATGCCTTCCTTGGCATAGCTCGACTCGCGCTGGGCGTGGCTGAACAGCTTCACGGTCTGAATGTTGGTATAGGAATCGACCACACGGCCCGTCATGGTCGAGCGCGCGTCGGCCTGTGCCTCGCCCACCACGCCGAGCTTGGGAATGTAGAAGCGCAGCAGAAGCGCATAGGCCGCGAGCCAGCCGACGAAGGGCAGGGCCAGTCGCCAGTCGGACGAGCCCACGATCAGGAGCGCGCCGACGAAATAGACCACCACATAGTTCAAGACGTCGATCAGCTTGATCACGCATTCGCGCACGGCGAGCGCGGTCTGCATCAGCTTGGTCGCGACGCGTCCGGCGAATTCGTCCTGGTAGAACGTCATGGACTGCTTGAGCAGGTAGCGATGCACCTGCCAGCGGATGCGCATGGGATAGTTGCCCATCAGCGTCTGATGGGTGAGCATCGCGTTGAGGAAAACGAGAAGCGGCAGGGCTACCAGGATGGCAAAGCCCATCCAGGCAAGCTTCCAGCCCTCGTTCTGCAGGAACGTCTCCCGGTTCTGCACCGAGAGCCAGTCGACCACGCTCCCCATGAAACCGAACAGCCAGACCTCGGCCATGGCGATGATCGAGGTGAGAGCCGCGCTGACCGCGATATAGGGCCATGCGCCGCGCGTGTAGAACATGCAGAAGGCAACGAGCGTCTTCGGCGGCTCGACGGGCTCCTCCGCCGGGAAAGGGTCCAGGCGGGATTCGAACCATCGGAAAAGCGGGGGCCAGCGGAACATGCGTGAGGTCTCGAAGCGGGGCGTCGGTCGATGAGCTGCCCGCTCACGGCGTCGGTCAGAGGGCTGGCAGGAAGGCGGGGGCCGGAGATAAACCGACCGGCGCCTGTTGCGGCAGAGATAGGATCGGGGAGGGCGGATGGAAAGGGCAAGCGGTGACAGACAGGAGGGCAATGGCCTCGCGCTCGCGCTCTTCCAGCCCGACATCGCCGGCAACACCGGCGCGATCCTGCGGCTAGGCGCGTGTCTCGGCGTCGCGGTGCACGTGATCGAGCCGGCGGGCTTCGACCTCTCCGATCGCAACCTCAAGCGAGCCGGCATGGATTAACTCGCGATGGCGGCGCTCGTCCGCCACGTGGATTGGGCGGCATTCGAAAACTGGCGGGTAGGAGAGCGGCGCAGGCTCGTCCTCTTCACCACGAAAACAGCGCTTTCCTATACGCGTCTCACCTTCCATGCGAACGACGTCCTGCTGTTCGGCCGCGAATCGGCTGGGGTAACGGACGCCGTCCACGATGCAGCCGATGCGCGGGTCACGATCCCCATGCCGGGCGGAGGGCGCAGCCTGAACCTTGCGATGTCGGCTGCGATGGGCGCGGGCGAAGCGATGCGCCAAGTCGGCCTGCCACCCCCAAACGGCCCAGCGTGAAGGGGATGCGGTAGCTCGCAGCCATCTTCCGGTCCTCGCGCCGGGGCTTTGCCGCGGGTTCCCGCCATGCGAAGGATGTGGGGATCGGTTCTGCGTAAAATGAGTCAAATCCTCCATGCAACGTCCTGAAATCCCGGCCGGACTGCCTGATGACATCGCCGAGCGGCAGGCACGCGCGGAAAGCTGGTTCCAGAGCTTGCGCGACCGCATCTGCGCGGAATTCGAGGTGATCGAGCGGGAAGCGACCGATGGTGAGCCCGCCCGCTTCGAGCGCACGCCTTGGGCACGCGAGGAAGGCCAGGGCGGGGGCGGGGTGATGTCCGTCATGCACGGCCGCGTGTTCGAGAAAGTGGGGGTGCACACCTCCACGGTGCACGGCGAATTCTCGCCCGAGTTCCGCAAGAACATGCCGGGCGCAGAAGAAGACCCGCGCTTCTGGGCAAGCGGCATCTCGCTGATTGCGCATCCACTCAACCCCAATGTGCCGACCGTGCACATGAACACGCGCATGGTGGTGACCTCGCGCTGGTGGTTCGGCGGCGGCGCGGACCTGACCCCCGTTCTCGACGAGCGCCGCACCCAGGAGCACGAGGACACCCAGGCCTTCCACAAGGCCATGCGCTTCGCCTGCGCGAACCACGGGGCGGTGGTGGACTACGACCGCGTGAAAGACTGGTGCGACGACTATTTCTATCTTCCGCACCGCGACGAGCCGCGCGGTGTTGGCGGCATCTTCTTCGACTGGCAGCACTCGCCCGAAGAGAAGGGCGGCTGGGAAGCGGACTTCGCCTTCGTGCAGGATGTGGGTCGTGCCTTTGCCGTGGCGTATCCCATGATCGTTCGCCGCAACCAGCCGCTGGCCTGGACGCAAGCACAGCGGGACGAGCAGCTTTTTCGGCGCGGCCGATACGTGGAATTCAACCTTCTCTACGACCGCGGCACGATCTTCGGCCTGAAGACCGGAGGTTATGTGCCTGCGATCCTGTCGAGCCTGCCTCCGCTCGTGCGGTTCTCGTGAAGGCAACGCGCAGCCTTCGTGATGCGTTGACAAGTGCCGCAGAGGAAGCGGCGGCCATGAGGAGGATCCGATGAAACAGTTCGAATGCGGTGCGCTGGTGCCGGGCTGCGAATGGCACACGCGCCATGAGGAGGAAGCCGAGATCATGCGTCGCGCGGCCGCCCACCTGCGCGAAACGCACGGCCAGGAAGTGCGCGAAAGCACGCTGGAGGCCATCCGCTCGCGGATCGAGCCGGAGCGGGCGGCCTAGAGGCTGTCACGGAAATGTGGGAGCAGGTTCGCCCGCTCGAAATCCGAGGACGCTAACCTTTCAGGAGGACAGCGCTTTCGAATTCCATCACGAGGTCGCCGTTCCTGTTTCGCGCGTCCGCCTTGAGCGTGACGATGCGCCAACCGGGCTTAGACGCCATGCGGCGGTGGCCGAGCACCGTGCGCGTGTAACGCACGGTGTCGCCCGCGTAGATGGGCTTTGGCCACCGCATGTTCTGGAAGCCAGGAGAGGGGCCGAACACTGGCTCCGGTCCTGGGCCGTCCCAGGCACGGATCGTGGTGGGGGTCGCCACGTTCAGCTTCATCCACACGGATGCGGTGTGCCAGCCCGAGGCGCAGAGGCCGCCGAGCACGGAGCGCTTGGCCTGCTCCTCGTCGAGATGAAAGGGTTGCGGGTCGAACTTCGCCGCAAACGCCTTGATGGCGTCGGCCTCGAACGTGTGCGCGCCGAGATCGACCGTGACGCCGGTGCCGAGATACTCGTCGAGCGTCATGCGCGGCCCTCGAAGGCTTCGCGAGTGGCGAACATCGCCGTGTTCTGCAGTTCCATCACCACCTCGCCCCGCCCGTTGCGCACCTCGTGGCCGACCGAGACGAGGCCGAGGCCCAGACGCGACTTCGACAAGCGCCGGTCGAGCACCGTGGAGCGGCCCGACAGCGTGTCGCCCGCGAGCACCGGCCGCTTCCAGCGCACGAAGTCGAGCCCCGGAGCGCCCTGCGAGGTGGAGTCGTTCAAGAACCCGTCACACATCATCCGCATGAAGATCGCGCAGGTGTGCCAGCCGGATGCCGCGAGCCCGCCCAGCAGGCTATCTCGGCCTGCCTCGACCTCAAGATGCATGGGCTGAGGGTCGAACTCGCGCGCGAATTCGACGATCTCGTCGGCCGTCACCGTGCGCTCGCCCAGATCGATGGACAGACCGATCTCGAAATCCTCGAAAGCCCAGCGTTTGGGGTGGGGATCAGACATTGAATTTGAACAGCATCACGTCGCCGTCCTGCACCACATATTCCTTGCCTTCGTCGCGCGCCTTGCCCGCCTCGCGCGCGGCCACTTCGCCGCCCAGATCGGAAAAATCCTTGAAGGCGATGGTCTGCGCGCGGATGAAGCCGCGCTCGAAATCAGTGTGGATCACGCCCGCGGCCTCCGGCGCCTTGGCGCCGCGCCGCACGGTCCAGGCGCGCGTCTCCTTGGGGCCGGCGGTGAAATAGGTGATCAGGTTCAAAAGCGCATAGCCTTCGCGGATCAGCCGGTCGAGGCCGGGCTCCTCGAGGCCGAGATCGGACAGGAAATCCTTGGCGTCCTCGGGCGGCAGCTGCGCCACCTCGGCCTCGATGGCCGCCGAGATGACCACCGTGCCGGCACCTTGTGCTTCCGCCATCTTGGCCACGGCCTGGGTGTGGGCGTTGCCGGTCGCCGCATCGCCCTCGGCCACGTTGCACACATAGAGCACGGGCTTCGAGGTCAGGAGGTTCAGTCCCTTCAGCGTCGGCAGGTCCTCGGCCGCGATGTCCTTGAGCATCACGCGAACCGGCCGGCCGTCCTGGAGCAGGCCGATCGCCTGTTCCATCACGGGAAGCACCGCGATCGATTCCTTGTCCTTCGAGGCCGCGCGCTTGCGCACCTGCACCACCCGCCGCTCAAGGCTGTCGAGGTCGGACAGCATCAGCTCGGTTTCCACCGTGTCGGCGTCGGCCACCGGGTCGATGCGGTTTTCGACATGGGTGATGTCGTCGTCCTCGAAGCAGCGCAGCACGTGCACCACGGCGTCCACTTCGCGGATGTTGGCCAGAAACTGGTTGCCCAGGCCTTCGCCCTTGGAAGCCCCGCGCACGAGGCCCGCAATGTCCACGAAAGAGATGCGCGTCGGCACGATCTCTTTGGACTTGGCGATGCCGGCTATGGTGTCGAGCCGCTTGTCGGGCACGGCGACCTCGCCCGTGTTCGGCTCGATGGTGCAGAACGGATAGTTCGCGGCCTGCGCGGCGGCCGTGCGCGTCAGCGCGTTGAAGAGCGTCGACTTGCCGACATTCGGCAGCCCGACGATGCCGCATTGGAAACCCATGGGGAGAACTGCCTTACGCGGAGAGGATGTGCGCCGGGCTATGGGCGAACGGGTTGCGGATCGTCAAGCCTTCAACGCAGAGCCCATTGCCCGAGAGGAAAAGTGGATGGCGCCTGCCGACAGAGTGTTCTCAAACACGATAAGTTCGCCGCTCGCGCCGGCCGAAGCCCTATTCCTTGCCCATCAGCTTGCGCAGCATCGCGGCCATGGGACCGGTTTCCGGCAGCTTGGGCGCCGCCTGCTGGCGTGCCTGGCGGATATGGCTCTGGGCCTTCGGCGGCTTGGGTGCAGGCGCGGGCTTGTCGCCCTGGCCGGTCAGCACGCTCACCTTGTTCATGAAGCCCGCCTCGTCGCCGTCTGCGAGCAAAGGGGCTGCGTCCGCCACCGCATCAAGCAAAGGCTCGAGCCAGGTCTCGGACTTGGCGAAATCGCCCAGAACGTAGTTCGTCACGAGATCCTTCGAACCGGGATGGCCGATGCCGAGCCGCACGCGGCGGTAATCTTGGCCGCAGTGGCTGTCCAGCGAGCGGATGCCGTTGTGGCCGCCCGAGCCGCCGCCGCGCTTCACGCGCAGCTTGGCCGGCGCGAGATCCAGTTCGTCGTAGAAGACGGTCAAAGCCGAGGCGTCGAGCTTGAAGAAGCGCAGCGCCTCGCCCACGGGCTCGCCCGAAAGGTTCATGAAACGTTGGGGCTTCAGAAGAAGCACTTTCTCCCCGCCCAGGCGTCCCTCCGCGATCTCGGCGGAGAACTTCTTGGCCCAGGGGGAAAAGCCATGGCGGCGTGCGATCGCGTCCGCCGCCATGAAGCCGATATTGTGGCGCTGTCCGGCATATTGCCGACCGGGATTTCCCAGGCCTGCCCAGACAAGCATCGCGGATGCTTACTCGCCTTCGGCGGTGTCGCTCTCGCCCTCGACTTCCGTTGCGGGCACTTCCGCCTCGTCGGTCTCGCCGGCGGCTTCCGCACGCGCGGCCGAAGACGACGCAATCGTCGCAACCGTGAAGTCGCGGTCGGAGATCACCGGGGTCACGCCCTTGGGCAGCGTGATGGCGGAAATGTGGATGGAATCGCCGATCTCAAGGCCTGCGAGGTCGAAGGTGATCGCCTCGGGGATCGCGTCCGCGGGGCACTGCAGCTCCACGTCGTGGCGCACGATGTTGAGCACGCCGCCGCGCTTGATGCCGGGCGAGTCCTCTTCGTTGATGAAGTGCACGGGCACGTTCACCTTCACTTCCGAGTTGCGGCCGATGCGCAGGAAGTCGACATGCATCGGCTTATCGCTGACGGGGTCGAGCTGGTAGTCCTTGGGCAGGACGCGGATCTTCTGGCCGCCCACGTCGATCGTGGCGACCGTGGTCATGAAGCCGCCACCGTGGATCTTGTAGAAGATTTCCTTGTAGGGAAGGGTGATCGAGACGGGTGCCTGCTTCTCGCCGTAGATCACGGCCGGCACCTTGCCGTCGCGCCGAATTGCCCGGGCGGACCCCTTACCGACCCGATCGCGCGCTTCGGCCTTGAGCTCGTATGTTTCGCTCATGGCATTTCCTTTCGCGGTTGTATGGAGCGCCTCGGGAACAAGCCCCGAAACGTGCGAAGGCCGCCCATAGGCGGCCGGTCGCGGCTCGCGCCGCCTCCAAGGGTGTCTGGCGCAAGTGGCGCCGCTCATAGCGGAGGCCGCCCCCTCACGCAAGCAGGGCGGCCATCGCGCGGGAACGAGGTGGGCGCCGTTTCGTTCGTTCGCTGCCTCGGGGAGCATCGCATGGATCAGACGAAATGGCAGTGGCTCGCGCTTCAGTTCACCAAGCGCCTGTGGTTTCGAGCCTCGCTGTTCGCCGTGCTCGGCGTCGCGACCGCTTTCGCGGCGATCGTGCTCGAACGCTATCTGCCTGACGAACTGCCGACCCAGGTGGGCGCGGATGCCGTCGACCGCCTGCTCGGCATCATCGCGTCGAGCATGCTGACGGTCACCACCTTCTCGCTCACCACGATGGTGTCCGCCTATGCCTCCTCGGCCTCGGGCGTAACGCCGCGCGCGACGCGCCTCCTGATGGAGGACCGCACCTCTCAGAACGTGCTCGCCACCTTCATCGGCTCGTTCCTGTTCAGCCTGGTGGGAATCATCATCCTTTCCACCGGAGCCTATGGAGAACGCGGGCGGCTCGTGCTGTTCGGCGTCACGCTGGTGGTGATCGTGCTGATCGTCGTCACCCTGCTGCGCTGGATCGACCATCTGTCCCGGCTCGGCCGCGTGACCGAGACCATCGACCGGGTGGAGGAGGAAGTGATCGAAGTGCTTTCCGAGCGCTGCCGCAGACCCTTCCTCGGTGCCCGCCCGGCTACGGAATGGCGGGAGGTGGAGGGCGAAGAGGTGTTCGCGAAGAAGGTCGGCTACGTGCAGCACCTCGACATGGCGCATCTTCAGGAACTGGGCGAGCGCCTCGACGCGCGGATCAGGGTGGATGCGCCACCCGGCACCTTCCTCGACCTGTCCCGTCCGCTCGCAACCATCTCGGGCCCGGTATCCGACGAGGACAGGGACGTCATTCGCCAAGCCTTCACGATCGAGCGCAAGCGCGACTTCGCCCAGGACCCCCGCTTCGGCTTGGCGGTCCTCGCCGAGGTCGGCTCGCGCGCACTGTCGGCGAGCATCAACGACCTGGGCACCGCGATCGACGTGGTGGGACGCTCAGTCCGCGTGCTTTCCGTTTGCGCCGGGCCGCGGGAGCAGGCCAAACCCACGCATGACCGCATCTTCGTGCCGCCACTCGGCATGCGCGACTTGTTCGACGACGTATTCACTCCGCTTGCTCGCGACGGCGCGAACCTCCTAGAAGTGCAGGTGCGCCTCCAAAAGGCGCTTCTCGCGCTGGCACGGCTCGACCAGGGCCTGGCTCCGGATGCCGCCCGGCATTCGGCCATCGCCCTGGCGCGCGCCGAACTCGCGCTTCAGCTTCCCGACGATGTGGAGGCCGTGCGCGCTCTCGCGCGCGGCGTTCAGGAGGAAGCTCGGAAGACGGCTGGCAAGAACAATGTCTGCACGGCCATCTGACCTCAGACCCTTGGGCTCGCCACCCGCGGCAGGAAGATCGTGAGCAGCCCCAGAAGCGGCAGGAACGAGCAGACGCGGTAGACGAAATCGATGCCTTTCGCGTCCGCCAGCACGCCGAGCACGGCGGCTGCGATGCCGCCCATGCCGAATGCGAAACCGAAGAAGATGCCCGCGATCATGCCGACGCGGCCGGGCACCAGTTCCTGCGCGAAGACTACGATGGCCGGAAAGGCGGAGGCCATGATCACGCCGATCAAGACGGTCAGAACGATCGTCCATTCGTAGTTGGCGTAGGGCAAGGCCAGGGTGAAGGGCAGGGCGCCCAGGATCGAGAACCAGATCACGACTTTTGCGCCCAGCCGGTCACCGATTGGGCCGCCGATGATCGTGCCGACGGCAGCAGCCCCCAGAAACACGAAGAGCATGATCTGCGAGCCCTGCACGGATACGCCGAAACGGTCGATCACGTAGAAGGTGTAGAAGCTCTGGAAGCTCGCCATGTAGATGTTCTTGGAGAAGGTCAGAAGCGCGAGAACGCAGAGCGCCAGCACCACCCGCCAGCGCGTCAGCGCGCCGAACACGGAAGCTGCTGGCCGTTTGGCCTGTTCGGCCAGCGCGCGGGCGTACCAAGAGCCGACCTTCCAGAGCACGACCATGCCGATGAAGGCCGCGAGCGAGAACCAGGCGACGCTTTCCTGTCCGCGCGGCACCACGATGAAGGCCGCAAGCAGCGGACCGGCCGCCGTGCCGAAATTGCCCCCCACCTGGAAGGTGGACTGCGCGAAACCGTAGCGCCCGCCTGACGCCAGCCGCGCCACGCGGGAAGCCTCGGGGTGGAAGACGGCCGACCCGATGCCGATCAGCCCGGCGCCCAGCACCAGGATGGGATAGGAATGCGCGAAAGCGAGCAGCAGCAGCCCGCAGAGCGTGGACGCCATGCCCATCGGCAGCGAGCGCGGCAGCGGGTTCTTGTCGGTGTAGATGCCGACAACCGGCTGCAGCAGCGAGGCCGTCACCTGGAACACGAAAGTGAGGAGGCCGATCTGCCAGAAGGCCAAGCTGTAGTCGGCCTTGAGCATGGGATAGAGCGCAGCCAGCAGCGACTGCATGATGTCGTTCAGGAAATGGCTGAAGCTGACCGCGAAGATCACCGCATAGGTGGTCCCCGCCAGGAGGGGGCGGGCGGGAGACAAGGTGGCCTGGGTCATGCCCGCGCTGTAACCGGTTGGCGCGCAGGAAGCAAAGCGTCAGTCGAGATGGCGGTAGGCCAGGATCAGCGAAACGACCGATCCACGCTGATCAGTCGAACAGGCTCGAAACCGATTCCTCGGTCGCGGTGCGCGAGATGGCCTCGCCGATCAGGTCTGCGATCGACAGCACGCGGATGTTGTGCGCGGCTTCCACGCTGGCCGAAGGTTGGATCGAATTGGTGATCACGAGTTCCTTCAGGCTGGAGCCCGTGATGCGCGCGACCGCTCCGCCCGACAGCACGCCGTGGGTGATGTAGGCGGTGACGCTGGTCGCGCCGTTGGCGAGCAGCGCGTCGGCCGCGTTGCACAGCGTTCCGCCGGAATCCACGATGTCGTCGAACAGCAGGCAATCCTTGCCCGCCACGTCGCCGATGATGTTCATCACCTCGGACTCGCCCGGCCGCTCGCGCCGCTTGTCGACGATGGCGAGCTGCGCGTCGATCCGCTTGGCGAGCGCGCGCGCACGCACCACGCCGCCGACATCGGGCGAGACCACCATGACGTTGGGCAGCTTGTGGCGCGCCTTCACGTCGCGCGACATGACCGGCACAGAAAACAGGTTGTCGGTCGGGATATCGAAGAAGCCCTGGATCTGGCCGGCGTGGAGATCGAGCGTCAGAACGCGGTCCGCGCCAGCCTGGGTGATGAGGTTCGCCACGAGCTTGGCGGAGATCGGCGTGCGGCCCGAAGCCCGGCGGTCCTGCCGCGCATAGCCAAAATAGGGAACCACCGCCGTGATCCGCTTCGCCGACGAGCGGCGGAAGGCGTCGATCATGATCAGCAGTTCCATCAGATGGTCGTTCGCGGGAAACGAGGTCGACTGCAGCACGAACACGTCCTCGCCGCGGACGTTTTCCTGGATCTCGACAAAGATTTCCTGGTCGGCGAAGCGGCGCACGGAGGCGCGGCCGAGCGGAATGTTGAGATAGCGGGCGACCGCCTCGGCGAGGACCCGGTTGGAGTTGCCGGCAAATAGCTTCATCGACGATTGGCACCCGGGATTCGGACGGCCCCGCTCTAGCGGAGCCTGTCGGCATTGCAAGCGCCAGCGACTCTTTCAGTCTTGAATGGAGATTGAATTAAGGCGTGTTGGTTGCAGGCGTGTCTCACCGCAGGATCATGTCGAGCCCGTGGCGCGACAGCGGGCGGGGGGCGCCTTCCGTCGTCAGATAGGTGCGGCCGAGCGTCATCGCCGTCTCGGTCTCCGAATCCATGATGATCATGTGCGCGAACAGCGTCATGTTCGGCACGATCGGCTCGGGGTTGCCGCCGTAGAACATCGGCATGTCCATCCAGGACGGCGCAAAGCGCGCGCCCACGGAATAGCCGCAGGCGTTCAGGCGATGACGCGTCAAGCCGGCCGCTTCCAGTGCCTTGGCATGGGCGTCGAACACGCCGCCGAAGGTGTTTTCGGGCGTCATCGTGGCTTCCACCGCCTGAAGCGCGGCTTTCGCGGCCTCGAAGAGTTCCAGGTGCCGCTCGCGCGGGGAGCCGATCACCACCGTCCGCATCATGGGCGCGTGGTAGTTGGCAAACGCACCGGCCCATTCGAGCGTCAGCTGGTCGTCGTCCGACAGCTTCCTGCGTCCGGCTTTGGTGCGACAGAGGAGGGCGTCGGGGCCCGAGCCGATGATGAAGGGGTTGGCGGGATAGTCGCCCCCGCCCGCAAACACTGCGCCCTGCATGGCCGCGAGGATCTCGCCCTCGTCGCCGCCGGCATGGATCAAAGGCAGCGCGGCATCGAGCGCGTCGTCGGAAAGCTCTGCCGCGCGCACGGCCATCGCCACTTCGGCCGGGCTCTTCACCGCCCGAAGCCGCCCGACGATGCCGGAGGCGTCCGCCACCTGGCCGAAGGAGTGCAGTTGCTCATCCAGCAGACGGCCGTTCCAGGCGGTCAGGCCGTGGGTGTCGTATTCCACGCCGATGCGCGAACCCAAGAGGTCGAGGTCGTCGAGCAGGTTGCGCAGGTCGAGCGCGGGGTTCGCGCCGTCGCGGTCGGTCCAGATCGTGATGTTGTCGATGATCGAGGTGTGCCGCGCCTGGCGCAGGTCTGCCGAGCGGGTGAGCAGCACCATCGTGCCGTCGGCCTTCACCACAAGGCTCTGGAAGAAGCAGAATCCGAACGTATCGTAGCCGGTCAGCCAGTACATGCTCTCCTGTGCGAAGAGGAGCACCGCATCGAGCTTCTTCTCGCTCATGGCGAGCAGTAGGCGGTCGCGCCTCGCGTCGTATTCCGCGCGTTCGAAATGCAGCGCCATCAGATGTCCTCCAGGACGATCACCGAGACTTGGCGGCCGTAGTCGGGCTCGCCGCGATGAGTGGTTCGGCGGAAGGAGAAGAAGAGGTCCTCCTCCCGATAGGTGCAGCGGCCGAGCCCCTCGACCCGTTCGAGCCCCAGCTCGCGCAAGCGGTCGAGCGTGTAGGCGTTGAGATCGAAGAGCGCATGGCCGGGCTTGGGCGAGGAGGCGAGGTAGCGCGCGTTCGTCTCGCCCAACCGCTCGACGAATTCGGGGCCGACTTCGTAGTTGGCCTGGCTGATCGAGGGTCCGAGCACGGCGCGGATGCGACTGCGGCTCGCGCCGAGCGCCTCCATCGCCGCAACCGTGTTTTCGAGAACGCCGCCCAAGGCGCCCTTCCAGCCGGCATGGGCCGCGCCGATCACCCGCGCGTCGGGATCGGCGAAGAGCACGGGGCCGCAGTCGGCGGTGGAGATGCCGAGAGCGAGGCCCGGCCGGTCGGTCACCACCGCATCGGCCTTGGGCCGCTCGGCACCGAAGGGCTCGCGCACGGTGAATACATCGGCCGAGTGGAACTGGTAGGGCGTGAGAAAGCGCTCGGGCTCGACCCCCATCGCCTCGGCCACGCGGGCCCGGTTCTCGCGCACCAGGGCCGGCTCGTCGGACGAGCCCAAACCGATGTTCAGACCGCGATAGATGCCCTCGGACACGCCGCCCACGCGGGTGAAGAAGCCGTGGCGCAGCCCTGCCAAGCCGTCGAGGGCCGGCGAGCGGAGCGGGTCCGGCCGCGATTCGTCCTGCATGTCCAAGTTTTCGCCTTTTGCCGGGCCGCGCGCTCGCCCCGAAGCGGTGGCGGCTGATCCGTTGAGCGGTGCGAGAGTGCGAAGCGCGCCTGCGTTTGTCAATCAGGCGGACCTGAGGGGAGCGAGTGCGGGCAGCGCAACGCCGGGTCTTGCGACGCCCAGAACCTTGAACAGGCTTCCCATCGCGTCCGGCCCTGCCAGGCGCTCGGCCTCGCCCCGGATGCGGGCCTGCGTATCGGCATCCTTGCCCCTCCCAATCGCGCCCGCGCGTTCGAGAAGCCCGAGCCCCAGCAGGAACTCGCCTTGGGTCGCGGCGAAGGTGCTCAGCCCCGCAGAGCGCGCGACGGCAGCAAGGCTCGCGAAGTCCACATGGCTCGTCAGGTCCGCATGGCCCGGCGCTTCCAGCACGGGCGCGAAGCGATGCGCGCGAACGGCCTGCAGCGTGTCGCCCAGGCCCGACCGAAGGTGGCCGTAGTCGATCAGGAGTGCTGCGCCGCCAGTTGCGCCGATGCGCTCGCAGAGCGCTGCCATCGCCGCCTCGCGGGCGGGGGCCGCCTCGACTATCGCACCAAGTGCTGCATCAGCGGCGTCCGGCGGCAGCCAAGCCGGGTCGGGCTCGCTCAGGCCTGCGAGGAAGCAGAGCTCGTTGCGCTCGTCCAGTCCGACGACCCGCTCGCGAAAGCCATCGGCGGTCTTCACATATTGGCGGATCGGCAGTGCATCCATGAACTCGTTGGCGACGAGCAGAAGCGGTGCCTTGGGCAGATCCTCTATCCGGTCGAACCATTCGACGGGTCGCCCGCCCAGCGTTTCCCGCTGCACGGCCCGGAGCCGTGGGCTCGCCTCAACTAGACACGCGCGCAGGCGCGCAGCCCATTCGCGGTCGAGCGCCGCAAGCGCCCGCAGCGCGTCCTTCATCAGCGTGCCGCGCCCGGGGCCGACTTCCACGAGCACCGCGTCGTCCGGCTTGCCCGCCGCTTCCCAGGCAAGCCACAGCCAGACGCCGACGAGCTCGCCGAACATCTGGCTCACCTCAGGCGCAGTCACGAAATCGCCGCCGGCGCCGAAAGGCTCGCGCCTCGTGTAATAGCCCTCAGTGGGATCGAGCAGGCAAAGCGCCATGTATTCCGAAACGGGCATCGGCCCGTGCCCGGCGATGCGGGCGCGGATGCGGCTTTCCAGGCTCACGAAGCCGGCGTGGGCTCAGGCCGCGGGGTGAAGACCGTGTGGCGCGCGGTCGCCATTCCCCAGATGCCCACCAGAACCATCGGCAGCGAAAGCACCATGCCCATGGTCAGCCAGCCCGTGCCCAGCAGGTAGCCGAGCTGCGCGTCGGGCTCGCGGAAGAACTCCACGAAGATGCGCGCCAAGCCGTAGCCTGCGATGAACACCGCACCCACGAAGCGTGGCGTCTGCAGCTTGAGCCGCGAATGGGTGAGGAAGCGCAGCACCACAAACAGCACGAGCCCTTCCAGGAGAGCCTCGTAGATCTGGCTGGGGTGACGCGTGAACGGCCCGCCATTCGGGAACTCCACCGCCCAAGGCACATCCGTGATGCGGCCCCAGAGTTCGGAGTTGATGAAGTTGGTCAGTCGCACCAGCCCGAGCGCGAACGGCGTTCCGGCCGCCACCACGTCGAGCGTGGACCAGGGCGAAATGCCCCGGCTGCGCGCGAACCAGACCATGGCTACGACCGAGCCGAGCATTCCGCCGTGAAACGACATGCCGCCGCGCCAGACCGCGAAAATCTCGGCGGGGTTCGCGAGATAGGCGGAGAGATCGTAGAACAGGATGAAGCCGAGCCGGCCTCCCACCACGATGCCGAGCGCCATGAAGACCAGGAGGTCGTCGATCTCCGCGGGACGCATGGGCGGCACGCCAACGGCCCACAGGCGCTCGTTCGACAGCAGGCGCTTGGCATACCACCAGCCGAACAGGATGCCCGCGACATAGGCGAGCCCGTACCAGTGGACGGCCACCGGGCCTAAGGAAAAGGCCACCGGGTCGATGTTGGGGAAGGGCAGGGCGGCGAGGATCATGAGGGGGGTGACGGTCACGGGCGGCCCTTCGGCGAACGGGCCCGAGGCATGGCGGAGCGGGAGGTCCGGGTCAACCCGTGGCGGGCAGCGCTTGCCAACGCGCCATCCAGCACCTACCTCGAACCCAGCATTTCCCGCTTCTCGCAAAGGCAGAACCCGCGATGAACAACGGCCCCCAGAACCGCATCTTCGACGATATCGCCAAGCTGATGACGGATGCCGCCGGCGCGGCCCAGGGCGTGCGCCGCGAGGTCGAGACGGCCGTCCGCGCGCAGGCCGAACGTCTCCTGAACAACATGGACGTGGTGCAGCGCGAGGAGTTCGAAGCCGTTCGCGAAATGGCGCAGAAGGCCCGCGCCGAGAACGAGCGGCTCGCCGCCCGCATCAGCGAACTCGAGGCCAAGCTGGGCTCCGCGAACACAACGGACGCCGCCTCGCCATTCGGCGCGAACACCCAAGGCGAAATCTAGGGAATCGTTCACAGATTCGGCTTGTGGTTGTCCACAGCCCGCCCGGCGCGAAATTCCTTTTGCCGTGAGTCAGTTAGTCGGGTCGCCTGAATCAATTCGGCAGCGGGCCCCGGCGTTTTCCCAAATCCTCGGCGAAATGGGGCTTTCGTTCGGTTAAGCCATCAATAGACTGAAAACGTTGCATGATTCGACAGGGCGTCGAGGCGGCACGGCGGGCGGACCCCGCGTGCCCATCCGATTCTGCCGCTGGAATGGGGCGTTTGATGGAAGTCCAGTTGGGAGAAACTTCGCGGGAGCGGCATCCGGTCGATCTGATCGAACGGGTCGCCAACCGCAATGCCTGGGCCTTCGAGCGCACGGGCGACGACGAACTCGCGCTGTCGGTCGCGGGCGGGCTGTCCAACTATCACGTGTCCTTCTCCTGGATGGAGGACTTCGAGGCGCTTCACCTCGCCTGCTCCTTCGACCTCACGGTGCCCGAGCATCGCGGATTGGAAGTGATGCGCCTGCTGGCGCTGGTGAACGAGCAGATGCTGTTCGGCCATTTCGACCTTTGGAGCCAGGAAGGGGCAGTGATCTTCCGCCAGTCCCTGCTGCTCGCGGGCGGCATCGAGCCGGCGCCGCGTCAGGTGGAGGTGCTTCTGTCCTCGGCGCTCGAAGCCTGCGAGTGCTACGTGCAGGCGTTCCGCTTCGTGGCCGGTTCTGCCATGGGTGCGCGCGACGCGCTGACCGGCGTGCTGTTCGAGACCGCAGGCAACGCCTGAGCATGGCATCCGAGCCCAAGGCCGAAATCTCGTTCGCGGATTTCGACAAGGTCGACATCCGCGCAGGCACGATCGTCGGCGCGGAACCGTTTCCCGAAGCACGCAAGCCCGCCATCAAGCTGCGCATCGATTTCGGCGCGCCGATCGGCGTGAAGCGCTCGTCGGCGCAGATCACCAAATACTACAGGCCCGAGGAACTCGTCGGCCGCCAGGTCTTCGCTGTGGTGAACTTCCCGCCGCGCCAGATCGGCCCCTTCATGTCGGAGGTGTTGACGCTCGGGTTCCCCGACGAGGAGGGCGCCGTCGTGCTCGGCGCCATCGAGCGGACGGTGCCGGACGGCGGCCGGCTCTTCTGACCAAGGGGCACGTGCCGTTTCTTAAGCCGGCACCTTGATCGTCGCCCGCAGCCCGCCCAGCGGGCTCGTGCTCAGCACGATGTCCCCGCCGTGGCTGCGCGCTACATCCCGCGCGATCGACAGGCCCAGACCCGTTCCCGAGGAGTCGAGGTTGCGCGCTTCGTCCAGGCGCACGAAGGGCTTGAACACGTCCTCCCGCCGCTCCGGCGGCACACCGGGGCCATCGTCGTCCACCGTCACCGTCAGCGTGTTGGCCGTGTGGTCGGCCGCGATCGAGAGGTGCTCGGCATAGCGGAAGGCGTTGCCCACCACGTTGTTCAGGAGGCGCCCGAAGGCGTTGGGGCGCACCTGCACCATCGGATTGCCGTTGAGAACGGTGGACACCGTTCGCCCGCGAAGCTCGGCCTCGTCCTCGACGCGCGCCAGCCACTCCTCCATGTCGAAGTCGCCCGGCGCTTCCTTGGCCTCGCCCTTGGCGAAATCCATGTAGCCCTGGAGCATGGACTGCATGTCGTCCACGTCGCGGTTGAGCGCGTCGGTGTCGATGAATTTCGGGCCCATCGCCAATTGCAGGCGGAAGCGCGTGAGGATCGTGCGCAGGTCGTGGCTGACGCCAGCGAGCATCGCGGTGCGCGTCTCGATCTGGCGCTCGATGCGCTCGCGCATCTGGTTGAAGGCGAAGCCCGCGCGCCGCACCTCTTCCGCCCCGCGCGGCCGGAACCCCTCGGGCGGCGGGCGGCCCTTGCCGAAGCTCTCGGCCGCTTCCGCGAGCTGGGCTATCGGCTTCACCTGGTTGCGCAGGAAGGGAATGGCGATGAGCAGCAGCACGATCGACGTGCCGACCATCCACACCAGGAAGATGTGGGTGTTGGACGCATAGGTCTGCGAGCGGTCGATCAGGAAACGCAGGATCTTGTCGGGCAATTGCACGCGCACCTCGACCACCTTGCGGTTCTCGCCGCGCGTGTCGATCCAGAAGGGATCGGTGATGCGGTCGGCCAGCTCATTCGACAAGGTGCGGTCGAGAATCGAGAAAAGGGGGGCCGGGTTCTGCTCGGGCAGGGTGCCCGCCGGCAGCACGCTCACGTCGAGCGAGAGCTTGCGGTCGGCGAGGCGCAGGATCTGGGTGAGGTCGCCATCGTGCGGGAAGGTTTCCACCATCTCCACCACGGCCGCGATGTCGCGGCTGGTGGCTGTGGAAAGGCGCTGGGTCACCAGCTGCCAGTGGCGCTCCATGAACACGAAGGCCACCACCGACTGAAGCAGGATCATCGGCGTGATGACGATCAGGAGCGAGCGGGCGTAAAGCCGCTTGGGCATCCGGACGGACACCACGCGCCAGAAGCGCGACCAGGGCCGCCGCACCCGGCGATAGCCCTCCTTGAAGCGCTGCCAGCCGTTCGAGCCGCCGCCTGCCGCGCCGAGCGCCGACACGAGCGCTACTCCACGCTCAGCCGGTAGCCCAGCCCGCGCACGGTCTGGAGCCAGACAGGATTGGCGGGATCGCGCTCGATCTTGCGGCGCAACCGGTTGATCTGCACGTCGATCGTGCGCTCGCCCACATCGCCGTCGCCGCCGACAAGCTCGTGGCGGGGGATGGTCTCGCCGGCGCGGGTCGCGAACAGCGACATGATCTCGCCCTCGCGGTCGGTGAGCTTCAGCACCTCGCCGCCGCGTTTCAGCTCGCGCCGCGCGATCTGGAACGTGTAGGGGCCGAACACGACCTGCTCGGGCTTGGTGCTCGCCGGCTGGCCGCCGCGGCGGATGATGTTGTTGATGCGGAGAATGAGTTCGCGGGGGTCGAAGGGCTTGGGCATGTAGTCGTCCGCGCCCGCTTCCAGCCCCGAGATGCGGCTGTCGGTCTCCGACAGGGCCGTCAGCATCAGGATCGGCACGTTCTTTTCCGCGCGCAGCGAGCGCGTGAGTTCGACGCCCGTCTCGCCCGGCATCATCACGTCGAGCACGAGAAGGTCGAAGTCGAGGCCCGCGAGCTTGCGCCGCGCTTCGGCCGCGGTGGCCGCAACCGAGACGCGAAAGCCGTTCGCGCCGAGATACTGCTTGAGCAAGGTGCGGATGCGCGTGTCGTCGTCCACCACGAGAAGGTGAGGGGCGTTGTCGTCGGGCGCTTCGGGGCCGGTGCGCTCGGTGTCGGCTTCGTCAAGCATCGCCATCCCCGCTCTTTCCGCTGCCGGACAAGTCGTCGATGCGGCCGCGCCAGCCCTCGTCCACCATGGTCTTGAGGAAATGCTCCACCGCCGCGCGCTCGGGGGTCCCGAGCGCTTCCAGGGCCGCCTCGATGCGCCGCGACTGTGGCTTTGCCAGGGCGAGCGCCAGCGCGCGGCCCTTGTCGGTCGGGTAGAGTTCGCGCTGCCTGCGGTCGCGCGGGCCCTGCACCTGCACGATGTGGCCGGTGTCGATCAGCTGCTTCAGCACGCGCGCCAAGCTCTGCTTGGTGATCTTGAGCACGTCGAGCAGCTCCGCCACCGTCAAGCCCGGCAGGCGGTTGACGAAGTGCAGGACGCGGTGATGCGCCCGCCCGAAGTCCAGCTCGTCCAGCATCTGGTCGGGATCGGAGGTGAAATCGCGGTAGGCGAAGAAGAACAGCTCGATCAGCGTCCAGTTCAGCCCGGCGCTCTCGCCGAGCGCGGTGCGCAGGGGCTGGGGCGGCGGCGTGCGCAGGTTCATCGGCAGCTCGAACTCCAAAATTATGTCAGCACTATTGACATATTTACAGCGGTGGGTAATTTTCATCAAGCGTGTAGGCCGCTGGCGCACGAAATGGCAAGTTTGCGGGGCTACGCCGTCATTTTGTCTCGAAGCTGCGGTTTGGCCGCCGACGCCCTTGCGCGATCCCAATCCGGGTCCACAACTGCGCCAAACAGAGGAAACGAGGGTAGCGGGCATGATGCTCCGCGCCCCGCATGGAGGAACATCATCATGGCGTCCCAGCCCTTCGACCAGCTCGACGGCTTCATCTGGATGAACGGCGAGTTCGTGCCGTGGAAGGATGCCAAGGTGCACGTGCTCACCCACGGCCTGCACTATGCCTCGGCCGTGTTCGAAGGCGAGCGCGCCTATGGCGGCGAGATCTTCAAGCTCACCGAGCACACCGAGCGCCTCCACGAATCCGCGCGCCTGCTCGGCTTCACGATTCCCTATTCGGTCGGCGCCATCGACGAGGCCTGCCGCGAGCTTCTCGCCAAGCAGGGCTTCCAGGACGCCTATGTCCGCCCGATCGCTTGGCGCGGCTCGGAGCAGATGGGCGTGGCCGCCCAGGCCAACCGCATCAACGTCGCCATCGCCATCTGGCAGTGGCCGTCCTACTTCGATCCCGCGCAGAAGATGAAGGGCATCCGCCTCGACATCGCCGAGTACCGCCGCCCCGACCCCCGAACCGCGCCGTCCAAGTCCAAGGCGTCGGGCCTCTACATGATCTGCACCATCTCCAAGCACATCGCCGAGGCCAAGGGCTATGCGGACGCGATGATGCTGGACTGGCGCGGCCAGGTGGCGGAAGCCACCGGCGCCAACATCTTCTTCGTGAAGGACGGCGTGATCCATACGCCGAAGCCCGATTGCTTCCTGGACGGCATCACCCGCCGCACGGTGATCGATCTCGCCAAGCGCCGCGGCTACGAGGTGGTCGAGCGCGCGATCCAGCCCGAGGAACTCGACAGCTTCACCGAGTGCTTCCTCACCGGCACGGCGGCGGAAGTGACGCCCGTTTCCGAGATCGGCCCGCACCGCTTCACGCCCGGCGAGATCAGCCGCAACCTCGTGGACGACTACGCGGCGGAAGTGACGCCCGCGCGCGCTCTGGCTGCGGAATAAGCTCTTGGGTCAGCTCAACGCCCGGATCGTGCCGGTCACGCCGTTCAACCAGAACTGCACGCTGCTTTTCGACGGCGAGACCAAGCAAGCCGTCGTGGTGGATCCGGGCGGCGACGTGGCCGACATCCTCGCCGCCATCAAGAAGGACGGCCTGTCCGTTTCCGCCATCTGGCTCACGCATGGTCATATCGACCATGCGGGCGGCGCGATGGACCTCAAGGAGGCGCTGGGGGGTGTCGAGATCGTCGGTCCCCACGAGGCGGATTCGGGCCTGCTTTCCCGGCTCGAGGACCAGGCGCGCATGTTCGGCCTGTCGGGGGCGGTGCGCAACGCCGTGCCCGACCGCTTCCTGACGGAAGGCGAGGTGGTCTCGGTGGGCGAGCACCGGTTCGAGGTGCTGCACTGTCCCGGCCATGCACCGGGCCATGTGGTGTTCTTCCAGCCCGAGGCGCGCTTCGCCCATGTGGGCGACGTGCTCTTCCGTGGCTCGATCGGGCGCACCGACCTGCCGGGCGGCGACCATGCGGCGCTGATCCGCTCGATCAAGGAGAAGCTTCTGCCGCTCGGCGACGATGTGGGTTTCCTGTGCGGCCACGGGCCGGGCGGGCGTTTCGGCGAGGAACGGCTGACCAACCCCTTCCTCACCGGCCGGATGTAGGCCGGGCGACGGCCCACGTCGCCCGCGTCGCATTGCAGCGATGCGGCTCTCTTATTGTGCGGCGCCATGTTTTCCAGCCTCCGGGAGCCGCACCCATGAAGATCACCGACGTCAAGACCTGGGTCGTCGGCAACCCGCCGCCCTTCATCGGCGGGCGCTATTTCCTGTTCGTCCGCCTGACCACCGATAGCGGCGTCCACGGCTATGGCGAGGCCTATGCCGCGACGTTTTCGCCCCATCTCACCGCGCGCATGATCGAGGACGTGGCCGAGCGCTACCTTGTCGGCCGCGACCCTCACGACATCGATGCCTTCTTCCGCCGCTGCTACTCCTCGGGCTTCTCGCAGCGCCCGGACGTTTCCATGATGGGCTGCGTGTCCGCGCTCGAGATCGCCTGCTGGGACATCATCGGCAAGGAGGCCGGCAAGCCGGTCTACAAGCTGATCGGCGGCCTCGTTCACGAGCGCCTTCGCACCTACACCTATCTCTACCCTTCCTCGGGGTCGGTGATGGTGGACGAGGTGGCGCCCCGGAACGTCTACAACGATCCCGACATGGCCGCCGAATGCGCGCTCGACTATGTCGCGCAAGGGTTTAACGCCGTGAAGCTCGACCCCGCCGGGCCGTACACCGCCCATGACGGCCACCAGCCGCGCCTGGTCGACATCGATCTGTCCGCGCGGATGCTGAAAGCCATCCGCGAGGCAGTCGGCACACGCTGCGACATCTTGTTCGGCACGCACGGCCAGTTCACCGCATCGGGTGCACTGCGCATGGCGCGTGCCATCGAGCCCTATGACCCGCTCTGGTTCGAGGAGCCCGTGCCGCCCGACATGCCCGAGGTGATGGCCGAGGTCGCGCGCGGAACCTCGATCCCCATCGCCACCGGCGAGCGCCTCACCACCAAATGGGAGTTCGCCCGCGTCATCGAGAATCGCGCCGCCACCATTCTTCAGCCCGACCTCGGCCGCTCCGGCGGCATCCTGGAAACCAAGAAGATCGCGGCCATGGCCGAGGCCTTCCACATCCAGGTCGCGCCGCACTGCTATTGCGGGCCGATCGTGGGCGCGGCGAATATCCAGCTCGCGGCCACGCTGCCCAACTTCCTGATCCTCGAATCCCTGAAGCAGTGGGATGGCTTCCATGCCACGCTGCTGAAAAAGAAGATCGAATGGGAAGACGGCTGGGTGATCCCGTCGAAGGAGCCTGGCATCGGGGTGGAGTTGGACGAAGCGGTGTGCGAGGCGCATCCTTACGAAGGAACCAGGCTGCATCTGGAGATGCTGCCCGACGCGCTGTTTCCGTGAGTGCGGTGCGCCGCGTGCGTTGCCCTTCGGAGGGGCGCTAACGGCAGTCTGTACCCTGAGTGGGATTTTCAGGTCACGGCATGGATTCTCGGGTCAAGCCCGAGAATGACGAAGGTGGGGTGGGGATGGGGAGTGGAGCCCACCAACCTTGCCGAATAGCCTTTCCTTTTCTCCATTCGTCATTCTCGGGCTCGACCCGAGAATCCATGCCGTGACGCGGGAGAATGGGGAGTGAGCGGGGCAGGGGCAGGCGCGACGCCGCGCAACCCGATACCGCTCTTTTCCCCTTCCACTCGGGCCCTCCGAGGCCCATATTCACGATATGTCCCAGCAGTCGAAACCGAAGCGCCGCTCCGGCCCCATCACCGCTTTTCTGGACGCGTCCGAGCCGCTGGAGAACAGCGGCTTCGAGGAGGCGCCGCAGGCGGAGTTCACCGGCGCGCCGCTTTCGGGCGCCATCTCCGACTGGGCGGCCGCCATCGAGCGGGAGGCGGAAGCTGCGGTCGTGGCGAAGCCCGCCAAGCAGCCGAAGAAAATCCCCGAGCGCTCGTCAGCGCCCGCCAAATCCGCGCGCGGCACGTCGATGGGCGGAGCGGCCTCACCGCAGGAACGGGCGGCTGCCGGCCTCAACCCCGTGGCCGGCATGGACGTCACGCTGGAGGAGGCCGAAACGCTTGCACCCTCCGGCGTCACGGCCACCGTCGCGGCCCTTTCCGCGCTCATCGAATCCGGCAATCCGCTTCACAAGAACGGCCAGATCTGGACGCCCCACCGCCCGGCCCGGCCGGAGAAGTCGGAAGGCGGCATCGAGCTGGTGATGAAGTCGGAATTCCAGCCGGCCGGCGACCAGCCTACCGCGATCCGCGAACTGGTGGGGGGCGTGGGTAATGCCGAGCGCACCCAGACGCTGCTCGGCGTCACCGGCTCGGGCAAGACCTTCACCATGGCGAAGGTGATCGAGGAGACCCAGCGCCCGGCGCTCATTCTCGCGCCCAACAAGACGCTGGCCGCCCAGCTCTACGGTGAGTTCAAGCAGTTCTTCCCCGACAACGCGGTGGAGTATTTCGTTTCCTACTACGACTACTACCAGCCCGAGGCCTATGTGCCGCGGACGGACACCTATATCGAGAAGGAATCCACCATCAACGAGCAGATCGACCGGATGCGCCACTCGGCCACCCGCTCGCTGCTCGAACGCGACGACGTGGTGATCGTGGCGTCGGTGTCCTGCATCTACGGTATCGGGTCGGTCGAGACCTACACGGCCATGACGTTCGCCATGAGCGTGGGCGACCGGCTAGACCAGCGGCAGTTGCTCGCCGACTTGGTGGCCCAGCAATACAAGCGCCGCGAGGCGGATTTCCAGCGCGGCTCGTTCCGCGTGCGCGGCGACACGATCGAAATCTTCCCCGCCCACCTGGAAGACCGCGCCTGGCGGGTCTCGATGTGGGGCGACGAGATCGAATCCATCTCCGAGTTCGATCCGCTGACGGGCCACAAGACGGGCGAGCTGAAGTCGGTCAAGATCTACGCCAACTCGCACTATGTGACGCCGAGGCCGACGCTCAACCAGGCGATCAAGTCGATCAAGGAAGAGCTCGTCGGCCGTCTCGCCGAGCTGGAAAAAGCCGGCCGCCTGCTGGAAGCTCAGCGGCTGGAGCAGCGTACGCGGTTCGACCTGGAGATGCTGGAAGCCACCGGCTCCTGCCAGGGCATCGAGAACTATTCGCGCTACCTGACCGGCCGCCGCCCCGGCGATCCGCCGCCGACGCTGTTCGAATACATCCCCGACAACGCGCTGGTCTTCATCGACGAAAGCCACGTCACCGTGCCGCAGATCGGCGGCATGTATCGCGGCGACTTCCGCCGCAAGGCGACCTTGGCCGAATACGGCTTCCGCCTGCCGTCCTGCATGGACAACCGCCCGCTGCGCTTCGAGGAATGGGACGCGATGCGCCCGCTGACGGTCGCGGTGTCGGCCACGCCGGGCGCGTGGGAGCTGAACGAATCCGGCGGCGTGTTCGCCGAGCAGGTGATCCGCCCCACCGGGCTGATCGATCCGCCTGTGGAAGTGCGCCCCGTGCGCGCGCAAGTCGATGACGTGCTGGACGAGATCCGCGCGGTAAATAAGCGCGGCTACCGCACGCTGGTCACCGTGCTGACGAAGCGCATGGCCGAGGACCTGACCGAATACCTCCACGAGCAAGGCATCCGCGTGCGCTACATGCACTCGGACATCGACACGCTGGAGCGCATCGAGATCATCCGCGACCTGCGGTTGGGCACCTTCGACGTCTTGATCGGCATCAACCTCCTGCGCGAGGGCCTCGACATCCCCGAATGCGGCCTCGTCGCCATTCTTGATGCCGACAAGGAGGGCTTCCTCCGTTCCGAGACCTCGCTCATCCAGACCATCGGCCGCGCCGCGCGCAACGTGGACGGCAAGGTGATCCTCTATGCCGACAAGGAAACCGGCTCGATGCAGCGCGCGATGGCCGAGACCAAGCGCCGCCGCGAGAAGCAGGAAGCCTATAACCTTGAGCATGGCATCACGCCGGAATCGGTGAAGTCGCGCATCGCCGACATTCTGGATTCCGTCTACGAGCGCGACCACGTGCGCGCGGATATCTCGGGCTTCGCCGATCAGGGCGCAATGATGGGCAACAATCTCAAGGCCCATGTCGAGCACCTCGAACGCGAGATGCGAGACGCGGCGGCCGATCTCGACTTCGAAAAGGCCGCCCGCCTGCGCGACGAGATCAAGCGCCTGCGCGAGACCGAACTCGCGATTGCCGACGACCCGATGGCGCGCGAGGTGGAAACGCAGAGCCCCGTTTCGGGCCAGGAAAAGGGCAAGCACAACAAGGGCCGCGCGCGCCACCGCACCGCCGACGAGGAGCCGCGCCGCTCGCTGTTCGCCAAGCCCGATCTCGACAGCATGGGGCCGGGCACAGACACGGAGACGCCGGCCGGGGCCTCGCTGTTCCGCAAGCCGAAGCTGGACGAGATGGGTGCGGACAAGGTTCTGCCCGAGGGCGGAAGCTCGCTGTTCCGCAAGAACGATCTCGACGAGATGACGGTGCGCCGCACGGAGAAGCCGGTGGACGGCGCGAAGCCTGCCAAGCCGCGCATCTCCAAGGAGGCGCAGGCCGATCTGGAGGCCAAGGCCGTCAAGCGCGAGCGCGCGGGCGTCGGCTCCTACGAGGACCCTGCCGAGAAGCGGCAGAAATCGCGTCGCAAGCAGAAGACCGGGCGCCCGGGCCGCTGAAACCCTCGGCGCCCGAAGGTGTTAATCCCGGCCGGCGCCTTTAGCCGGCAGCCAGGGAGGACCGACCGTGCCAGAACCCAAGAAGACCGAGGAAGCCGTCAGCATCGTGCCGGCCAAGGACGGCAAGAAGGAGCCGCAGGGGCCCGACAGCCACATCCATCATTCCGTGACCGAGCGCGAAGCGCTGCACAAGGATTCCGGCGACGGAAAGCCCGCGAAGCGGGGATAGCGCTATGCCACCCCGCGTTCGGCATAAGCGCGGATGAATTCCATATAGGCGTCGAGTGGTGGCTCTTCGGCGAAGCTGTGGACGGCAGGGGTCTTCGCCCAGGGCAGGGCCTCGCTGGTCCACACTTCCAGGAACGGTTCGAAGTCGTGGTGCTCGTCCAGCATGGACGGGCGCAGGTTCACGATCCAGTCGATGCCCTCCGGCCGCGTCCAAAGCCAGCTCATGCACCACGGGCAGAACCAGTGGCTCGTGCTGCCGTGCAGCCCGCCGATCACAGGCTCGCCCTCGAGCACCTTGAGGCCTTCCGCCGGGATCGTCAGCGTCAGCGAGAACGCGCTCGCCGTCATGCGCTGGCAGCCCAGGCAATGGCAGGCGGAAGCCAGCATGGGCGCTTCCGTCACTTCGAAGCGGATCTGGCCGCAGCGGCAACCGCCCTTCCAAGGTAGACCCCTGCCGCTCACCCGCCCGTCTCCTGCGTTGTTTGCGCGGGTGTAGCGCCGATCGGGGCTGCTGCCTACTCTTCAGGCTCGGTCGTGAACATCAGCGGAAAGCCAGCAGCCTTGCCGGCATCGGTCGCGCGCGTGGCCTTGGTTTCCGCCACATCCTTGGTGAACACGGCGACCACGCAGACGCCTTTCTGGTGCGCGGTGATCATGATGCGCTGGGCCTGGTCGCCGGTGATGCGGAATTCGGCCTTCAGAACCATCACCACGAATTCGCGCGGGGTGTAGTCGTCGTTGAGCAGGATCACCTTGTGCAGCTTGGGGCGCTCGACCTTGGGCTTCGGCTTGGTGATGGGGATCGTGGGTGCTTCGGCCATGGCCGGCCTCCTTGGGGAGTGCTCTCGCGCAGCGCCTCTCCTAGGCGGTGTGACGGCTGCTGCCAACCATCAGCGGTGACGGATCGTGCTGCGCGGGTGCTGGCGGGCGAAGGCACGGTCCACGAAACGACCGGTCGCACATGAGCGAAACGCGCCACGCGGCGAATGGCGCCCGCGTCGCTCGCCGAGCGTGGTGTCGGGGTGGCGGCGGGCGAAGTCGGAAGAAACGAAGCGGCCTGTCTCGGCGCTCCGGAAACGGCGGGGTGTGGAGGAGGTTCTCATGCTCGATATATGGGTGTTCGAACCGCGTTTTTCGAGCGATCACAGGGCTTTATCGGAAATTCTTGGCCATCTTGAGTAGGTCGGAATCTCTAGGCCGCGCCGTTTGCCTTTTGCTTGGGCATGGCTGCTCAGCTCGAAAACACTTCCATTCTCCATGTGTGGCGACTCAGTGAGTCGCATCCCGTCGAAGGTGATTTGCCCGTTGCCCACTCCTGAAGAGTTCCGCCGGTGGAGTTTGACTGGGCGGATGCCAGTTCATTCAATCGCTTACAGCGCATGAAATGACGCAAATCGAGCGGCCGTTAACCAAGCGTTTGCCATGACGAGCGCGGAAACAGCGGCAGTCGTGGCGCAAAATGGACAGGCTATCCGTTTTCGCATGGGTGGTGTGCAAAAAGGCCTGCTTGCTGTTTGGGCACGGGTTGCACATATAGCGGTCATCTCACGGGCGTTTCTCCTCCCATTGACGCCTGCGAGTGTTCCCCTCTGGAGGTTCAGCCTTTTCAGGCGACTCCAACAACTCGGCCGGGTCCCTTGGATCCGGCTTTTTTTGTGCCTGGAATCAGGGGGCGGGGCGGCGCTTGGCGCCACCCCTTCGACCGGTCAGCTCAGCGATGCCGTGAAGCGCTGGATGCGCGTGCAGGCATCCTCCAGCAGCGTCTCCGACGTCGCATAGGAGATGCGGAAATTGGGTCCGAGCCCGAAGGCCGAGCCTTGCACCACCGCCACGCCCTCGGCCTGCAGCAGTTCCGCGCAGAAGGTCGTGTCGTCGGCGATCACCGTGCCGCCTTCGGTGCGCTTGCCGATCAGTTCCGCGCAGGAGGGGTAGACGTAGAACGCGCCCTCGGGCGACGGGCAGGACAGGCCGCGTGCCTGGTTGAGCATGCCGACCACGAGGTCGCGCCGGCCCTGGAACACCGCCTTGTTCTTGCCCACGAAGTCCTGCGGCCCGTTCAGCGCCTCGACGGCCGCCCACTGCGCGATGGTGCAGGCGCCCGAGGTCTGCTGGCCCTGGATCATGTCCATCGCCTTGATGAGCGCGAGCGGCCCGGCGCCATAGCCGATGCGCCAGCCGGTCATCGCATAGGCTTTGGAGACGCCGTTCATGGTCAGCGTGCGCTCCTTCAACTCCGGCTCTACCTCCGCGATCGTGCGGAAGCGGAAGTCGCCATAGACGAGGTGCTCGTAGATGTCGTCCGTCAGCACCCAGACCTGTGGGTGGCGCACGAGCACATCGGCCAGCGCTTTCAGCTCTGCCTCGGTGTAGGCCGCGCCCGAGGGGTTCGAGGGCGAATTGAGCACGAGCCATTTCGTGCGCGGCGTGATCGCACGCTCGAGCGCATCGGCACCGAGCTTGAATCCTTCTTCATGCGTGGTCGGCGCGAACACCGGCGTGCCGCCGCAAAGCAGCACCATCTCGGGATAACTGACCCAGAAGGGGGAGGGGATCACCACCTCATCGCCGGGGTTCAGCGTGGCCATGAAGGCGTTGAACAGGATCTGCTTGCCGCCCGTGCCGACGATGGTCTCGCTCGGCTGGTAGTCCAGCCCGTTCTCGCGCCGGAACTTGGCGGCAACCGCTTCGCGCAGCGGGGCGATGCCGGAGACGGGCGGATACTTGGTGTCGCCGCGCCGGATCGCGTCGATCGCCGCCTGCTTGATGTTGTCGGGTGTGTCGAAATCGGGCTCGCCTGCGCTGAGGCTGATCACGTCGCGGCCCTGGTTTTTCAGCTCGCGCGCCTTTTGCGTGGCTGCGATGGTGGCCGAGGGCTTCACGCGCCCGAGGGCTTCGGCGAGGAAAGTCATCACGAAAACTCCCGTTGGGAAAGGCGCTTCCCTCTTGCTTATCGCTTGGGCAGGCGCAAGGTGCGCGACAGGCTCCGATGCGACACCGCAGCCCAGAGCCACAATTCGAAAGCCGCATTCACGTGCCACAACCCCATGGCCTTCAGCACGCGGTTCGCCATGCGGACGGCACGGCCACAGGCGTGTGGGGACCTTTCGAAATCCGCAGCGCATTCCAGCCGATCTTTCGCATCGGTCCCGACGAGCGCCTTTTTCCGGCAGCCTATGAAGGTCTGGTGCGCCCGTTTCGCGACTACAGGGCGGTTTCGCCATACGACTTCTTTCGCCTGGTTCCGCCAGAAAGCCGCTTCGAGGTGGAAGGCCTTCTCCGCGCGGTTCACCTCCTGAATGCCGCCAGCTTTCTTCCAGCCGAGGCGGACATCTTCCTCAATTTCGACCCGTCCGTGATCGTCGACGAGGCGGCCGCCGTCCAGACCATTCGCGACCTCAAGCTGGTGCTCGAGGAGACCGCTATTCCGCCTCGTCGCATCGTCTGCGAAATGACGGAGCAGCCGGCCGATTCCGTGACCGACCTCGCCAATTTCGCCGAGGCGCTGCGTGGAGGCGGCTTTCGCATCGCAGTCGACGACTACGGCGCGGACGAGTCGGACGCCGCCCGCGTTCGCGCGCTGCGGCCCGACATCGTGAAGTTCGATGGCAAATGGGCGAACTACCTGCTCAATTCGCGCCCTGGCATGGCGTTGCTGCAGAACATGGTGAGCGGCTTCCGCGAGAAGGGCATCGTCACGGTCTTCGAGGGCATCGAATTCGGCTACCAGCTCGATCTCGCCGTGCAGGCGGGCACCGCCATGGTGCAGGGCTTCGCCCTAGCGCGCCCGCAGCTCGCGACGGCGCAGTTCTCGCCTTTCCCGATGCCGGAGGGCGCAAGGGAAGCGACGCTGGCTGCGGTCCCGGTCGAGCCCAAGCCGCAGCAGCCGGCCGACCACACGGGCAGCCGGCCGTTCGGGCGTCGCAACGCCTCGTGATACCCGCTCCCATCGCTGTCGCTGATGGAGCAAGCAAAACATTTCGTTGGAAGGTCGGGCCGGGCTGCGCTTCACTGTCGTGACGCGACAAGGGGATGCCCATCCATGATCACGGTCTACGGCTCGGCCAGCAGCGGCAACTGCTTCAAGCCGCGCTTGCTTCTCGCCAAGCTCGGTATTCCCTTCCGCCATGTGGAGGTGAGCGGCGCGAATGGCGGCACGCGCGAGCCGGCCTTCTTGCGCAAGAACCCTAACGGCAAGGTCCCGCTACTTGAGCTGGAAGCCGGGCGCCTCCTGGCCGAATCCAACGCCATGCTGCTGTATTTCGGGGAAGGCACGCGCTTCGTGCCCGAACACGCGTTCGAGCGCGCGCTGGTCTACCAATGGCTTTTCTTCGAGCAGTACAGCCACGAACCCTTTATCGCCGTGCGGCGCGCGCTCTTCGAATATCCCGAGCGCCGCGCCGAGGCGACGCCCGAGAAGCTCGCCTCCACCCTCGCGGGTGGCGAAAAGGCGCTCGGCGTCATGGAAGAGCAGCTTCAGCGCACACCCTTCCTTGCGGGGTCGACGCTTACGGTGGCCGACCTCGCGCTCTATGCCTACACGCACGACGCCGAAGCCGGCGGCTTCGACCTCGCGCGTTATGCCGGAGTTTCGGCCTGGCTGGACCGCGTAGAGCGCGATCCCGGCCATGTGCCGATCACCTGGTTGCCGGAAAAGTGAGGGCGTCGGGAGCGGGATAGGCAGGTCCGATCGGGGATTCCAGGGAGAGGGTTTCCGCCCGCAGGCAATCTGCTGCGCGGGGAACGCCTGGAAGTCTCGCCTCAAGCGCCAAGCCTGCGCGCGCCGCCAGTACATCCGTGGCTCGCATCGCGCAGGTCCGCATGAAAAGCCATGCGGGCGCTTGTGGAAAGGATCGGACCGCCCTGCCGGGCACTGCGCCAAGTGGCAGCCTGTTCCCGGGCAGACTGTGCGAAGCGAAGCTTTCCTGTGGCTTGCTTCGGGAAGCGCCGGACGCTTCCACCAGTCCCGACAGAGCATGAGATGGTGAGCGCCCCAACGCTTTGCAAGGGGCGTGATCACCTGTGCGCGATCCGACATTGCGGGCGGGCAGCCCTACACTACCTCCCCATGGCATCGGAGGAACCCAACATGCTCAGAGCTGTCGTTCTTGCCGGGCTCGCTGCTTTGCTGCCGGCCGAGGCGCTGGCTGTCACGCGCCTGCAATCCGCAAGCACATCCTGCGATGCGGTGCGGGCGACCGTCCGCGCGGAAGGTGCCGTGATCCTGCGCTGGCAATCGGAAAGAGTGGCCGGGCTGCCGCGCTTCGAGCGCATCGTGCGCGACCGCTCCTTCTGTCTCGACCACGAATATGCAAAGCTCATCTATGCCCCCGCAGCAGACACGAAGCAGTGTCCCGTGCGACGCTGCGAGGAGCTGCTGTCGATCGATGACGGGCTGTTTCGCCGGCGTTGAAGCTGGGCACAACGGAGCCGCATTCAAGCCTCGAGCAAGCTCGCGGCGCATCCGGTCTCGCCAAAGCGCGCCGAAGCATGATATGGGCGATTCCAATAGCCCCGCATGCCGGGGCGGAGACAGGGATGCCCCACAGCATGACCATCCGCTTCGGCCTATGCCTGTTGCCCGTTTTTCTCGCCACAGGCTGCACCACCAGCAGCCAGAGCGTTCAGGCTCCCGCCGAAGTTCCCACCGTCACCCAGACCTTCGCCATGTTGCCCGATACGGCGCTCGTGCCGAGCGGACGCGGCGTGGATGTGGTCACCGCCTCCTATGCGCCGGCATCTTCGCCAGACATGGTGCGCTCGGGCAGTGTGGAAGTCGTTAAGGTCAGCACCAATGCCGAAGTCGATCAGCTGATCGCGTCTTACGCCTCCAGCTACGAGGTGCCCGAGGCGCTGGTGCGCCGGGTGGTGAAGCGCGAGAGCAATTTCCGCCCCGGCGCTCGCAACGGCCCGTATTGGGGCCTGATGCAGATTCTGCCCGCCACCGCACGCTCCATGGGCTATGAGGGGCCGGCATCGGGCTTGCTCGACGCCGAGACCAACCTGAAATACGCGGTGAAATATCTCAAGGGCGCCTATCTGGTCGCCGGCGGCGATCACGACCAGGCCGTCCGCCACTATGCGCGCGGCTATTACTTCGACGCCAAGCGCAAGGGCCTGCTCGAAGAGACGGGTCTCGTGCGCCGCCGCATGCCGCCATCGGCGCCGAAGACGGAGCCGGAGAATGTGCAGCCGATGCCGGGCGTGGTCATCGCCTCTGCCGCGCCCGATGCGCGTCCGGCCCAGGCTGCCGCAACCGCTGCGCAGACCGCACCCATGGCTGAGCGCTGGGACGATGGCATCGCAGCCGTGAAGACCGTGCCGGTCGACACCGCGCCCGTCGCTGCCGCTGCCTCCGCCGCTCCCCAGGCGCCGGTCGCCGCTGCCGCGGAACCTGTTGCCGCGACGGCTGAGGCGCAGACAGTCGCCGCACCTGCCGCAGCTTCCGAGGAGAGCCGCTCGCGTCTCGCGCTGAATGCGCCGTCCTCTTCGGGCAAGGGCGGTCGGGTCGGACACTCCGCCTCGGGCGGCAAGCTGCGGTGACAGCAAGCATGCGCGCGGGCTTCGTCACGCTCGCAGCTGCATTCGTCGCCTTTCCGGCGGCGGCCTATGAGAATGCCCGTTTCGGTTACGCGCTGGAATTGCCGTCGGGCTTCGGTCCGGTCACGGAAGCCGACAACGGTGATGGGGGCCGCAGCCTTGCCGATCGTGGCGATGCGGAACTCCTGGTCTGGGGCGCCGGCCTTCTCGCATCTTCCTTCGCGCGCGATGTCGCGGCCCGCATCAAGGCCGACGAGGCGGAAGGCTGGGACGTCTCCTACCGGCGCGACACCCGCCGCTGGGCAAGCTGGTCCGGCTCCAAGGATGGCCGCATCTTCTACAACCGCGCGATTCCGCTTTGCGACGGGGCGATAGGGGTCTTCCGGCTGGAATACGATCGGGCTGCCAAGACTGGCTACGACGCCACCGTGACCGAACTCGTGCGCAACTTCCGCTCAGCCGATTGCCGTTGACTGCCTGAGGCGTCTTCGCGTGGACGCCCGGCCGAAACCGAAACGTCCACGCCGCAAACCTCGTCTCACTTCGCGAAATAGTCCTGAAGCGGCCGCACCTCGAGGCTGCCGGCCTTGAGCGCTGCGATGGCTTCCGCCACGGCGGCGGCACCCGCCATCGTCGTGTAGTAGGGCACCTTCTGCATCAGGGTCGCGCGGCGCAGCGATTTGGAGTCGGACACAGCCTTCTGGCCGTCGGTCGTGTTGAACACGAGCTGCACCTGCCTGTTGCGGATGGCGTCCTCGATGTGCGGACGGCCTTCCAGAACCTTGTTGATCTTCTCGACCGCGATGCCGTGCTCGGACAGGAAGCGCGCGGTGCCGCCGGTCGCGAGCACGCGGAAGCCGAGTTCCGCCAGGCGCTTCACCGAAGGCAGGATACGCTCCTTGTCGCCGTCGCGCACGGACACGAAGAGCGTGCCGGAGCGCGGCAGGTCGACGCCCGCACCGAGCTGCGCCTTGGCGAATGCCAGCGCGTAGTCGTGGTCGAGCCCCATCACCTCGCCGGTCGAGCGCATCTCGGGGCCGAGCAGCGTGTCGACGCCGGGGAAGCGCGCGAACGGGAACACGGCTTCCTTGACCGCGATGTGCTTGAGGTTGCGCGTGTCGGGCTTCGCCTTGCCATAGGCACCGAATGCCTCGTCCAGGCTTTCGCCGGCCATGATGCGCGTGGCCACCTTGGCGATCGGGCTGCCCACGGTCTTCGCCACGAAGGGCACCGTGCGGCTCGCGCGCGGGTTCACTTCGAGAACGAAGATCTCGCCGTCCTTCACCGCATATTGCACGTTCATCAGCCCGCCGACGGACAGCGCCTTGGCGAGCGCCTCGGTCTGGCGGTGCAGTTCGTCCACGATGGCGTCGGACAAAGAGTGCACGGGCAGCGAGCAGGCGGAGTCGCCCGAGTGGATGCCGGCTTCCTCGATGTGTTCCATCACGCCGGCCACGAACACCGACTTGCCATCGCAAAGGCAGTCCACGTCCACCTCGATCGCGTCCGTCAGATAGGTGTCGAAGAGCAGCGGGTTCTTGCCGAGAAGCGTGTTGATCTGCCCCGTCTTGTCGTTGGGATAGCGCTGCTTGATGTCTTCGGGCACAAGCTCCGGCACGGTGCCGAGGAGGTAGTTGGCGAGCATCCCGTCATCGTGAATGATCTGCATGGCGCGACCGCCGAGCACGTAAGACGGCCGCACCACCAGCGGGAAGCCGAGTTCGCCAGCGACGAGCCGCGCCTGCTCGACCGAATAGGCAATGCCGTTGCGCGGCTGGGCGAGATCGAGCTTGTGCAGGAGCTTCTGGAAACGGTCGCGGTCTTCCGCGAGGTCGATCATGTCGGGCGAGGTGCCGAGGATCGGGATGCCCGCGCGCTCCAGCGCATCCGCGAGTTTCAGCGGGGTCTGCCCGCCAAGCTGCACCACGACCCCGTGCAGCGTGCCCTTTGCCTGCTCCACACGCAGGATCTCCAGCACGTCCTCGGCCGTCAGCGGCTCGAAATAGAGGCGGTCGGACGTGTCGTAGTCGGTTGAGACCGTTTCGGGGTTGCAGTTGATCATGATGGCTTCATAGCCGGCCTCGCGGAGTGCGAAGGCGGCATGGCAGCAGCAGTAATCGAACTCGATGCCCTGGCCGATGCGGTTCGGGCCACCACCCAGGATCACCACCTTCTTCCTGTCGGACACGCCGGCCTCGTCGGCCAACCGGCCTGCGAAGGGCGTCTCGTAGGTCGAGTACATGTAGGCCGTGGGGGAGGCGAACTCGGCGGCGCAGGTGTCGATGCGCTTGAAGACCGGATGCACGGCGAGCTTTTGGCGAGTCTTCGCAACAGCTTCCACAGAGGTTCTCGTCAAGGAGGCGAGACGTGCATCCGAGAAGCCGTGCGCCTTGAGCATGCGCAGGTTCTCGGGGTCGCCGGGCAGGCCGTGCTCGCGCACGCGGGCTTCGAGGTCGACGATCTTCTTGATCTCACGCAGAAACCAAGGATCGATGCGGCACATCTCGTGCACATCCTCGACGCTTTCGCCGATCCTCAGCGCATGGGCCACGAAGCGCAGCCGGTCGGGCGTCGGCGTGCCGAGCGCGGCGCGCACGGCATTGCGGTTCTCGCTCGCGGCAGCGCCTTCCACGAAGCCGGGGATCTCGATCTCGTCGAGGCCCGTCAGCCCGGTCTCCAGGCCGCGCAGCGCCTTTTGCAGCGATTCCGCGAAGGTGCGGCCGATGGCCATGACCTCTCCCACGGACTTCATCGCAGTGGTCAGCACGGGCTCGGCGCCTGGGAACTTCTCGAAGGTGAAGCGCGGGATCTTGGTGACCACGTAGTCGATCGACGGCTCGAACGAGGCGGGCGTGGCGCCGCCCGTGATGTCGTTCTCCAACTCGTCCAGCGTGTAGCCGACGGCCAGCTTCGCGGCGATCTTGGCGATCGGGAAGCCGGTGGCCTTGGAGGCCAGCGCGGAGGAGCGCGAAACGCGCGGGTTCATCTCGATGACCACCAGTCGTCCGTCCGCGGGGTTCACCGCGAACTGAACGTTGGAGCCGCCGGTCTCGACGCCGATCTCGCGCAGCACCGCGATCGAGGCGTTGCGCATCACCTGATATTCCTTGTCGGTCAGGGTCAGCGCAGGCGCCACCGTGATCGAGTCGCCCGTGTGCACGCCCATCGGGTCGACGTTCTCGATGGAGCAGACGATGATGCAGTTGTCCGCACGGTCGCGGACCACCTCCATCTCGTATTCCTTCCAGCCCAGCACGGACTCCTCGATCAGCACTTCGGTGGTGGGCGAGGCATCGAGGCCGCCCGCCACGATGTCGAAGAACTCCGCGCGGTTGTAGGCGATGCCGCCACCCGTGCCGCCAAGCGTGAACGAGGGACGGATGATGGCGGGCAGCCCCACATGGTCGAGCGCCTGGGCGGCAACCCCCATCGCATGGCTCACATAGCGCTGCTTGCGGTCGCCTTCGCCCAGGTTCCACTCGGTCTCGAGCTTGTCGAGCGCCTCGTCAAGCGCGTCCGCCGGCAGGGTGTCGCGCAGGTTCGCGCGCGCGGTCTCGTGCAGCTTGCGGTCGGCCTCCTTCACGTCGGTCGCGTTGGCGAGCACCGAGCGCGGGGTCTCCAGCCCGATCTTCTTCATCGCTTCGCGGAACAGCGCGCGGTCCTCCGCCTTGTCGATGGCCTCGGCATCAGCGCCGATCATCTCGACGCCGTAGCGATCGAGCACGCCCATGCGGCGCAGCGAAAGGGCGGTGTTGAGCGCGGTCTGCCCGCCCATGGTCGGCAGCAGCGCGTCGGGCCGCTCCTTGGCGATGATCTTGGCCACCACCTCCGGCGTGATCGGCTCGATATAGGTCGCGTCGGCCAGCTCGGGATCGGTCATGATCGTGGCCGGGTTCGAGTTCACGAGCACGACACGGTAGCCCTCGGCGCGCAGCGCCTTGCATGCCTGCGTGCCGGAATAGTCGAATTCGCAGGCCTGGCCGATCACGATCGGGCCGGCACCGATGATCAGGATCGATTTGATGTCGGTGCGCTTGGGCATGGGATCACTTTCGGAGCAGGCGCAAGGCTGCGCCGGACGGACAGGGCCGGCCGGCTGTGCGATGCGGGATACAAGGCTAAGCGCGCCTTATAGGGAAGCGCGGTCGCGCGCGAAACCCGGAAAATCGCGCTTGTTCACGGAAGCGTCACCGCATGGCGAACCAAACGCCCGCCAGAACGTTTGCAGCGGTCGGGTCGCGCTGTTGCGCGGGCACGTGTCGTGAGGGGAATGCCATGCGTTGGAAGGGGCGTCGTCAAAGCACCAATGTGCGCGATGCAGGGGGAGGCGGCCTCGGCGGCGGTCTGCCGGGCGGCTTCGGTCGCGGCGGCGGCGGGCCGATGCGCATCCCGATCGGACGCGGCGCGGGCGGCGGGCTCTCGATTTCCACCATCGTGATCCTGGTGGTGCTGTTCTTCGCGCTGCGCGCCTGCGGCATCGATCCATTGGAAATGATCAATGGCGGCAGCGGGGTTCCCGGCGGCGGTGGCACCGTCACCCAGCAGCAGACCAACACGCCGGCACCCGCCAACACCGAGCGCGACCAGTTCGTGGCGGTGGTGCTCGCTGAAACCGAGGATGTCTGGAACGGCATCTTCCAGGCGGAAGGCGAGACCTATCAGGAGCCCACGCTCGTGCGCTTCAACGGCCAGGTGCAGTCGGCCTGCGGCGCGGCGACCTCCGCCACCGGCCCGTTCTACTGCCCCAACGACCGCAGCGTCTATCTCGACACGTCCTTCTTCGACGAGCTCGACCAGCGTTTCGGCGCCTCCGGCGATTTCGCCCAGGCCTACGTGATCTCACACGAGGTGGGCCACCACGTGCAGAACCTGATCGGCGTGCTGCCTCGCTTCAACGAGGCCCGCCAGAGCATGAGCCAGGAAGAAGCCAACCAGATGTCGGTGCGGGTCGAGCTTCAGGCCGACTGCTTCGCGGGCATCTGGGGCCACTTCACCGAGCAGAAGGGCATCCTGGAGGCGGGCGACCTGGACGAGGCGCTGAACGCCGCGAGCCAGATCGGCGACGACACGATCCAGCGCAACCAGCAAGGCTATGTGCAGCCGGAAACCTTCAGCCACGGCACGTCCGAACAGCGCTCGCGCTGGTTCAAGCGCGGCTTCGACACCGGCCGCATCGGCGACTGCGACACGTTCAACGGCCCGGTCTGATGTGGAATGGGCAGGCGTTTCTGGCGCCTGCCCTTTGTTTCCCTTACTGCGCAGCCGCGTGCCGCTCGCGGATCAGGTCTGCGAACCGCTGGAACAGGTAGTGCGAGTCCTGCGGGCCGGGTGACGCCTCGGGGTGGTGCTGCACCGAGAACACCGGCTTTCCCGTCACTGCCAGACCGCAATTGGTGCCGTCGAAGAGCGAGACGTGGGTTTCCTCCACACCCGCAGGCAATGAGCCGCGATCCACCGCGAAGCCGTGGTTCATCGACACGATCTCCACCTTGCCGGTGGTGTGGTCCTTCACAGGGTGGTTCGCGCCGTGATGGCCCTGGTGCATCTTCTCGGTCTTGGCACCCAGCGCCAGCGCGAGCATCTGGTGACCCAGGCAGATGCCGAACACCGGAAGGTCGGTGTCGAGCAGGCCTTGGATCACCGGCACGGAATATTCCCCGGTCGCTGCGGGATCACCGGGGCCGTTCGACAGGAACACGCCATCGGGCTGCATGGCGATGATGTCTTCCGCGGAAGTGGTGGGCGGCACCACTGTGACGCGCGCGCCCAGGCCAGACAACAGGCGCAGGATGTTGCGCTTCACGCCGTAGTCGATGGCAACGATGTGCATGGACGGCTCGGCGGTGGTGCCGTAGCCCGCCTTCCAACTCCATGGAGCCTGTTCCCAAGAGGACGACTGACCGGACGCTACGTCCTTGGCGAGATCGAGGCCGACCAAGCCGCCCCATTCGCGCGCCTGGCGCTTCAGCGCCTCCACATCGAACACACCGTCGGCAGCATAGGCGATCACCGCGTTCGGCGCGCCGTTGTCGCGGATCTCCACTGTGAGCGCGCGGGTGTCGAGGCCGGCTATCGCCACAACGCCGCGCTGCTTGAGCCAGGCGTCCAGCCCGCCTTCGGAGCGGTAATTGGAGGGATCGGTCACTTCCGCGCGGAACACGGCGCCCACGGCGCCCGCGCGACCAGCCGGGTTGAGGTCTTCGCCATCGTCGTCGTTTGCGCCGACATTGCCGATATGGGGGAAGGTGAAGGTCACGATCTGCCCGGCATAGGATGGGTCGGTCAGGATTTCCTGGTAGCCGGTAAGCGCGGTGTTGAAGACAACCTCGCCCACCGCAGTTCCTTCGGCACCCAGGCCCTGGCCCTCGATCACGGTGCCATCCGCCAGCACGAGGAGCGCGGTTGGGCGGCGGGCCGTCCAGGGCGCGGTCTGGTGCGGCTCGGAAGCGTCATGAGACATGGGCGTGATCCTGGGAAGCGGGTTGACGGGAAGCACCTTCGGGCGATGCAGCCTTTTCAACCGCCCGCGAATAGTGGCAGGGAGTGCCCCGGTCAACCAGAGCAAAGCGAAGAGGCGAACCCATGAGCACACGCGAGCGCATCGCCGCCGACCTGAAGGCCGCGCTCAAGGCGCGCGACAAGGCCCGCACTTCGACGCTTCGCCTGATGCAGGCGGCCTTCACCGAGCGCGACATCCTCAACCGCGGCACCGGCAAGGAGGCAGCCTCCGAGGAAGAGGTGCTGGCGATCCTCTCCAAGATGGTGAAGAGCCGCGAAGAATCGGTGCGTGCCTTCACCGAAGGCGGCCGCCCGGAACTGGCCGAGATCGAGAACGCCGAGATCGAGATCATCCGTGAGTATCTGCCGGCGGCGATGAGCGAAGCCGAAGCCGAGGAAGCCGTGCGCGCGGCGATCGCCAAGACGGGGGCCGCGAGCCCGCGCGACATGGGTGCGGTGATGGCTGCGCTCAAGGCCGAGCATGGCGGCCGCATGGATTTCGGCCGCGCCAGCGGTCTCGTGAAGCAGCTGCTGTCCTGATCGCTACTCCGCTGCGCGCAGCCGGGTGCTGCGCAGCAGCCCCTGCTCTTCGAGCACGGGATAGGCGATCGCGGCAAGCAGCGAGTTGATCTGCTTGAAATCGCGGATCGTGTCCAAGTGGATGGCGCTCGTCTCGACGCTTAGCGCCTTTCCCTCGCTGAGACGGGCGAAATGGCTGCGGCTCGACCGGCGCTCGAGCTCGCGCAGGCGGTCCTTCTCCGCCACGAGAAGGCGCGCGGTATCGGTGTCGCGCGCGATCAGCACGTTGAAGGCGAGCCGCGCATTGGCAAGCACGCTCGCGTGCATTTCTTCCAGCTCCTGCCAGCCGGCTTCGGTGAAGCGCAGGCCGCGCGCGAGCTTCGTTTCCACATGGGCGAGCAGGTTGCGCACGATGATGTCGCCCACCTGCTCGAGCTTCACGCAGCCGTCGATCAGTTCGCGGCAGCGCTGCGCGTCACGCGCATCGAGCGGACGGGTGGAGAGCTTGGCGAGGTAGAGCTTGACCGCCGCCTGGCGCCGGTCGATCCGGTCGTCCAGCTCGCGCAGCGCCGCAACGCCCTGGGCATCGCGCGCCGAGTAGAGCTCGAACACGCGGACGAGCATCACCTCCACTGTCTCGCAGACCGGCACCAGCGCGCGCGTGGCGTTGGCGAGTGCTACCGCAGGGAGATCGAGCACGCCGGGGTCCAGCGCATCGGTCTCGAACTGCACGGGCTCGACATCGCCTCCCTTCTTGGCTCCCAATGAGGCGAGCGCGCTCGCCGCCCGCTCGACGAGCCCTGCGAGCGGCAATCCGGCGACCAGGATCGCCGCATTGAAGAGGATGTGCGCGTGCACGATCCGGTCGGCGGCATCCGCGCCGAGAAAGGCGAGGTCGGGGCGGAAGGTGAGGAAGGCGGCGAGCCCGACCAGCGAGCCCACGCCGCGCATCAGCAGGTTGCCGAGAGGGACCGCGCGCACGGAGGCGTCCGCGCCGCGCGTAAGCAGGGGCGCTATCACCGAAGAGCCGAGATTGATGCCGAGCACCATCACGAGCCCCAGCTCGGGCGCGAGCACGCCATGGCCGGCGAGCGCCGCCAGAAGCAGCACGGCCGCGATCGAGGAATGCAGCGCCCAGGTGACGATGGCCGCCAGCAGGAACGCCGTGACGGGATCGCCCGCGAGATAGGCCACGATCACGCCGAGTGCCGGGCTTTCGCGCAGCGGCAGGGTCGCGGCAGACATCAAGTCGAGCGACAGCACGATCAGGCCGAGGCCGACCAAGATGCGCCCGAGCTGGCGCCACTCGCTCCGCCCCGTACTCATGAAGATCGAGGTGCCCGCAAGGATCGCAACCGGCGCGAGCAGCGACAGGTCGAACGACAAGAGCTTGACCACGAGCGCCGAGCCCAGTTCGGCACCACGCACGGCCAGCAGGCCCGCCAAGCCCGTGACGATGCCGGAGCCTGCGAAGGACCCAATCAGAAGCGTCACCGCGGTCGAGCTTTGCAGCGCCACGGCGAGCCCCAGCCCTGCGGCCATCGCGACGATCGGATTGGTCATCGCGGTGCGCAAGCGGCGGCGGAGTGCCGCGCCATAGGCGCGCTCGACGCCCGTGCGCACCATGCGCGTCGCCCAGAGCAGGAGCGCCACGGCGCCGGCCAAATGCAGGATCACGGCTGAGCCGCCCATCGGCAAGGGTGTCCTCGATTGCGCGGGCGTCGATCACACCTGCATTTCCGTTAGCCGGATAATATCTATCGTGGCCGTGTGGCGAAAGTCCGGACGCGACATCCGCACGCATCCCGTGCGGCAACGGAATCTCCACATTGGGCTGGCACGATCCCTCCAACAGCTTTGCCTCGCGCCAGAACCCTGGTAGATTGTTCCGCTTTCGTTCCAACGGTCGCCCATGCGTTTTCCCGCCTCATTCCTCGATGAAATCCGCGACCGGGTGCCGATCTCGTCGCTGATCGGCGCGCGCGTCTCGTGGGACAAGCGCAAGACCAATGCGGGGCGGGGAGACTATTGGGCGTGCTGCCCCTTCCACGGTGAGAAGTCGCCTTCCTTCCACTGCGAGGACAAGAAGGGCCGCTACCACTGCTTCGGCTGCGGCGTGTCGGGCGACCATTTCCGCTTTCTGACCGAACTCGAAGGCGCGAGCTTTCCGGAAGCCGTGGAGCGTGTGGCCGAGATGGCGGGCGTGCCCATGCCCGCACGCGACCCGCGGGCCGAGGAAAAGGAAAAGCAGCGCGCCACGCTGCATGAGGTCATGGAGATGGCCACGGCCTTCTTCGAGGCGAAGCTCCAGGCGGCGGAAGGCGCCAAGGCGCGCGCCTACCTGCGCGAGCGCGGGCTGACGCCTGCCACGCAGAAGGAGTTTCGCCTGGGCTTCGCTCCCGACAGCCGCAACGCGCTGAAGGAGCATCTGGCGGGCAGGAATGTCGGCAAGGAGTTGATCGAAGCCTGCGGGCTCGTGGTGTTCGGGCCGGACGTGCCCGTGTCCTACGACCGCTTCCGCGACCGCATCATGTTCCCGATCCCCGACAGCCGCGAGCGCATCATCGCCTTCGGCGGGCGGGCGATGTCCAAGGAAGTGTCGGCCAAGTATCTCAACTCGCCCGAGACCGAGATCTTCCACAAGGGCAACGTGCTCTACAATTTCGCCCGTGCCCGCAAGGCGGTGGGCAAGGAGGGCACGCTCGTGGCCGTCGAAGGCTACATGGACGTGATAGCCCTCGCTCAGGCCGGGTTCCCCCAGGCCGTGGCGCCGCTGGGAACAGCGCTCACCGAGCGCCAGCTCGAACTCCTCTGGCGCGTCTCGCCCGAGCCCGTGCTCTGCTTCGACGGCGACCAAGCGGGCTTGAAAGCCGCCTTCCGCGGTGCGGATCTGGCACTGCCCATGGTCGAGCCCGGCCGCACCGTGCGCTTCGCACTGCTGCCCGAGGGGCAGGACCCCGACGACCTCGTGAAGGCAGAAGGGCGCGACGGCTTCTCGGCCGTGCTCAACGACACGCGCTCGCTCGCCGATCTCTTGTGGATGCGCGAAACCGGCGGGCGGCAATTCGACACGCCGGAGCGCCGGGCGGAGCTCGAGAAGTCGCTGCGCTCGTTGTCCTCCCGCATCAAGGACGAGAACCTGCGCTTCCATTACGGCCAGGACATGCGCGACCGCGTGCAGGCCTTTTTCGGCGCGGCCACGCGGCCCTTCAAGGGGCGCGGCAATGGGAAGGGCGGTGGTGCCTGGCAGGGGCAAGGGGGCGGGCGGCCAGGTGCCGCGGCGGGCCGCCTGGCGGTTTCCGAAAGCCTCCAGCGCTCCGCGCTCGTGCGTCGCTCGGGCGGCGTGATGCCGCTGCGCGAGGCGGTGATCGTCGTGGCGCTCGCCAACCATCCCAGCCTGATCGACGAGAATTTCGACGCGGTGGACGCGCTCGACCTGTCGCATCCCGATCTGCGGCAACTTCACTCGGTGCTGCTCGACGCCTGCGCGCACAGCGAGAGGGGAGCCGACCGCGAAGCCTGCACGGGCGCCATCACGGCCCAGGGCTTCACCGAGATCTGGGAGCGTGCGCTCGGCCTCGTGCGGCGCGCGCGGCAATGGCCGGCGCTCGAGGAAGCATCCGTCGAAGATGCGCGCGAGGCGCTCGCCCAGGCGCTCCACTTGCACCGCAATGCTCGGACCTTACATAGGGAATTGAAGGCGGCTGAAGCGGCTCTCGCAAGCGAGCCCAGCGACGAGCATCTCCAGCAGCTTCTCGCCGTTCAGGCACAGTTCCATGACGCCCAGGCGACCGAAGCCCTGATCGATGGCTTCGGCATCACGTCGGGTCGCGCGGAGCGCGCCTGAACGACCGTTCCCCGGCCTCGGCTAAGGGGATGGTAACCATTTGGACAAATTGATTCAAATTGCGCGCGGGCTCGGTTACGCCACGCCATGGTGATTCGCTTCTCTCTCGCGAATCAGCCATAGGCGGGCCATTCCAGACGCGCGCTGGCCGTTGTGACGGCCGCATGACAAGCAATCCACGGACGCTCGCGTTCGAGACAGCAGGAGAGTTGGACACCCCGAAAACTGGAAAGCGATGCGTGGCGCTCCATATGGAGACGGCTCATTTCGCGACGCTGATTTTGCACATCACCGTCGCTCAGACATCACGCAGCGTCGACCGGCGCTTGGACCCGGTGCCCGCTTGGAGAAGATAAGCATGGCGACAAAGGAAAAGGAAGAGGTCGAGACCGAGCGCGAGGCGTCCACAGACGGCCCGCTTCTCGACCTCTCCGACGACGCCGTCAAGAAGATGATCAAGGCCGCCAAGAAGCGCGGCTATGTGACCTTGGACGAACTCAACGCGGTGCTTCCTTCCGAGGAAACCGACCCCGACCGTATCGAAGACATCCACGCGATGCTTTCGGACATGGGCATCAACGTCGTTGAGGATGACGACGCGGGCGAGGACGGCGACGGCGAAAAGGAAAACGCCGACGCGGAAGAAGACGCCAACGAGCTGGCTGAGCAGACCGGCACGGCCGTCGTCGCGACCACCACCAAGAAAGAGCCGACCGACCGCACGGACGATCCCGTGCGCATGTATCTGCGCGAAATGGGCTCGGTGGAGCTTCTTTCCCGCGAGGGCGAGATCGCCATCGCCAAGCGCATCGAGGCCGGGCGCGAGACCATGATCGCGGGGCTCTGCGAGAGCCCGCTCACCTTCCAGGCCATCATCATCTGGCGCGACGACCTCAACGAGAGCAAGGTCCTGCTGCGCGAGATCATCGACCTTGAAGCGACCTATGCGGGCCCCGAGGCCAAGCAGGCGCCGCTCGTGGAGCGCACGCCCGAGGAGACCCAGGGCCAGCGCCCGCAGGACGACCGCGGCCGGTCTCGCTCCCGCTCGGAAGAAGACGACATCACCAATGTCGGCGGCGAAAGCCGCGTCGAGGAAGATGACGACGAGGACGACGAGGCGAGCCTTTCGCTGGCTGCCATGGAATCCGAGCTGCGCCCGCAGGTGATGGTGATCCTCGACACGATTGCTGACACCTACAAGAAGCTGCGCAAGCTGCAGGACCAGCAGGTGGAAGCCCGCCTGTCGGCCAGCGCCTCGCTGTCTTCCAGCCAGGACCGCCGCCTCAAGCAGCTCAAGGACGAGCTGATCACGGCCGTGAAGTCGCTGTCGCTCAACCAGGCCCGCATCGAGGCGCTGGTGGAGCAGCTCTACGACATCAACAAGCGGCTGGTGCAGAACGAGGGCAAGCTGCTGCGTCTGGCCGAATCCTACGGCGTGCGCCGCGAGGAGTTCCTCAAGGAGTATCAGGGCTCCGAGCTCGATCCCAACTGGACGCGCTCGATCGCCAATCTGTCGAGCCGCGGCTGGAAGGAGTTCACGCGCAACGAAAAGGATGCGATCCGCGACCTTCGCTCGGAAATCCAGAGCCTGGCCACCGAGACCGCCATCTCGATCGGCGAATTCCGTCGCATCGTGAATCAGGTCCAGAAGGGCGAGCGCGAAGCGGCCATCGCCAAGAAGGAGATGGTGGAAGCCAACCTCCGTCTGGTGATCTCGATCGCGAAGAAGTACACGAACCGCGGCCTGCAATTCCTTGATCTCATTCAGGAAGGCAATATCGGCCTGATGAAGGCGGTCGATAAGTTCGAGTATCGGCGCGGCTACAAGTTTTCGACCTATGCGACGTGGTGGATCCGTCAGGCGATCACCCGCTCGATCGCCGACCAGGCGCGCACGATCCGCATTCCCGTGCACATGATCGAGACGATCAACAAGATCGTGCGCACGAGCCGCCAGATGCTGCACGAGATCGGCCGCGAGCCGACGCCGGAAGAACTGGCGGAAAAGCTCGCAATGCCGCTCGAAAAGGTGCGTAAGGTCCTCAAGATCGCCAAGGAGCCGATCTCGCTCGAAACGCCCGTGGGCGACGAGGAGGATTCGCATCTCGGCGACTTCATCGAGGACAAGGGTGCGATCCTGCCGATCGATGCGGCGATCCAGGCGAACCTGCGGGAAACCACCACGCGGGTGCTCGCCTCGCTCACGCCGCGCGAAGAACGCGTGCTGCGCATGCGCTTCGGCATCGGCATGAACACCGACCATACGCTGGAAGAAGTCGGACAGCAGTTCTCGGTGACGCGCGAGCGCATCCGTCAGATCGAGGCGAAGGCGCTGCGCAAGCTCAAGCACCCCAGCCGGTCGCGCAAGCTGCGCTCGTTCCTGGACAGCTGATGAGAAGGGCGCCTCGGGCGCCCTTTTTCTTGGCGGGTTAAGCGTGCAGCCCGTTGAGCACGGCCTCGATCACGACAAGGCAGCTCTCGGCTTCGTTTTCGTCCCTGGCGATCGCAAGTGCCGCGCGGTCGAACATTCCCGCCAGAAGCTCGGTCAATGGTTGGAGCGGCAGGGCGCGCAACGTGCCGTCCTCCATCGCAGCCTCCAGCCCGTTGCGCAGGGCGGCATTGCCGAAGCGGCCTTCCAAGGCGTCAACGGCAGCTTGGCCCAGGGCAGCCGGGCCTTCGATCAGAAGGAGGCGGGTGCGGCCGGGCACGGACATGGCTTCCAGATAGGCTCGGGCGCCAGTGAGCAGCATCGTCATGGTGTCGCCCGCTACCGCTTCGATCTCGGCTGAGACCGCCGCTGCCTCTCGCTCGACCACCGCCGCGAACAAAGCCTGCTTGTCGGCATAGTGGTGATAGAGCGCGCCGCGCGACAGGCCGGTGGCCGCCACGAGTTCGGGTGTAGAGGTCGCGGCATACCCTTTCTCCACGAAGAGCCGGCGGCCGGCGTCGAGCAGGGCGGCACGGGTTGCCTCCGTTCGCTCCTGCTGTGTTCGCGACCCTTCTTGCATACATGCAGCCTGTATGTTAATTCTATATTTGCATACAGTTTGTATGTTTCTTTATGCGGAGGTGCAAGCCGTGAAGACCACAAGCTATTATCCCGTGATCATGGTGGACAACGTGGCCGCCACGGTCGACTTCTATGTTCGCCACTTCCGCTTCAGGCCGCTGTTCGACAGCGACTGGTATGCGCACCTGCAGTCCAGCGAGGATGAGGGCGTCAACCTCGCGATCCTGCAGGGCGACCACGAGACGATCCCGCCGGAGGGGAGGGGAAGGGCGTCTGGCGTGCTGCTCAATTTCGAGGTGAGCGACCCCGATGCCGTCTATGCGGAGGTGCAGGCTGCCGGCCTTCCCATCCTGCGGACCTTGCGGGACGAACCTTTCGGGCAGCGTCACTTCATCACGCGCGACCCCAACGGCGTGTTGATCGACGTGATCAAGCCGATCCCCCCGAGCGCCGAATTCCTCGCGCAATATGCGCCCGAAGCAGTGGGCGTCTGAGAGGCGCAGCCTAATTCGGTGAGAACAGGCCGGGAGCCCCGCATGCCGCAGAAGACGATCACGCTCGCCACACGCGGATCCGGCCTCTACGAGTTCACCCGCGAGGCCCAGCGCTTCGCGGCGGAGGCCGGGCTTGAAACCGGCCTCCTCACGCTTTTTGTGCGCCACACGTCATGCTCGCTCGTGATCCAGGAGAACGCCGATCCCGATGTGCGCCGCGATCTCGACGCCTTCTTCGCGCGCCTCGTGCCGCCGGCCGACGACCCGGCCATGCGCTATCTCATCCATCGCGACGAAGGCCCCGACGACATGCCCGCCCACATCAAGGCGGCACTCACCGCCGTGTCGCTTTCCGTGCCGATCACCGCGGGAAGGCTTGCGCTCGGCACGTGGCAGGGCATCTATCTGTGGGAGCACCGAGCGAGGCCGCACGCCCGCGAGGTCGTGCTGCACGCCAGCAGATGAGATCAAGACAGGGAATGTGCGATGTCGTTCTTGAAGAAGCTATTCGGCCTGGGCGGAGGCGGCGAGGCAACTGAGGTCGCGCCTGAATCCAGCCGCACGCTCGAGCACAAGGGCTTCACCATCCGCGCCACACCGTTCAAGGAAAACGGCCAGTTCCAGACCTGCGGCGTGATCTCCAAGGAGATCGATGGTGCGTTGGAGGAGCACCGCTTCATCCGCGCGGATCGCTTTCCCGCCCAAAACGAGGCGGAAGAGGTGGCGATCGCCAAGGGCCGCCAGATCGTGGACGAGCAGGGCGAGCGGCTGTTCGACTGACGCCCGTCAGAAGCCGACAGGCGGCTCCGCCTTGTCTGCCTTGTTGCGCGCCGCGATCCGGTCGATCCATGCGAGCAGCAGCGCCGAAAGCACGAAGGTCACGTGGATGATCGTCGCCCAAAGGAGCTGGGTCTGGGAATAGGAGCCGAGATTCAGGAAGAGCTGAAGCAGGTGGATCGACGAGATGGCGACGATGGTCGAGGCCACCTTGATCTTCAGCGAGCCTGCATCGATCGTGCCGAGCCAGTGCACGGTTCCGTCATGACCGTCGAAGCGGCTGACGAAGTTCTCGTAGCCCGAGATGATCACCATCACGACCAGGCTCGCCACGAGTGCCGCGTCGATCAGCGCGAGCATGGCCAGGATCGTCTGGGTATCCGACAAGCCCACCACGTCGCCCGCGAAGACGAAGAGCTTCTTGATGAATGAGAAGGCGTAGATCGCCAGCGCCACCGCCAAGCCGAGATAGAACACGACCAGAAGCCAGCGCGAGGCGAGGATGATGGTCTCGATCAGAAGTTCGATGCGTTTCATGGGCCGGCAGCTCAGTGGAAGCGGAAAGCGTGCATTGGCGACAAGGCGGGCCGGATGCAAGCCCGATCATGGTCAAAGAAAAGCCGGCCGCGCAGAGAATGGCGCGGCCGGCACTGGTTGAGGTTAAGGCTGCTTACTGCGCGGGGGGCGCAGGCGGCGCGAGCGGGGCAGGCGGCGCTTCAGCCGGGCCCGCCGGCAGCGTCACGAAGCGATCCATCAGACGCACGGCACCCGCGGTGCAGGCTTCGATCGTCTCGTCGTCGGCACAACGCACGATGACCTCGACCGGGCCGCGCTTGAAGTGGAACTCCGCAGCGCGCGAGGGCGGCGGGGGCGGAGGCCCGCGACGATCCCGATCACCGCGCGGTCCCTTGTTGTCCCGGTCCCGCGGTCCGCGGTCGCGGTCCCGATCCCGGTCTTCGCGATCCCGATCACGGTCACGTTCTGCGCGGTCCCGATCGCGGTCGCGATCACGGTCGTCACGGTCCCGATCGCGATCCTTGTCGCGGTCACGCTCGTCACGGTCCCGGTCACGATCCCTGTCGCGATCCCTGTCGCGATCACGCTCGCCCTCGGGGCCGCGCGCTTCGGGGCCTGGGCCGGGCGCAGGCTCGGCGGGGCCGGCATCACCCGGCGGCGGCGGGGGCGGAGGCGGCGTTTCCTGCGCCCAGGCTGCGGATGACAAAAGCAGGCTGAGGCCGAGGCCCGCCAAGGCGAATTTCTTCATGGGGATGGTCTCCTTTGGTTAGAAGAAAAGGTGTCAGGGCGCGTCTGGTGCGCGGGCCACTTCAATGGTTCCGCCGTTCAAGCGTTCCACCCAGCCGCGCGGGCCGGGCTTCGGCGGCTTCAGGCTCTGGGCCGTACCGTCGGCGCGCACCAGAATCTCGCCCTTGACGAAGCCGTGGTCGTAGCGGCCCTGCACCGTGATCTGCTGCGAGGGCTCGACAAGCGTCGCATCTTCGCCGCGCTTGCCGGTGTCGACCAGGGTGCGGCCGGACGCGTCGGCCAGCACGAACTTGTTGCCGAACACCTCGGCCACCTGTCCCTTGATGGCCACCGTGTCGCCATCGGTCATGGCGGAGATGGCGACGGGGCTTGCGAGTGCCGCACGGTCGGCGGGTGCGAGGAAGAGCATGGACGCGCCGCCCGCGACGAGGCCGAGCGCCAGCATGCCGGCACCTGCAAGGGCTGCCTTCGAGCGCGAGATGCCGTTGGAGAACGCGGTCGTGGCGGGGGCCTGCGCCCGTTCGGCGGTTTCTGTGGGGATGGGATCGGTCAAGGCCGTAACTCCGTTGTCTGCTGCGATGACAAGGGGTCTAACCCAGCGCAGGGCGACCGAGCCTGAACCGGCTCGTTCAGGTTCGGTTCAGCCGGTTGGCCTAGCGCCGTGAGCGCTCGGCTGCCCCGTGCAGCTTGGCCTGTTATGGAGACAGCCACGTGAAAGTGCTTCTGGTGGAAGACGACCCGGCACTGGGCGCCCGCATCGCGGACGCCCTGCGTGCCGAGAATTTCGTGGTCGACTGGGCGCGCAACGGCGAGGACGGACAGCATCTTGGCGACACCAGCATCTATGATGCCGCCGTGCTCGATCTCGGTCTGCCCAAGGTGGAGGGCAAGGATGTGCTGCGCGCCTGGCGCGCGGGCGGACGCACCCTTCCCGTTCTCATCCTGACCGCGCGTGACGGCTGGTCGGAGAAGGTCGAGGGCTTCAAGGCGGGTGCCGACGACTTCCTGACCAAGCCCTTTCGCGTGGAGGAACTCGTGATGCGCCTGCGTGCGCTCGCGCGGCGCGCCAACGGCCATGCCGCGACCCGCGTGGAGTGCGGCGAACTGGTGTTCGACACCCAGCTCGGCTCGTTCGAGCTGAGCGGCCTGCCGCTCAAGCTGACGGCGCTGGAATGGCGCGTGCTTTCGGTGCTGGCGCAACGCCGCGGGGTGGTCGTGTCGCGCTCCGAATTGACCGAGCGCGCCTATGAGGGCGATGCCGAGACCGATTCCAACTCGCTCGAAGTGATCGTGGCCAGGCTCCGGCGCAAGCTCGGTCGCGATGCCATCGAGACCGTTCGTGGTCACGGCTACCGGCTGGACACGGTTCGCGCCCAGTGAGAGCCGTGCCCCGCTCGCTCGCCGGACGCCTGCTGGCATTAGCGGCCTGCGCCATCGCTGCAGCCCTGCTTGCAGGCGGCATCGGCATGTCTTTGGTGCTCGAACGCTTCATCGTTCGGCAGCTCGACGGCCGGCTCGATGCTCAGCTCGTGCTTTTGGCCTCCGTGGCGGACGACGGCCCCAAGGCCATCGAGAAGATGCGGCGCGACCTCGACCGCCCGCCTTTCGTCCGGCGCGGTGGCTGGGTCTGGGTGGTGGAAGGCGACGATTGGCAGGTGCAGTCGCGCTCGGCGGGCGATGAACGCCTGGCACTCCCTGAAGCCCAATCCGCTCCCCGCGGCCGTGGTGGCGGAGGAGGCGGGCCATCGGATCGCATCCGCTCTGCCGAAGGCGAGATCGAAGGGGAGGGTGAAGCTCACTGGCGCGTGCTGCAGCTCGACGACGTCAAGCTCGCAGCCGCCGCTCCCCGCGATCCCGCGATCACCGGTCCATTGCGCGAGGCGATGGAGCCGCTCGCGCTCGGCCTGCTCCTGCTTGGCGCGGCGCTTGCGCTCGCAGCACTCTTCCAAGTGCGTCTCGGCCTCAAACCCTTGCGCGCGATGCGCGCCGAACTGAGCGAGATCCGTGCCGGCCGCCGGACGGAGGTGGGCGAGAACCAACCGAGCGAGGTGCAGCCGCTGGCCGTCGAGTTGAACAGCCTCCTGCGCGAGAACGCGGAAGGCCTGGCACGCGCCCGCCGCCACGCCGCCAACCTCGCTCATGGGTTGAAGACCCCACTTGCAACGCTCGCCGCGGCCCCCGCCCTGCGCCGCGACCCCGACGCCATGGGGCTGGTGGACGGCATGGACCGCATGATCCGTCACCATCTGACCCGCGCCCGCGCAGCAACCCTGGGCGAGGGCACAAGCCGCGCCCAGGTCGCGGCCCGCGCGCGGCTGAGCGAGCTCCTTTCCGTCATGCATGCCATGCATCGCACGCGCCCCGTCCAAGGCTCGCTCACCGAGGGGCAGCCCGTCGCCATCGCCTGCGAGGAGCAGGACTTCGATGAGATGTTCGGCAACCTTCTCGACAACGCCTTCAAGTGGGCACGTTCGAAGGTGGCCGTGTCTGTGGTCGAGGAAGGCCGCTTCGCCTCGATCCGCATCGCGGATGATGGGCCCGGCCTCGCGCCCGACGAGATGCCGGAGGCGCTGCGCCCCGGTCGCCGGATCGATGAGGCGACGCCCGGCTTCGGCTTCGGTCTTCCCATCGCGCGGGAACTGGTCGAACTCTACGGCGGCAGCCTCGCTCTCGATCGCTCGGAAACGCTCGGAGGCCTCAGCGTGACAGTGCGGCTGCCGCTTATCCCATGAAAAAGCCCGGCCGCTGGGGCCGGGCTTTCTTCGTCTCGGAGGCGCCTTACTGCGCGTTGGCGGCGACCGGCGCGACCAGCGCGGTGATGCGGCGCAGCGCGACGCGGCGGTTCTGCCGCTCCGGCTCCTGCGTGTTCACCTTGAGATACTGCTCGCCGTAGCCCTGCGTGCTGAGGTTTTCCGGCGGAATTCCGAACACGCTGCTCAGCGCTTCCGCAACCGATTCAGCGCGACGGTCGGACAGGGCAAGGTTTGCCACGTCCGTGCCCACCGCATCCGTGTGGCCTTCGATCAAGAAGGTCTCGGCCGGGTTGCGTTCGAGCAGGCGCTCCATCGCGGTCGCCACGTTCTGCAGCTTCTTCACCTCGCTCTCGCTGATCGAGGCCGAACCGAAGTCGAAGGTGATCGTGTCGAGATCCACGCGCCGCGTCTTCTGCCGGATGCGCGAGGACCGCTTCACCTCGTCGAGCGAATAGAGGCGCTCCACGGGCTCCACAGGAGGCTGATCGAGGAACTCGTAATAGGCCTCGTCGTCCTCGGCTTCCTCCGCGTCGAGAATGTAGTCCTCGACGGGGATCGTCAGGCGGAGCGGCGGCAGATCGAGGCCGGGATCGCGCCAGTCGCGAACGCGCTCGAAATTGTCCTCGTCCACGTAGCTGAGCACGTATTCGCGCCCATCGGGCGTGATGCGCGAGCGGCGGATCACATCGCCATAGGCGTTGCGGACGGTGACAACCTGCGAGCCGTTCTCACGCACCACGGTCTCGCGGGTGCGGCCGCGGGGCAGGTCCTCGTAGTAGACGTCGCTCGCGCCGCGCGTGAGGCGCGGGCGGTCGTTGCTTTCCACGATGATCTGGTTGTTGAACTGGATGATCGTGCGATCGCCCACCTCACGCAGCACTTCCGCTCCCTGCGGACGCTCGCGGCGGCGCGGCTCGTCTGCGGGGTCCCCGCCTTCGCGACGACGCGTGCCCTGCTCCTCGGTCACGGGAACGATCACCTGGGGCACGACCTGCTGTGCCGCGCTGTCGCTGGCCGGAGGCGGTGCTGGTGGTGCGGCAGGCGCCACCGGCTGAGCGGCTTCACCGGCAGGTGCCGTCTGCGCGGCATTCGGGCTCGGCGCCTCGCCGGGCGGAAGTGCGGGCACGGGCACTGCGGGCACTGCTGCCCCATCGGCCGGTGCGGCGGGTGCCGCTGTGCCGGGTTCGACCGGTGCAGGCGCAGCAGAGCCGTCAGCCGGAGCAGGGGCAGGGGCCTCCGATCCAGGGGCCGGGGCAGGCTCGGGCGCCACAGCGCCCTCAGCCGGCTGGGCTGGCTCGACAGACGGCGCGGGAGCAGCAGGCGCCTGCTCGGTGGCCGGTGCCTCAGGCGTCACGGGCTCGGCAGGCGCCGCAGGGGCCTCGGGCGCTGCGGGTGCGGCTTCGGCAGGCGGCGCAGGCTCGGCCGGTGCCGCGGGCTGTGGCTCGCTGATCGTGGGTTCGGCGGGCGCCGGTGCCGCGGGCTCCTCGGGCGCGGGTAGACTGTCTTCCGCAGCCGGCGCGGCGGGCGCGGGTTGGCTGTCTTCGGACGGTGCCGGCTCGGGCGCTGGCGGTGGCTCGGGCGCCTCCTGCACAGCGGGCGCCGGCTCGGGCTCTGGAGCGGGTGCCGGCTCCGGTGCCGGTTCGGGCGCAGGCTCGGGGGCAGGTGCCGGCTCGGGTGCGGGTTCAGGTTCCGGTGCCGCCTCGGGCTCGGGCTCTGGCGGGGGCGCGGCCTCCGGCTCCAGTTCGGGCTCGGGCGCAGCCTCCGGCTCAGGCGGGGGGGGTGGTGCTTCACCCTCGGGCGCGGGCGCTTCTTCCTGTGCCAGGATCAGCGGCAGGCTCGTTCCCTGTTCGGGTTTCGGCGGGGTGGGTATCGAAAAGGGCGATGCCGCGAGCGGTGCGGCCATCAACAGTCCAAGTGCCGTTCCGGCCAGAATCCAGGGCTGGCGTTTCATCCACGATCTCCAAGTTGCCATTTGTCCCGACGCCCGCGAAATGTCGCTCGTAGCCGGATGGTTCCCCTTCTCCGCCGCGGCGGAGAAGGACGCTCGGCAGGCAGGCGCTTGAATTTGCGCTCCATTCCCGCCACATGCGACGCCTCATGGATGCGCCGTTCTGGAAAACCAAATCGCTCGAAGAGCTGTCCCCCACTGAGTGGGAATCGCTCTGCGACGGCTGCGGCAAATGCTGCCTGGCCAAGCTCGAGGACGAGGACACGGGCGAAATCCACTGGACGAGCGTCGGCTGCCGCCTGCTGGATGGCCAGACCTGCCGCTGCTCCGACTATTCCAACCGCCTGACCCGTGTGCCCGATTGCGTGGGCCTCGATGCGCCCACCGTTCGGCGCTTGTCCTGGCTGCCACGCACCTGCGCCTATCGCCTCGTCGCCGAAGGCCGCGACCTCTTCCCCTGGCATCACCTGGTGAGCGGTCGGAAGGAAAGCGTGCACGAGGCCGGCATTTCCATGCGAGGTCGCCTGACCGCGAACGAGGACGACCTCGCCGAGCCCGAGGACTATTTCGAACACGTGCTGGAAAACGAGCCCTGACATGGGGCGCGTTCGAGCCTTTTTGCGGTGAACCGTGCATGAACGGCCGGTTCCCGCGGCATTCAGCATCCTCCCCATAGTTTCGGATCATCGCTTCGGCCTTCCGCCTGAAGCTCCGAAACAAACGAGGAGAGGCCCATGTCCAACATTTTGAAGACCATCGCCCTGGCAGCCACGCTTGGCGTCGGCACCTCCGCCGTCCCCGCCGTGGCCCATGCCGACAGCCTGTTTTTCTCGATCGGCCAGAACGGCCCCGAGTTCGGCCTCATCTCCGATCACGGCAGCCGCTATCGTGACCGCGACCGCGATTGGCGCGAGGACCGCCGCCATGGCGAGGAGCGCTGGGACCGTCGCGGCCGCCGCGACTGCTCGCCGGGCCGCGCGCTCGACAAGGCCGAACGCATGGGCGTGCGCCGCGCATTCGTCCGCGATGTCGGCCGGCGCACCATCGAGATCGGTGGCCGCCAGCGCGGCGACCGCGTGTCGGTCACTTTCGCCCGTGCTCCCGGTTGCCCAGTGATCAACTGGTAGGACGCAGCGCACTAATCAAAGGGCCGGCGGAGCGATCCGCCGGCCTTTTCGCTTGTCTACTCGAGCGCGAAGGTGATGTTCACCTGGACGCTGTAGCTGTTCTCGCCCGCCTGGATGGGAGCCGGCGCGGATTGCATCGCGTCGAACGACTTCGCCCGCATGGGAATGGGCGCCATCCCCACCACCGTGTCGGTGATCTCGGTGATGCGGCCGAGCTTCACATTGGCCGCTTCGGCCAGCGTCTGGGCCTTGTCGATTGCGTCCGCCACCGCCCGCTTGCGCGCCTCGCGCAGGGTGGCCTTGGGGTCCTCGTTGGAGAAGGACAGGTTGCCGCCCTGGTTGACGCCGGCCGCGACAGCCTTATCGAACAGGTCGCCGGTCTTGGCGATGTCGCGCACGCGCACGGTGACCGAGTTGATCACCTCATAGCCGACGAGCTTGCTCTCCTGCGTGCGGTCTGGCCGCTCCACATATTCGTAGCGCGGATTGACCTGGAGCCCCGCCGTCTGGATGTCGCGCTCGGCTATCCCCAGGGCTTTCACCGCCTCGATCACGGCGCGCATCGCCTCGCTGTTTGCGGTCAGCGCCTCGCCTGCGGTCGGCGCCTGGCGCATCACGCCCAAAGTCAGCATTGCGAGATCGGGCGCCACCGTCGCCTCGCCTTCGCCCGTGACTGCGATTCGCGGCTGTTCTCCCTGCTCCTGCGCCAGCGCGGGAGCAGCCAGAAGCAGAGCGCCGCAAAGGGCGGTGGCGAGTTTCCAATTGTTCATCGGGCGGTTTCCCCTGTCCGTTCAAGAAGGCGGCCAGAGCTACCCCCCCAATATGAACGCATTGCGGCACCCCGCTTGTTCTCCGCCCTTCAAGCGGCTAACCAGGAACCCGGCTGGGCCTGTAGCTCAATGGTTAGAGCCGGCGGCTCATAACCGCTTGGTTGGGGGTTCGAGTCCCTCCGGGCCCACCAGCTTGCTGCAACTGTCCACCATCGAAGGAGGCGGGCATGGCGGGCAAAATCTTCGACGAGTGGCTGGTTGGCGAGCGGATCGAGCATCCGGTTCGGCGGACGGTCACCGAGAGCGACAATCTTCTCATCACCGTTTTGACCCACAATCCGCAGCCGCTGCATCTCGATGCCGAATATGCGGCGGGGACCGAGTTCGGGCGGATCGTGGTGAATGGGATCTTCACCTTCGGGCTGATGGTGGGGGTGTCGGTCGCTGAGACCACGCTCGGCACGCTGGTCGCCAATCTCGGCTATGACAAGGTGGTCATGCCGGCACCCGTCTTCGTAGGGGATACGCTCAGGGTCGAAACCGAGGTGGTCGAGCTTCGGGAATCGCGCTCGCGGCCGGATGCGGGGATCGTCACATTCGCGCACAAGGCGATCAACCAGCGCGGGGAGATCGTCTGTCACTGCTTGCGCACGGCACTCGTGCGAAAGGGCCAGGCGTGAGGCCCGGCCCTTTCAGCCGATGGGGAAGCCTTTCTCGATCACTGGCTCTTGGTCACGAGGACGGGAACGAGCAGATCGCCCCAGCTTCCGGCGCCGCCGTGGTGGCGCGCGGTGCGGACGAGTTCCACCGAAACGCCTGCCTCGACGGCGCGCATGACCGAATGGTTGAGGCGGTGAAGGTCGTTGGCCAGCGCGCGAATGGCCGACTGCTGGTCGTCGGACAAGGCGCTCGCCTGTTCTGCCGCGCGCTCCTTGACGCGGGTCTTGGGGGCGGGGGCCTGAATGGTGTCGAGCATGGTCGTGTCTCCTTGAGGGTTTCGGTTCACTCGGCCGCTTCGCGGAACTGGTCGTGCTCGGTCGAGCCGTGCATGGCGGTTGTGGAGGAGGCGCCGCCGCTGATGGCCATCGAGACAGCATCGAAATAGCCCGTGCCCACCTCGCGCTGGTGCTTGGTCGCCGTGTAGCCGTCGGCTTCCGAGGCGAACTCGGCCTCCTGCAGCACGGAATAGGCGGCCATCTGGCGGTCGCGGTAGCCGCGGGCGAGCTCGAACATGCCGTGATTGAGCTGGTGGAAGCCCGCCAGCGTGATGAACTGGAACTTGTAGCCCATCGCGCCCAGCTCACGCTGGAACTTGGCGATCGTCGCCTCGTCCAGGTTCTTGCGCCAGTTGAAGGAGGGCGAGCAGTTGTAGGCGAGCATCTTGCCGGGATGGGCGGCATGGACCGCTTCCGCGAAGCGCCGGGCCTGGGCGAGATCGGGCTTCGAGGTCTCGCACCAGATCAGGTCCGCATGCGCGGCATAGGCGATGGCGCGTGCGATGCAGGGCTCCAAGCCGTTGCGAACGTGGAAGAAGCCTTCCGCCGTGCGGCCGCGCTCGCGGTCCACGAAGGGCTGGTCGCGCTCGTCGATGTCCGACGTGAGAAGGGTCGCCGCTTCCGCATCCGTGCGCGCGATCACGAGCGTCGGCGTGCCCATCACATCCGCCGCGAGGCGGGCCGCGTCGAGGTTGCGGATATGCGCAGAGGTCGGGATCAGAACCTTGCCGCCCAAGTGACCGCACTTCTTCTCGGATGCCAGCTGGTCCTCGAAATGGATGCCGGCGGCACCCGCCTCGATGAAGGCCTTGGCGATCTCGAAGGCGTTGAGCGGGCCGCCGAAGCCGGCCTCGGCATCGGCCACGATCGGCGCGAACCAGGTTTCGACCGAGCGCTTGCCCTCGGAATGCTCGATCTGGTCGGCGCGCTGCAGCGTGCGGTTGATGCGGCGGCAAAGCTCGGGCGCGGCGTTCGCCGGATAAAGCGACTGGTCGGGATACATGCTGGAGGCCGTGTTGGCGTCCGCCGCGACCTGCCAGCCCGACAGGTAGATGGCCTTGAGCCCCGCGCGGACCATCTGCATCGCCTGGTTGCCGGTGACCGCGCCCAGCGCGTTGACGAAGGGCTCCTCGTGCAGGAGCTGCCAGAGGCGGTTCGCGCCGTGCTCGGCCAGGCTGTGGCGGATCGGCAGCGAGCCACGCAGGCGTTCCACCTCAGCCACGTCATAGGGACGCACGATGCCGTCGAAGCGCCCATCGGGGGCGGAAGGGACGAGGTTGTAAAAGTCGGTCATCGTGTCTGCTCCTGTGTCCCGCGAAACTGTGCCGCCAATCCAGTCTGGCGGCTGCGGGGTGTGGAGGATTTACAAGCATGACCGCTGGAACGCGCTTGTCTCGAAGAAAACTGGGAGAAAAATCATGCAAAGCTGTGAGGGCTTTGACGGGGCCGCTTGTTGCAGTGTCAAAATTTCGACAGGATGAACGCATTCGCCATCGGCAAATTTCGTGACACGATGCCCGACAAGATCTTCGCCGGCCCCCGCATTCGCCGCATCCGCACCGCTCAAGGCCTGAGCCAGACGGCGATGGCCGCCGCGCTCGGCATATCGCCGTCCTACCTCAACCTTCTCGAACGCAACCAGCGGCCGCTCACCGTTCAGCTCATGGTGAAGCTTGCTTCTGCCTATGGCGTGGAGGCCGACGAACTCGCAGGCGAAAGCGGGCTTCTGCCTGCCCTTCGCGCGGCCTTCGCCGACCCCTTGCTGGCGACCGAGCTGCCGGGCGACAGTGAACTGGTCGATTTCGCGGAAGCCACGCCCAACGCGGCGGGCGCGATGGTCAAGCTCCACCGCGCCTATCGCGAGCAGGCCGAGCGCTTGTCGGACCTGGGCGAACTTCTCGCCAAGGAGGGACGCGCGGGGCTGCTTGCCGGGGCGCGCCTGCCATTGGACGAGGTGCGCGAGGTGCTGGAGCGCCAGCCCAATCATTTTGCAGGTCTCGAAGAAGCGGCGGAGGCGATCGGCGAGACGCTCGAAGGCCGCGACGAGCTTTCGGCCGCGCTCAAGCTTTGGCTCAGGCGCGAGCATGGCCTCCACGTGCAGTCGCTGCCCGCAGCCACCATGCCTTCCTGGCGTCGTCGCTACGACCGCCATTCCCAGCGGCTTTTCGTGTCAGAACGCCTGTCGGCCGCAGACCAGTTGGGTGAAATCGCGCTGGAAGCCTTTCTGCTCGGGGCAGCCGAGGCGCTTGCCCAGGCAGTGGAGGCGCTTCGCCTTTCCACGGACGAGGCGCGGCGGATCACGCGGATGGAGCTTGCCCGCTACGGCGCATCCGCGATCCTGATGCCGCAGCGGCCGTTCGGCGAAGCCGCGCGGCGCACGCGCTTCGATGTCGGCGCGCTTGCAGCCCGCTTTCGTGTTTCGTTCGCACAGGCCGCCGCTCGGCTCACCACGCTCGCCCGCCCGAACGGGACGGACGTGCCGTTCTTTCTTCTCGAGGTTGACGGAGCCGGCAATCGCCTGCGCCGCGCGGGGGCGACCGGCTTTCCCATCAGCCGCTTCGGCGGCGCCTGTCCCAAGCTCGCGCTCTACAGGGCCTTTGCGCAGCCCGGCCAAGCGCTGGCGCAGGCCGCCGAAATGCCCGATGGCGCCCGCTACCTGCTGGTGGCGCGCACCGTGGAGGGCTTGGACTTCGGCTGGAGCGAGCACCCACGCCGCACGGCACTTCTTTTCGGCTGCGACTGGAGCCACGCGCAGGCCGTGGCCTATGCCGACCTTCTGCCGCGCAACACGGCCGGCGAGCCCGTTTTTCTGCCGGCCGGCCCCGCCTGCCGCCTGTGCGAGCGGGCGGCCTGCCCCGCTCGTGCCGAACCGCCGATCACGCGCCCACTCGGACTGGACGAAGCTGTGTCGGGGTTGTCCTCCTTCGACTTCCAGTAGCAAGCCGCCGAGTTGCGCCTCTGGGCGGAAGCCGAGCGTCGATCGGGGAGCAACCATGGATCGCGACGAATTCCCGCTGGCAGGCCGCACCAAACCTCTGATGGGCACCGCCCGCGACATCGGACTTGCGACAGTCGAGCCTCCCGGCGAGGCGGGCGCTCGACTTGTGACCTCGGATCACAGGAGCATGACGAGGAGCGTCGTGCTTGCGGATGCGGGTTACACAATCTCATGAGCCCGGCGCTGACCCAGCATCGTCACGTCGCCTCAATCGGCTTGCGCTTGGCCGGTCGCCTCCATGAATGCGGTCATGTCCATCCACATGGTCTCCCAGACGTGGCCGTCGGGGTCTTCGAAGGAGCGGCCATACATGAAGCCGTGGTCCTGGGGTGGGGAGGGGTCGACAGAGCCACCAGCGCGGGATGCTTCATCGGCCAGCGCATCCACCGCCTCGCGGCTGTCAGCCGAGAGGGCGAGCAGCACCTGTGCGGAGGCCTTCGCGTCCGCGATGGTCTTTGCGGTGAACTGCGCGAATTTCTCGTGCGTCAGCAGCATCACCACGATGGCGTCGGAAATCTGCATGGCTGCCGCAGTGTCGTCCGAGAAGCGCAGATCCTGCGTCGCGCCGATGGCCGTGTAAAAGGCAATCGAACGCTTGAGGTCGCCGACGGGCAGGTTCACGAAGATCATTTTCGACATGGGGTGCCTCCATTCCTTGATCACGCGACGAAGCTACCCCATCATGTTATCTTACGCAATTGATGAGTTATAAAAAATAACCAAATGGGCGATCGGGCGGACAAGCGGACATATGACGACGCCTGCGGCACAGCGCACGGGCTCGACCTGATCGGGGAGCGCTGGTCGCTTCTGGTGATGCGGGAGCTTCTGCTCGGTCCCAGGCGGTTCAGCGATCTGCGCGCAGCACTCCCCGGCATCAGCGCCAATGTGCTGACCCAAAGGCTCGAAGGCCTCGAGGCATCGGGCCTCCTCGTCAGGCGCAAGCTGCCGCCTCCTGCCGCTTCTCAGGTCTATGAGTTGACGCCGTGGGGCATGGATGCGGAACCGGTGATCACGACGCTTGGGCGCTGGGCGGTGCGTTCGCCTCGGCACGATCCGGGCAAGCACATGAGTGCCGTATCGCTCGTCCTTTCGCTGCGCACGATGTTCGACAGCGCACGCGCCGCCGACCTCGCGATCACGGTCGGCTTCCGGATGGATGGCGAGGACTTTTTCGCGAGTGTGAGGGACGGCCGCCTCCAGGCGGGCAGGGGGGAGGGCGGGTCGCCCGACCTGATGCTTGTGGGCGCACCCGCCGCGATCGCGACAGCCATCTATGACGGGTCGCCCCTGAAAGAGCTGGAGGGGGCAGGATCGATCGAAGCGAGCGGAGATCGAGGCCAAGCGGAACGCTTCTTCGCGTGCTTCCCACTGCCCGCGAAAGCGGGCTGACGAGGCCTGCCGCGAGGCCACGGCCCTTTAATACTACTTTTCATTGACAGGCGCTGGAATCCGCTTCAACGTCCGCGCGTCGCTGTGGAGCGCTTTCCGGCCATTGGCTGGGAAGCGAAGGAGGCGGCGCTTGGGAGCATTCAAGAATTCCATCGGGACGCGGTGAACGGATGGAGCTGCCGCCTCGCAGCGAGGCGCCGCTCGCCTTGCTGTCGACCAAAATCAGGGAGGAAAAGACGTGAAACTGATGAAGACCATGCTGGCCGCCTGCGCGGTCGGCCTCGCCGCCATGAGCATGCCGGCGGCGGCCCAGGAAAAGGGCACCGTGGGCATCGCCATGCCCACCCAATCCTCGCTGCGCTGGATCTCGGACGGCAATGAGCTGAAGTCCGCGCTCGAAGCCAAGGGCTATGGCGTCGATCTGCAATATGCCGAGGACGACATCCCGAACCAGCTCGCCCAGGTCGAGAACATGGTGACCCAGGATGTGAAGGCCCTCGTGATCGCCTCGATCGACGGCACCACCCTGTCCGCCGTGCTTCAGCAGGCCGCTGACAAGGGCATCAAGGTGATCGCCTATGACCGCCTGATCCGCGACAGCGGCAATGTCGATTTCTACACGACCTTCGACAACTTCCAGGTCGGCGTGCTGCAGGCCCAGTCGTTGCTCAAGGGCCTGAAGTATCCCGAGGACAAGGGGCCCTTCAACGTCGAGCTTTTCGGCGGCTCGCCCGACGACAACAATGCCTTCTTCTTCTACGACGGCGCAATGAGCGTCCTCCAGCCCCTGATCGACCAGGGGGTGTTGGTCGTGAAGTCCGGCCAGACGGGCATGCAGACGGTCGGCACGCTGCGCTGGGACGGCGCGGTCGCGCAGGCGCGCATGGACAACATCCTGTCGGCCAACTACTCGGACGGTTCCCGCGTGGATGCGGTGCTGTCGCCCTATGACGGTCTTTCGCGCGGCATCATCTCGTCGCTGCGCGGCGTGGGTTATGGCTCGGCCGACCAGCCCTGGCCGGTCATCTCGGGCCAGGACGCCGAAGCACCCTCGGTCAAGGCCATCATCGCGGGCGAACAGTATTCCACCGTGTTCAAAGACACGCGCGAACTCGCCAAGGTCACCGCGAATCTCGTCGATGCCGCGCTGTCGGGCGGCACGCCGGAGATCAATGACACCAAGACCTACAACAACGGCGTCAAGGTCGTGCCCTCCTACCTCCTCACACCGGTCTCTGTGGACAAGAGCAATTATGAGGAGATCGTCGTGGGTTCGGGCTACATCAAGGCCGAGGACCTGAAGTAAGGGTCTCTCGGGCAAGAAAAGGCTCCATGCCCGCATGGGGCCTTTTCTCTGTCCGCTGGTCCTGATTATGTCACGAGAAAGCTGCCCGACTGCGCCGATTCCCGGCCGGAGGGCGCTGCCTGCGGCGTCGGCGCATCGACCCGCGGGGGAGTGGAGGAAGAGATTTGCGAAAGATTCTGAACATTCTCGCCGGGTCGGTCTTCGGCCTCGCCGTGCTGGCGGGCGGCGCATGGGCGCAGGACAAGGGCACCGTCGGCGTCGCCATGCCCGACTCCACCGTGCTGCGTTGGGTGAACGACGGCAACTCGCTCAAGGCTGAGCTGGAGAAGCTCGGCTACACGGTGGACCTGCAGAACGCGCAGGACGACATCCCCAACCAGGTCGCCCAGCTCGAGAACATGGTAACCCAGGGCGCCAAGGCGCTGGTGATCGGCGCCATCGACGGCACCACGCTCTCGGCCGTGCTCCAGCAGGCCGCGGACCGCGGCGTGAAGGTGTTCTCCTACGATCGGATGATCAAAGGCAGCCCGAACGTCGATTACTACACGACCTTCGACAATTTCGGCGTCGGCAAGCTGCAGGCCGAGACGATCCTGAAGGGCCTCGGCTATCCCGAGGACAAGGGGCCGTTCAACATCGAGCTGTTCGGCGGCTCGCCGGACGACGCCAACGCCTTCTTCTTCTACGATGGCGCGATGGGCGTGCTTCAGCCCCTCATCGACCAGGGCGTGCTCGTCGTGAAGTCGGGCCAGATGGGCATGCAGCAGGTCGGCACGCTCGGCTGGGCCGCGGGCACCGCCCAGGCGCGCATGGACAACCTGCTTTCGGCCGCCTACTCGGACGGCTCGCGCGTCGATGCGATCCTCGCTCCCAACGACACGCTCGCCCGCGGCATCATCTCGTCGCTGCGCGGCGTGGGCTACGGCGCTGCCGACCAGCCCTGGCCGATCATCTCCGGTCAGGACGCCGAAGCGCCTTCCGTGAAGGCCATCGAAGCCGGCGAGCAGTATTCCACCGTGTTCAAGGACACGCGTGAGCTCGCCAAGGTGACGGCGGAACTCGTGGACACCGTGCTTCAGGGCAAGACACCCGAGGGCCTCGACACCACGAGCTACAACAACGACGTCAAGCAGCTCCCCACGATCCTCTTGACCCCGGTTGCCGTGGACAAGTCGAACTACAAGGAAATCCTGATCGACTCCGGCTTCATCAACGCAGCCGACGTCCAGTAAGGCATTCCGCCTGGCCATCGAGCCACCGAGCCCCGCATCCGTGCGGGGCTCTTTCCCATCGGAACCGACCGAGCGGGAACATCCGAACCCAGCGTCCCCAAGCGGACGGACAGAGCGGTCGAATGGCTGAAACCATCCTCGAAATGCGCGACATCACCAAGACGTTTCCGGGCGTCAAGGCGTTGTCGGACGTCAACCTCAACGTGCGCGCGGGCGAAATCCTGGCCATCGTCGGCGAGAATGGGGCCGGCAAGTCGACGCTCATGAAGGTGCTCTCGGGCGTTTACCCGCACGGCACATACGAGGGCGAGATCCGCTTTCTGGGCGAGGAATGCCGCTTCGCGGGCATTCGCGACAGCGAGCGCAAGGGGATCGTGATCATCCACCAGGAGCTGGCGCTCGTGCCGCTGCTCTCGATCGCGGAAAACATCTTCCTGGGCAACGAGCGCGCCAAGAACGGCGTGATCGACTGGCATCGGGTGCGCGGCGAGGCGGCTCAGCTTCTGCGCAAGGTCGGGCTGTCGGAGGATCCCGACACGCTCGTCACCAATATCGGGGTGGGCAAGCAGCAGCTGGTCGAGATCGCGAAGGCGCTCGCCAAGGACGTGAAGCTGCTGATCCTCGACGAGCCCACGGCCTCGCTCTCCGAAAAGGACAGCCAGGCGCTGCTCGACCTTCTGATCGGATTCAAGAACCAGGGCATCTCCTGCATCCTGATCTCGCACAAGCTCAACGAGGTCGGCCGCGTGGCCGACCGCATCACCGTGATCCGCGACGGCCGCACCATCGAAACCATGGAGCGCGAGCAGATCTCGGAAGACCGCATCATCACCTCCATGGTCGGCCGCTCGCTCGAGGACCGCTACCCGACACGCGAGCCCAAGGTGGGCGAGACCGTGTTCGAGGTGAAGAACTGGCGCGTGTTCCACCCCGTCCATCCCGAGCGCGAGGTCATCAAGAGCGTGAACCTCCACGTCCGCCGCGGTGAGGTGGTGGGCATCGCGGGCCTCATGGGGGCGGGGCGAACCGAGTTCGCCATGAGCGTCTTCGGCCGCTCCTGGGGTGTGAACATTTCCGGCGAAGTGCTGCTCCACGGCAAGCCGGCGGACGTTTCCACGGTCGGCCGCGCGGTGAAGCATGGCCTCGCCTACGCCACCGAGGATCGCAAGACCTATGGCCTCAACCTGATCGACCACATCAAGCACAACGTCACGGTCGCCAACCTCAAGGGCGTGGCGAATGCCGGCGTGATCGACGACATGCGCGAATTGACGGTCGCCAACGAATACCGGCGCAAGACCAACATCCGCTCGTCCTCGGTCTACCAGGTCACGGGCAACCTTTCGGGCGGCAACCAGCAGAAGGTCGTGCTGTCCAAGTGGCTCTTCTCGAACCCGGACGTGCTGATCCTGGACGAGCCCACGCGCGGCATCGATGTCGGCGCGAAATACGAGATCTACACCATCATCAACAGGCTGGCGGACGAGGGCAAGGCGATCTTGGTCATCTCGTCGGAGATGCCGGAACTGCTCGGCATCACCGACCGCATCTATGTGATGAACGAAGGCCGCATCGTGGGCGAAATGCCCTCTTCGGAGGCCAGCCAGGAGCGCATCATGCGCGCCATCGTGCGGGGCGAGGCGCGGGACGAAGCGGCGGCAGCGGCAGAAAGGGCAGCATCATGAGTTCCGAAACAGCGGGCACCGTTCAAAGCCCCGCGCGCGCCTCCGCGCAGGCCGCGCTCAAGGAAAACCTGCGCGAATACGGCCTCGTGCTGGCGCTCATCGCCATCATGCTGTTCTTCCAGTTCACCACCAACGGCGTTCTGTTCAAGCCGGTCAACCTGACCAACCTGATCCTGCAGAACTCCTACATCATCATCATGGCGCTCGGCATGCTCCTGGTGATCGTGGCCGGCCACATCGACCTTTCCGTCGGCTCGGTCGCAGGCTTCGTGGGTGCGGTTGCAGCCGTTCTGATCGTGCAGAACGGGTGGAACCCGATCCTGGCGGGCCTCGCTTGCCTGGTGGTCGGCGGCCTGATCGGCGCGAGCCAGGGTTACTGGATCGCCTATATGCGCATCCCTTCCTTCATCGTGACACTTGCTGGTATGCTGGTCTTCAAGGGCTTGTCGCTCTGGCTTCTGGGCGGCGCGTCTGTCGGCCCATTCCCTGCCGAGTTCCAGTTGCTTTCCGCGGGTTTCATCCCCGATGTGATCGGCCCCTGGACGATCGCCGCTCCCGAGGTGAATGCCGCAGGCCGCGTCCTGCCGGGCACCGGCTTGGTGCTCCATTCCACCACGCTCCTGATCGGAGCGGCTATCGTGGCGCTCATGCTCTGGACGGCCATCCGTTCGCGCCGCAACCGTGAGAGCCACGGCTACGAGGCCGAGCCCTTCGGCCTCTTCGTGGTCAAGAACGTCGTGATCTCCGCGATCATTCTCTACCTCACCTACACGCTCGCCTCGTATCGCGGGCTGCCCAACGTGCTGATCGTGATGGGCATCCTGATCGCAGGCTTTGTGTTCCTCACCAAGCGCATGACGTTCGGCCGCCGCATCTACGCGATGGGCGGCAATGTGAAGGCTGCGGCCCTTTCCGGCATCAAGACGGAGCGGCTGACCTTCCTGATCTTCGTGATCATGGGCATGCTCGCAGCCCTTGCCGGCCTGATCTTCGCGGCCCGCCTGAACACGGCGACGCCCAAGGCCGGCCTCGGCTTCGAGCTCGACGTGATCGCGGCTGTCTTCATCGGCGGAGCATCCGCACTCGGTGGTGTCGGGCAAGTGGCAGGCGCCGTGATCGGGGCCTTCATCATGGGTGTCATGAACAACGGCATGTCGATCATGGGCGTCAACATCGACTGGCAGCAGGTCATCAAGGGTCTGGTGCTGCTCGGCGCCGTGGTGTTCGATCTCTACAACAAGAACAAAGCCTAAGACAGCGTGACTCCTACGCCTTTCGGCGTCCAGATCGCTTTGGAGAGGGCAGCTTCGGCTGCCCTCTTGCCGTTTGAGGACAGGCCGGATATCAGCCTTTCTGAAAAGTCATACTTTTGGGAGGGTGGCATGCGGTTGGTTCAGTTCCGAGGTGAGGGCGGCGAGACGGGCGTTGCCGTCCGCCTGAGCGACGAGGGCTACCGATTGGTGCAAAACTGCGCCTCGACCTTCGATCTCGCCCAAAAGGCCATCGCGGAAGGCACGAGCATCCCCGAGGCTGTGGAGGCCCTCGGACTGGGCGATGCTTTCGACATCGAAGCCGCCTATGCCGAAAACCGTCTTCTCTGCCCCGTCACCCATCCCGACCCCGCCCACATTCACCTCACCGGCACGGGCCTGACCCATCTCGGCTCGGCTTCCACGCGCGATGCCATGCACAAGAAGCTGGAGGGCGAGGAGCAACTCACCGATTCCATGAAGATGTTCCGCATGGGCCTCGAGAAAGGCAAGCCGGGGGTAGGCGAGGTCGGCGTTCAGCCCGAATGGTTCTACAAGGGCAACGGCACCATGGCCGTCGGCCCTGGCGCCCCGCTCGTTTCGCCCGCCTTCGCCGAGGATGCGGGCGAGGAGCCAGAGATCGCAGGCGTCTATCTGATCGGGCCGGACGGCACGCCGTTTCGCCTGGGCTTCACCTTGTCCAACGAGTTCTCGGACCACGTGACCGAGCGCGGCAATTATCTGTGGCTCGCCCACTCCAAGCTCCGCAACGCTTCCTTCGGCCCGGAACTCTTGGTGGGCGACCTCCCGGACGACGTGCGCGGCACCTCACGCATCAAGCGCGATGGCGTGGTGATATGGGAGAAGCCGTTCTTGTCGGGCGAAGCCAACATGAGCCACACGCTCGCCAACCTCGAGCATCACCACTTCAAGTATGATGTGTTCCGCCAGCCGGGCGACATCCACTTCCACATGTTCGGCACGGCCACGCTGTCTTTTGCGGACGGCATCCGCGCGGAAGAAGGCGACGTGTTCGAGATCGAGGCGGAAGCGTTCGGCCTGCCGCTGCGCAACCCGCTGAAACTGGCGAAGGGCGAGGCGCCCAAGGTGCGCGCGCTTTAACGCGCGCGTCGGCGCTCGAAGAAGGCGGCGTTGCGGTCGAGGAAGCCCTCGACCCAGCGCGGTATCCCCCGCCCGCGGCTCGGCCGCGTGTAGTGCCAGCCGTAAAGCGCCACGCCCACGGCGGCCACCGCATTCACGATCAGGTCCCACATCGTGTCCACCAGCCCCGAGCCGCCGCTCACCTGCGGCGTCTGCATGGCGACGCCGAACAGGTTCTCGATCGCGAATTCGAAGAACTCCCACACCGTTCCCACGCTCATGGCGAGCATCGGCGCGAACAGGAACGCCACGCGTGCATTGAGCGACTTGCCGCCGATGCCGTAGGCGAAGAGCAGTCCCAGCGCGCTCAACAGCACGCCGGACGAGGAATGGAGAAGCAGGTCCCACCACCATATGCGGTCGTACCAGCCGAGGATCTCGCCCAGAAACAGCGAGCCGAACACGAACAGCGCGATGGCCAGCTCGATCGGCACGGGCAGCACGAAGGGATGGCGCTTTCGCGTGGCCGTCGGCAGCGTCACGGTCGCCATCGTCACGAGAACGAGCAGTCCGGCCGGCCATTGCGCGCGCCAGTCGAGCCCCACGAGCCAGCCCGCCATCGCGGCCAGCATCGCCAGGATCACGGCCCACACCCAGGCGGGTGCTGCCGCGTCGGGGTGGTGCACGGCGCCGAAGCCTGTGCGCCTCTCGGCCGATGAGGGAGACGCGTGCTCGGCCGTGTCCGTCATTGCTCGCTCAACGTGCCGCGGTCGCGCAGCTGCCGCTTCAGCTTGGCCACCGGCGGCGCATAAAGGAAACCGAACGACACCGCGCCCTCCTTGCCCTCGGTCGCGTGGTGCAGACGGTGTGCCTGATAGAGCCGCTTGAGGTAGCCCGAGCGTGGCGGAGTCTTGAACAGCCATCGCTGGTGTACGAGCCCATCGTGAAAGATGAAGTAGAACAGACCATAGAGCGTGATGCCGAGCGCGATCCACCAGAGCACCGGCACGGCATACGAGCCCACGGCGAACAGCACGATGGCGAACACCGCGAAGCAAACGGCGTAGAGATCGTTCTTCTCGAACGTATCGTGGTGGTCCTCATGATGGGACTTGTGCCAGCCCCAGCCCCAGCCATGCATGATCCAGCGATGGGCGGCGTAGGCGCCGAACTCCATCAGAAGAAACGTGCCCAGCGTGATCAGAGTGGGAATGAGATACGCCATGAAACTGCCTGGGATGCCGTCGGACCTGGCGGCGGCTGGTCCGAAAAGGAAGTAGGGGCCCGAAGCTCTGTCGCAATGGCTTGCGGCATTCAACCGCCCGGCAGAAGTGCCGCCATGCGCAAGGCTGCGAGATCGGCCGAGCCGGTGGCGAAGCAGGCCGTGCGAAGCTGCGCCACGCGTACCCGAAACAGCGCCACCACCTCTTCGGTGCCTTGCAGTGCCGCGTCGAGCACCCCGGCCGCCTGGCCAACGATGTCCGCGCCGAGCCGGATGGCACGCGCCGCGTCGAGCCCATCGCGGATGCCGCCCGAGCCGATCAGAACGGCGTCTGGCAGCGCGGCACGCACTTCGCGGATGGCCTGGGCCGTGGGCACCCCCCAGTCGCGGAAGGGGGCGGCGATCGCCGCCTGCCAGGCGTTCTGAGCGCGTCCCGCTTCGATGGCAGCCCAGCTCGTGCCGCCGGCGCCCGCCACATCCAGATGCCGCACACCTGCGTCCCACAGTCGTTGCGCGACTGCAGCGCTCAACCCGGCACCCACTTCCTTCACGACGACCGGCACGGGCAGCACGGCGGCGAGCCGCCCGATCGCGTCCAGAATACCGCGCCAATCCGTGTCGCCCTCGGGTTGCAGGGCTTCCTGAAGCGGGTTGAGGTGCACGATCAGCGCATCAGCTTCCAGGGCCTCGACCGCGCGTCGCGCGAGGGCCTCGCCGGTTGGCCCCACGATCTGTGCCGCGCCGAGATTGGACAAAATGGCGGCAGACGGCGCGGCTTCCCGCAGCGCAGCGCCCAGCCCCCGGTCGCCCGCGCCTTCCAGCGCCACCCGCTGCGAGCCCACGCAGAAGGCGATGCCGAGTTCCTGAGCGGCTTCCGCCAGATGGCGGTTGATGGCCTCTGCCCGCTCCGGCCCGCCGGTCATGGAGCTGATCAGAAAGGGTGCGGCCAGCCGCTTGCCGAGAAAGGGCGCACCGAGGTCGATGGCCGCAAGATCGAGTTCCGGCAGCGCGCAATGGACGAAGCGAACTGTGTCCAGCCCGGTGCGGACGCCTTGCGTGACGCCAGCGCCGGCCAGCACCAGATCAAGGTGATCGTCCTTGCGCGACCGCAAGGCGGAGGCCGTCTGGCCGGGCTTGGAACTCGTCATGGGGCCGCGAACAAATGTGGAACTCGCCTCCTTATGATTTGCACGTGCCCGGCAATCATGCCAGCCTGACCGCGAATTCCCCGCTCACTCGGCTGGGGACGGGTGTCACGCGTTTCTCGGTTTGGTGAATGGCAAACGGCAGAGTTGATCCGTTCGGTGATATTCGCGCCGATGTGGAGGCCGAATTGCAGCGGCATTTCGGCCCCGATGGCTCGGGCGGCGACGTCGGGCTCGCCATGCGCGAAAGCGTGCTTGCGCCCGCCAAGCGGCTCCGTCCGCTGATGACGGTGCTCGCCGCGCGCGATCTCGGCTGTCGTTCGAACGCTGCCCTTCGGGCGGGATGCGCGGTCGAACTCGTACACACCGCATCACTTCTGCTCGACGACCTTCCTTGCATGGACGATGCCGCGACGCGGCGCGGCAAGCCCACCATTCACCTGCGCTTCGGCGAGGACGTCGCGATCCTCGCGGCCATCGCGCTTCTGAGCGATGCCTACGCCATGGCGGCCAGCCTGCCGGACGTGCCCGGCGAGAAGACGGCCAAGCTTGTCGGCGCGCTGTCGGACGCCATCGGGTTGCAGGGGCTGGTTGCCGGCCAGTATCGCGATCTGCACGCGAACGGGGCAGGCGGAGAAGACGAAGCTGTTGCCGTGAACGACCAGAAGACCGGCTCGCTCTTCGTCACCTGTCTCGACATGGCAGCAACGCTCGCCGGCACGGACGAAAAGCAGGCCGAGCGCCTTCACCGCTTCGGCCGCGAAATCGGCCGCGCCTTCCAGCTCTATGACGATCTGCTCGACGTCGATGGAGACGAGACGGCGATGGGAAAAGCGCGGGGGCTCGACGCAGAGCGTCACAAGCTTGCCCATCGGGTCAGCCGCGACGCGATGCTCGACCTCATCCGCTCGCATGTGACGGCAGCGCGCGCAGCACTGGCCGGCCTGCCCGTGCGGCCCAAGGGGTTGTCGGACCTGACGGACCACCTGTTCGGGGAGGAAGAGCCGAGCCCCGCGCGACCGGCGCGGCGCGTGTCAGCCGAGCCGCTTCTGGCGAGCCTCCTCGCGCGGCCTTTGCCACAGGCCTGAGGGCCGCGCGCCGGCCGAGCGGGCACGGGACGCCAGCGCGCCGAACCCGCCTGCCATGAGATGACCGAGCTTGGCAGCCTTGCCCGTGCTCGTGCGCGTGTCCCAGGCGCTCGGCCCCCGCGCCACCACCTGCGTTCCGATCGCGCGGTAGACGCCTCGCGCGGCATCCACCGCCCAGGCCGCGCGAAACGGCAGCCGCGCGATGCCGCCGTGCGCCGAGAGGTAATAGGGCTCGGCCTCCTCGACCAACCGCCGCGCGAACCTGGCAAGGGCAGGGCGGTGCTCGGGCAGCGCCACCGCATCGGGCGCGATACTCTCACGCGCCAGCCATTCCAGCGGCAGATAGAGCCGACCCTCCCGCGCATCGTCCACGATATCGCGCGCGATGTTGGTCAATTGAAAGGCCAATCCGAGATCGCAGGCGCGGTCGAGCGTGTCGTCGAAATCCGGCTGCTCCCGGCCCGCGTCGCCCACCATCACATGGGTCATCATGATGCCGACCACGCCGGCAACACCGTAGCAGTAGCCCATCAAATCCGTCAGCCGCTCGAAGCGCCGTTCTTCGACATCCATGCGGAAGCCGTCGAGGTGGGCGAGCGGGTAGGGGGCGGGGATGCGGTGGCGAGCCGCAACCTCGGCCAGACACTGGAAGGCGGGATGGTTCGGCGGCTGCCCGTCCAGCGCGGCACGCGTGCCCGCTTCCAGATCGGCCAGCCGCTCGGCATCCGTGCCTGCGCGTGAAACTTGGCCGTGACCCAGCGCCTGGCCGTCGATCACGTCGTCGCAATGGCGGCACCAGGCATAGAGCTTCGCCACATCGCGCCGCGTTGCCTCGTCGAACATGCGGGACGCTGCGGCGAAGCTCTGCGAGCCCTGGGCGATCGAGCGGTCGGCGTAGTTCTGCGCCGCGCTCATCCACCCGCCTGGGCGATCATCAACCCTGCCGTCGCCTTGGCCGAACCCACAACGCCCGGTACGCCCGCGCCCGGATGGGTGCCTGCGCCCACCACGTAAAGGTTCGCGATCACGTCGTCGCGGTTGTGTGGGCGGAACCAAGCGCTCTGCGTCAGGATCGGCTCCAGCGAAAAGGCTGAGCCCCAGTGCGCGTTCAGCTCGGTCTTGAAATCCGTCGGCGCGAAGTGGCGCACTGTCACAAGCTGCGAGCGCAGGCCCGGCATGTAGCGCTTTTCGAGATAGTCGAGGATGCGGTCGCGATAGAGCGGTCCTTCCCGCTCCCAATCGATATCGGCCTGACCAAGATGCGGCACGGGCGCCAGCACGTAATATGCGCCGCCTCCTGGTGGAGCGAGGGAGGGATCGGTGATGCAAGGGGAGTGCAGATAAAGCGAGAAGTCCGCCGCAAGCTCGCGCCCGCCGAAAATCTCGCCGATCAGCTCGCGATAGCGCGGCCCGAAACAGACCGTGTGATGCGCGAGCTGCGTGTGCAGCTTGGACAAGCCGAAATAGACCACGAAGAGCGACATGCTGTGGCGCTTGCCCGCGAGCCGCCTGCCATGCGCCTCGCCCCGCCGGTGCCCCTTCAGAAGTTCGCGATAGGTGTGCACGACGTCGCCGTTCGACGCCACCATATCTGCGGCAACGGTCTCGCCGCCCGCATGCACGCCGGTGATGCGATCGCCCTCCGTGACGATCGCCTCGACCGGGCTGCCGAGCCGCAGCGTGCCGCCGAGCCGCTCGAACAGGGCGACCATGCCCTGGATCAGCGCACCCGTCCCGCCGCGCGGAAACCACACGCCGCCCGTGCGCTCCAGCGCGTGGATCAGCGTGTAGATCGAGGAGGTCGCGAACGGATTGCCGCCCACCAGCAGCGAATGGAACGAGAAGGCTTGGCGCAGGTGCTCGTCCTCGATGAACTTCGACACCATCGAATAGACCGAACGCCACGCCTGCAGCCGCGCGAGCTGCGGTGCTGCGGCGGCCATAGAGCGGAAGTTCAAAAACGGCACCGTGCCGAGCTTCACGTAGCCTTCCCGGTAGACTTCGCGGGAATAGGCGAGGAAGCGCCGGTAGCCCTCCACATCACCCGGCGATTTCGCGCCGATCTGCCGGTCCAATTCCGCCTGGTCGTCGGCATAGTCGAAAGTGAAGCCGTCTTCCCAGGCGAGCCGATAGAAGGGGGTGACGGGCAGGAGTTCGACATCGTCCTCCATCCGTTGGCCTGAGAGCGCCCAAAGCTCGTGCAGGCAGGAGGGGTCCGTGATGACGGTCGGGCCGGCGTCGAAGGTGAAGCCCTGATCCTCGTAGACGTAGGCACGCCCGCCCGGCTTGTCGCGCTTTTCGAAGATCGTGGTGCGGATGCCCGCCGATTGCAGGCGGATGGCAAGCGCCAGCCCGCCGAAGCCGGCCCCGATCACCACCGCAGTCTTTTGGGCCGTCATGCCCGGCCGTCCGAAAGAATCGCCTTCATCGCACCCAAGATGGGCACAGGCGGCTTGCCCGCAAGCAGCCGTGCCTGGTCGGGCAGCGTGAGCCGTGCGGCATAGAAGCGCGCGATCAGCCCGCCCGGCAGACCATAGAAGCGCTGCATCACCCGCCAGCGATCCTCGGGTCGTCCCGCGAGAAACAGCATGCGGTTCAGGGCACGCAGAAAAGAGCGGTCGCGCCAGAGCTTTCGCGCGTAGGTCTCAAGTGCTGCATGAAGTGCGCGGTGCGACAGGTCGCGCTCGCCCGCGACCACTCCGGCCACGCGCACGGCATCGGGCAGGGAGTAGCCGGTCACCGGGTGAAAGAAGCCCCCACCCAGCCCGATCGTCGGCACGCCCTTCGTGTCCGCCCAGAATTTCCCGATATCGCCGCCCAGCGTGATCGGCAGAACGCCCTCTTCGTCGCGCAGCATTTCTACCGGCCGCCAGCCCTGTGCGCGGCAGTAATCCGCGATGCGGCCCTCGAGTGCCGTCCGCTCGATCCGGCCGCCGTCTTCGTAAGCGGTGTCCTCCACGAGTGCGGTATCCCGCCCGAAAGGCAGCACGTAGGTGAAGCGATAGCCGCCATCCTGTGGCGTGGTCGCGTCCATGATGATGGGGCGGGACAATCCGTGCGGCTTCTCGAAGCGCAATTCCTGCCCGACGAATGTCTGGAAGCGGATGTTCGCCGCAGGGCTCTGCCGTGGCCCTCCGGCCCAGATCACCGCATCGGCCTCCAGGCGCTCTCCGCCTTCCAGCACCACATGTCCCGGCGCCACTTCCACCGCCTTCGCGCTCGTGCGCAGGCGAGACCCCAGCCGCTCAGCCAACACGCGGGCGAAGCGGTCCGAGTCGATCGAGAAATAGCCGTCACTCAGCGTCCGCGTGAGCGCGGGGAAGCGCACATCCTGCCCGCTCCAGCGGTGCGAGACGAGCGGCGCCACCAGTGCGTGCCCGTCGGCCGACAGGTCGTGCTCGTGGAAGCTCCACGTGTGGTTGCCCCCCGCAGCAGGCCCGCTTTCCAGAACGGTGAACTCGACCTCGGGGCGCGAGCGCAGAAGCTCGAGCGCCAGAAGCCCGTTCGCCAGTCCGCCGCCGACCAGGACCAGGCGCGTCATGCGGCGTTCCTCGCCACGCCCTCGCGCAGCACCGGCCGCCGCGTGATCAGCGCCTGTTCGATGATGTCGCAGGCAGCCCCGACTCCGCCCGACGCGCGTATCTCCCGCGCCAGTCCGGCGGCCGCGCGCTTCGCTTCGTTCGATGCCAGGAGGCGCGTGACAGCCTCCCGAATAGCTTGCGCGCTCGCTCGTTCTTTCAGGACCTCGCCTGCGCCCACCCGCGCAACGCGAGCCGCCACACCGGGCTGATCGAAGGCCAGCGGCACGCAAAGCATCGGCTTTTCCGCCTCAAGGGCATCGAGCACGGTGTTGAGCCCGGCATGGGTGACAACAAGATCCGCCAAAGCAACGGCGGCGCGCTGGTCCACGCGGTCCACCACCCAGTCGGCTCCGACCGAGTTTGCCTTGCGCGCGTCGAGCGCCCCGCAATGCGCAAGCAGAAGCTGGGCGCCCGCTTCACGGCAGGCTCGCGCGAGCTTGCGGAAGCAGCGCACCCGATGTCCCTGCAGGGTCCCGAACGACGCGAACACCAGCGGCTTGCGCTTGTCCGGCACAGGCAGCGGTGTGACCGCACCCGACGTGCTGCCGCGGATCGGCCCGACGTAGTGGAAATGTCCCGGCAGCGCCGATCGGGGGAAATCGAGCCCCGGCACCAGTTGCGAGATGTCAGCCAGCGGCGACAGGCAATCGGTTGGTCCGCGCTTGGGTGCCGCACCCAGCCTCGCGGCCTCCTCGGCTATCACGCCATCCAGCCGCCTTGTCAGGAAGGCTGCCACGCGCTCGCCTCCGCGATTGCGCTTCAAGCCCGCCTCGCTCGGGTCCCAAGGCCAGGGCAGCACGGGCAGGGGCAGCGTGGGGTCGGGGTTGATCGGCACCGCCGCCGCCACGCTCGCGAAAGGCAGCCCGAGCGCCTCGGCCACGATCCCCCCGGCACTTTCCGCCTGATCCACCACAACCCCGTCCACGCCTAAGCGCCTCAGGCGTTCAGGCGCCTCGCGGCACAGGGTCTGCGTCATCGCTGCCATGTCGCGCACCGTGCGCAGCACGCCGAATGGCAGGCCGGGCTTGCGCGCATGCGCGATCACGCCCTGTGGCGACCAGTCGGCCGAGACCGCCTCCAGCTGCAGGCTCGACCCTCGCGGCAACCCCACATCCTCGTGATGGACGAGCACGCATTCATGACCGCGTGCAACGAGCCGCTCGGCCAGTGCCGTGTGAAGCGCGAGGTGGCTCGCGAAGGGAGGGGAGAAGAAGGCGATCCGCAAAGGCGCGTCCATCTGGGTGCCATGTCGTTCTAGGCCCGCTGCGCCACCCGCGCCACCCCTGCGACAAAGCGGTTCCGGCGGCCTGTGAACCGTTGTTCCTTTTATGCGTTGCGCTCCTGACTTCCGCTTGCCTGAGGCGCTCCGATGGAAAATCCCGAAGCCATGCCGACGCATATCGAGCCCTATGAAGGCCCCGCCGGCGGCTGGGGTTCCGCCAAGGGGATGAAGGACGTGCTGACCCGCGTCAAAGCGGTGTCCAAGGTCGGCCCCGTGCTTTGGAAGCAGAACAAGCCCGAGGGCTTCATGTGCGTGTCCTGCGCCTGGGCCAAGCCCAAGCACCCGCACGCCTTCGAGTTCTGCGAGAACGGCGCCAAGGCGACGGCCTGGGAATTGACACCCGACCGCTGCACGCCAGCCTTCTTCGCCGAGCACACGGTTTCCGAACTCCGAAACTGGTCCGACTTCGAGCTCGAGATGACCGGCCGGCTCACCGAGCCGATGCGCTACGACCGGGCCTCCGACAAATATGTTCCCGTCTCCTGGGACGAGGCATTCGCTGCCATCGGCAGCGAGCTGAAGGCCATTCGGGCGCGAGACCCTCAGAGCGTGATCTTCTACGCGTCAGGCCGCGCTTCGCTCGAAACCAGCTTCATGTACGGCCTGCTCGCGCGCGCTTACGGCAACAACAACCTGCCCGACAGCTCCAACATGTGCCATGAGACGACCTCGGTCGCCCTGCCGCGCACGATCGGGGTGCCGGTGGGCACGGTTCTGCTCGAAGACTTCGACACCACCGATCTCATCATCACCTTCGGGCAGAATGTCGGCACCAACAGCCCGCGGCTTCTCCACCCGCTGCAGGAGGCGCGCAAGCGCGGCATCGGCATCGTCACTTTCAACCCGCTGCGCGAACGCGGCTGGGAGCGGTTCAGGAACCCGCAGGCCGTTTCCGAGATGATCGGCGGCTTGGAAACGCAAATCTCCACGCAGTATCATCAGGTCCATCCGGGCGGCGACATCGCGGCCTGCTTCGGCGTCGCCAAGGCGTTGCTCGCATTGGAGGATGCAGCCCAGGCGGCCGGTCACGAGCCGGTGCTCGACCACGCCTTCATCGCCGAGCACACGCATGGCTTCGAGCATTTCGAGCAGTCCGTGCGCGCGATGGAATGGAGCGAGATCGAGAAGCATTCCGGATTGAAGCAGGCCGCTCTCGAACGCGTCGCATCGGTCTACTCCCAGGCGAAGAGCACGATCTTCCTATATGGAATGGGTTTGACCCAGCATGTGCACGGGATCGAAGCCATCGACATGGTGACGAACCTGATGTTAATGCGCGGCAATATCGGCCGCCCTGGCGCCGGCATCTGCCCCGTGCGCGGCCATTCCAACGTGCAGGGCCAGCGCACGGTGGGGATCACCGAAAAGCCCGAGCTCGTGCCCAACGACAAGCTGCGCGAACTCTTCCATTTCGAGCCCCCCATGCAGAAGGGCATGAACACGGTGGAAGCCTGTGAGGGCATCCTGGCGGGCGAGGTCGAGGCCTTCATCGGGCTCGGCGGCAACTTCGTGCGCGCTATCCCCGACACCGAGCGGATGTCGGCAGCGTGGTCGAGCATGGCGCTGACCGTGCAGGTCGCCACCAAGCTCAACCATTCGCATCTCGTGGCAGGCAAGGTCGCCTATCTCCTGCCCTGCATCGCCCGCAGCGAGATCGACAGGCAGGAAGGCCAGGCGCAGGCGGTTTCGATGGAAGACAGCACCACCTGCGTCCACGGCTCATGGGGCCAGGTGGAGCCCGCCTCCGAGCACCTTCTTTCCGAGCCGCGTATCGTAGCCGGCATCGCCGAGGCGACGCTCGAACCCAACCCGAAGCTGCCCTGGAGCGCTTGGGCACGCGACTATGCGAGCGTGCGCGACGCCATCGAGGCCACCTATCCCGACCAGTTCGAGGGCTTCAATTCGCGTTTGTGGAAGGCTGGCGGCTTCCCACGCCCGCTCGCTGCCCGCCACCGCGTCTGGACCACGCCCTCGCGCAAAGCCAACTTCTTCACGCCCGAGGTGCCAACAGCCGACGGACGCGAGAAGGACGGACAGGACGTGCTTCGCCTCGTCACCGTGCGCTCCAACGACCAGTTCAACACCACCGTCTACGGCTACGACGACCGCTTCCGCGGTATCGAAGGCACGCGCATGGTGGTGATGATGTCGGGCGAGGACATCGCGCGGCTGTCGCTGAAGGACGGTGACCTGATCACGCTGCGCTCCGCCGCTGAGGACGGCCACTCCCGCGAAGTCAGAGGACTTCGCATCGTGCCCTATTCCATCCCCAGCGGCTCGATCGCCGGCTACTTCCCGGAACTCAATGCGCTGATTCCCGTGACCCACCACGCCGAGGATAGTTTCGTTCCGGCAGGCAAATCGGTGCCGGTGCTGTTGTCGAAGGAGGGGTGACGGGGGTCGATCCGCCACCTCGGAGCGCAACTGGCATGCAATTGCTGGCGGCCTTGTGCAGGGCCCCATAGTCCCGTGACACAGCAGAAAACTGCTGCCTCTCTTCCGAAGCATGGCCCCAGCGGATGGCCCAGCTTGGCGCGGCGATAGAGGGTGGCGCCTAAGCCAGCCCCTTATCCAACGCGTCCCGCAGAGCCGCAGCACATACGGCATCGAGATGCAGCGTCACTCGTCCACCCCGCGCGTCGGTCAGCGTGACCGCCAGCCCATCCTCGGTCCGCTCTGGCGTATCCACGGCCGTCACCAGGAAATCATGCGCGTCTACGCGCTGCCCGCTCTTGTCGTGTTCGCTCATGCTGCGGGCTTCTCCGATTGCCCGGGCGTGTTCAACGGCGCGTAGACCTGGATCGCCTTTGGCCGGATGCGGAAATGTGCAGGCGTCTGCGTGGTCAGTTCGCCATCCGTGTTGACGTCGCGCGGCCGCGAGGTGCGGATCACCACTTCGGTCGTGCGAAAGGCGCGCACGTCGTCCCAACGTCCCTGCGTGCCTGCGCGAAGGGAGGGCAACAGGCGAAGCAGGCGCCACCAGTGGTCGACCTCGAGACTGTAGAAATCGAGCTTGCCGTCGTCGGCCGTGGCGTTTTCCTCCACCGTCATGCCGCCACCGTAGTGGCGTCCGTTGCCGACTGAAACCTGAAGCGTCCGGAGCTTTTCGGTCACGCCGTCGTGCTCGAGATGGGCCGTGAACAGGCGCGACTTCGCGAGCAGCCTTGCCGCCACGATGCCGTAACCCAGCTTGCCGAACCGCTTCTTGGCTTCGGCCGACAGTTCTGCCGCGAGCTCCGCGCTGAATCCGATCGAGGCGACGTTGAAGAAGAGGTGGCCGTTGACCTCGCCCAGATCGATCGCGCGGGGCTTCAGCGTGGTCAGCATCCGCGCCGCCTGCACGGGGTCTGGCGGCAGGCCGATGGTGCGGGCAAAATCGTTGGCCGTGCCGAGCGGCAGCACGCCGAGCGGAAGCTGCGTTTCGACCAGCGCCTGCGCCGCGTTGTTGAGCGAGCCGTCACCGCCGCCCACGATCACGAGGTCGCAGTCCTTGGCGGCGCGGCGAATCACGTCGCCGAGCGACTCTCCTTCCGCAGGCTTGCGGCGGTCGAGGATGAACCCGGCATCGAGCAGCAGGCCACAAGCCTGGTCGATCGACTCGCCGCCGCGGCGTGCCTTGGGATTGACCAGCAGAAGCGCACGCTTGCTTCCGCTGGCTTCGGCCGACGTGTCGTTCGAGCGCTCTTTTTGCATCGCACTATAATTGTGTTGCCCGACCCCGGTTCCGCAAGCCCCACGGCTTTCCACGGCTTCCCGATCCGATGGCCGGATATGGGAGCAGTCGCTGCCGCGACCAGGCGTGCTCGCTCATGGCAGTGGGTTTTTCGGCAGGCGTGGCGTGGCCGCGACCAACGCTTGCGCGGTCGCCGATTGCGGGCGGGAGATGACATCTGCGGAGTTGCCGGTTTCGACGATCCGCCCGGCGTTGAGCACAGCCACTCGCCCGGCCAGCTGGGCGACGGCCGCGAGATCGTGGCTGATGAAGAGATAGGCGAGCTTTTCGCGCTGTTGCAGGTCGGCCAAAATGTCAAGGATGCGGCCTCGCACGGACACGTCGAGCGCGGATGTCGCCTCGTCGAGAACCACGAGCTGTGGCTGGCAGGCGAGCGCGCGGGCGATCGCAACCCGCTGGCGCTGCCCGCCGGAAATCTCGTGGATCGCGCGGGGGCCGAGATCGGCACCGAGCCCGACGCGCGCGAGCAGGTTTGCCACAGCATCGCGCCGCTCATTCTTCGGCACCAGTCCGTGGATGCGCAGCGGCTCTTCGAGAGCACCTTCCACGGTGGCGCGCGGATTGAAGGCTGCAAGCGGATCCTGGAACACAGCTTGCATCAGACGTCTTCGGTTGCGCAGCGCTGCACCCTGGATATTCAACCAATCCTCGCCCGCGAAACGCACCGCGCCCGCGTCCGGCTCGACCAAGCGCAGCAGGAGCCGCGCGATCGTGCTCTTGCCGCTGCCCGATGGCCCGACAAGCGCCAGTGTCTCGCCAGCTTCGAGCGAAAACGACACTCCGTCCACCGCCGCGTGCGTCTGCCCCGCACGTGCGAAAGTCTTGGACAGGCCGGAAACGGAGAGCAGCGGCTCGGTCACGGCGCGTCCGGAAGCGAGAGATGGGCGGCGAGCAGGCTGCGCGTGTAGGCTGCCTGAGGCGCAAGCACCACATCGCGTACCGGCCCTTCCTCCTCCAAACGCCCGGCCCGCAGCACCGCGATGCGGTCGGCGAGTTGCGCGGCGAGCGCGATGTCATGAGTGATGAACAACAGCGCCATCCGCCGCTCGCGCACGAGGCCATCGAGCAGGCCGGTGATCTCCGCCTGCACCACCGTGTCGAGCGCGCTGGTCGCCTCGTCCGCAATCAGAAGGAGGGGGTCGGCCGCAATGGCAGCCGCAATTCCCACGCGCTGCTTCTGCCCGCCGGAAAGCTGGTGCGGGAAAAGGCGGGAAGCGCGCGCGGGGTCAGGCAGGCGCACCGCCTCCAGCAACGCTTCCGCGCGAGCGCCGGCCTCGCGCCAGCCGACGCGCCTGTGCGCGCGAACAACCTCGGCGATCTGCACGCCAACCGCCATCACGGGATCCAGGCTCGCACCGGGATCCTGGAACACATAGCCGATATCGGACCCAGGCTTCGGCTTCCGACCGAGCGCTGGCCACTCCATCTTGCCGCCTGTTATTGCACCCGGCGGCAGGAGGCCCGCTATCGCGCGCGCCAGCGTGCTCTTGCCCGAGCCGCTCTCGCCGATCACCGCCAACCGCTCGCCTGGAGCGAGCGTGAGCGAAAGGGGCTGGAGCGCGGGCGAGGGCGCGCCGCGATAGGTGACAGAAAGGTCGCGGAGGGTGAGGAGCGCAGTCACGCCAGGCTCTCGCGGCGCGAGGCGCTGTCGGCTGCCGCTTCACCGACCAGATAAACGCCGAGCACCGTCAGCACGAGCGCTATGCCCGGCGCGATCGAAAGAAAAGGTGCTGAGCGCAGCACGGCGCGCCCTTCCGCGATCATGCCGCCCCAGGTGACGCGGTTGGGATCGCCCAGCCCAAGAAAGGAGAGGGCGGCTTCGGTCAGCACGGCTCCTGCCACGATCACGGACGACAAAGCGAGGACGGGCGGCAGGGCCAGGGGCAGAATCTGCCGGAAGGCGATCTCAGCCGGATGCATGCCGATCACCCGCGCCGCGGCCACGAAGTCTCGCTCGCGCAACGACAGAACCTCGGCCCGCGCCACCCGCGCAGGTCCCGTCCACGCGCCCAACGCGATAGCCAGCACCACGACCCCGAGCGAGGGCCCTGCGACCGAGACGAAGGCCAGCGCAAGCAGGAAGCCTGGTACGGTCTGGAATGCGTCGGTGACGCGCATCAAGACCTCGTCCAGCAGGCCGCCTGCAAATCCTGCGATCGTGCCGATGGCTGTGCCGAGCGCAAGCGCTGCGGCAGCCGCTGCGATGCCGACCAGAAGCGAAGCCCGTGCGCCGTGGATCAGCCCCGCCAGCACGTCTCGCCCGAGCCGATCGGTGCCCAGGATGTGCGAGGCGTCGGAGAACGGCGCGAGCAAAGGGCGTCCGGCGATGGCTTGCGGATCGCCGGGCGCGAGCAATGGCGCGAACAGCGCGAGGGCCGCGAGTGAAAGCAGGATCAGGAGGCCTGTCACGCCCTCGGGCGAGCGGAGGAAGCGGCTCACCGCCCGGCCTCATTTGCGCCCACCCGCGGATCGAGCGCGGCATAGGCGCAGTCCACCAGAAGGTTGACGAGGATCACCGTGACAGCACTCGCAAGGATGATGCCGAGCAGGAGCGGCGTGTCGCGGGAGGCGACCGCTTCCGCCGCGAGCCGCCCGAGCCCCGGCACCGAGAACACGCTTTCGATCACCACCGATCCGCCGAGCATGCTGGCCGCCTGCAACCCCAGCATGGTGACGAGCGGCAGCAACGCGTTGCGCGCGACGTGGCGCCAGACGATGCGCGGCCGCGACAAGCCCCTGGCGCGGGCAGCCAGCACGAAGTCCTGGCGCCAGGCTTCCGCCATGCCGGTGCGCATCATGCGGAGGTAGAGCGCGAGATAGATGAGGCCGAGCGACAGAACGGGGAGTGCGAGGTGCCAGGCGATGTCACCCACCCGCGCGAGACCGGTCTTGCCCGAAGCGATCGTTTCGACGCCTGAGAGCGGAAACCAGCGCAGATTGACCGCAAACACCACCGCGAGCACCAGCCCGAGCCAGAAGCTTGGCATGGCATAAAGCGCCAGCGAGCCGAACGAAAGCAGCCGGTCGCGCCACGAGCCTGGCCGGCTGCCTGCCGCCACACCCAGCAGCGAGCCCAGCGCAAACGACAGCGCGACCGCGCTTCCCATCAGAAGCAGCGTGTTAGGCAGGCGTTCGAGCACCACGTCCAGCACGGGTCGGGACAAGGAAACCGACCATCCAAGATCGCCTTGTCCTACCGCCAAAAGGAACGCGCCGAGCCGGGCCAGAGGCGAGGCGTCGAGGCCCCACCGGGCACGAAGGGTCTCGATCATCGCGGCGTCGCCACCCGTCCCCACGAGATAGGCATCCACTGCATCGCCGGGCGCTGCTTCGAGGAGAAAGAAAGTGCCGACGAGGACGATCAGGAGGACGGGAATGGCCGACAGAAGCCTGCGGCGGACGAGGCGAAAGGCGCGGGGCATGACTGAGGCGCCGTGGTTGGAGCGAGGGAGCGCGGTCGGAGAGGCATATCAGCTTTGGAGCGGATTTCCAGGAGAGTGCCGGAGGCCCGTCCCGAAGCTGCGGGGCCCTCAGCTTTCGACGCTCAGGTCCGACCAGTTCGAAACCGCCCAGCGCGGGTTGCTCGCCACATTCTTCACGCTGTCGCGCGCCACTGTGATGAAGCCCCATTCGGCGACGTTGATCAGCGGCAACTCGCGCGCAACCAGCTTCTGGAACTCGCCGTAGAGCGCCGTGCGCTTGGCCTCGTCCAGTTCGCTTGCCGCGTCGGCAATCACCTTGTCGAGCGCCTCGCTCTGGAAACCGCCCTGGTTCGAAAAGGGCACGCCGGCGGGCTGCCCGCTCTGCACCAGGATGGTGGTGGAGATCGCCGGATCGCCGCGGAACACCGGCGGGGCGACCGCGAGGTCGAAATCATGGTCGGTGTAGACCGCCTTCTGATGCGCCGCCGCGTCGTTGTTGACGAGCTGCGCGTCGATGCCGACGGCTGCCAGCGCCTGACGCAGATAGTCGCCGAACTGGCGCGTCTCGTTGAAGTAGGGCGCGGGCAGCAGGCGGAGCGCGAAACGCGTGCCGTTGTCGCCGCGCGGGTAGCCCGCCTCATCGAGCAGCGCATTGGCGGCCGCCACGTTGAAGGCGTAGGTCGGCACGTCGGCCGAGTAGAACTGCTTGTCGTTCTGCGGCACCGGGCCCGTGGCCGCCGCGGCGTAGCCAAGGAAGATGGTGTCCACCACGAACTGCTTATCGATCGCGTGCGCGATGGCCTGGCGCACCTTGAGATCGGCCAGCTCCTTGCGCCGATGGTTGATCTCGACCACGAGCTGATAGGTCAGCGCCTCATAGCCCTCGCGAATCACGCTGATGCCTTCAACCTCGCCGATGCGCGCGAGGTCTGCCAACGGCACCGCGGAGAAGGCCGCGAGCTGGACTTCCTCCGCCTCCAGCGCACCGGCTGCCGCCGCACGGTCGGGCAGCACGCGGTAGACGATCTCATCGAGACGCGGCTTCTCGCTGTCCCAGTAGTTCTCGTTACGAGTGAGCCGGTAATATTCGCCCGGCCGATGCTCGGCGAACACGAAGGGCCCGGTGCCGACGGGCTTGGTGTTGGCGGGGTTCGCCTCGATATCGGTGCCCTCGTAGAGATGCTTGGGCACGACCGCCGTCAGCGCGGGCAGAGCGTTGCGGATGAGCTGGAACGGCGTCGGCTTGCTGAAGCGGAAGACGGCCGTCTTCGCATCCGGCGTGTCGACGCTTGCGAGATCCTTGAAGACGGTGCGGCCGAGGTTCTGGAGCGGCTTCCAGATCTGCAGCGCGGAAAAGGCGACATCGGCCGAGGTGAAGGGCTTGCCGTCGTGCCAGGAAACGCCTTCGCGCAGGGTGAAGGTCACGGAGAGGCCGTCCTCGGAACCTTCCCAGGCGGTCGCAAGCCGCGGTTCGAGCCCGTTTTCGCCGCTGAACGAGGCTTCCGCCAACGGCTCCACCACCTTGGACGAGACGAAGAACACGCCGTTCGAGGCGACGATGGCGGGGTTCAGATTGCGCGGTTCTGAATCCGCCGCGACAACAAGCCGACCCCCGCCCGCCTGCGCCATCGCCCAGCGCGGCAGCGCGGTGGAAGCGAGAAGGGCTGCGGTACCGAGAAGAACGGTTCGGCGCGAGACGATGGCTTGGGTCATGGCTCGGTTTCTCTTGAACGGACCGTGCCGACGCGAGACATGCGCCGGCACGAGTCGGGAATGCTGTCAGAGGCTCACTGGTTTCCGGCGTAGATCTGGTCGAACACCCCGCCGTCACCGAAGTGGTAGGGCTGCGCCTTGTTCCAGCCGCCGAAGATCGGGTCGTCGATGGAGACGAGCTTCAACTGTGGCTGGGCCTGCAGCTCCTCGGCCGGAACCAGCTCGGGCTTGGCCGGGCGATAGTGGTGCTTCGCTGCGAGGCGCTGGCCGGTCTCGGAATAAAGGAACTGCAGGAAGGCTTCGGCCTGCTTGCGCGTGCCCTTGGCGTCCACATTGGCATCGACCAAGGCGACAGGCGGCTCCGCGAGGATCGACTGCGGTGGGACGACGATGTCGAAGTTTTCCGCGCCGAACTCGTCGGACGCCAGATAGGCTTCGTTTTCCCAGGCGAGCAGCACGTCACCCAGCTTGCGCTCGGCGAAGGTCACGGTCGAGCCACGCGCGCCCGTGTCGAGCACGGTGACATGGCGGTAGACGTCGCCGATATACTGCTTGATCTTGGCCTCGTCGCCGCCGAACTGGCCATGCGCCCAGGCCCAGGCCGCGAGGTAGTTCCAGCGCGCACCACCCGATGTCTTGGGGTTCGGCGTGATGATCTCGACGCCATCCTTGGTCAGGTCGCCCCAGTCGTTGATGCCCTTGGGATTTCCCTTGCGAACCAGGAACACGATGGTCGAGGTGTAGGGCGCGGAGTTGTGCTCGAGCCTGCCTCGCCAGTCAGGCGCGATCTTCTGGGAGCGCTCCACGATGGCGTTGATGTCGCTCTCGAGCGCGAGTGTCACCACATCGGCTTCGAGCCCTTCGATCACCGCGCGCGCCTGCTTGCCCGAGCCACCATGGCTGGTCTGGATCGTGACGGTTTCGCCGGTCTTCGCCTTCCAATCGGCGGCGAAGGCGTCGTTAAATTCGGCATAGAACTCGCGCGTGGGGTCGTAGGACACGTTGAGAAGCGTCGTGTCGGCAAGGGCCGTCCCCGCTGCCGTGAAGTGGAAGGAGCCGGCCACAAGCGCGGCAAGCAGCGTCCGGGAAATCAGGTTTGCCATGGCATTCTCCATTGGGATCGTGGAGGTAGCTTAGACGGGACACGGCTGGGCGCACGCCACCGCGCATTGCTTTTGCTGAGATGCAGCAGCCAATTCATGCTTCAAGACGCGAGTTTTGGGAAATGGATTTGCGCCAGCCGATTTCCGGTCTGCTACTCCACAAACACCTGCACGGACGCCGCTCGCCCGGCCGCGTCGATGACGGTCAGGGTCGCGAAGCCCGTTCCGTCCGGTGTCCAGGCTGCCGTGCGGCGCCGCTCTGTGCCGCCGAGAGGCTGGCCATTGGCAAGCCATCGGAAGGGCGCCCGGCCGCCTTGCAGCTTGAGCGTCAGCGGCGGCCCATCGCCTGCCGCTTCCACATGGGCGCCATCGGGCGGAAAGACGATGCGGGGCGCGGGCTCCGCACGCGACACTTTAACGAGCCCATCGGAATCCGGGTCGAACCGCTGAAGCGTGATCGGCAGCTCGTCGCGCGTTTCGCGGAAGGCTCCGGCGGGCGCTCGCGCAAGCTGTACGGCAGGCAAGCCAGAGCGCGCGAAGGCCTCGAACAGGATGGGTGCTGCCGAAGCGTAGCCCGACAGACCCGGCACCGAGCCGCCATCGGGCCTGCCGACCCAGACGCCGAGCACATAGCGCCCATCGAAGCCCACCGACCACGCATCGCGATAGCCGTAGGATGTGCCCGTCTTGTAAGCGAGTCCGCGGGGTGCGGCGCCACGTGGCGGGGCGACGCCCGCCAGGATGTCGGCCACCTGCCAGGCTGCGCGCGTGTCCAGCACCTCGCCGCCTGCAAGCGGCGGAGGAGGCACCTTCTCCGCGCCGTTGCGCAGGGCCTTGGCGCGGCCGCCATTGGCAAGCCCAGTGTAGAGCTGGACGAGATCGCGCAGCGTCAGACCGACCCCGCCCAGGCCGATCGCGAGACCCGGCGCTTCGCCCTTGGGAAGCTCGGCGCGCACATCCGCCTGCGCGAAACGCGCGGCCAGCCGCGCCGGCCCGACCGCATCGAGCAGCCGGACTGCGGGCACGTTGAGCGAAAGCTGAAGTGCCGTGCGCACGCTGACATCGCCCTGGTAGCCCATGTCGAAATTCTGCGGCCGGTAGCCGTGGAAATCTGCGGGACGATCCTCGACAAGCGTTTCCTGCGCCACGATCCCACCCTCGAAGGCCAGCCCGTAGATGAACGGCTTGAGCGTCGAGCCTGGCGAGCGGACGGCACGCGTCATGTCGATCGAGCCGGAGCGCGAGTGGTCGAAGAAATCGGCCGAGCCCACTTCGGCCAGGATTTCGCCAGTCCGGGCATCAGCCAGCAGAAGCGCGACCGACAGCCGGTCTCCCAGCTTGCGGGCGCTGTCGCGCGCGACCGCTTCGAGTGCTGCCTGCACGGAGCGGCGCAGCGTCACCTTGTGGGGAGCGGGCGTGTCGCGGAGCGCGGCCTCCGTCACATGCGGCGCGAGCGCGGGGAGGGCGCGACGGACGGGTGGAACGGGCTCGCCGGCGGCGCGCTCGGCCTCGCGCTCGTCGATGACGCCAGCCAGCGCTAGGCGTTCGAGCACGCGGTCGCGCGCGGCGCGCGCATTGTCTGGAAAGCGGTCGGGGCGTCGGCGTTCGGGCAGTTGTGGGAGGGCGACCAGCAGCGCAGATTCGCTCAAGCTCAACCGCTTGGGCTCCTTGCCGAACCAGGCAAGCGACGCCGCGCGAACGCCCTCGAGATTGCCTCCATAAGGTGCGAGCGTGAGATAGCTGCGAAGGATGTCGTCCTTCGAGAGCCGGCGCTCGATCTGAAGCGCGCGGAAAATCTGACGCGCCTTGGCCGGCAGCGAGCGGCCCTGACGCGGTTCGAGCAGGCGGGCCAACTGCATGGAAAGTGTCGAGCCGCCCGAGACGATGCGGGCATGGCCGAGCAACTGCCCCGCACCGCGCAGAAGGGCGAGGGGATCGACGCCCGCGTGATCGAGGAAGCGCTTGTCCTCGTAGGCCAGGAGCATCGCGAGGAACTGAGGGTCTACGGCATCTTGGTCGGTGGCAAGACGCCAGCGCCCGTCAGGCGTGGCGAAGGTGCGCAGAAGCGCGCCGTCACGGTCGGCGACCTCCGCCGAGATCGGCAGGGCTGCAGGGAGCGGCGGAGGGTAGAGGCGGTCCAACGTCTCGAAGCCCAGCCACGCGCCGAGGGAAAGCCCGGCGAGGGAGGCGGCAGACCACTTCGCGAATCGTGAGAAGCGCATCGTTCCGCCTCTTCAAGCGCCGATGAACGCCGTCTCCCCGTTGGCGGGGAGAAGGTTAAATGCTGCCAGCCAGCCCGCACGCCTCGACCCTGTGAAGGCGAAGCGTGCTTGGGTGTGTTCGGACAGTGGCGCCATGGCGCGCGCTACTCGACCACCGCCATCATCCCCGCCGCCGTGCGCGCGGAGAATTCGGGGCGATACATGTCTTCCACCTGCGCGGCCGGGTAGGCATAGGTTCCGGGCGTCACCGCACGCACCACATAGGCGAGCGTCCATTCGGTCGTTTCGCCCACGCCGCGGTTGAAGGCCGCGACGAAACGGTCGTCGCGGAACTCCAGATGCGCGGCCTGCGTCTCCGGCAGCCAGTCGAAATTCGTCAGGCTCGCGCTCGAAACGAGCCCGGGATTGTCGATCTCGAAACCGGCGGGCAGGAGGTCCGTGACCAGTACGCGGGCAGGGATGTCCTGCTGCTGCGTCACCCGCAGAACCACCACGAAACGCTCGTTCTGCTTGGCCTCGGTGACATTCGCCTCCGCGCCATCCAGCGTGTAGGTCGTGCGCTCGATGGTGAAGCCGTCTCCGCCCGCGGGCAAAGGCTGGGCTGGCGCCGCGACCGCCGTGACAACAGCCTGAACGGGCGCAGTTCCACGGTTGGCCAGCACGGTGGGGTCGCTGGCGATGGCCTCGCCCGATACCGTGCGGTTGAGAGCGCCCTCGTGCGCTTCGCCGTTCACGTCGAGCCGGATCGCATCGTCTTCGCTCTTCAGTGCGCGAGCAGCGAGAAGCATCCAGGATTGCTCCTGCGTGCTCGTCCAACGGCTCTGCCGATGCTCCGAGGAAACGAGGCCGATCAGTTCGGGCACCACGCGGGGCTCGGGGCGGCTTTCGGCGGCAAGCGCCAGAATGGCCGCTCCGTCGCGCAGGCGGGAGCCGTAGTCGTTTCGCGAAAGGTTCGGCTCCGTCTGGCTCTTGGCGAGCGCGAGGGCCGCCTCGAAGGTCTGCTCGGAGCGTGCGCGGTCACCGTAGAGCGCGAGGCTGGCCGCCAGATGCGCCACGGCCATCGGGCTCTGGAACGCCTCGATCTGCGTGTCGGAATAGTAGCGCAGATCGCCGATCGACGCCTTCTTGTTGCGCGCCAGAACATAGAACGCGTAGGCGATGGCGTTGCCGCGGGCCTGCAAATCGAGGTCGTAGGACGTGCCGTTCTGCAGGTTGTTGAGCGCCAGCAGCATCGCTTCGCTCGGCACGCGGTAGCCGGCCTCGCGGGCACGCGTCAGGAAGTCCGTGACATAGGCGTCGAGCCAGAGGTCGCCATAGCCCGGCGACCACAGGCCGAACGAGCCGGACGAAGCCTGGAAAGCGAGGACACGGTCGATAGATTCCTGGATGCGCTCGCGGATCGTGGGATCTTCCGCCATGCCGCGCGCGGCAGAAAGCTCGTTCACGTAGAGCAGCGGAAGCGCCCGGCTCGTGGTCTGCTCGGCACAGCCATAGGGGTAGCGGTCGAGGCTCAGAAGCAGCGAGGCCACGTCGAAGCCCGCATCGCGCGACACCCCGATGCCGATGCTCGCGCCATCCAGATCGCTTTCGGCGAGAAGGCCGGCATCGATGCGTAGTGAGGCACCGGGAGCGAGATCGACCACGGTTCGCGTGGTGACCGGCATCGCGGCCGGGCGCACAGGCAGCGAAAGCGTCTGCTCGACAGCCGCACCATCGGCATGCGCAAGCCGAACCGTGACCGAGCCATCGCCGGACTGGAGCGCCGTGAGCGGGATGGTCATTGTCTGGCGGCGGCCCGGTTCGAGCTGGATCGTTTCCGGCAGATCCGCGTCGTCCGCCACGACGGCGCCGGCAGCCTCGATCGCAAACGACCAGTCGCCCGCCGGGCCATCGGTGTTGGCGAAATCGAGGCGCATGGATGCGCGGTCGCCGGGCGCCAGGAAGCGCGGCAGGCCCGCAGTGAGCACGACGGGATCGCGAACGATCACATCCGCCTGGGCGTGTCCCACCGCCTCACGCGTCCAGGCGACCGCCATCACGCGGACCGTGCCGTTGAACTGCGGGATGTCGAAGCCGACCTGTGCTTCGCCATTCTCATCGAGACGGACGATGCCTGAGAAGAAAGCGACGAGCTTCTCGGTCGGCGGCTTGCCCTGAGCGGTCATGCCGCCGCCATCGCCGCCCGTGCGCAGGCGGCCGGTGGTGCCGAGCGAGCCATCGATCAGACGGCCATAGAGATCGCGCAGTTCCAGGCGCAGTTTGCGCTGGCCGAAGAACCAGCCTTCGGGATTGGGCGCCTCGTACCGGGTGAGGTTGAGGATGCCGACATCGACCGCGGCCACCGTGACGAAGGCCTCGGTCCCGACGCCAGCCCCCGCCACCTTGACGGGCACGGAGAGCGTCTGGCGCGGTTCGGTCTTCTCGGGCGGCGAGAGCGAGACGGAGAGGGTCTTGGCCGCGGCATCGACCCCGAGCCACTTCACACCGATGGCGCGAGCGGGCATCCGGGAGGCTTCGGCCGTGCCGGGGCGGAAGAGGGTGGCGGTCACATAGGCGCCCGCGCCCCAGTCGGAACCGACGGGGATCTCGACCGTGCCGCCACCCGCGGGGATGGAGGCCGACTGCACCGCGAGCAGGCGCTCCGCTCCTATCGTCACCAGGAGCTCGCCCGCAAACCGGGGAGAAACCTGAAGCCGAGCCGTTTCGCCGGCCTTGTAGCTCGCCTTGTCGAGCGCGATCTCCAGGCCATCCGGCGTTTCCGTGGAGGTCTGGGCGACATACCAGCCCGCGTCGAACTCGACGCTCGTGGCCGGTCCCGCAGGATCGTCCGTCTCGATCTCCAGCCGGTAGCGGCCCCAGTCGACGGGCATCGCAAGCGTCGCGGGATCGCCTGCACCGGCGTCGAGCATCCCGTTCGCCACTGCGCTCGTGGTCGTGATCGGCTCATAGGCCCACGAGTTGTTGGCGCGATACCATTGGTAATTGCGCTCGACCTTCACGAGGCTCCAGCGCAGGCCCGACAGGCTCTTGCGCTCTCCATCGGGCGAGGCTGCGATGATCGAGAAGCGCGCCGTGGCACCTTGCGGCAGCTCGCTGCCGCCGAATTCGGGACGGATGCCGATCAGGTCCGTTTCGGGTTGCAGCGCCACGTCGAGCGTGCGCTCGACGGCGCGCCCGCCCGTCTCGCGCATGCGCACGGCGACGCGGGCGTTCACGAGCCGCGTGGTGGACGGCGCCTCGTCGATCACGATCGGGAATTGCGCTTTGCCATCCTCGCCCACGACGGGAAGGTCGGCCAGATCGATGCGGGTTGCCTCGCCCGGCTCCTCATCGGCCAAGCCGAACTGAAAGCCCGGAAAACGCGTCCATTCGCGCTTGGTGGAGAGCGTGACGTCGCCTTCCAGTTCGAGGCCCGCCGCAGGCGCACCATAAAGGAAACGCCCGTCCACGGTGAGATCGACCGGCTCGCGCAGGGCGGTCTCGGTCTTGTCGGCCGAAAGGTCGAACTCGATCCGATCCGGCACGAAGTCTTCGACCAGGAACTGTCCCCTCGCCACAGCGGGCTGCTTGGGGTCGGTGTGCACGGCATAGGACCAGGTGCCACGCATCGCGTTGGATTGCAGCGGCAGGTCCACCGCGTGTCCGCCTTCCGAGCGCCCATCGGAAACCGTGCGCCGTTCTTCCGCGCCGTCCGGCCGGGAGAAGATGAATGTCAGCGGCAGGTCGTCGGAAGCCTCGACCGCGCTGTCGCGGGCGAGTGCGGCTGCATGCACCGTCTCGCCGGCGCGGTAGATGCCGCGCTCCGTCCAGGTGAAGACGTCGAGCGCGCCCGGCGCGTCGCGGCCTGCGACGCCGCGATCGGAAAGATCGAACCCGGCGCGCGTCATGTCGAGGAACACGAAATCGTCTTCCGCGCCGCGGGCCATCAGCACGGCCGGAACCATGCTCCCCGTGCCGCGCACCGAACCGGGCGTGAACGTCGCGCGACCTTGGTCATCGGTCACGGCCTCGCCCAAGACCTCGTTGCTGCGCGCGAGCAGGGTGAGCGCCACGTTCGCGAGCGGGGTCGCTTCGTCCAGCGAGCGGGCGAAGACGTTGAGCCCATCCTCGCCGGTGTAGGTCGAGAGCCCGATGTCGGACACCACCAGCCACTGCGTGGCGCGGCCTTCCCAAGTGTCGGTGCGATCGTTGGGCGGGGTCGCCGTCATCACGTAGACGCCAGGCTTGCGCTCCGGCAGCGCCTGGTCGAGCGGAAAGGAGGTGGTGACCTCCGCATTCGGCTCGTTGGCGATCTCGATCTGACCCTCCCACACGGGTTGGCCGAGGTCGTCGCCGAAGCTCTGGGCCTGGTAGCCGTCGAGCTGACGCAGGAACTGGTAGCCCGACAGAAGCTGCGCGAGCGCGCGGTCGCCCACGCGGAAGAGCTTCACGTCCGCCACGTCCATGTTGACGGACACGAGCGGCACGCCGCGGCGCGCTCCGGCAGGAAGCACGAAACTGTCACCCGTGAAGCGTGCGGAAGGCGCGCGGTCGCGCACATAGATGTTGAGCGCAACGGGAGAAGCCAGCGCCTCGCCGATCGCCGCGGGCAACCCCGCGCGGAAATCGATCCGGTAGTTTCGGCCGTGCGCAAGGCCGCCGACGCAGATCTGGCGGCCGGTGGCCTCGACGCTTGCGGGAGCCCGGTCGTCCAGGCGGACGAACTGGGCGTAGTCGGTGCCGGTCTTGGCGAGATCTTCGGAGAATTCGGCGCAGACCCTGGGCGAGGCCGTATCGGCATCCACGGTGTGCTGCACGATGCGGAAGCCCTTCCGGGCTTTGAGGTCCTCGTATTCCGAACGAACTGCGGAGTCGTCGGCGAGCGCCAGGCTCGCCTCATAGGCCTGGAGTGCCGGACGGAAGAGTTCGCGGCGGTCGAGCGCGCGCGCCACCATCAGCAGCGCGTCGGAGCGGGAAGACGCCGTCCGCGAAAGCTCGTACGCTGCGAGCGCCGCACCCGTGAAGGCGCGTTGGGCCGAAGCCACCTGCTGGCTGTCGTCTGACGTGATGTTGAGTGCTGCCTGCGCGAGGTCGCGCCACAGGCTGCCATCCTCGGGCGCGATGCGGATCGCGGCCTCGAAGCGGTCGCGGGCGGTGAAGGCATCGTTGTTCGCAAGCGCTTGGCGCGCTTCCGCGCTCAACGCGCCAAGCCCTTCCTCGCCGCCGCTTTCTCCGCCGAGCAATTCCGCGCGGAATTGCCGGGCCTCCGTGCGCATCCAGTCGGGCACGAAGGAAAGGTCTTCGGGCGCGCCGATCGTCGGCTCGGCCGATGCCTCGATCACCTTGCCGCCCACCGCACCCGGAAAGGGGTTCAGCGTGCGAAAGTCGGACTTCAGGAAGCACCAGCGCGCACGCTCGTTGTAGGTGAAGGCGCGGCACTGCTCGTCGGCCAGGCAGATCGACTTGCACTCTTCCAGCGACCGGTTCTGCTCGGCGCGAAGGTCGAAGCCGAAATAGTCCATTCCCTGGACGGTCTCGATCTGCCGCGTTCCCCCTTCCTGGGAAACTGCCGGGACGGACCACAGCGCGAGCGCCAGCGCGCTTGTGAGAAGTGTGCGGAGCGAAAGACGGCTCTTCATCGCGATACCCCCTTGCCGGCTGGCGCAGCCCGGTTTTGAGCCTGCGGCCCCGATCCCTGCATCCCCGCATGGATCGAAGCCGGACGATCGCCTCCCAGCGACCGAACACGCCACCATCAACATCCGGCTTGTATCGCGCCTATGCCGGCCGAGACAGCAAAATCCGATGGAGGGAGACGAATGCGGATTTCGGGGATGAGATCAGCGGCGAGCCAGATTGCGCCATATTTGTCGCAATCCCGCCTTTTTGCCCTCACCCAAAGTTGCACACTTCTTTGTGGGAACAGTGCCTTCAGCCGCTTTGACAACCCTTGGTCGATGCGGAATGATGCCGCAAACAAATAAGGAAATGGGAGTCTTCCTATGGCGTTCTTCAAGAGCAACGGGGATCGTGTGCCCGGTCACATCCTGGCCATGGCCGAGAAAGCCAAGGCCGGAGAGGTAGACCGCCGCGAGTTCCTGGCGCTGGCCAGCGTCTTCGGCGCGTCGACTGCCATGGCCTACGGCATGATCGGTCTTGCCGTGCCCACGCCCGCCCAGGCACAGGAAGGCGAGCCAAAGAAGGGCGGGGTGATCCGCGTGGCGATGTCCATCAAGGACCCCAAGGATCCGCGCACGGCCGACTGGTCGGAGATCTCCAACGCCGAGCGGCAGACGCTCGAGCCGCTCGTGAAATACACGCGCGAATTCACTTTCGAGCCTTACCTGCTGGAAAGCTGGGAAGTGAACGACGATGCGACCGAATACACGCTCAAGGTCCGTCCGGGCGTCACCTGGACCAACGGCGACGCATTCAACGCCGACGACGTGATCTTCAACTTCACCCGATGGGCGGACAAGTCGGCCGAAGGCAATTCGATGCCCGGCCGCCTGGGCTCCTTGGTCGACGAGGCGACCGGCAAGCTGCGCGAAGGCTCGGTGACCAAGGTCGACGACATGACGGTGAAGCTTTCGCTCACCAAGGCCGACATCGCGCTGATCCCGCAGATCACCGACTATCCCGGCCTGATCGTTCACCGCAGCTTCGATGAGACGGGCGCCAATTTCGTCCAGAACCCCATCGGCACCGGTCCCTTCCAGCTCGTTTCCTACGATGTCGGCGGCCGCGTGGTGTACAAGCGCCGCGAGGACAACAAGTGGTGGAACGGCGAGGTCTATCTCGACGGCGTCGAGTTCATCGACTACGGCACCGACCCCTCCGCCATGGTTTCGGCCTTCGAGGCCGGCGAGGTCCACACCAATCACGAGACCACGGCCGACTACGTGTCGATCCTGGAAGGCGTGGGCACCACCACCTCTGAGGTGGTGACGGCTTCCACGATCGTCGCGCGCTGCAACGTGGCCAACAAGCCTTATGACGACCAGAAGGTCCGTAAGGCCATCCAGATGGCGGTGGACAACGCGGTCGTGCTGCAGCTCGGCTACGGCAATGCCGGCGAGGTGGCCGAGAACCACCATGTCTGCCCGATCCATCCCGAATACGCCGAACTGCCCAAGCAGACGCGTGATGCAGCCGCTGCCAAGGCCATGATGGCCGAAGCCGGCCAGGCAGACTTCGAGCACGACCTTATCACGGTGGACGAGGACTGGCACAAGAACACGGGCGACGCGATCGCCGCGCAGATCCGCGATGCCGGCATCAAGGTGAAGCGCACGGTCCTGCCGGGCTCGACCTTCTGGAACGACTGGACGAAGTATCCTTTCTCCATGACCAACTGGAACATGCGCCCGTTGGGCATCCAGGTGGTCGCCATCGCCTACCGCACGGGCGAGGCCTGGAACGAGGCCGCCTACTCCAACCCCGATCTCGACGCAAAGATCAACGAGGCGCTGGGTATCTCGGATGCGGAAAGCCGGAAGGCGGTGATGAAGGATATCGAAACCATCCTTCAGGATTCCGGCATCATCATCCAGCCCTACTGGCGCAAGCTCTACAACAACTCGGTCGCAGCCGTGAAGAACCACGGCATGCACCCGACCTTCGAGCACGATTTCGGCAAGGTCTGGCTGGACGAGCAGGCCTAAGCGCCAACTTTCGCTGGGGACGGGGCGCGAGCCCCGTCCGCAATACTCGCCGTTCCGTCCAAGTGCTCGGCGACCGACCCCAACCTGGCCGGCAGGGGGCACTCCATGCTCGCATTTCTTCTCAGGCGGCTCGGCACCATGGCGCTGACCATGCTGTGCCTGACCATGGTCGTGTTCTACATGATCAACCTCGAGCCCAACCTGAAGAAGCTGGCCATCAGCCAGCTCGACATGCGCTCGCCCGCGGACCAGCTCGAAAGCTGGCTCGAGAAGAATGGCTACCGGCAGAACTTCTTCGTCCGATACGGCCAATGGCTGGGCGTGGTGGAGAAGCAACCTTCCATCGACCCCTCGACCGGTCAGGCCGTGCCGCGCTTCCGCTATTGCAACGAGCCCTCAGAACCGCATTACGGCGGTATCCTCCAGGGCGATTTCGGCTGTTCCACCAAGTTCAAGGTTCCCGTCGCGCAGAAGCTCTTCCCGGCACTGGGAGCCACCGGCATCCTGATGTTCTGGGTTATGATCACGATGGTGCCGATCTCGCTGCTGATCGGTATCCTGGCAGGCATGCGGGAAGGATCGCGAACGGACAGATCGCTGTCGGTCGCCTCCATCACCACGACCGCCACGCCGGAATACGTGTCGGGCGTGATCTTCACGGTGATCTTCGCCTCCTGGCTCGGCTGGCTCAACGGCTCGGCCGCTTCCGCCACCAACCAGGGCGTCACCTTCACCAACTTCACGCTGCCGGTGATGACGATGGCCATCTACGGTATCGGCTATATCGCCCGCATGACGCGCGCCTCGATGGTCGAGGTCATGACGCAGCAGTATATCCGCACCGCGCGCCTCAAGGGACTGAACTTCCGCGGCGTGGTGATCAAGCACGCGCTGCGCAACGCGCTGATCGCGCCCTTCACCGTGATCATGCTGCAGTTCCCATGGCTGCTGACCGGCGTCGTGATCGTGGAAACCATGTTCCGCTATCAGGGCTTCGGCTACATGCTGGTGGAAGCCGCCGGCAACAACGACATCGACCTCCTCTTGGGGTGCAGCCTCGTCTCGGTCTTCGTCGTTCTCTTCACACAACTCATCTCGGACATCGGCTACGCCTATCTGAACCCGCGCATCCGGGTTCAATGAAGGCCGAGGCTGAGACGAGAAACGGGCAGGGGGCCTGAGCGATGCCGACTGAGACATTGGGCGCGACTGGCATCATCCTGGGCGTCAT
>QFNI01000138.1 GCA_003240775.1 Mesorhizobium amorphae | reverse complement strand
CCGGAGCGCCGCCTGGCGCGACGTAAAAAAGGGGAGAGGCTCCGGTTGCCCGGAGCCCCTCCGCAGGTTGCGTCAGGCGCGACGCGTGGTGGTGGTGGGGGTCATCGGCCGCTGGTCGGCGAGACGGAAGACGTGGAGGGGGACGCCGGCGTTGCGCAGCTTGCGGGCGAAGTCGGACTGGACGCCCGAGCCCTCGCAGACGATCGCCTCGACGGGGCGGAAGGAGGCGATGCGGTCGTTGCGCAGGAAGGCTGCCTTGTGCCCGAAGCGACGTTCCAGATCCATGCGGACCAGCTTGGTGCCGCGCGACGATGCCCATGCCGCGGCGACGGCGTCCGCTCCCTTGTTCATGCCGGTGGTCATCAGCACCATGGCGGGGATGCGGCGCTTGATCTGGTCGAGGCGGTCGAAGAGCTGCTCGTGGTCGTGCCAGACCTGTCCGCCGGAGAAGGCGACGACCGGGCCGGTCGGGTTATGCTCTTCCCGGCGCTTGGCGGCGCGGGCGGCGAGGAAGTCCTTCCCGTCGATCACCGAGGCGGTCAGCTTGGAGGAGACCCGGCTGCCGCGCACGGTGTTGAAGGGGCGGCCCGTTTCGCTGCGGAATACCTCGCCGGCGTGGTCGCGCATGCAGGCCATCGCCTCGCTGCACCCGTCGAGGGTCTGGCAGAGCAGCTGGGTGTCCTCCAGTTCGACGGCGTAGATCTCGCTGGGGTCGTATTCGTTGACCATGTCCTTCAGCTTCTTGGCGGCGTCGTCGGCGCGTCCCTCGATGCGCTTGCTCACCATGTGGAAGGAGTTGACGAAGCCCCATGCGAGATCGGCGGCGAACTCCTCCATGCGGGTATCGCGGAACACGTCGAACATCGTGCGCAGCATGAGGTCGACGGCAGCGGCGGCCTGATCGGGGTCGGGCATGTCCAGCTTCTCGGCGGTATCGACGATGTTGAGCTTGGCAAGCTCGTGCGCCTCGATGAAGGCACCGTCGTACGTTTCGCGGGTGTCGCGGTCGATGTTCAATGCGCTGTCGTTAGCGCGGACCTCGTTCATCGCGCGGGCGGTGTCGGAGAAGCTGCGAAAGGACTTGGTCATGATAGCCTCCATGTGTTGAAACCTCACCTTCTTCTCGGTGAGGAATCTCACTCGGCATGCGGCGGTCAGGGCCGTCAGGGACGTTAACCGGGAAGCCGTGCCGCGCAGACGGCGCGGACCCCGGTTAACGCTTGCGAGCGGGGGAGCCGATTTTCTCGTGGGGCCGCCTTCTTCAGGCGGTCGCGCGTGAAAATTGGGGGGACCGCTCGTCCTTGACGGTCCCGCCAACCCCGCATGCCATGCTTCCTCATCACAGAGAGAGAAAAAACGGATTTGTGGCAGCTACGCCGGGTCGGACCGAGCACGGGCGTCGATGGCGTGCCGCAAGGCACGGCGTCGTAGAGGCCGCGCCAGAGAGCCCGGGAGGGCGAACCAGCGGCCGTCGCCCGCGCGCAGGACGCCCGGCGTCGGCATAGGGATCGACACCCGCAAGGGCGGAGACACCGCAAGGTGGCTCCGTGAGGCCCGCCAGGGCCGCATGAGAGCCCGGTCCCGCCCACAAGGCGGGACGCCCCACCCTGCCCTCCTGTGGCGGTTCTAGA
>QFNI01000035.1 GCA_003240775.1 Mesorhizobium amorphae | reverse complement strand
ACGAACTGCAAGGCGACGCGCGCCTGCATCAGCCTGTTGGAGGTGACGCCCGAGCCGCCCCGCATCATGTTGAAGAGCCCCCGCAGGAGCACGAACACCACCGCCATCATGACGACGATGGCGAGCACGTTGAACACTGTGGCCATGACAAGGTCCGATCGTTCGGCAGCACCGCCTCTGCGCGGCGCGAAATGGGGGCGCCGGGCACTCACGAAGCGCAGGCCGGGCAATGGGGGCAACACATAGCGCGGCGGCACGCGCGGAAAAAGGCGCGCGGCCAAAAGCCCCGCCAAAGCGCATCATTGCCTGTGGCGAGACGATCGCGGCGGCTTGCCAAGCGGGGCTTTCCGCACCCATATGGCCCGACCCGCCAGCCCAACCGGACGCATCTTCCTCTTGCGACTACCGTTTCTCAGCAAAGCCGCGTCGGGCAGACCGGCAAGCCAGCCCGAGACTGCAGAAGGGTTTTCGCCGCAGAAGGGCCTGCCGCCGCCTTCGGGCCTGCCGCGCCAGGCGCAGAACGGGCGGATGCACCCGCTCACCGCCTTGCGCCGCGTGCTCTACGATGCGCTCGGGCACTTCAACGACGACGACGGCTGGTCGATGGCGAGCCACCTCGCGCTTTCCGCGCTGATGGCGCTGTTTCCGTTTCTGATCTTCGCAACCGCTCTCGCCTCGATCCTGGGTGCGGACGCGTTCGCGGACACGGCGGTGCATCTCGTCTTCGACACCTGGCCCGAGCAGATCGCAGCCCCCATCGCGACCGAGGTGGTGGCCGTTCTGACCGTGCCGCGCTCGGGCTTCCTGACGGTCAGCGTGATCCTCGCGGCATTCTTCGCGTCCAACGGCATCGAGGCGCTGCGCACCTCGCTCAACCGCGCCTACCGGGTGGTGGAAACGCGCTCGCTGATCTTCCGGCGCATCCAGAGCCTCGTTTTCGTCTTCATCGCCACGGTCGGCTTCCTGGCGATCTCCGTGCTTCTGGTCTTCGCACCGCTGATCGCGCGGTTCGCCGAGACGCAGCTCGAATGGCTCGAGCCCTTCATGGGCACGATCACCGTCTGGCGCTTCGGCATCGCCTCCACCGTGATCGTTCTGGGGCTGGTCGCCGTGCACAAATGGCTGCCGGCGGGCTCGCGCCGCTTCGGCGATATCGTGCCGGGCATCATCTTCACGCTGATCGCCTGGGTGCTCGGCTCCACGCTGTTTGCGGCCTATCTCGACCGCTTCGCGAACTATGTGACCACCTATGCGGGGCTCGCCTCGATCATGGTGGCGCTGGTGTTCCTCTACATCGTTTCCGCCATCTTCATCCTGGGCGGCGAGTTCAACGCTTCGATCCGCCGTTATCTCGACGCGCGGGCGCGGGTGCGCCGCTAGCGGCCGGATCAACCGAATCTCAACCTATCCCTGTCTAGCTGCCTGCCTGCACCCTTGCGGCCCGGCTTGCCCATTGAGCCGGGATTGGGAATTGCGGAGCGGACCGCGATGATCTGGAACCTGCCACCCGAATGGCTCACCATGGCGGTCGCCGCCGTGATGGTGCTGTCGTTCTTCTTCGGCACCGCGCTGCACGGCATCATGGGCGAGGACGGCTTCGGCCCGATGGGCAACATGGTGCTCATCACGCTCGGCTTCTTCGTGTCGATCATCGCCGCGAACTCCTACGGCATCCCCTTGCGCAACGTGACCTGGGCGGTCGGAACGGGGCTCGGAGGCGCTTTCGGGCTGGTCGCGGTGCTGGCTCTGCTCAAAGCCGGGATCGCACGGCTCTCCTGAAGGCGTCAGGGCGGCTCGATCCCGCAGGCTTCCCACACATCGCCCGGCGTCCAGCCTGCGTCACGCAAGGCGGCCAGACCGGTCGCCGTCTCGCTCTTGGAGAGCTTGCGGCCGTCCGCGCCGGGCACGAGGCGGTGATGCAGATATGTCGGCGTGGGCAGGCCGAGGATGTGCTGGAGCAGGCGGTGGACGGAGGTCGAGGCCGCAAGGTCCACACCGCGCACCACATGGGTGATGCCTTGCAGCGCGTCGTCGGACACGACGGAAAGGTGATAGCTCGTGGGCAGCCCCGCGCGCGCGATCATCACGTCGCCCCAGCGGCTGGGGTCGGCCTCCACCAGGCTTGAGCGGGTGAGCGTGGCATCGGTCCATTCGCGCCAGTGAAGAGGACCCGCGCGGCGCAGGGCCTCGCTCATGTCGAGGCGCCAGGCATAGGGCACGCCGGATGCGATCTTTGACTGGCGCTCGGGCGCGGACAGCCTGCGGTCGGTGCCGGGGTAGAGCGGCGCGCCGTCGGGATCGCGCGGCCAGTCGGAACGGGTTTCCGCATGGGCGCGCACGGCGCCGCGGCTCATGAAGGCGGGATAGACGAGGCCCTCCCCAACCAGACGGTCGAGGTGGGCTCTGTACTCGGCCATGTGCCGGGATTGGCAGCGCACGGGCTCTTCCCAGGAAAGGCCGAGCCAACGGAGGTCATCAAGGGCGTGCCGCTGCAACTCCGGCGTGGAGCGTTCGGCGTCGATGTCTTCCATGCGCAGCAGGAAGCGGCCGCCGGTTTCGGCTGCGAGCTTCGCGTTGAGCCCGGCACTCAACGCGTGGCCGAGATGCAGCCGGCCGTTGGGGCTGGGAGCGAAACGGAAGACGGGGCCGGCCATGCAGGCCTTGCTAACCGTGGCGCAGCGCGCGAACAAGGCCGATGCAGACGATCAGGACCGATGCCGACCTCGCCCGCATGGTCGAGGCCCTGCTTGCGCACGACCCAAGGCTCGCGGCCCTGCCGGCGGCGCGCGAGCCCCTGCCCCTGCGGCGGCTCGAGCCGGGCTTCGCCACGCTGTGCGGGATCGTGGTGTCGCAGCAGGTGTCGACCGCAAGTGCCGCAGCCATCTTCGGCCGCCTCACAGCGCTTCTCGACCCGCTGACGCCCCAAGCCGTTCTGTCCGCGCCGCCCGAGATCTTCCGGCAGGCAGGGCTCTCCACGGCCAAGGTCCGGACGGTGCTGGCCCTGGCCGAAGCGGGACTCGACCTTCCCGCGATCTGCGCGCGCCCGGCACAAGAAGCGGTGGCGGCGATGACGGCCGTTCCGGGCGTCGGCCCGTGGACCGCGCAATCCTACCTGCTTTTTGCCTGCGGTCACCCCGATGTGTTTCCCGCGGGCGACGTGGCGCTGCAGGCTGCCGCAGCCGACGCGCTCGGCCTTTCCGGGCGTCCGAGCGCGCGTGCCTTGAGCGTGATCGCGGACGGCTGGGCACCGCTGCGCGCGGTGGCGGCGCGCCTTTTGTGGTCGCATTACCGGACGCTGACGCGCCGCACGGCGATGCCGATGGGCGGCTGAATCATGCGGATGGGGACAGACGCAGAACAAATTGCCGCCCCCGCTTCACAATTCCGTCGTCTCGGGCCTAGATTATCAATCGTGGAACTTCGGTTTTTGCTTTCGTGAAAGGGGGCAAGGGTGACGGTTCACGTTTCTCCCGATGGCCTGCCCGCGCTGGTGCTCAACGCGGACTTCCGACCGCTCAGCTACTACCCGCTCTCGCTTTGGTCCTGGCAGGACGCGATCAAGGCGGTTTTCCTCGACCGCGTGAACATCGTCGCCGAATACGACCAGGCCGTATCCTCGCCGACCTTCTCGATGCGGCTGCCTTCGGTGGTCAGCCTCAAGAGCTACATGAAGCCGTCGCGCAACCCGGCCTTCACGCGCTTCAACGTGTTCCTGCGCGACCGCTTCCAGTGCCAGTATTGCGGCTGCACGGACGAATTGACCTTCGACCATGTGATCCCCCGCCGCTGCGGAGGCGCGACGACCTGGGAGAACGTGGTCGCGGCCTGCTCGCCCTGCAATCTCAGGAAGGGCGGGATGATGCCCGCGCAGGCCAAGATGTGGCCGATGCAGAAGCCCTACCCGCCATCCATCCACGACCTCCACAACAACGGCAGGCTGTTTCCACCGAACTACCTGCACGAGAGCTGGATGGACTACCTCTACTGGGACGTGGAACTGGAGCCCTAAGGCCCGGCTCAGCGCCTGCGGGCAGCGCCCCAGAAGGCCACGGCCGCGAGCGCGAGCGCGATCAGGAAGTTCCAACCCGCGAGCGACAGCCCGGCGATCCTCAGGGCTGCCTTGTCGCAGGATGGCGGCACGACATCGTTCAAGGCATCGAGCACGCCGCGATTGCCGGTGTCGACCGAAGGCGCGACCGCGCCGCAATCGGTAGGCCCGGCCCACCAGCCCCATTCCACGCCGGAATGGAACGCGCCCTGCCACGCGCCCCACAGCATCAGCGCCCCGCCCAGGGCAAGCAGCGCGCGTGTGAGCATGGCGGGGCCGCGCAGGAAGCTGGAGAGTGCGGCCGCAGCCATCACGGGAATGCCGAGATAATAGGGCGTGCGCTGTTCCAGGCAGAGCTTGCAGGGCATGTAGCCGCCCCAGTGCTGGAAGAGCAGCGCCCCGCCCACGGTCGCCGCCATGCCCAGACCCACCAGAACGGCCGCCGCGGTGTGGGTGGGGCGCGGGGAGATGGGGGTGGCGGTCATGCGGAAAAGGTCCGAAAGAGAATCAGAAACGCTGTCTCCGCCATAGAAACAGCAGAAAGAGGGCGGAGGCGAGGGCAAGCCACCGCGCGAAAATAACTGGAACGGCTTCTGGACCCTCCCCGGCCCTTGTGGCATGGACGGGGCGCTGTCGCCCGAACGGGCACGCGGCCATGCGGGTGTGGTGGAATTGGTAGACGCGCCGGACTCAAAATCCGGTTCCGCAAGGAGTGTCGGTTCGAGCCCGACCACCCGCACCACTAAACGTCGAGCTTCGAGACTGCCGAGAGCCCTTTGCGAAGGGTGTCCGCCGAGCTTGCGCCCAATCCATTCTCGATGTCGCGGTGCATCGCGCGCCAGGTCGGCACGGCGCGCGCGAGCGCTGCCCCGCCAGCATCCGTCAGCGCAAGCAGCCTGCTTCGCTTGTCGCGCGGGTCGGGACGGATTTCGACTAGGCTCTCGCGCTCCAGAGGCTTGAGGGCCGCGGTCAGCGTCGTGCGGTCCATGCCCAGCAGAGTGGCAACGGGGCCGAGTGGCGGGGGTTCGGGACGGTTCAGCGCCATCAGCAGGGAGAACTGCTTGTTGGACAGGCCGAAAGGCGCGAGCGCCTCGTCGAAGCGCCGCGCGAGCACGCGCGCCGCGCGCTGCACATGCAGGCACAGGCAGGTGTCGCGCACCTCGATCGTCGTTTCAAAGGAAACAGGTCTTGGCATGAGGTAATTATGTTGATATCAACTTATTCGTCAATCGCGAGGTTGGGATGTTGGCCCAGCGGCCGTCATCAAACCGTTCACGATGACGTGCGACGAGTGCAAGGAGGAACAGCGATGACGACCAATTACGTCGAAGGCTTCGTGGTGGCAGTGCCCGATGCGAGCAAGGAAACCTTCCGCGCGCATGCGGCGAAGGCTGCGGCTCTCTTCAAGGAATTCGGCGCGCTGCGCGTGGTGGATTGCTGGGGTGACGACGTGCCCGACGGCAAAGTCACCGATTTCCGCCGCGCCGTGCAGGCCAAGGACGGCGAGACGATCTCGTTCGGCTGGATCGAGTTTCCTTCCAAGGAAGTGCGCGACAGCGCGCATCAGAAGATGATGAGCGATCCCCGCATGGCGGAGTTGGGCGAGATGCCGTTCGACGGCAAACGCATGATCTTCGGCGGCTTCGTGCCGGTTTCCGACGTCTGAGGAGCGCTGAACATGCGGGACAGCCACGGCACCTTCATCTGGTATGAACTGAACACGCCCGACCCCGAAGCGGCCACTGCCTTCTACCGGTCGGTGCTGGGCTGGGACCCCGCGCCCTTTCCCGGCAACGACAACGGCTATCAGATCCTGCATGCGGCCCATGGCGCGGCAGGCGGCCTGATGCCGATCGGGCCCGAGACCGAATGCGCGGTGCCCGGCTGGTTCGGCTATGTGGGCATGGACGATGTGGAGGCGGCGGTGCGCGATGCGTTGGCCGCTGGTGGAACGGAGCACATCCCGCCCACCGACATCCCCGGCGTCGGCCGCTTCGCTCTGCTCGCCGACCCGCAGGGCGCAACCTTCTACGTGATGCGCGGCGAAAGCGACGAGAAGGGCGAAGCCTTCTCGGTGGATGCGGTAGGGCACTGCAACTGGAACGAACTCGCAACCGACGATCCGGAAGCGGCGTTGCGCTTCTATGGCGGCCTGTTCGGCTGGCGAAAGGAAGGCGGCATGCCGATGGGAGCGATGGGCGAATACGAGTTCCTGTCGCATGACGGCACGACCTTCGGCGCCCAGATGCGCAGGACCGCTGACGGCCCCGGTCCGCTCTGGACCTTCTATTTCGGGGTCGGCGACATCGATGGGGCCCATCGCGCGCTGCTCGACGGCGGCGGTGCCGTGCATTTCGGGCCAGACGAGATCCCCGGCGGCATGTTCGCCATCGTGGCCTCCGACCCGCAGGGCGCGCTGTTCGGGCTGGTCGGCCCGCGCGTCTGAACCAGTGCGCTATCCCGAGACGCCCGACGGCCGCTATTTCGTGGTGCGCGGGCGTCTTTGGCGAAAGACCGACCCGAGCCTGGACGAGGAAACGCGCGCTCGGCTGACGCGCGAACTCATGCAGGCGCGGCGCGGGGTGCGCGACGCCGGTGAAGACGATGCCAAGCGGGCCGAAGCGCGCGCGGCCGTCGATCGTGCCAAGCGCGCGCTGGGCGAGCGTGGGCCGGTTTGGTGGACCGATGGCACGCCCGACTTCAACCGTCACATGGCGAAGAACACGCCCTATGCCGAGTGGTTCGCCGGGGTCACCGAGCCCGGCTGAACAGGATTGTGCGGCGCACCCACTTCATCTTGCGCCGCACAAGGACTATGCTCGCACCATGCTCGGCAACCGCGACGCGTGGGAAGACTGGCGCCGCACCTTCCGCTGGCAGGTGCCGGACCGCTTCAACATCGGCATGGCCGTGGCGGATCGCTGGGCCGAGACGGAGCCGGACCGCCCCGCCCTTCTGGAACCGCTGCCCGACGGCGGCGTCCGCACCCACAGCTACGGCGATCTCGCGCGCGGCTCGAACCGGCTCGCGGCAGCGCTTCACCGGAAGGGCGTGCGACGCGGCGACCGCGTGGCGCTGCTTCTGCCGCAGGGGCTGGAAACGGTTCTGGTTCATGCGGCAACCGCCAAGCTCGGCGCGATCGCCGTGCCGCTCGCGCTGCTGTTCGGCGCGGATGCGCTTCTTCACCGGCTGTCGGTCTCCGGCGCATCCGTGCTGGTCGCGACTGCGGAGGGTTATGCGACAGCAGGGCCGATCCTCCATGCGTTGCCCGCGTTGCGCGAGGTCTTCGTGCTCGACGGCGCGCCCGAGGCAGCGACCGATCTTTGCCGGCTGATGGCCGAAGCGCCCGACGCGTTCGAGCCCGTGGACACGGCAGCCGACGACCCCGCGCTGATGATCTTCACTTCGGGCACCACCGGCTTGCCTAAGGGCGCGCTGCACGCGCATCGCGTGCTGCTCGGCCACCTGCCGGGGGTGGAGGCCCATCACGAGTTCCTGCCGCAGCCCGGCGACCTGCTCTGGACCCCGGCCGACTGGGCCTGGGCGGGCGGACTTCTCAACGTGCTCTTGCCGGGCCTGGCGCTCGGGGTGCCGGTGGTGGTGCAGCCGCCCGGCCGTTTCGAGCCCGACGCGGCGCTCGACCTGATGGCGCGGCTCAAGGTGCGCAACGCCTTCGTGCCGCCGACCGCCCTGCGCCTGATGCGCGCAAGCGGCACCGACCCGCGTCGTTTCTCCCTTTCCCTGCGCACGATCGGCTCGGCCGGCGAGGCGCTCGGACGCGACACGTTCGAATGGGCGGAAGAGGCGTTCGGCCTTTCCGTCAACGAGGCCTTTGGGCAGACCGAGTGCAACCTCGTGCTCGGCTCCTGTGCCGCGCTCGGCGTTTCGCGCGCCGGCGCCACCGGCAAGCCCACGCCGGGGCATGAGGTAGCCGTTGTGGACGGGGCCGGCACCCCCCTGCCCCCCGGCGAAAGCGGCACCATCGCCATCCGCGCGCCGGACCCCGTGATGTTCCTGCGCTACTGGGAAGACGAGGCGGCGACGCGCGCCAAGTTCCAGGGCGACTGGTTCCTCACGGGCGACGTGGCCCATGTGGACGAGGCCGGCTACTTCCACTTCGCCGGCCGCGACGACGACATCATCACGTCGAGCGGCTTCCGCATCGGCCCTTCGGAGATCGAGGATTGCCTGGGCACCCACCCCGCGGTGCGGATCGCGGCCGCGGTCGGCAAGCCCGATCCCGTGCGCACCGAGATCGTGAAGGCCTATGTGGTGCTGCGCGAGGGTGTCGCTCCGAGCGATGCCCTGGCAGACGAGCTGAGCCGCTTCGTGCGCCATCGCTTGTCGGCGCACGAATATCCGCGCGAGGTGGCGTTCGTTGACGAGGTGCCGCTGACAACCTCGGGCAAGGTGATCCGCCGCATCTTCCGCGATCTGGCGAAGGAAGAAGCTACTCCCGGCGCAGCAGGCTTTTGACGCGGTTGCGCCAGATCCGCATGGCGTTGCGGGTCTCGCGCAGCATGCGTACCTGCTTGGCGGCTTGCGCCACTGTGCGGTCGCTGCCGGGCTGAAGGCCGACAACCAGCGTGCCGATCGGCATGCGTTCGCTCCACAACCGGCTGAGCACGGGATGGTCTGGAACGGCGCAGGAATCGGTCTCGTGGATGTCGGTGCCCGCAAGGTGCGTGCGCGTCGTCTCGATCATCAGGAGCGTGCCCGGCGAAAACGCCGCATAGGCCTCGTCATAGGCGGTCTTCCAAGTGTAGGCGATGCCGCGCTCCAGGAAGACGATGAGGGCAGCGATCGGGTTGCCGGCGAGCGTCAGGAGATGCACCCGCGCCATGCCCTTTTCGGCCAGGGCGTTGATGGCCTCGCGCGCGAAGGCCGCGCGGAAGCGGTCCACCGCCATCGCAGTGCGCGCGCGGCCCTTCCAGCCCTTCGCCTCGAGCGCGAGAAAGGCTTCGGTGCCCAACCGCACGCCCTCGGCGTCCGTCAAGACGACATGCTCCACCGCCCCGCCTGTTTCGAGCCGGCGCTTGAGGCGGCGGAACTCGCGGAAGTGGTGCGCGCGCAACGCGTTGCGCAGGTAGTCGTCGGGCGCGGCATCGCTTGCGAGCAGCGGGCGCTCGACGCGGCCGACCGTGAGCAGCGGCAGGCGGCGCGCGGCGCTGATTTCGCCCAGCAGCTTGGCGAACGGCCCGTCGAGCCGAACGTCTGGCAGCACGAAAACCTCCGGCAATTCGAGATGCGGCCGGGCGAGCATGGCGAAGAAATCCTCGACCACGCCTGCGGGATCGTCGCTGTCCACCAGCGGCGTGCCGAGGGGTCCGAACGGATTGGCCCAGGTGCGCAGCACCGGCACGCCGAAGGGGATCGCGGGCTTCTCCACGGAAAAGGGCACGAGCAGGCGCAGGCGCGAGCGGTTCTCGCCGCCGTCGCGGATCACGGCGAGCCGCACCTCGCGGTCTTCCAGCCGCGGCATGGCGGGCGCGAGAAAGCGCGGGTGGAAGAAGAGGTTGGGCTCGATGGTGCGGGCTGCAAGAAAGTCGAGTTCGTCCACGAGTTCGAAGCCGGCACTCGCGCCATAGATGGCGAGCCTGCGCTCGGGGCGCGCTTCGGCACGGACTTCCTCGGGCAGCGCTTCGAGCGGGGCGCCCTCGCCGCGCCAGCCGGCGAGGCCCGCGATCAGCGGCCCCGACTGGCTGGCGCTCGATTCTTCCAGGATGGGGATGGCTGCCATGATCAGGACCGGCGCGGAGCGAACACGAACATCACGAACCCATGCTTGCGCCACACGGTCCAGGCGAGCCCGATGGCTTCGAAGAGGATGGAAAGCGCGGTGGCGATCGCCGCGCCCCACAGGCCGAAGTGCGGGATCAGCACCACCGACAGTGCGATGTTGAAGACGAGCGTTGCCGCAAACACCGCCGCACACGCGTTCTGGTGCCCGCTCATGGTCAAAAGCGCCTCGGCCGGGCCGATGGCAGCGCGCATGATCACGCCTGCGAGCAGCGGAAAGAGCAGCCAGTAGCCCGACACGAATTCCGGCCCGAACAGAGCCAGCAGCGGCTCGCCCGCGAGAAGCACGGCGAGCGACATCAGGAGCGAGGGCCAGAATGTCCAGGACACGGTCTCCCGCGCGAAGGCTGCAAGGCCCTCGGGGTTGCCGTGGGTGAACTGCGCATAGCGCTGGGCCGCACCCGCCTTCACCGCGAAGTAGACGAAATGAACGAGCGCGAGCGTCTTCACCGTGGCGAAATAGACGCCGACATCGTCGGGCTGCATGTAGACGCCCACCATCAGCACGTCGGCGTTGGTCAGCAGAAAGAAGAAGCTTTCCGACAAGAAGATCGGCAGCGACACCACGAGCCAGTGGCGAAGCAGGACGCGCGACGGACCGGGCACCATCTCGCGCGACATCCAACCGGAGATGACGACGACCTGGCCGATGGTGGTCAGGTAGGTGGCGATCAGGGCGGAGATCACGGCGACCTCCGCATTCGGCGGGTAGCCGAGGCCGACGGCCGCGGCCATCACCACCAGGATCAGCACGGGCCGAAGGATGAAGGTGGGCGCGAGTGCGGCGATGGCCCAGGACCGCGAGCGCGCGAGGCCCTGCATCGTATCCCCCAGAGCGACCATGGGCAGGCACAGGAAGCCGAGCATGAAGGGCGCGACGTAGAAGGGCGCGACGCGATCCCTGAAAAGCCAGAAGACGAGCAGGCCGAGAGCCGTGAGCACGGATGAGGCGACAAGCACGAAGACGCGGCTGGTCGCCACGATGCCGCGCAGCTCGGCCAGCATGTTGCGCTCGCGGTATTCGGGCACGAAGCGCACGACGGATGTGTGAAAGCCGAGGCAGGACAGGCTGCCCGCGATCACCACCACCAGCCAGACCAGCACGAAGATGCCGTAGTCGAACGTGCCCATCCAGCGCGCCATGAGCACCTGGGACACGAAGCCGATCACGGCGGACAGGATGCGGATCGCAAAAGCGATCAGCGACATGCGCCCGGCCTGCCCGCGCTCGTCGGAAGCGAAGAGGATGGCGTCGACCTTTCCCAGCACCGGCCGCGCCCGCCGGCCGAGGCCCGCGGGAAGAATGCGTTCGGCCGTGCCTGCCGCGGAAAAGCGCACCCGTTCCTCGCCTGCCTGATGCCTGAGATCGGACGACGAGATGTAGGGATGAAGATTTAAGAAGGGGTATGGGCGCTGCGGAAGGTTGAAGCGATCCCCGTTCTACTCCTTGACGACGCCCACGAACGGCAGCTCGCGGAAGGCATGGGCGACATCCATGCCGTAGCCGACCACGAAATGGTCGGGGCAGTCGAAGCCCACATGGTCGGCCTCGAGATCGGTCTGCCGGCGCATGCGCTTGTCCAGGAGCACCGCGATGGAGCAGCTCTTTGCGCCGCGCTCCATCATCAGGCGGCGCGTGAACTGGAGCGTCTTTCCCGATTCCAGGATGTCGTCGACCAGAAGCACGTCGCGGCCCGAAACGTCGTTGTCGATGTCGCGCAGCACGCGCACCTCCCCGCTCGTGGTGCCCGCGCCATAGGACGAGATGAAGATGAACTCGACCTCGGGCGCCACGCCCACATCGTGCAGCGCGCGGATCAGATCGGCGGCGAAGACGAAGGAACCCTTGAGGATCGAGATCACCAGGAGGTCCTCGGGCGCGCGGGACGCGATGTCCTTGGCAAGCTCCAGATTGCGCCGCGCGATCGTGGAGGCCGAGAACAGAACTTCGATTTCCTTGCCGCGCACGGTTGGCATGGGCTTTTCCTTTCAGTCCACGAAAACGGCCTGGGCCGAAACGAAGCTGCCTTCGGGCACCGCAATCCTGGTCGCGAAGCGCTCGGATGCGCCGGGCGCCAGAACCGCGTTGCGGCGCGGCAGCGGATGGTCGAGGCGCCTGCCATCGCCCGTGACGAGGCGAATGGCAAGAAGCGGCATGGCATGCGCGGTGTCCGACGCGTTGCGCACCTGCGCTTCGATGGCGACGACGCCAGGCCGCCCTCCATCGCCTGCGCGCACATCGAGCGTGCGGAGCGCGAACGAGCCGCGCATCTGGGAGGTGTGGTCGCCGGTGGCTGCAGTCCAAAGGCTGTGCCCGCCGGCGGCGAGAAAGGCGAGGATGGCCACCAGCACGCCCGCCAGCCAGAAGCCCGGCCCAGCGCGCTCGCTTCGGGCGGGTGACGCCACGCTCGCGGGAACGGCCGGCCGCGGCTTCTGCGGCACGGCGGGAGGCTGCGGAATGACCACGAAATCCGCGTCGATCACCCGATCGCTGACGCGCGAGCGACTGGCTTGTCGGGTGATGGGGAAAGGTGCAGGCGGCGTCATGGTCAACCAGGGGTAAGCCAGCTTGGTTAATGCTGCCTTTCGGCCGAGGTTTTAAGCGGGCGTTAACCATGTCACCGCATGGTCTTTCGCAAGGGGCCGGGGCAGGCGGTTGTTAGGCGAGGCCAATCCGTGATCCGATTCGAAAATGTGGGAATGCGCTACGGGATGGGCCCCGAAGTGTTGCGCGACGTCTCCTTCGACATCCCCGCCCGCTCCTTCCAGTTCTTGAGCGGCCCGTCGGGCGCGGGCAAGACCACGCTGCTGCGGCTGCTGTTTCTGTCGCTCAAGCCCACGCGCGGCCTCGTCTCGATCTTCGGGCGCGACCGGCTGAGCCTGGCACGCGCCGAGCTTCCGGCCTTCCGCCGCCGCATCGGCGTGGTGTTCCAGGATTTCCGCCTGCTCGACCACATGACCACCTTCGAGAACGTGGCCCTGCCGCTCCGGGTGCGCGGGCGCGAGGAGGCGAGCTATCGCTCGGACGTGGCGGAACTTCTGAAATGGGTCGGCCTGGGCGAGCGGATGCACGCCCCACCGCCCGTTCTCTCGGGCGGTGAGAAGCAGCGCGTGGCGATCGCGCGCGCGCTGATCGAACAGCCCGAGGTTCTTCTGGCCGACGAGCCCACCGGCAATGTGGACCCGCCGCTCGCCCGCCGCCTGCTGCGCCTCTTCATCGAGATGAACCGTCTGGGCACGGCCGTCGTGATCGCGACCCACGACCTCGCTTTGATGGAGCAGGTCGACGCGCGGCGCATGGTGCTGGCCAACGGAAGGCTCGACGTCCATGACTGACGCCGCCGTTCCCGCGCAAGCGCAGGCGCTGCCGCGCGCCAACCGCGCGCCGACGGGCATCGTGCCGGCGGCCCGGATCGGCGGCAGCGCGCTGATGGCCGTGATCGCCATCATGACATTTTTGTCGTCTCTCACGCTGGGTGCAGTCACGCTGGTGCGCGACACCGCATCCGTCTGGCAGAGCCAGATCGCGCGAGAGGCGACGGTTGAGCTGCTTCCCGTGGAAGGCCAAGACATCGAGGCGGCACTCGCCCGCACGGCCGAGACCGCGCGGGCTCTTCCCGGCGTCACGGGCGCGCGCATCGTCGATCGCGCGGCCACCGCGCGCCTGCTCGAACCCTGGCTCGGCGGCAATCTCGACATCGACGCCCTGCCCGTGCCGCGCCTTGTGATCGTGACCGTCGACCGCGACAACCCACCCGATTTCGCGAGCCTGCGCGCGAGCCTCGACCGCGACGGGCTGGGCGCGCGGCTCGACGACCACCGCACCTGGGTCGACCGGCTCGTCGCCATGGCGCAGACGACAGTCTGGGCGGGCCTCGGCATTCTGTCGCTGATGCTCGCCGCCACCGCGCTCGCTGTCTGCTTCGCGACACGCGGCGCGATGACGGGTGCCGGCCACGTGATCGAAGTGCTGCATTTCGTGGGTGCTGAGGCGCGCTTCATCGCGGGCGAGTTCCGCCAGCACTTTTTGATGATCGGCTTGAAGGGGGCTGCCATCGGCGGCGTGCTGGCGATCGCGGCCTTCCTGATGTTCTCGTTCTGGATGGGCGTGAACCTGGCGACGCCGGGTGCCGACCAAGCGACCGCGCTGTTCGGCCATTTCCAGATCGGTGTCGCCGGCTATGCGGGTGTCGCGCTGATCATGACGGTGGTGGCGCTCATCGCCGCCGTCACCTCGCACCTTACCGTTGTCGCATTCCTGGCAGACATCGACATGGCGAGGCCCGACGAATGAGCCGGACATTTGCCTACCCCTGCCCCCGCGATATGTTGTTGACAGCATGACCGCTTCGCCCGCCCCCCTTCCGGTGCAAGCCGCGCCCGACCGGCGGCGCGGGCGCTTCGCGGGCCTCAAGCTCGCGCTGTTCGGAGGGGCCGGGCTCGCGGTCGCGGTGGCCGCGGGCTTCGCGGCGTTTTCGGCCTATGTGGTCAGCCTCTCGACGCCCGGCGACCTGCCGCGCGCGGACGCCATCATCGTGCTGACCGGCGGCCAAGCGCGCGTCGATGCGGCACTCGACCTCCTCAAGGCCGGCAAGGGCGAGCGGCTCCTGATCAGCGGCGTGCACCCCCGCTCGGGGCCTGCCGCCTTGAGTGCCGCAACCGGCAACGCGCGCGACCTCTTCTCGTGCTGCGTGGACATCGACTACGCCGCATTGGACACGGTGGGCAACGCCGAACAAAGCGCGCTCTGGGTGGACAGCCACAATTACCGCTCCGTGATCCTCGTCACCAACAACTACCACATGCCCCGCTCGCTGCTGGAGCTCGGGCGGCTGATCGGCGACGGCGCGGAGTTGCGGCCCTATCCCGTGGTGAACACCAAGCTCGATCTCGGCCGTGTGCTGAGCGAGCCGCGCGCCTTCCGCGTGATGTTCACCGAATACGCGAAGTTCGTGGCGGCCCTCGCCCGCGGCATGCTGCCCGTCGCCACGCACCACGCGACAGGCACCGAGATGGTGGATGCCGGCGGGGACGGGCGTCAGATCCAGTAGCACCGACCACCCTTCCCTTCCCGCCCGTCCCATGGCAGAGGCCGGCTCCGATGCTCGCGCTCCGCTCCCTTCTCTTCAACGCCCTCTTCTACCTCAGCCTCATCGTGCAGATGATCCTGTGGTCGCCCTTCTACTTCCTCGCCCCGCGCAAGGCGGCGTGGTTCGTGCCGAAGTTCTGGGCGCGCTCGAGCCTGTGGCTCCTGGAGCATGTGGCAGGCGCGAAAAGCGTGGTGGAAGGCCAGGAGAACCTGCCGCAGGGCTCCTACATCGTCGCGTCCAAGCACCAGTCCTTCTGGGACGTGCTGGCGCCCCTGCCCCACATTCCCGACGCCCTCATCATCCTCAAGCGCGAGCTGACCTGGATTCCGGTTTTCGGCTGGTACGTGATGAAGATGCGGATGGTGCCGATCAACCGCGCCAAGCGCGGCAGCGCGCTGCGCGATGCGGCGATCCGCACGCGCGAGGAGATGCGCGTCGGCCGCCAGCTGCTGATCTATCCCGAAGGCACCCGCCGCGCGCCCGGCGAAGAGCCTGCCTACAAATGGGGCATCGCGGAACTCTACGGCCAGTTGCAGCTTCCCGTGGTGCCCGTGGCCCACCAGGCCGGGCTGTTCTGGCCACGCCGCAAGTTCCTGCGCCATCCCGGCACGATCCGCGCCCGCTTCCTGCCGCCGATCCCCGCAGGCCTCCCCAAGGAGGAATTCATGCGCCGCCTGGTTGCGGAAACGGAAGCGGCCTGCGATCAGGCCCTGATCGAAGTGGCCGAGAGCCCCGATCCGCCGCCTTTCCCGCCGAGCGCGCTCAAGCGCCTAGACGAGCTTCGGGCGCGCGGTTGAGGCGGTCCGCGACCTCTTCCAGCCAGCGATCGCGGATGCCGAGCGCTGCGAGATGGGCGACCGCGCTCAGTACGTAGTCGGGATTGGCGCCCGAATGCCCGACCGCGCTGCGCACGGTGGCGGCGGCCTCCGCCGGGTCGAGCTGCCCGGCATATTGGGGATGGGTTCGGTCCACGACGTAGGTCAGCGCCGAAACGCTTTCGCCGGTCGCCAGGCGGACAGGCACGGTGCGTTCGAGATAGACGTTGGTGACGAGTTCGCGCTCTCGCAGATAGGCCACCACGCCCTCGCGTTCGTCATTCGCCACGCGAAAAGCCACGCCGACGCAGGCGCCGCCACGGTCGAGGCCGAGCACCAGCCCTTCGCGCTCGGGCGTGCCGCGATGCCAGCGCGAGCGCACGCAAAGCGCGCGCCGGAAGCCGCTCACGCGGGCGCGCACCGCCGCCTCATGCACAAAACCCGGCCGCCACATCAGCGAGCCGTAGCCAAAGACCCAAAAATCGCCCATTTGGCCTTCCGTATCGGAGGACGGGCGGCACTTGTCCACCCGCCGCCTGCTCGAGGACTGCCATGACCGAATTCCACCCCCGCGACCAACGTCCCTCCTATGCCCGCCGCATGATCTGGCTCGGGGTCTTCGTGGTGGTGGCGATCGCGCTCTACACGGGCGGCTGGTTCTTTCTGGCTGACCGGCTGGAGCGCGAAGCCCGCACGGCGGTGTCGAACTCGGGCGCCGAGTGCGAGAACCTGCGCGCCGAGGGCTTCCCCTTTCGCATGGGGCTCTTCTGCGACCGCACGGGCTATGGGCGCGACGGGATCACGGCGACTGCCGGCGCCTTCCGCTCGGCGGCCCAGGTCTACGATCCCCGCTTCGTGGTGGGCGAGTTGGACGGGCCGGCGACACTCGCCCTTCCCGGCCTGCCCGCGCTCGACATGAACTGGGAACTCTTCAAGGCCTCGAGCCGGATCGCGACGCCGATCCCCACCCGCTTTTCGGCCGAAGCGCGCAAGCTCGCGGTTTCCGGCCCTGCCGGCCCGCTTCTCTCTGCCGACGACGCACAAGCCCATTCGCGCGTGAACGGCGCGAACCTCGACGTGGCCGCGAACTTCACGGCACTTGCGCTCGCGCCCGAAATCGCGGACGGCCGGACGCTGCCTGCCCTGAGCGGCAGCCTGGACGCGGTGGTGACGGGTGCTGCCGCAGGGTTCGATGGGTCGCTTCGCGGGCGCTCGGGCGAGTTGCGCTCGCTGCAGCTCGGCGACGGCGTGGACGCAGGGCTCACCGTCAAGGGCCCGTTCTCGGTGGACGAGAACGGCCTTCTCGACGGGCGCTTCTCGATCAGCCTCCAGAACACCGGCAGGATCGCCGATTACGTGCGTCAGGCGGCACCCGAAGCATCCGAGCGCATCGTCTCCACATTGGGCTCGATCGGCGAGGTGTCGAACGTGCCGCTCACGGTGTCCAAGGGACGCGCGTCGATCCTGTTCTTCCAGTTGGGCGAGATCCCGCCGCTTCGGTGATGGGGCGCCTCACCCCTTTTCGGGGTGCGCCACCACTTGGCGGCCGAAATCGGCCGCATCCACTTCCTGGCCCGCTTCGATGATCGAGCGGCGCACCTCGCGGGTGCGGGTGAAGAGGTCGAACAGCTTGTCGCCGTCGCCCCAGCGGATGGCGCGCTGCAAGAAGGCTAGGTCCTCGGAAAAGCGCGCGAGCATTTCGAGCACGGCCTCCTTGTTGGCGAGGCAGATGTCGCGCCACATCGTGGGGTCGGATGCGGCGAGACGCGTGAAATCGCGGAAGCCCGAAGCGGAATACTTGATCACCTCCGACTTGGTGACCGCCTGGAGGTCGTCGGCCGTGCCTACGATGTTGTAGGCGATGATGTGCGGGAGGTGGGACACGATGGCCAGCACCTTGTCGTGGTGCTCGGGGTCCATCGTGTCGATGTTGGCGCCGAGCGCCTTCCAGAACTGGCCGAGGCGGTCGAGCGCCTGGGGGTCGGTGTCGGGCAGCGGCGTGAAGATGCACCAGCGGTTCTCGAAGAGGTCGGCGAAGCCCGCATCGGGGCCCGATTCTTCCGTGCCCGCGATGGGGTGGCCGGGAATGAAATGCACGCCCGCCGGCAGTTCGGGCGCCATCTGGCGGATCACGGACGCCTTGGTGGAGCCGACATCGGACACGATGGCACCCGGCTTCAGCCCCGGTGCCATGGCGCGCGCGACGGCACCCGACGCGCCCACGGGCACCGATACGATCACGAGATCGGCGTCGCGCACGGCTTCGGCGGGATCGAGCACATAGGCGTCGCCCAGCCCGAGCTCCTCGGCGCGCTTGAGCGTCGCCGGGCTCCGCGTGGAGATGACGATGCGGCCGGCCAAGCCCTTCTCGCGCGCACCGCGCGCGATGGAGGAGCCGATCAGCCCGATGCCGATCAGCGCGAGGGTCGGAAAGATCGGCTCGCTCATGGCTGCCTCATGAAAGCTTGGAGCGCGTCCACCACGCCGCGGTTGGCCTCTTCCGAGCCTACCGTCATGCGCAGGGCGTTCGGCAGGCCGTAGCTCGCCACCGCGCGCAGCACGAAGCCGCGGGCAGCGAGCCACTCGTCGGCCGCCGCCGCATTCCGGGAGCCGTTTGGGGGAAAGTGGATCAGGATGAAGTTGCCGACGCTCGGCGTGACCTCGAGGCCGAGCGCGGTGATGGCATCCGTCAGCCATTCCAGCCACTGCGCATTGTGCGCGACGGCCGCCTCGCGGTGGGCGCGATCACGGATCGCAGCCGCACCCGCCTCGATGGCCAGCGCGTTCACGTTGAAGGGCCCGCGCACGCGGTTGACGGCATCCACCACATGGGCGGGACCGTAGAGCCAGCCGATGCGCAGCGCGGCCAGGCCGTAGATCTTGGAGAAGGTGCGCGTCATCACGACGTTCTCGGAACCCGAAACGAGCGCGATGCCCGCCTCGTAGTCGTTGCGGCGCACATATTCCGCGTAGGCCCCGTCGAGCACGAGCAAGGTGGTGGAGGGCAGCCCCGCCTGCAGGCGACGCACCTCCTCGAAAGGCAGATAGGTGCCCGTGGGGTTGTTGGGGTTGGCCAGGAACACGATCCTGGTGCGCTCCGTGACCGCGGCGAGGATCGCATCCACATCCGTGCGCAGGTCCTTTTCCCGCACGATCACGGGCGTCCCGCCGGAAGCCTGGATCAGGATGCGGTAAAGCAGGAAGCCGTGCTCGGTCGCGATGCCTTCGTCGCCCGGCCCCAGATAGCATTGCGTGAGCAGCGCCAGGAGATCGTCCGAGCCGTTGCCGCAGATGATGTTGTCGGGGTTGACGCCGTGCTCGGCGGCGATGGCATGGCGGAGCTTGGCTGCCGAGCCGTCGGGATAGAGTTCGAGCTTGCCTTGGACGCCCGCGAGCGCTTCGGCCACACGCGGCGAGGGCCCGAGCGGGGTCTCATTGGAGGAAAGCTTGAACACGCGCTCCACGCCCGGCGCGCCGTGCCGGCCCGGCACATAGGCTGCGATGTCGAGCACGCCTGGGCGGGGAACGGGGCGAGTGGAGGAAAAAGGCATGGCGTCACGGAGCGAAATCAAGGACGGCACGCCTCTACAGGGCACATGGGGGGAAGTCGAGGCGCGGGGGGCCTCGGATTGACGCCGGCGCGAGCCGGGCATAGAAGCAGCGGGAACACCCGTGGTGATTTGGCCGGTCGGCTTGCAGCCACGTTAAACAACTCGCTAAAGGGCCGCGCGCGTGTTTTTCGCAACCGGCCTGTTCGCAGCGCCGGTTTTTTTGTGCCGGCTTGAGGCCCAGGGATGACGGAACCGGCAACACCCCCGCGCACCAACGAGGCGGACCAACCTTCGGGCCCGGTGCTGCGTTTCGGGCTCGACCAGCCGCTGCGGCTTGAAGCAGGCAGCCTGCTCGCGCCCTTCCAGATCGCCTACCAGACCTATGGCGCGCTCAATGCGGAGAAGTCGAACGCGGTGCTCGTCTGCCACGCGCTGACGGGCGACCAGCATGTGGCGAGCCGAAACCCGGTGACGGGCCGGGCCGGCTGGTGGGACGTCCTGATCGGGCCCGGCCGCATCATCGACACCGACCGCTTCTTCGTGATCTGCTCCAACGTGGTCGGCGGCTGCCTGGGCTCGACGGGGCCGGCCTCCACCAATCCGGCCACGGCAAAACCCTACGGCCTCGACCTGCCGGTGATCACGATCCGCGACATGGTCCGCGCACAGGCGATGCTGGTGGATCATTTCGGCATCGACCAGCTGTTTTCCGTGGTCGGCGGCTCGATGGGCGGGATGCAGGTGCTCGAATGGGCGGCGTCCTATCCGGAGCGCGTGTTCTGTGCGCTGCCGATCGCGACGGGTGCGCGCCACTCCTCGCAGAACATCGCCTTCCACGAGGTCGGCCGTCAGGCCGTGATGGCCGACCCCGACTGGCGCGGCGGGCGCTACATCGAAGCGGGCGTGCGGCCGAGCAAGGGCCTGGCCGTGGCCCGCATGGCGGCCCACATCACCTATCTCTCCGAGCCCGCGCTGCACCGCAAGTTCGGCCGCAACCTCCAAGACCGCGAGGCGCTGACCTTCGGCTTCGACGCGGACTTCCAGATCGAGAGCTACCTGCGCCACCAAGGCATGACCTTCGTGGACCGCTTCGACGCCAATTCCTATCTCTACATGACGCGCGCCATGGACTATTTCGACCTCGCCGCTGATCACGGCGGCAAGCTGGCCGCGGCGTTCCGGGGCACGAAGACGCGCTTCTGCCTCGTCTCCTTCACGAGCGACTGGCTGTTTCCGACATCCGAAAGCCGCGGCATCGTGCATGCGCTGAACGCGGCCGGCGCGTCAGTCTCCTTTGTGGAGATCGAGACCGACCGGGGCCACGACGCGTTCCTGCTGGACGAGCCGGAAATGTTTGCGGCGCTGCGCGGCTTCATCCATTCCGCGGCCCATGCACGGGGGCTGCCGGCATGAGCGTGAACTCTGAACCCCGCGTCGATCTCGACGTGATCGCAGGCTTCATCGCGCCGGGCTCGCGTGTGCTCGACGTGGGCTGCGGCGATGGCGCATTGCTCGAGCAGCTCGCCCGCGAGCGCAACGTGGACGGGCGCGGCATGGAGATATCCCAGCGCGGCGTCAACGAATGCGTGGCGCGCGGGCTGTCCGTGATCCAGGGCGACGCCGACCGCGATCTGGTCTTCTATCCCGACAAGTCCTTCGACGTGGTGGTGCTGAGCCAGACGATTCAGGCGACGCGCGACCCGCGCGCGGTGCTCGAACATCTCCTGCGCATCGGCGAGCGGGCCGTGGTGTCGTTTCCGAATTTCGGCCACTGGCGCGTGCGGTTCTCGCTGCTTCTGCGCGGGCGGATGCCCGTGACGCGCGATCTGCCTTACTCCTGGTACGACACGCCCAACATCCATTTCTGCACGGTGCGCGACTTCGTGAACCTGTGCCGCGAGCTGGGGGCGACGGTAGAAAGCGCCGCAGCGCTCGACGATGCCGGCCAAAAGATCGGGCTTTCGATGCCGTGGTGGTTCTGGAACCTGTTCGGCCAACAGGCGGTGTTCGTGCTGCGGCGATAAAGGTGGGGTTGGACGGTGGGTGCGTGCTTCGAGGCCCGCTCTAGCGGGCACCTCAGCATGAGGGAGGTGGGCATCAGGCCAAACGGCCATGTTAGGCATCCCGCTTTCCTCATGCTGAGGTGCCCACAGAGTGGGCCTCGAAGCACGCACGACCTCACCCGAGCGTCGGATCGACTGGCAGCCCCTCCCCCTCGATCGCGGCCACCAGGGCCGGCAGTTCGGCCAGTCCCTCGATCACCCGGAAGCGCGGGTGGTCTTCGGGCGCTTCGGCGTGTTCCAGAACCCAAGTGAGGGGATGGGGCACGTGGACGCCCCAGCCGCCGGCTGCGATCATCGGCAACACGTCGGATTTGAGCGAATTGCCCACCATCAGCCCGCGCTCGGCGCCTTCGCCGTGACGGGCGAAGATGCGGGCATAGGTGTCCGCGCGCTTGTCGCTGACGATCTCGACGCCCGCGAAGAAATCGCCCAGGCCCGATGCCGCGAGTTTGCGCTCCTGGTCGAACAGGTCGCCCTTGGTGACGAGCACCAGCCGGTGGCTCTCACTCAACGCTTCGAGCGCCTCTCGCGCGCCCGGCAGCGCCTCGACGGGATGGCGCAGCATCTCGCGGCCCATCTCGAGGATGTCGTGGATCACGGACGCCTCCACACGGCCTTGCGTCACCTCGATCGCGGTTTCGATCAGCGACAAGGTGAAGCCCTTGATGCCGTAGCCGTAGAATTCGAGGTTTCGCCGCTCGGCGTCGAGCAACCGCGCGGTGATCGCGTCGTGCTCGCCATGCGCGCCGAGCATCTCCGCGAAGCGCGTCTCGTTGAGCCGGAAGAACTGCTCGTTCTGCCAGAGCGTGTCGTCGGCGTCGAAGCCAAGCAGCGCGAGCCGCGTCATTCGCCTGCATCCTTTCGCGCGGCGCCTTGCGGCGCGAGCACCGGCACGAACACGCGCCGCGAAGCGCGCTTGGCGACCGGCAGCCCCTGGAAGATGCGCTTCTGCGCCTCGACCACCAGCACGCCTGCGAAGATAGGCCAGACCGTGCGCCCGATCCGCTCGCACAGCGCGTGGAGCTTGAGCATGAAGCGGCGATGCGAAGGCGGAAAGAAGAGCGCCTCGGCCGACGCGCCGGGCGAGAAGTTCGCTTCCCGCAGCAGTGCGTGAAGCTGCGAGCCCGAGAAGGGACGCCCCGTGCCGAACGGCGTGTGCTCGAAGCGAGCCCAGATGCCGCGACGGTTGGGCACCACCACCACCAGCCGGCCGTTGGGGGCGAGCACGCGCCAGATTTCCTTGAGCGTCTCGCCGGGCGCTTCCGCATGTTCGAGCCCATGCACCAGGAGCACGCGGTCGAGCGAAGAATCGGGAAACGGCAACTCCTCGTCGAACACGAGTGCGGTGCGCGAGGGGCCCTCGGGCGGCCAGCGCACCGCTCCCTGCCGGGCGGGCATCAGCGCCAGCGCGCGCTCGGCGCCCTCGCCGAAGCGGTCGAGCCAGGGCAGCGCATAGCCGAGCCCCACCAGCCGCTCGTCGGGCAGGCGCGGCCATACCTTTTCGAGCGCCGCCGCGACCGAACGCTCGGCCACGCGGCCGAGCACGGTGTCGTAGAAGGCGCGCAGGGCCACGATGTCGTTGCTCATCGGCGCGGAAGCTACAGGGGCGCCCTTCCGGAGGCAACGCGAAGGGGTGACAGCGAACCGTTCCCACCCTATCTCGGCGCCAACCGAACATCAGAGGGAGCGGACCATGGCGGCGCTGGAGATCGAGCAGTTCATCTGCCGGAGCGACAATTACGGCGTGATCGCCTACGACCCCGAATCGGGCGAGGCCGTGATCATCGACGCGCCCGAGGAAAAGCCCATCGTCGAGGCTCTGGAACGGCGCGGCTGGACGCCCAAGGCGCTTCTGATCACCCATCACCATGCCGACCACGTGGAAGGCAACCTCGCGCTCAAGGAACGCTACAAGCTGACGATCATCGGGCCGGAAAAGGAGAAGGACCGCATTCCCGGCATCGACGAGACGGTGGCCGAAGGCGACATCATCCCCTTCAGCAGCGACGAGATCCATGTGATCGAGACGCCCGGACACACCGCGGGCCACATCAGCCTGTTTCTGCCCAAGTCGGGCGTGGCGTTCACCGCCGACACGCTGTTTGCGCTGGGCTGCGGACGGCTCCTCGAATGCGGGCCGGACGTGATGTTCGAGAGCCTGGAAAAGCTCAAGAAGCTGCCGCCTGAGACGGTGGTCTATGTCGGCCACGAATACACGCAGTCCAACGCGCGCTTTGCGCTGACGATCGACCCCGACAATGCGGAGCTGCGCGCGCGGGCGGAAAAGATCGACCGCCAGCGGGCGAATGGCGAGATGACGCTGCCGACCACGATCGGCGAAGAGCTTGCCACCAACCCGTTCATCCGCGCGGACGACGCGGCCATCCGCACGGTGCTGGGGATGGAAGGCGCGAGCGATGCGGAAGTGTTCGCGGAAATCCGCAAGCGCAAGGACAATTTCTGAGGCTGGAGTCGGGCTTCGAGGTTTCTCGCGGGAGCCTCGAAGCTAGCGGCGGCGCAGCAAGAGGCTCTTTGCCGCGAGCACCGCACCGGCCGTGATCAGCAGGCAGGCTACCAAGATCCGCGGTGTGGGCTCGGTGCGCCCGGCAGCGATCAACGCCAGCGTGGACAACAGCGGCGCGGCATAGCTTGCGGCCCCCAGCACCTGGATGTTGCCGCGCTTCACGCCCCGATCCCAGGCATAGAAGGCGGCACCCACCGGCAGAAGGCCGAGTGCCAGCACGGCCAGCCACTGGCTCGGCCCCTCCGGCCACGCGGTTTCCTCCCAGACCAGATGACAAAGTGCCGAAAGCACGGCCGTCGCCAGGCAGAACCAGGTGACGGTCGAGGTCGGCACTTCGGCAAAGCGGCGAGAAAGCAGCGAATAGGCCGACCAGGTGAGCGCGCAAAGGCCGGCCATGAGGTAGCCGAAGGCGTGCTCCCCGGCGAATGCCACCCCCTCCCCGCGCCCTGCGATCAAGAGGGCCGTGCCCGCAAGGCCCAGGCCGGCACCGGCCAGGTGGAACCACCGCAGCCGCTCGCCCGGCATGAGGGCCGAGCCCACCACGATCAGAAGCGGCCAGAGATAGGCGATGAGGCTCGCCTCGGCGGCCGGCGCGTTGCGCAGCGCGGTGAAATAGAGCGCGTGGTAGCCGAAGAGCCCGCCGATGCCGATCAGCCAGACGACCGGCGGAATGGGGCTCGCCTGCGCAGCCGGTGGAGCGGCCACGCGCATGGCGAGACCCACGAGCGTGCCGAGCGCGAAGGTGATGGCAGAAAGCTGGAAGGGCGGCACGCTGCCCGATGCGTCGGTGAGCAGCGCGAGCAGCGCCCACATGGCGACCGCCGAAAAGCCGACAAGCGTGTCGCGGCCCATGAATACCCCCGTCTGGAAACCCCGGCGCGGGGAGTGGCACGGGCCGAATCATGGGGCAAGGGGCGATCAGTCCGGTTCGGCCGCCGTGATGCGGATCGTGCCGATCTCCGTGCCGACCGAAGCGCGCACGGGCGCGTAAAGGCCGGTCGCGCCGAGTGCCGTGAACTCGATCGACATGCGGCTCTTGTCGCGCAGGAAGCGCAGCGCGCGCTTGGTGGAGCGGTAGCCCGAGACGGGCTCGAACGAGACCTTGCAGACCGCGGTGGGCTGGCCGTTCCATTCGCTGCGCTCGACGGGGGAGAGCTTGAGGTCGGCGCGAAGCTCTCCGTCATAGGTGCGGATGGTGCGCGAGCACACCTCGTCCAGGCTGCCCGCGCGCACGATCGTGGCGGCGATCGGGTCGGACACGGCCTTGAGGTCATCCGGCCCGAGCGCCACCCAGTCTTCCCCGCGGGGCCTGGGCGGAGGCACGTTCTCGGTGTGGGTGACGGTGCCGCCCTTGAAGCGCACCACCGTGCGCTTCTCCTTGCCGCCCGAGCGGTAATCCACCCGGTAGTCGTCGGTCTGGGTGCCCTTGGGCCCGAGGCTGCCGGACACCTTCACCGTTCCCTTGGTCGAATCGAAGAGCTTGGCCAGGCCCGCGCTCGACAGCGTGCCATCGATCGAGAAGCTGTCGCCCGAAAGCGTGGTGGTGAAGCTCGACCGCGCGACCGGCATGCCGAGATAGGAAACGGTGTAGGCGCTGCGAAAGCTTTCGGCCGAGGCCGGGACCGCGAGCAGGGGCAGAGCGAGGCAGGCAAGGGCGAGCTTGGGCGTCATGACGGTGTCCGCGCGCTGGACGGGGAGACCGGGGCGGCCTATCCCATCGGTGATGTTGGATTGGCTCCGAGCCTTTCCGAACAATCCGGCGGGACTATGGAGCCCGGTTCGGGTTGACGCCCCATGCAAATCCCACTATGGCACCAAGCGAATTCCCATGGCCGCAGGCTTTTTCGTCGCGTGCTGCTCCGGCGCGCCGATCTTAGCTGGCCCTGTCTGTGAAAAGGTTTGAATCCATGTCCCGCGCCTGTGAGCTGACCGGCAAGGCCGTGATGACCGGCAACAACGTGTCGCACGCCAACAATAAGACCCGTCGTCGCTTCCTTCCCAATCTCGTCAGCGTGACGCTGATCTCGGAAGCGCTGAACCAGAACGTGCGCCTGCGCATCTCGGCCAACGCGCTCCGCTCGGTCGAGCACCGCGGTGGCCTCGACGCCTTCCTGGCCAAGGCCGACGCCAACGAGCTTTCTCCCCGTGCGCGCCTGCTCAAGAAGCAGATCGCCAAGAAGTCGGCCGAAGAGACCACTTCCGAAGCCGCATAAATTCAGGCGGGGGACGACCGCCTCGGGGCCCGGATCGGAAACGGTCCGGGCCTTTCCCTTTTCTGGACCGCTGGTTCCATTACCCAGGATAAAAAAATGAACGCTCCCGTTCGCGCGCCTTCCTATTTTCCCTTCGTTCTCGCCATGACGCTCACCGTCGTGGCCTCGAACATCCTCGTGCAGTTTCCCATGTCGGGCCAGGTCGGCGGCCTCGTGCTGGCGGATTTGCTGACCTGGGGTGCCTTCACCTATCCGATAGCCTTTTTGATCACCGACCTCGCCAACCGCCGTCATGGGCCGGGCTTCGCGCGGCGCGTGGTGCTGTGGGGCTTCGCCATCGCGATCCTGTCGTCGATGCTGTTTCCGCCGCTTCTGTTCCGCATGGGATTGATTGGGTTCGAGACCGAATCGTTCCGCCTCGCGCGCATCGCGGCGGCGTCCGGCCTGGCCTTCCTGTGCGGCCAGCTCTTCGACGTCGCGGTGTTCAACCGCTGGCGGCTTTCGTCCTGGTGGCGCGCGCCGATCTTCGCCTCGGTCGCGGGCTCCGTGTTCGACACGGCCGTGTTCTTCACCCTGGCGTTCGCCGCAGCCTTCGCTTTCCTTGGGCCCGATGACGGGTTCGCCCTCGAAGCCTCGCCGCTTCTCGGCCTGTTTGCGGTGGAAGCGCCGCGCTGGGTGTCCTGGGCCCTGGGCGATCTCGGCGTGAAGCTCATGATCGCGAGCGTGGCCCTCATCCCCTATCGCCTGATCGCCGCCCGCTGGCGCCAGCCGGTGATCGCTTGATTTCCAGGAGAATCGTGTGAGGAGCGAGCAGTTCGTCCTGAGGGTTTCGGTTGCCGTCACATTCCTCGTGGCAGCAGCCGGCATCCTCTTCGGCGTGGTCTCGGGCTCCTCGGCCATCGTCTTCGACGGCATCTACTCGCTCGCGGATGCGACCATGACGGTGGCCGCGCTTCTGGTCGCGAACCTGATCGCGGGCACGACCGGAAACCGCGTGCGCCGCAGCCGGCTGGCCGAGCGCTTCACCATGGGCTTCTGGCATCTCGAGCCCATGGTGCTCGGCCTCAACGGCGTGCTCCTGATGGGGGCTGCGATCTACGCGCTCGTCAACGCGGTCGGCAGCATCCTGGCGGGTGGGCGGATGCTCGATTTCGAGCAGGGCATCGCCTATGCCGCCCTGGTCGTGGTGGTGGCGCTCGGCATGGCCTTCTACAGCGGGCGCGCGAGCCGCGTGCTGGGCTCGGATTTCGTGAAGCTCGATGCGCGCGCCTGGATGATGTCCGCGGCGCTGAGCGGGGCGCTGCTTCTGGCCTTCGTGTTCGGCTACGGGATGCAAGGCACCGAGCACGCCTGGCTGCTGCCCTATGTCGACCCGGCTGTGCTGGCGCTGGTCTGCCTGGTGATTATTCCGCTCCCCGTCGGCACCGTGCGCCAAGCGCTGGCGGATTTCCTTCTGGTGACGCCGTCCGAACTGAAGTCCCATGTGGACGCGGTCGCGCGCCAAGCCGTCGAGCGCCTCGGCTTCACGGCATTCCGCGCCTATGTCGCCCGCGTCGGGCGCGGTCGGCAGATCGAGCTCTACTTCATCGTGCCGCTGGGCGAGGCGCCACGCCGCCTGGAGGAATGGGACGCGATCCGCGACGAGATCGGCGACGCCATCGGCGGCGAAGGCCCCGACCGCTGGCTGACCATCGCCTTCACCACCGACCCCGAATGGGCGGAGTGAGGCGCGCTCACTCGACGAGGCGGAATTCCAGGTAGAGGTTGCGCTGCAGGATCGAGTGGTTGTCGTCGGACATCATCGACACCATCGTCGCACCATCTGCGCGCGTCCAGACGTCGAGCGCTTCCATGTTGTCGATCTGGTAGCGGAGGTCGGTCTCGATCAGCACGCGACCGTCGACCAGGGCACCGGGCCGGATGGTCTCGCCGGGAATGCGGCGCAGGCGCATGCCCGCGCCAAAGGCCCAGGCATGGGAGCGTTCGAGAAGGAGCAGGTCGCCATCGGGCAGGAACGCGCCGTCGGTGACGAAAAAGGGCTGATGGCGCACCACCGTGAAGATGCCCTTGCTCGGGCCTTCGAGGATCGCGGCGAAAAGGTTGCCGCTCTTGTCGATGCTGCCTTCCGCGACTGCAACCAGACTGCCGCGCAACGGCCCACCGGGCGGGCTCGCGGCCAGAGTCTCCAGGCCCTGGTTCTGGCGCAGCTCACGCGAGGGGATTACGATCGGCAGGGAGCCCGTTGGGGCAGCCATCCTGCCCGGCGCCAAGCGGAAGGATTCGACCCGGTGGTCGCGCTCGAAGCTGACGAACACCTCATTGCCGCGCAGGGCGATGCCTTCCGCATCCACCTCACGCTTGCGGGCATGGGGGCGGCCGCGGGCGTCGAGCATCGGCTCCATCGAGAAGTCGGCGATGCCGGTGGGCCGCCCTTCCCCGTCCCGTTCGACGCTGCCGAAAAAGAAATTGCCGGTGTCCGCCACGCCCACGAAGCGTGTGCCGTCATCAAGGAAACGCAGGCCCGACAGCGCGCCGAACGTGCGGGCGCGGCTCGTCATTTCGAGCCCGCCCACGAATTCGAGCGCACCGAAGCGGGTCGTGCTTCGTCCGATCTGGAAGCTCTCGATCGTTCGGGAGCGGATCTCGATGCTTTCCGCGCGAGCCGTGGAAAGCGCCGCGAAGAACAAGAGGCCCGCGAATGCCGCGCGGGCCGCAAGGCCTCTGATCATCCGGCGCGACGCGGGCGCGAGCCGCCGCCCCGCCGCATCTCGCGCGCGCCTTCCTCGCCGAAGAGCGAGGCGAGCTGTTCGGTCATCGCGCCGGCAAGCTCCTCGGCATCCACGATGGTGACGGCGCGGCGGTAGTAGCGCGTCACGTCGTGGCCGATGCCGATGGCGAGAAGCTCGACGGGCGAGCGCGTCTCGATCAGCTCGATCACGCCGCGCAGATGGCGTTCGAGATAGTTGCCGGGGTTCACGGAAAGCGTGGAATCGTCGACGGGTGCGCCGTCCGAGATCATCATCAGGATCTTGCGCTGCTCGGGCCGCGCGATCAGGCGGTTGTGCGCCCAGAGCAGCGCCTCGCCGTCGATGTTTTCCTTGAGCAGCCCCTCGCGCATCATCAGGCCGAGATTGCGCCGGGCGCGGCGCCAGGGGGCATCGGCGCTTTTGTAGATGATGTGGCGGAGATCGTTGAGGCGGCCGGGGTTCTGGGGCTTGCCGTCCTTCAGCCACTTCTCTCGCGCCTGCCCGCCCTTCCACGCCCGCGTGGTGAAGCCCAGGATTTCCACGGACACGCCGCAGCGCTCCAGCGTGCGCGCGAGGATGTCGGCGCAGGTCGCGGCGACCGTGATGGGGCGCCCGCGCATCGAGCCGGAATTGTCGAGCAGAAGCGTCACCACCGTGTCGCGGAACTGGGTGTCGCGCTCCTGCTTGAACGACAAGGGCTGCATGGGATCGATCACCACGCGCACGAGGCGGGCGGGGTCGAGCGTGCCTTCCTCGAGATCGAAGTCCCAGGAGCGGTTCTGCTGCGCCATCAGCCGCCGCTGGAGGCGGTTGGCGAGCCGGCCGACGACGCCCTGCAGATTGGCCAGCTGCTTGTCCAGGAAGGCGCGGAGCCTGTTCAGCTCTTCCTCGTCGCAGAGTTCGTCGGCGCCGATCGTCTCGTCGAAGGTGTTGGTGAAGACCTTGTAGTCGAACTCGCGGGACAGGTTGTCCCACGGGTTCTCGCGCCGCTTGGTTTCGCCGGGGGTCTCGGCGTCGGCATCGTCGTCTTCGGTCTCGGAAGCGTCCGTTTCAGCCGCTTCGGTCTCGCCTGCCTCGTCCTCGTCGGAAGACGAATCAGGCTCTTCGGACTGGCTCTGCTCAGCACCCGAATCGTCCTCGCCGCCTTCTTCGGCGTTCTCTTCGCCTTCGGGCTCCTGCTCGTCGTCGTCTTGGTCGTCTGACTGCTGCTCGTCGCCGAGGTCCTCGCCCATGTCCATCGAGGACAGCATGCCGCGCACGAGGCGGGCGAAGGCGTCCTGGTTGTCGAGCTTGTCGAGGAGGCCTGAAAGGTCGCGGCCCGCCTTGTTCTCGATCTCCTCCCGCCACAGGCCGACGAGGCGCTCGGCGCTCTTGGGGATGGGCGCGCCGGTCAGCTTCTCGCGCACGAGAAGAGCCACCGCCTCCTCCATCGGCGCGTCCGCCCGGTCGCGCACGTCGACCAGGTTGGCCTTGGCATACTTGTCTTCCAGCATGGAGCCGAGATTGGCGGCAATGCCCTGCATGGCACGCGCGCCGATGGCTTCCACACGCGCCTGCTCGACCGCATCGAACACCGCGCGCGCCTGGCGGCCTTCGGGCGCCAGCTTGTTGTGGATGCGCGCATCGTGCCGCGCGAGCTTGAGCGCCATGGAATCCGAAAGCCCGCGGGTCACCGCGAGATCGGCGGCGGTGGCCTTCTTGGGCAGGTCGGGCAGCCGCGCGCGGTTGCCGGACAGGGCCGGACGATCCTTGGAGAAGGCGACTTCGAGCTCACGCTCGCCCGCGATGGCGCGCATGCAGACCGTGACGGCGCGCTTGAGCGTCTCGCCGCCATTCTGCGTCTTGGGCTTGGTGCCCCGCGTGTTGTCGCCGGGTCCGGCCATGATGCCCCGCTTAGCCAAGCACCACGTTTGCGGCCGATTCCGGCAGTTCCTCGCCGAAGGCGCGCTGGTAGAACTCGGCCACCACGGCCCGCTCCAGCTCGTCGCACTTGTTGAGGAAGGTCAAGCGGAAGGCCATGCCGACATGGCCGAAAATCTCGGCATTCTCGGCCCAGGTGATCACGGTGCGCGGGCTCATCACGGTGGAAAGATCGCCGTTCACGAAGGCCGAGCGCGTCATGTCGGCGACCCGCACCATCTTGTTGACGATGTCGCGGCCCTTGGGGTTGCGGTAGTGCTTGGCCTTGGCGAGGATGATCGCCACCTCGTTGTCGTGCGGCAGGTAGTTGAGCGTGGTGACGATGGACCAGCGGTCCATCTGCGCCTGGTTGATCTGCTGCGTGCCGTGATAAAGGCCGGTGGTGTCGCCGAGACCAACGGTGTTGGCGGTGGCGAACAGCCGGAAGGCGGGATGCGGGCGGATCACGCGGCTCTGGTCGAGCAGCGTCAGCCGGCCCGAGGCTTCCAGAACGCGCTGTATCACGAACATCACGTCGGGACGGCCCGCATCGTACTCGTCGAACACGAGCGCCACATTGTGCTGGTAGGCCCAGGGCAGGATGCCGTCGCGGAATTCCGTGACCTGCATGCCTTCCTTGACCACGATCGCGTCCTTGCCGACGAGATCGATGCGCGACACGTGGCTGTCGAGATTGACGCGCACGCAAGGCCAATTGAGGCGGGCGGCCACCTGCTCGATATGGGTGGACTTGCCGGTGCCGTGATAACCCGACACCATCACGCGGCGGTTGAAGGCGAAGCCCGACAGGATGGCGAGCGTGGTGGGCTCGTCGAACAGGTAATCCGGGTCGATGTCGGGAACGTGGGAATCGGCCGCCGAATAGGCGGGCACCACCATCTTGGATTCGAAGCCGAAAAGGTCCTTCACCGAAGCGGTCGTGTCGGGAAGGTTCGCGATGTCGCGGTCGTGCTTGTTCATGCGGTACTCCCCGCGCGGCAAGGGCCGGGTGGCCCTGTCCGCCGGAACGTGTCTCGGTTAGCCGGGGGCGGGTTTACCGGGCGTGAGGGCCTAGCACAATCCCGCCTGCTTCAAGACTCGATAGGCCTGAAGCACGTCGCGGAAGCGCTCCTCCGAGCCGCGGTCGCCGCCATTGGCGTCCGGGTGATGGCGCTTCACAAGTTCCTTGTAGCGCGCCTTGATCTCCGGACCAGTGGCATTCTCCGCCAGGCCCAGCGTTTCCAGCGCCTTGGCCTCGAGCGGGCGCACCTTGCGCTGGGGGCGCGCCGGCTGGCCGGCACCTTCGCCGAACAGGTTGAAGGGGTCGCGATAGCGCCGGGCGTTGGCTGCGCGCCGGCTCGCGAAATCGGCCGAGGCGCGCGTTTGTGCAGCACCCCCGCTCGTGCCCATCTTCCAGGTCGGCCGATGCCCCGTCAGCGCTTCCTTCTGGAAGCGCGCGATGTCGGTGTCGGCGAGCCCCGTGAAGTAGTTGTAGCCCTTGTTGTATTCGCGCACGTGGTCGAAGCAGAAGCGGAAATACTCGCCCTCCTTCATGCGGCCCACGGGCGCCTTGTGCGTGCCCGCTTCCGTGCAGCCATCCCACTGGCAGACCGGCCCGTCCGCGCGCACGCCGGCCTGCGCCTGGGGGCGCACGCGGATCTTCTCGAAGTATTTGGAGTGGACGCTCATCGGGCCTGATTATGGTGACAGGATCGGGTGAAACAAGAATTGACTTTCCCTCCCCTTTCACCCTTACCGGCCCGGACGCGCCGTTCGCGGCATTGTTTCGCAGCCGGGAACCGGAGGGAGGCCCCATGACCATCCAGAACGGGATCGAGGAGAAGCTGCGCGCGGCGTTTTCGCCCGAGCGCCTCGACGTGCTCAACGAGAGCCATCTGCACGCCGGCCACCACCACGCGGACGGCGATCACCATGCGCATTTCGACGGCACGGGCGAGACACATTTTCGCGTTCGCATCGTGTCCCAGGCCTTTGCCGGCCAGTCCCGGCTGGAACGCCACCGCGCGGTGAACACGGTGCTCGACGGCGAACTGGCGCCCGGCCGGGTGCACGCGCTGGCGATCGAGGCGAGCGCGCCGGGAGAGGCTACGCGGTGGTGAGGGCCTAGTCGCGACCTTCCATCACGCGCCCAATGTCGCGGTGTCCTTCCAGGACGCCGACGATCACCAAGCCCTCATCCGCATACCGGAAGAAAATCACGTGGTTGCCGAAAGCGGTGCTGCGAATGCCCGCCGCGATCTCGGGCCTTGCCCTCCCCATCGTGCCGGGCAGGGACGCCAGTTCAACGCACTTTTCGATCAATTGGTCCACGAAGCGCAAGGCGGTCCGAGCACTGCCACTGGCTTCCGCCACATAAGAGGCGATCTCGCTCAGATCGTCGCGGGCGCCATCGGTGAAGACGGGACGCGTCACCGGCTTTGCGGATCGCGGTTCGTCTCCCATTCCCCGAGCCGTTCTTTCACCGCATCGCGCACATCCGCCAAGCTGTGGCTCGCACCGTCCTCCAGTCGCGGCAGGAGGATCTCACGCAGGGCTTGGAGCTTCGCTTCACGCTCCTGCACGAGCCGCAACCCTTCAGTCACGACATCGGAGGCGGAAGCGTAGCGTCCGCTTCCGACCACGTCATTCACGAAGCCTTCCCAACGGCTTCCGATCGAAACGTTCATCGGTGTCTCCCGAGGATTCTGCGAAGTCCGGCCCGGCATGATTTACCCCCGCAGCACATCCTCCGCCAAGCGTGCCCAGTAGCTGATGCCGTGGGGGATCGCTTCGTCGTTGAAGTCGTAGGCGGGGTTGTGGAGGCCAGCACTCGGACCGTTGCCGATGAAGATGAAGGCTCCGGGGCGGGCTTCCAGCATGTAGGAGAAATCCTCGCCGCCCATCACGGGCTGCACGTTGCGGATGGTGGCCTTGTCGCCGGCGACGGCGGCTGCCGCATCGCCTGCGACGACCGTTTCATGCTCGTGGTTCACGGTGACGGGATAGTTCGCGTCGTAGTGGATCGTGACGCTCGCGCCATAGGCCTGCGCCACGCTCTCGCAGATGGCGTGGAGGCGCTCGCGGGCGAGCGCGCCCATCTCCTTCTTCAGGGTGCGCACGGTGCCGGCGAATTGCGCGGTCTCGGGGATGATGTTGTAGGCCTCGCCCGCGTGGAACTTGGTGACGGTCACCACCAGCGCTTCCACCGGATCGGCCGAGCGCGATGTGATCGATTGCAGCGCGGACACGATGGCGGACGCCGCGACGATCGGGTCGATCGTGGTGTGCGGCATCGCGGCATGGCCGCCGCGGCCCTTCACCGTCACCGTGAACTCGGCGGTGGAGGCCATGATCGGGCCCGGCCGGATGGCGAAGGCGCCGATCGGCAGCGAGGGCATGTTGTGCATGCCGTAGACCGTCTCGATCCCCCAGCGCTCCATCATGCCGTCCTTGACCATGGCGAGCCCGCCGCCGCCGCCCTCCTCGGCGGGCTGGAAGATGACGGCGACCGAGCCGCGGAAATTGCGGGTCTCGGCAAGATATTTCGCGGCGCCGAGAAGCATCGCCGTGTGCCCGTCATGGCCGCAGGAGTGGGCGCGGCCGGGCTTGGTGGAGGCGTAGGGCGCGCCGGTCGTCTCGGTGAGGGGCAGCGCGTCCATGTCGGCGCGCAGGCCGACGGTGGTCCCCTCCCCCCGGCTTCCGCGGATGATGCCGACCACGCCGGTCTGGCCGATGCCCTCGGTCACCTCGTCGCAGCCGAACTCACGCAGCTTGGCCGCCACGAAGGCGGCCGTCTCGTGCACGGCGTAGTTGATCTCGGGATTGGCGTGCAGATGCCGCCGCCAGCCTGCGACCTCGTCTTGCAGTTCGGCGGCGCGGTTGAGGATCGGCATGACAACTCCATCTTTCCAAAAAGGCTCAAGCCGCATCCCGGCCTGCCATCTTGGCGTCAAACTGCGTGCATAGCACGCCGCAACGCCGTTCGCAGCGGGCTGGCACCTTGTTGGAGCAAGCTTGCTGCGGCACAAATGCCCGCCCGCGCCCGTTCTATCGCGCGGCAGATCGGAAGGCCGATGCGGTTCAAGCTTTTGTCCACTGCCTTGTTGGCGTCGCTCGTGTTCACCGCGACCGCCGGCGCGCAGCCCTCGCTGCTCTTCGACATCAAGACCGGCGAGGTGCTCCAGCACCAGGAAGCGTTCCGCCGCTGGCACCCGGCCTCGCTGACCAAGCTGATGACGGCCTACACCACCTTCCGCGCCATCGACGCGGGCGATCTCACGCTGCAATCGCCGATCCGCGTGTCGCGCCGCGCGGCAGGCCTCCCGCCGGCCAAGATGGGCTATCCGGCGGGCTCGGTGGTGACGCTCGACAATGCGCTGAAGATCATCATGGTGAAGTCGGCCAACGACATCGCCATGGCCATCGGCGAAAATGTCGGCGGCTCCCAGGCGGGCTTCGCAGCGCGCATGAACGCCGAAGCCAGGCGGCTGGGCATGACGGGCAGCCACTGGGTCAACCCGCACGGGCTGCATGACCCCGAGCAGTACACCACGGCCCGCGACCTCGCGGTGCTCGTGCGCGCCATCCGCACCGAATATCCGCAATATGAGCGCTTCTTCAACATCGACGCCATCGTGTCGGGGAAGACGATGATGAAGACCTTCAACACGCTGATGGGCCGTTTTCCCGGCGCCGACGGCATGAAGACGGGCTTCGTCTGCGCCTCTGGCTTCAACCTGGTCGGTTCGGCCTCGCGCGACGGGCACACGCTGGCGGCCATCGTGCTGGGCGCCGAGAACCCCGCCGCCCGCGCCGAGCAGGCGGCCAAGATGCTGCTGGAAGGCTTCGACCACCGCCCGCCGGGCGCGGTGCAGCTTGCGGGCCTGGCACCCTATGGCGAGAAGCAGGGCGAGCCGACCGACATGCGCCCGATCGTCTGCGCGCCGCACAACGCGGCCGCAGCTTCCGACGGCCCGCAGCCGGCCAAGCCGACCGACGCGCCCCAGGAAGGCGCGGTGGTGCAGGCGCCCCCGCCTTCGCTTCTGGCCGAACTCGGCCCCGCCCAACACATCGAGACCGTCAGCCTGGGCGGCGCAACAGGCCCCGTGCCCAAGGCAATGCAAGACGAGAAGGGCAATGCGGTGGCCGATGTGCCGATCCCCGAATGGCGCCCCGACCTGCCCCCGCCCACCGGCGGCGAGCCCCTTGCGCAGGGCGACCAGATGGACGAGGGCGCACCCCTGCCCCAGGCCTCGCCCACGGGGCGCGGCGACCGTCTCGTGAGGCAGCCGGGCTGATGCAACCCATTCCCGTCTCGGTGCTGACCGGCTTCCTCGGCGCCGGCAAATCCACCCTGCTCAACCGCCTGCTGCCCGACCCCGCGATGGCGGGCACCGCGGTGATCGTCAACGAGTGGGGCGCCATCGGCATCGACCACATGCTGGTCGCGGAAGCGAGCGAAGGCGTTGTCGAGCTTGCCGGCGGCTGCCTGTGCTGCACGGTGCGGGGCGAACTCGCGGACACGCTGGTCGATCTCGCGACGCGCGCCGCCGAGGGAGCGATCCCTCAGCTGCGCCGCGTGGTGATCGAGACCACCGGCCTCGCCGACCCCGCCCCCGTGATGCAGCTGATGATGGGCCACGCAGCCCTCGCCGAGGCCTTCCGCTTCGATGGCGTGGTGACGCTGGTCGACGCGCTCCACGGCGAAGCCACGCTTCACGACCACCACGAGGCGCGCGCGCAAGTGGCGGTGGCCGACCGGCTGCTCATATCCAAGACCGACCTCGCTTCCACCGAGGCGCGCGCAGCGCTCGAAGCCGTGCTGCACCGCCTCAACCCGCGCGTGACGCCCACGGATGCGACGGATGCCGGGCCTTCGGTGTTCGCGGCCGGTCTCGTGAACAGCCTGACCAACACGCCCGACGCGGCGAGCTGGCTGGGCACGGAGACATGCGCCGAGCACGACCATTGCGATGGGCACCACCACCATCACGATCACCACCATCACCACGCCCACTCGGATGTCGGCAGCTTCGGGCTCACGCATGAGGGCGCACTGCCTTATGCGGCGGTGGACGCCTTTCTCGACCTCCTGCGCTCGCTGCACGGCCCTCGCCTCCTGCGGCTGAAAGGCGTGGTGGAACTGCGCGAGAACCCGGATTTCCCGATGGTGGTGCATGGCGTGCGCGGCATGATGCATCCGCCGGCCATGCTGCGCGTCTGGCCCGAAGGCCCGCGCGGCAGCCGCTTGGTGCTGATCGGCCAGAAGCTGGACGAGACCGCCGTGCGCGCCTTGTGGGATGCGATGCGCGGCGTGCCCGCGGTGGACGCACCCGATCGCGCGGCCTTGCAGGACAACCCGCTGGCCATCATGGGCATGGGCGGGCGCTGAGCCTGCTCAGGCGCTAAATCGTTCTGTCCTTAGCCGCCGCGCTCCGCCACGAAGCGGTCCCCTTCCCCCTCGCGCTCCCTTGCGATGAGGCGATGCCCGTCTTCGGCTAGAAAGGCGGGCACGTCGAGGCCCGCCAGGGGATCGGTCGTCAGGATCACCAGTCGCGCGCCGGGGCGCATCCCCTTCATCCGCCTGCGTGCCTTGAGCACGGGCAAGGGGCAGCGCAGGCCGCGCAGGTCGAGCACGAGGGCCTCGCTCATCGTCTCAGGCGTCAGCCGCCGAGCAGGCTGCCGAAGCGCTTGCGCAGCTTGGCCACGGTTCCGTCGGCGGGCGGCTCTACAGCGGCCGTCTCGGGTGCGGGCTCGACCGCAACTGCAACCGGCACCGGAGTTTCCGCAACAGTCGGCTGGGCGGCCGCAAGCTTCGCCGCCTCCTTGGCTGCCTTTTCGGCCGCCTGAGCGAGCAGCTTCTCTTCCTGCTGTTTCTTCTTCTCGGCTTCTGCCGCTTCGCGGGCCGCCATGCGGCGCCCGGCCTCCGAATCGATGCGGCCCATGCGCTCGGTCACCGTGACCGAGCCGTCATGGCCCATGGAAGGCGGCTCGAGCGAGATGCGTTCACCGCGCGAGCGCTTCTTGGTCCATTCCGAAACGAGGTTGGCTTCGGGCAGCCCGGCGATCGAGGCGCGGGGCGCAGCCTCGGGCGTGGTGTTGAGAGCGGCGGCGAACGCCTTCTCATAGGAGGTCTGGTAGGATTTGAACGCCGTCTGGAGCGCTTCGGGCTGGGCCGCAACCGGGCAGGCGCCGGCGGGCGAGAACGAGCGTCCCGCCTCGGGCACCATGTTGAACACATAGCGCTTCTCGCACACATCCACCTTGGGCGGCACCTTGGTGATTTCGAACTGGTCGTAGCCTTCCTTGAGGTTCTTCCAGAAGCTGTAGTTCGGATCGTCCTTGTAGCGCGCCATGTTCTCGGGCGTCATGCGGAAGGGAAAGGCCTGGATCTGGAAGTCGGTCTGCCCGCCCTTGAAGGCCTCGCGGCCCAGCGCGAAAATCTCCTCCACCTGATTGTTGTTCATGGAGTAGCAGCCCGAGGACGAGCACTCGCCATGCACCATCAGGTTCGAGCCGCCGCGCTTGTGCACGCGATCGAAGGCGTTCGGGTATCCGATGTTGAAGGACAGGTGGTAGGACGAATTCGGGTTCATCTGCGACGGCTTCACCGAATAGAAGCCCTCAGGCGCTTGCCGGTCGCCCTCGACGAATTTCGGGCCCAGCTTGCCCGACCATTTGCAGATGTCGTACTGCGAGATCATGTCGTAGCGGCCGTTGGTCTTGGCCTTCCAGACCTCGAGCTTGCCTTCCTCCTTGAAGATGCGGACCATGATGGGCGAGGACGCCCGCATGTCCTTCTGCTTCATGCGGAGGAGGATCTTGCTGTTGAGTTCCTTGCCGCCTGTGGTGGACCAGTCCTCCATCTCGGCCGCGGTGCAGCCGCCGAGCGCGAGAGCCGCGGCGAGCACCAGGACGCGGGAAGCGGTCTTGATCAGCATGGGCAGTCCATCCAACAACCGGCCGGCAGGCCGCTCGCCACCTTTACAGGCGTTAACCTTGCGGACAGGTTACCGCACCCGACGCAGCGAGAGGAAGCCCGCGCCTCGGGCGAATTTGTGGCGGGCGCTCAGAGGCTTCGTCCGATCCGCAGGAATTTCTCGCGACGGTCCTCGCGGAAGTCGATGCCGCCGCTCTGGAGCTGGGTGAGCGTGCGCGCGATCTCCTCGCCGGTCGAGGCGATCACGGCTTCGCGCCCGCGATGCGCGCCACCCAGCGGCTCGGGGATCACCGTGTCCACCACGCCGAGCTCGGCCAAGTCGGAAGCCGTGATCTTCATGGAGGTGGCCGCATCGCGCGAACGCGTGGTGTCGCGCCACAGGATGGACGCCGCGCCCTCGGGCGAGATCACGGAATAGACGGCGTGTTCGAGCATCAGCACGCGGTTCGCGGTGGCGATGGCGATGGCCCCGCCCGAACCGCCCTCGCCGATCACGACGGCCACCGTCGGCACCTTGAGCGCCAGGCAGGCAGACGTCGAACGCGCGATGGCTTCCGCCTGACCGCGCTCCTCGGCGCCGATGCCGGGATAGGCGCCGGCCGTGTCCACCAGGCTGATCACCGGCACGCCGAAGCGGTCGGCCAATTCCATGACGCGCACGGCCTTGCGGTAGCCCTCGGGCCGCACCGAGCCGAAATTGTGCTTGAGGCGGGAGGCCGTGTCCGAGCCCTTTTCCTGGCCGATCACGGCGACCGCCTGGCCCTGGAACCGCGCGAAGCCCACCAGGATCGCGTGGTCCTCGCCATAGGCGCGGTCGCCTGCGAGCGGCGTCCAGTCGGTGAAGAGGGCAGCGAGATAGTCCACGCAATGCGGACGGTCGGGGTGGCGCGCCACCTGCACCTTCTGCCAGGGATTGAGCGCCTTGTAGACGTCGCGCAGCGCGTCGCGCGAGCGGCGTTCGAGGCGCGCGATCTCTTCTTGAACATCGACTGCGCCGCCGTTCTCGGACAGCTTCTTGAGTTCGAGGATCTTGGCTTCGAGGTCGGCGAGCGGCTTTTCGAAGTCGAGGTAATTGTACATGCGGGGCCGGCGCGCCTTGGCTGAGGGGGGTTCCGAGAGCCGCTCGAAGGCGCCTGCGGAGTGCCGAGCACATAGCGGCCCAAGGGTGCCGGGGCAAGTCGGCGCTGATTCCGCCCGCTTCGGGTTGCCCTTACTCGCCCGGCCCCGCGAGCGGGTGGTGGTCGTTCACCAGCCGAACCAGGCGCTCTTCGAGCACATGGGTGTAGATCTGGGTGGTGGAGATGTCGGAATGGCCGAGCAGCTGCTGCACGGCGCGCAGATCGGCCCCATTCTGCAGAAGGTGGCTCGCGAAGGCGTGGCGGATCACGTGCGGCGAGACCTTGGCGCTCGCGATGCCCGCGCGCGCCGCGAGCCCCTTCAATTCCCGCGCGAAGACCTGGCGCGGCAGGAAGCCCGTGTCGGAAGCCGCCGGAAACAGGAAGCGGCTTGCCTTCATAGCCGGGTTCTTGTCGCGCAGCTTGAGCCAGCCGCGGACGGCTTCCCGCGCGCCCGCGCCGAGCGGCACCATGCGCTCCTTGTTGCCCTTGCCGCGCACCACGAAGAAGCGCTCGTCGCGCCGCGCGACGCTGGCTGGCAGCCCGACGAGCTCTGACACGCGCAGGCCCGTGGCATAGAGAAGCTCGACCAGCGCGTGGAGCCTGAGGGCCGCCGCCTCGTCCCCGCCCGGCGCCTCGCCGGGATCGCGCGCTTCCAGGCCTGCGCGATCGAGCAGGCGCCCCGCCTCCTTCTCGCTCATGGTCTTGGGCAGCGGCCGGTCCTTGCGGGGGCTGGTGAGCGTTCCCGTGGGATCGTCGGCCCGCAGGCCCTCCGTGTAGAGGAAGCGGAAGAACTGGCGCAGCGCGGAAAGCTTGCGCGCCTGGGTGGTCGCCGCATAACCACGTTCGGCCACCGTGTCGAGATAATCGCGCACCTGCTCGGCGCTGCTGGCCGCGAGATCGCCCTGCAACGTGTGGGCCGCGTCCTCCAGGTCGCGACGATAGGCTTCAAGCGTATTGGGGCTCGCGCCGCGCTCGGCACTCATCATTTCGAGAAACGCCTCGATGCGCGCCGAGCCCTTCATGCCCGCGCCCTCACTGCGCGGGAGGCTGGAGCCGCTCGGCGGGGATGCGGATCGTCATGTCGCCCTCGCGCGGCTCGACGAAGGTGACGAGCGCCACCATTGCGCCATAGCCGATCGCCGCAAGCACGCCGAGCGTCACCAGAAAGCGGACAAGGCTTGGCATATTCCCCCATAGACGGTTTCGGGCGTCCCTTCCCGTATGGTCCACCATAGGGAGGGCTGCCACCTGCGTTCAAGCCTCGACACGGCAGCGCCGCCAGCTT
>QFNI01000137.1 GCA_003240775.1 Mesorhizobium amorphae | reverse complement strand
CGGCGGCGGCGCCGTCTCGGCGGCCGCGCCGAGACGCGTGCCCATGATCCGGGAACGCGACCAGCGCCGCTCCCCGCCCGGCGTCATCACGTCGGCGGGGAATTTGCCGGAGTGATGCCAGCGGTCCAGCGTGACGCGAGAGACGCCGAGAAGAGAGGCGGCTTCAGCCAGACGAATCAGGTCGTTTGTCATGGGTCATCTCACGTTTATGGAACGAAAGATGATTTATGTGACATTTGATGTCAACAGCTAAAAGCCCCGGCCCTGCGCGCGCCGCAGAGCCGGTTTGCGCGCCGGGATCTGGTTTCGCCGCGGCGCGGCATGTATGGGACGATCAGACGCCGCGAAGCGGCACATGAACGGAACATCACATGCATCTTCTCGACAAGATCGCCGGCGCGCTCGCCGGCGCCTCCGCCCGTCGCGCCTGCCGGCGCGATCTGGAGTCGCTCCCTGACGCCATCCTGAGCGACATCGGGCTCGCCCGCTGCGACGTGCCCCGGATCGCTCGCGAGACCGGGGACAAGGTCAGCGCCGCCGTCATCGCCGATCGCGTGTCGCGGCGCAACGCCTCGCTTCTGGGCGAGGCGCTGGCGAACGGTTTTCAGCCCTGACGGGCGCGGTCAGGCCGTCTCGGGCCTGACCGCGGACCACATGACCTCCCGGCCGTCCCGCGTCGGGAGGCGGAAGACGAGCTCGACCCGCTCGAGATCGCGGATCGCGGCGCTCGCCGATCCGCTGAACGACCTCAGGCTCGAGTAGCGCGCCTTCGTGACCGGGTCCAGGAGCGCGTAGATGTCGCGAACCCGGAGGGGCTCGTCCGTCTTCGCGAAGATGTCGATGACCTTCAGCTTCAGCTCCTCGGACGCTCCCCCGTCAACGGCGCCGCGCACGCCGAAGCGGCGCGCAACCGCGTCCGCGCGCTTGGGAAGCGGCCGGGGACGGGTCGCGTGCGCGCGCGGCTCCGGGCCGGGAAGCCCCGGCGCGGCCCCCGCGAGGAGCGCCAGATGCTTCGGCACCAGGCTCGGCGCCCCGTCGACAACCCGGATCGCCGAGCCGACCATGTCCGGCGTGATCACCAGCCAGTCGTCCGGGGGGCCGTTCAGGATGAGGCACCGCAGCTCCGCGATGGCGCGCTCGTCGAGCCGCGCCAGGACGTCGAGGGCGTCGACGGGCGCGGCCGGCTCCCCCGGCCCCGACCCCTGGCCGGGCGCGTCGTCTTCCGGCTCATCCGCCCGGGTTTCGGGGCCGGGGGGCGGTTCGGCTGCCGGGCTCGCCTCCGGGGCCTCGTCGCGGCCGGGCGTCGTTTCGGCGCGAATCGTTACGTCAGCGAGGTCGGTCATGTCGGGGCTCATGCGGGCGCGAAGGTTCTCCAGGGTGCGCGGCTTCGGCTTGCAGCTGATCGCCATCTTGAACTCGCGCAGCGGCGGCAGGGAGCGGACGATGACGCGGTTCGATTCGGTAAGGAATACGAACTCTTCGTCGCCGAACTCCGCCGCGAGACGGCGCAGCTCCGGGGAGACGGAATTCCTGTTCATACGGGCTCCTCACGTTTTCCTTCCGCTGATCATAGCACGGATGCGGGCGACGTTTAAGCTCCGTTCTTCATCCCGTAACGCGTTGCCCGCGTCCGGTTTTCGTGCCATCATGGCCGAGAAAGGGAGATGATCATGAAGCGTCGCATCACGGCGGATCCGCGCGCCGTCCCGAAATCTTTCCGACCCCCCGCGGGTGAGATGGGGCGGATGCTCGCCGTGCGGATCGACGACCTGCGGGTCGACGACCGCTACCAGCGGCGAATCAGCCAGAACTCCGTCCGCAACGTCCGCCGGATCGCCTCCGATTTCGACTGGTCCCGGTTCACGCCGCTGATCGTCGTGCCGTCCGATTCGGAGCCCGGCGCCTACGACGTCATCGACGGGCAGCACCGCGCGACCGCGGCGCTGACGATCGGGCTGACGGAGGTGCCCTGCTACGTCCTGGCCGGGTGCGACCTCGCCGAGGCGGCCCGCTCCTTCGCGGCGATCAACGCGAACGTGACGCGGGTCCGCCCGGTCGACGTCTGGGCGGCCCGGCTGGCGGCCGGGGAGCCGGAGGCGCTGGCGCTGCAGCGGGTCCTGGACGCGGCCGACGTGGTCGTGATCGACAAGAGGGAAGGGTGGGAGGTCGGCGAGACCGCCTCCGTGTCCGTTCTCGAGCGGTCGCTCGCCCGGAACGGGGCGGATCTGCTGATCACCGCGCTGCAATGCCTGACCCAGACCGGTGACGGCAACCCGGGGACGCTGGTCGGCTCCTACGTCAACGCGACCATCGAGGCGCTGCGCCGCAAGCGGGACCTGGCTGAGCGTCCGAGCGCGATCTTCGAGGCGCTGGACGAGTTCTCCTTCGCGGAGGCCGGGGAGCGGGCGCGCCAGGAATGCGCCGTGACGAAGAACGCCCCCCAGTTCGTGATCACCAGGCTGATCAACGAGCGACTGGCCGCGGCCGGGATCCGCTGACGTCCGGGACGGGAAGGGGCCCGGCGATCTCTCGCCGGGCCCTTCCCGTTCAGTCGCTCTCGAGCGTTCCGCTCCAGTAGAGGTAATCGAGCGCGTTCCGGTGGAGCCGCGCGACGTCGCGTTCCCGGACGAGGCCCGCCATCTCGCGCGCCGTCGGCTCCCGGGGCGGCCGCAGGGGCCGCATGTCCGAGCGGGACCCCTTGCTCGTGTTGCACGGGGCGCAGGCGGAGACGATGTTTTCCCAGTTGGTCCCGCCGCCGCGCGATCGCGGGATCACGTGGTCGAACGTCAGCTCGTCCGGCCGGAACCGCTCGCCGCAATACTGGCAACGGAAGCCGTCCCTGGCGAAAAGGTTCATCCGGGTGAACCGGGGACGCGTCGGGGAGGGAGCGTAACGCTTGAGCATGATGACCGAGGGGGGCGAGTAAGCCTCCCCGCGGCTCGATCTGAACTCGACGTCGTGCCGCTCGAGCACGACGATCTTGCCG
>QFNI01000034.1 GCA_003240775.1 Mesorhizobium amorphae | reverse complement strand
CATGGCCTGGCGCCGCGCGCTCAGCAGCTACCTGCCGGTCGAGCTCACGGCCTTCTTCGTGCTTCTGGCGCTGACCCTCGCAGCCTTTCGCCAAGCGCGGCGCGAGGACGAGGCGCGCGCCGTGGTGGAAGCGGCACGAGCCGATCTTGCGCAGGCGAACACCGGGCTCGAGGAGCGCGTGGCGGAGCGCACCGCCGAATTGCGCGAGGAGACCGCACGCCTCGACACGTTGAACAAAGTGGGCCGGGCGCTCGCTTCGGAGCTCGACTCCGCCCGCCTCGTCCAGACCGTGGTGGAAGCCGCGAGCACTCTCGCGGGCGCGGCCTATGGCGCGCTCTTCGAACGCGTGCCCGCCGGCCGCGAAGGCAATCCCGAGGAGGTCTGGCGTCTCGCGGCACTCACCGGCGCGCCGCAGGAAGCCTTCACGCGCTTCGGCCTGCCGCGCGCGACAGCCCTCTTCGAGCCCTCCTTCCGGGGGCAGGGGGTCGTGCGCTCGGACGACGTGATGGCGGATCCGCGCTACGGCTCGATGGGCGGCATGCCCGATGGCCATCTGCCCGTCCGCTCCTATCTCGCGGTGTCTGTCGTGTCGCGCTCTGGCGAGGTGCTGGGCGCGCTGCTTTTCGGCCATCCCGAACCCGGCCGGTTCGGCGAGCGCGAGGAGCGGCTCTTGTCGGGTTTTGCCGGCCAGACGGCGGTGGCGCTCGACAATGCCCGGCTTTTCGCTTCCGTCTTGAGCGAGGTCGAGGAGCGCCGCCGCGTGCAGGACGCGCTCAAGGAGAGCAACGATGAGATCCAGCGCTACGCCTATATCGTGAGCCACGACCTGCGCGCGCCCCTTGTCAACGTCATGGGCTTCACGAGCGAACTCGAAGCCATCAAGCCAGAAATCTTCGAGGCCGGCGCGCTCGGTCCGAGCGACCCCGCGCGTCTGCGCACGGAGGCCGATTTCGACGAGGCGATCGGCTTCATCAAGGCCGCCATCAACAAGATGGACCGATTGATCAACGCAATTCTGAAGATGTCGCGCGAGGGCCGGCGCAACCTGCGCCCCGAGCCGCTCGCCATGCGCGATCTCATGCAAAGCCTGGTGGACGCGCAGCGCCACCAGATCGACGCCAAGGACGCCACCGTCACTATCGCCCCCGACCTGCCTGCGCTGGTCGCCGACCGGCTGGCGGTGGAGCAAATCTTCGGCAATCTGCTTGACAATGCGGTGAAATACCTGTCCCCCGAACGACGCGGCACAATCGAGGTTTTCGGCGAGCGCGTGGGCGCGGATCGCCTTCGCTTTTCTGTTTCCGACAACGGGCGCGGCATCGCGCCGGAAGATCATGGCCGCGTGTTCGAGCTGTTTCGTCGCTCGGGCATGCAGGATGTGGCGGGCGAAGGCATCGGTCTGGCGCATGTGAAGGCGCTGGTGCGGGGAATGGGCGGCACGATCGGTGTTCGGTCCGAGTTCGGCCGCGGCACGACTTTCTGGGTGGAGCTGCCGGCCACGCCTGAGCGGGCAGGCGAGGCAGGCCAGGGAGCGGAGTAGGCGTTGGAGAGAGAAGTGCAGCCAGTCAGCATCGTCATGATCGAGGACGACGAGGGGCACGCGCGTCTGATCGAGCGCAACATCCGCCGCGCCGGCGTCAACAACGAGATCCACCAGTTCCGCGACGGCCGCTCCGCGCTCGATTTCCTGCTCGGCCCCGACGGCTCGGGCGAGGCGTCCTCCAAACGCCACCTGCTCGTGCTGCTCGACCTCAACCTTCCCGACATGAGCGGCATCGACATCCTCGCCCGCATCAAGGGCAACGAGCACACCCGCCGCTCGCCTGTGGTCGTGCTCACCACCACCGACGACAGCCGCGAGATCCAGCGCTGCTACGATCTCGGCGCCAATGTCTACATCACCAAGCCGGTCAACTATGAGGGCTTCGCCAACGCGATCCGCCAGCTCGGCCTGTTCTTCACCGTGATGCAGGTTCCCGAGAACGGTTGATGAGCGAGGGCCCCCGCGTTCTCTACATCGACGACGACCCGGGGCTGGCGCGTCTGGTGCGCCGCACCCTGGAAGCTTCCGGCCACGCCTTCGAGCACGCCGTGACCGGCGAGGCGGGCCTGGCGCGGATTGCGGAAGGCGGCATCGATGTGGTGGCGCTCGACCATCATTTGCCCGGCCGCTCGGGCCTCGACGTGCTCCAGGCGATCCGCGCCCAGGACAACGCCCCGCCCGTGATCTACGTGACCGGCTCGGAAGACAGCCGGGTCGCCATCGCCGCCCTCAAAGCGGGCGCGGCCGACTATGTGCTGAAGGACGTCGCCGGCCATTTCCGCGATCTGCTGGTGGAAGGGGTTGCGGCAGCCCTCGAAGGCGAGCGCCTGCGCCGCGCAAAGGAGGAGGCCGACCGCGAGGTGCGCGAGGGCCGCGACCGCGCGGAAATGCTGCTCAAGGAAGTGAACCACCGCGTCGCCAATTCGCTCAGCCTGGTTTCCGCGCTGACCCGCATGCAGATGAACGCGGTGGCCGACCCCGCCGCGAAAGCCGCGCTCGCCGAGACGCAGGCGCGCATCAACGCCATCGCCGGTGTCCACCGCCGGCTCTACACATCGTCCGACGTGAAGTCCGTGGACATCCAGGCCTATCTCGGCAGCCTGATCGAGGAGCTGGAAACGGCCATGCGGACCGAAGGCCGCGCGCATCCGATCCGCCTTTCGGCCGAGCCCATGCTGATCGCGCCCGACAAGGCCGTCTCGATCGGCGTGATCGTCACCGAGCTCGTCACCAACGCGTTCAAATACGCCTATCCCGAGGGGGTGGAGGGCGAGATCCGCGTGCGGCTCGCGAGCAGCGCGGAAACGATCGAGCTGTCCGTCGAGGATGAGGGCGTGGGCTGGAAAGGCGAGGGGCCCGTGCGCGGCACGGGCCTGGGCACGCGCATCGTCCAGGCCATGGCGCGCAACCTGCAATCCGCCCTGACCTTCGACGCGCCGCCCAAGGGCACGCGCGCGCAGGTCTCGTTTCCCCTGTGAGCGCTCCGGAAGGCGGCACCCTCGAAATCGATCTCGGGGCACTCCGCGCGAATTACCGGCACGTGGCGCGCGAGGCGCGAGAGGCACGCACCGGCGCTTCCGTGAAGGCCGACGCCTACGGGCTGGGCGCCGTGGCGGTGGCCGGAGCGCTGGCAACCGAAGGCTGCCGCGACTTCTTCGTGGCGCATTGGAGCGAAGCGCAGGCGCTTGCCCCCTCGCTGCCCGGCGATGCCCTGATCTTCGTGCTCAACGGCCTGCCCCCCGGCTCGGCAGCGGAGGCGGCCGCGATGGCTTCCGCGGTGCCCGTCATCAACAGCCGCGAGCAGGCAGCGGCCTGGGCCGCGGAAGCGCATCGACGCGGCCACCCGCTGCCCGCCGCCCTTCACATCGACACCGGCATGTCGCGGCTCGGCCTGACGGCGGGGGAAGCAGCGGAGCTGCCGCTCGACGCGCTCTCGGTGAAGCTCGTGATGAGTCACCTCTCGGAAGCAGAAGACCCGAGCGCGTCGTCCAACTCCGCGCACCTCGCAGCCTTCCGCGAGGCGATCGCGGCCTTCCCCGGCGTGCCCGCTTCGCTCGCCAACGGCTCCGGCGTCCTTCTCGGGCCGGATTACCGCTTCGATCTCGTGCGGCCGGGCGCGGCACTCTACGGCGTCAACCCCACGCCCGGCCACGCGAACCCCATGCGCCCCGTGCTGCGCCTCGATGCGCGCGTGATCCAGCTTCGCGATCTGCCGGCGGGCGCTCGCGTTGGCTATGGCGGCACCTTCACCGCGCCCCATGCGATGCGGACGGCCACGATCGGACTGGGCTATGGCGACGGCTGGCCGCGCCGCGCGCAGCTCGCGGCGTTCTTCGGAGGGGTGCGCCTGCCGATGATCGGCCGGATCTCCATGGACACGCTGGTGCTCGACGTGTCCGCGCTCGACGGGCAGGCGTTGCGGCCGGGCGACGAGGTTACGCTTCTCGACGAGACGCAGACGGTGGACAGCGTGGGCGAGGCCGCAGGCACCATCGGCTACGAGGTGCTGACGAGCCTCGGCGCGGCGCGGCGGCTCGCGCGGCGCTACGTGGGCGAGTAAAACGGCGCGGGCCGCTTTAGCTAAACACCGTCCGCTCCCGCTCCACCATCCGACTGATGAAGCCCGCCACCGCCTGCACCCGTGCGAGCGAGCGGACGGATTCGTGGTAGACGAGCCAGTAGGCGCGCCGCACCGGCGCGAACCCCGGCAAGGGCACCAGTTCCGGGTGCCCGCGCGCGATGAAGCTGTGGAGGATGCCGATGCCTGCGCCCGAGCGCACGGCCTCCACCTGGCCCAGCGCCGAGGACACGCTCAGCCCTGCGTTCCACGCGACCCCAAAACCCGAGGCATAGTCGAGCGAGGGGCTCGCCACGAGATCGGGCACGTAGCCCACCAGCCGATGGCTCGAGAGCGCTGCCGCATTCTCCGGCATCCCATTCGCCTCGACATAGACGCGCGAGGCGTAGAGCGCCAGGCTGTAGTCCACGAGCTTGCCGGCCACGAGCCTGCCCTCGGTCGGCCGCTCCACGGTCACCGCGAGATCGGCCTCGCGCCGCGACAAGGAAAACGACAGCGGCACGGGCACGAGCTGCACGCAGAGGTCAGGGTGTTCCGCCGTCAGGCCCCCGAGATGCCGTGCCAGGAAGGCCGTTCCGAACCCGTCGGGCGCGCCCACGCGCACCGTGCCCGATATGGCCTCCGCTTCGCCGCCGACGGCCGCGCGCGCGGCCAGCCACTCCGCCTCCATGCGCTCGGCCACCGGCAGCAGCGCGAGCCCGGCCTCCGTCATCGGCGAGCCCTGCGGCACCCGGCGAAACAGCTTGGCGCCGATCTCGCCTTCGAGCGCCTGGAGCCGCCGCGACACGGTGGCGTGGTTGAGCCCGAGCCGCCGCGCGGCGCCGAGAATCTGCCCGGCGCGCGCCACGGCGAGGAAGATGCGCAGATCGTCCCAGTTCATGCGCCACCGCTAACAGGACTCGAATTTTCGCACAACGGTTCGGCTCGGGCTCGCATTGCATCACATCGCCCTCCGCGCGAAAAGAGCGGGGAACACGGGAGAGAACGCACATGGAAGAGATCGGTCACTTCATCGGCGGAAAGCGGGTGGCGGGTACGTCCGGCCGCGCGCAAGACATCATGCAGCCCATGGACGGCACGGTGCGCGGGCGCGTGGCGCTGGCGACGCGGGCCGAGCTGCGCCAGGCGGTGGAGAACGCCAAGGCCGCGCAGGTCGGCTGGGAGCGCACCAACCCCCAGCGCCGCGTGCGCGTGCTCATGAAGTTCCTCGAACTCGTCCACAAGGAATACGACGCGCTCGCCGAACTGCTCGCCCGCGAGCACGGCAAGACGATCGCCGACGCCAAGGGCGACATCCAGCGCGGCCTCGAAGTGGTCGAGGTTTGCATCGGCGCGCCCCACATGCTGAAGGGCGAGTTCACCGACGGCGCCGGCCCTGGCATCGACACCTATTCCATGCGCCAGGCGCTCGGCGTGGTCGCGGGCATCACGCCCTTCAACTTCCCCGCCATGATCCCGCTGTGGAAGATCGCGCCGGCCATCGCCTGCGGCAACGCCTTCATCCTCAAGCCTTCCGAGCGCGATCCCGGCGTTCCCATGCGGATCGCCGAGCTGTTTCTTGAAGCCGGCCTGCCGGCCGGCGTGCTCAACGTCGTCAACGGCGACAAGGAAGTGGTGGACGCGATCCTCGAAGATCCCGACATCAAGGCTGTGGGCTTCGTGGGCTCGACGCCGATCGCGCAATACATCTACGCCAAGGGCTGCGCGGCGGGTAAGCGCGTGCAGTGCTTCGGCGGCGCGAAGAACCACGCGATCATCATGCCCGACGCCGACATGGACCAGACGGTGGATGCCCTCATCGGCGCGGGCTACGGCTCGGCCGGCGAGCGCTGCATGGCGGTGTCCGTGGCGGTTCCCGTGGGCGAGGAAACGGCGAACCGGCTGATCGAGAAGCTCGCGCCGCGCGTGGAAAGCCTGAAGGTCGGCTCCTCGCTCGATTCGTCCGCAGACTTCGGGCCGCTCGTGACGCGTGAGGCGCTGGATCGCGTGAAGGGCTATGTGGACACGGGCGTCAAGGAAGGTGCCAAGCTCGTGGTGGACGGCCGCGGCTTCCAGATGCAGGGCTACGAGAACGGCTACTACATGGGCGGCTGCCTGTTCGACAATGTGACGGCCGACATGCGCATCTACAAGGAAGAGATCTTCGGCCCCGTGCTCTCGGTCGTGCGCGCCAAGACCTATGAGGACGCGCTGAAGCTGCCCAACGAGCACGAATACGGAAACGGTGTCGCGATCTTCACGCGAGACGGGGACGCCGCGCGCGACTTCGCCAGCCGTGTTCAGGTCGGCATGGTCGGCATCAACGTGCCGATCCCCGTGCCGATCGCCTACTACACCTTCGGCGGCTGGAAGGGCTCGTCCTTCGGCGATCTCAACCAGCACGGGCCGGACGCCTTCCGCTTCTACACCAAGACGAAGACGGTCACCTCGCGCTGGCCGAGCGGGGTGAAGGACGGCGCGGAGTTCGTGATCCCCACCATGAACTGACGGGCTTCCGGCGAATGGACTGCCATGCGCGTCTCGGTGTGAATCGGGACGCGCAAATTTTTTGGATTCCGTCCACGAAAAAGTAACGGTTCGTCAATCTCTCACAGAACCGTGATGGAACGGCGAGGCCCTGCAAATCCTTGATTTCCCGAACGGGGCGCAGTGAATTGTGCCCCACGCAATACCGGAAAGTTTCAGTCAGGATCGACCGGCAACACGAGCATGATGCTGTGTTGTGGCAGATGCGGGCTGTTGCCAAGGAGCAGGTCATGACCCGCATCGCACTCGGCCTCGCAGCGATTGCATCGGCCGCCGCAGCCTTCCTTCCCGCGTCCGCATCCGCCCAGGATGCGACGAACCTTTGTGGTGCGCGCGTGGAGATCGTGAGCAAGCTCTCGCAGCATTACAAGGAGCAGCCTTCGGCGGTCGGCATGGTCGACAAGAACGCGGTGCTCGAAGTGTTCGTGTCGGATACCGGAACGTGGACGATCATCGCGACGGGAACGGATGGCAACTCGTGTGTGCTGTCTTCCGGCGAGGGCTGGCAGGCGACCAACTTCGTGCTGGGCAAGGACGCCTGATCACATCCATTTCCCTGCCCACCGGCCCGAGGCACATGCTTCGGGCCGTTTGCGTTTGTGGGGGTGTTCTGGCCCGTCAGGGTTAAGCGGCCGTCACGACATGGATTCTCGGGTCAAGCCCGAGAATGACGAAGGTGGGGTCGAGATGGGGAGTGGAGCCCACCAGCCTTGCCGAATTGCCCTTACTCCTCTCTCCCTTCGTCATTCTCGGGCTTGACCCGAGAATCCATGCCGTGCCCGCCCCAACTCGCCAACGACACAGAGCAGCCGTCAGCCTAGCGCTGCTGCCTCCGCATGCGCGCGCAGCATTCCCATCAAGCCGTCCGCGGCGGCAGCGGCCTTCTCCCCATCGCGCGACAGTATCGCCTCCAGCATCCCCAAGTGCCGCGCTGCGGCCTCCTCCAACCCGCCGTCCGACTGGAACCTGAACCAGAACCGCCGGCTGTGGGTCTGCAAGGGCGCGGCCAGCATCGCCGCAAACCGGTTGTCCGCGGCAGCCGCCACGGCCTCGTCCATCGCCTTGTCGGCCGCCAGAAACCCGAGCACGTCGCGGCGCCCGACGGCCTCCTGCATCGCGTCCGCCGCTGCACTCAGCGCATCAGCGCGCGCTTGCGTCACGAAGCGCGCTGCACTCGCCGCCAGCACCGCTTCCACCCCGCGCCGGGCGTCCACCACCCGCAGCCAATCGCTCGGGTGAAGGGGCGCGACCGTCAGCCCCGCGCGGGGGCGCACTTCCAGGAAACCCTCCCAGGCCAGCCTCTGGATGGCCTCGCGCACGGGCGTACGTCCGAGGCCCGTGGAGAGGATCAGCGCGCCCTCGGTGGTCAGCGAGCCCGGCGCCAAGTCCAGCGTCACGATGCGCCGCTCCAGCAGGCGATAGGCCTGCAGGCCGGCTGGGTCGAGGTCGGGGGCGGCTTGACGCTGTTCCATCCATCAGATATATCACTGGTATATCAGAAAGGATACTCCCATGTGGCAAGGTGTTCTCCCCGCAGTCACCACGAAGTTCACCGAGGACGGCGCGCTCGACCATGCCGAGAACGAGCGCTGCTTCGGGCTTCAGATCGACGCCGGCGTTGACGGGCTGATCGTCTGCGGCTCGCTCGGCGAAGGCCCTATGCTTCGCCTGGAAGAGAAGCTCGCCCTCCTGCGCACCGCAAAGAGCGTGGCAAAGAGCAAGCCCGTGCTGATGACGGTGGCAGCACCCGCCACCTGGGAATCGGTGGAGATCGCCCAGGCCGCCGCCAAGGCCGGCGCGGACGGGCTGATGGTCGTGCCAAGCCTCGTCTACCACACCAATGCGGAAGAAACGCTCGCCACCATGCGCGCTGTGGTGGAAGCAGCCGATCTGCCCGCCATGATCTATTCCAACCGCGTCGCCTACAAGGTGGACGTGACGCCCGAACTGATGGGCGAGCTGGCGCGCGACAGCCGCTTCGTGGCCATCAAGGAATCGTCCGACGACATCCGCCGCACCACCGAGATCATCAATGCGTTGGGCGACCGTTTCGCGGTGCTCACGGGCGTCGACAACCTCGCCTTCGAGGCCCTGAGCGTGGGCGCGGTCGGCTGGGTCGCCGGTCTCGTCACCGCCTTCCCGAAGGAAACGGTCGCCATCTACCGCCTGATGAAGGCCGGCCGCACGGCGGATGCGCTCGCCATCTACCGCTGGTTCCGCCCGCTGCTCGATCTCGACGTGTCGTCCTACCTCGTCCAGAACATCAAGCTCGCGGAAGTGCTGGAGATCGGGACGAACGACCGGGTCCGCGCGCCGCGCCAGCCGCTGGCGGGCGAGCGCCGCGCCGATGTGGAGCGCATCGTGCGTCATGCCATCGAGACCCGTCCCGCGCTGGACGCGGGCCTCGCCAAGGCGGCATAAGGGGCTCCCACCTCTTCTCGCCGGCCCCTCGTGACACCCACCCAGGACCCCGCCGCCGCGCCGGACACGATCGTGATCGGCGCGGGCATCATCGGCATCGCCTGCGCGGCCGAGCTCGCGGAAGCCGGCCGCTCCGTGCTCGTGCTCGACCGCACGGGCATCTGCGAGGAAACGAGTTCTGGCAACGCCGCGGCCCTCGCTTTTCCCGACTACCTGCCGCTCGCCCACAAAGGCATGCTGCGCAAGCTGCCGGGCTGGCTGGCCGATCCGCTGGGCCCGCTCTCCATCCCGCCCGCTTATCTCCCGCAGCTCGCGCCTTGGCTCTGGCGCTTCCTGCGCGCCGGCCACCCACGCTTCTTCGACGCGGGCGTTTCGGCGCAGTCCGCTTTGATGGGGCTGGCCGAAAGCGAATGGACGGCCCTGGCCGAGCGCGCGGGCATGAGCGGCATGATCCGCCACGACGGCGCGCTCGACCTTTATGAAGGGGAGGGGGAGTTCCGCTCGACCCTGCCGGGCTGGCAGGTGCGCGAGAGGATGGGCGTCTCCTTCGAGCATGTCTCGGGCGCTCGTCTGGCGGAGCTTCAGCCCGGCCTCAGCCCCCGCTTCACGCACGGCACCTTCATGCCCGGGTGGAAGACGGTGAGCGACCCCAAGGATTTCGGCAAGGCGCTGTGGGCTTATGCCGAAGGGCGCGGGGCGCGCTTCCGCCAGGCGCGCGTGACGGCGATCACGCCCGGAGCACCCTGGCGGGTGGAAACGGACACCGGCAGTCTTTCGGCTCCCAACCTCGTTCTGGCCGCGGGCGCCTGGTCGCACCAGCTCGCCCGCCAGTTGGGCGACCGCGTGCCGCTGGAGACCGAGCGCGGCTACAACACCACGCTGCCGGCCGGCGCTTGGCCGCTCAGGCGGCAGCTCACTTTCGTCGGCCACGGCTTCGTGGTCACGCCGCTCGCCAATGGCTTGCGCGTGGGCGGCGCGGTCGAGCTCGGCGGGCTGTCGCGCGCGCCGAACTTCGCGCGCTCCAGGGCCATGCTCGCCAAGGCGCAGGCCTTCCTGCCCGGCCTCAAAACCGAGGGCGGGCGCGAATGGATGGGCTTCCGCCCTTCGCTGCCCGATTCCCTGCCGGTGATCGGCCGCGCCAGGGCGCCCAATCTCATCTATGCCTTCGGGCACGGCCATCTCGGCCTCACCCAGGCCGCGGCCACCGGCCACCTCGTCAGGCAGCTCGTGCTCGGGCAGACGCCCGCGCTCGATCTCGCCCCCTTCTCTCCCTATCGCTTCTGAGGCTTTGATGGCGCGCCACACCTTCCTCTGCATCGACGGCCACACCTGCGGCAATCCGGTGCGGCTGGTCGCGGGCGGCGGGCCGCTGCTCGAAGGCGCCACCATGATGGAGCGCCGCGCGCACTTCCTGCGCGAGTTCGACTGGATCCGCACCGGCCTGATGTTCGAGCCGCGCGGCCACGACATGATGTCGGGCTCGATCCTTTATCCGCCCACGCGCGAGGATTGCGACATCGGCATCCTCTTCATCGAGACCTCGGGATGCCTCTTCATGTGCGGCCACGGCACCATCGGAACCGTCACCATGGCGCTCGAACAGGGCCTCGTGACGCCCAAGGAGAAGGGCCTGCTTCGCCTGGAAACCCCAGCCGGCCTCGTGCTCGCCGAATACCGCGAGGAGGCGGGCTATGTGGAAGAGGTCCGCATCACCAACGTGCCTTCCTTCCTCCACTCGGAGGGGCTCGACGTGGAATGCCCCACGCTCGGCCCCCTCAAGGTCGATGTCGCCTATGGCGGCAACTTCTACGCCATCGTGGAGCCGCAGGAGAACTTCCGCGACATGGCCGACCACTCCGCGGCCGATCTGATCGCCTGGAGCCCCGTGCTGCGCGCGCGCCTCAACGAGCGCTACGATTTCGTCCACCCTGCCGACCAGAACATCCGCGGCCTGTCCCACATCCTGTGGACGGGTGCCCCCACCGTCGAGGGCGCCCATGCGCGCAACGCCGTGTTCTACGGCGACAAGGCCATCGACCGCAGCCCCTGCGGCACCGGCACTTCCGCCCGCATGGCCCAGCTCCACGCCAAGGGCCGGCTGAAGACGGGTGAGGACTTCGTGCACGAATCGATCATCGGCTCGCTGTTCCGCGGGCGCGTGGAGCGGGACACGGACGTGGTGGGCAAGCCGGCTATCGTTCCGTCCATCGGCGGATGGGCACGCCAGACCGGCTTCAACACCATCTTCATCGACGACCGCGATCCCTTCCGCCACGGATTTTCGGTGCGCTGAGGCTGTTTGCCCGCAGCTTGGGCAAAAGCCCGAGGCCCGCAAAAATGCCGTTGCTTTTGGCATTCGAACCTCTAGACAGTTAGGCCAAACAACCAAAAGGACTGCGCCAGCAAGGCGAATGTCCTCGGGGATCGGCGAGGCTCGATGGAATATTTTATCCAGCAGCTCATCAATGGGCTGACGCTGGGGTCGATCTACGGCTTGATCGCCATCGGATATACGATGGTCTACGGCATCATCGGCATGATCAACTTCGCCCACGGCGATGTGTTCATGATTGGCGCGTTCATCGCGCTCCTGGTCTTCCTCGTGCTGATCAGCCTGTTCTACTCGATCCCCGTGGCACTCGCGCTTCTGATCATGATGGTCGTGGCGATGATCCTGACCTCGCTTTACAACTGGACCATCGAGAAGCTGGCCTACCGCCCGCTTCGCGGCTCGTTCCGCCTGGCCCCGCTGATCACGGCCATCGGCATGTCGATCGCGCTGTCCAACTTCGTCCAGGTGGCCCAGGGGCCGCGCAACAAGCCGATTCCGCCGCTCGTCACCAGCGTCTACAATGTGGGCGGCATCACCATCTCGCTGAAGCAGATCGTGATCGTGCTCGTCACCGTCGTGTTGCTCACGCTCTTCTGGTATCTCGTGAATCGCACGGCCCTGGGCCGCGCCCAGCGCGCCTGCGAGCAGGACCGCAAGATGGCGGCGCTTCTCGGCATCGACGTCGACCGCACGATCTCCATCACCTTCATCATGGGCGCGTCTCTCGCCGCCGTCGCCGGCACGCTGTTTCTGATGTATTACGGCGTGATCGTCTTCTCCGATGGCTTCGTGCCGGGCGTCAAAGCCTTCACGGCAGCCGTTCTGGGGGGCATCGGCTCGATCCCGGGTGCTGTGCTCGGCGGGCTCCTCATCGGCTTCATCGAAGCCATGTGGTCGGCCTATTTCTCGATCGACTACAAGGACGTGGCGGCCTTCTCGATCCTCGCCATCGTCTTGATCTTCCTGCCGTCGGGCATTCTCGGCCGTCCTGAAGTGGAGAAGGTCTGACCATGGCCCAAGCTGCCGCTTCCATCCGCGAGCTTCCCGCCGCGGGCCGCAACGACGAACAGCCGAACTTCGCCCGTGCCATCCGCGAGGCGCTGTTCGCAGGCGTTATCGCCTTCGGCCTCTTCGTGCTTTTGATCGGCCTCAGGTCCGACCAGAACATCAACAACCAGCTGATCGTGGTGCAGCGCTGGGGCCTGCTCGCCATCATGGTGGGCCTGGCGATGCTCGGCCGCTTCCTGGTGGTCGCCTTCTTCCAGCCGGCGCTCGCCGCGCGCCGTGCCCGCAAGGGCAAGGTGGCCGTTTCCACCGAGACGGGCTTCTTCCGCCGCAACGTCTCGACCATCGCGATCGTGCTCGCCTTCCTCTACCCCGCGATCGTGATCTACCTGGTCGGCCTCCAGGGCTCGCTCAAATGGGTCGACAATTTCGGCATCCAGATCCTGATCTACGTGATGCTCGCCTGGGGTTTGAACATCGTGGTGGGCCTGGCCGGCCTGCTCGACCTCGGCTACGTCGCCTTCTACGCGGTGGGCGCCTATTCCTATGCGCTGCTCGGCACCGAGTTCGGCTGGAGCTTCTGGATCCTGCTTCCCACGGCCGGCATCCTCGCCGCCTTCTGGGGCGTGATCCTGGGTTTCCCCGTCTTGCGCCTGCGAGGCGACTATCTCGCCATCGTGACGCTCGCCTTCGGCGAGATCATCCGCCTCGTTCTGATCAACTGGCGTGAGGTCACCAACGGCTCCGCCGGCATCTCCGGCATCCCCAAGGTCGATTTCTTCGGCTGGTTCACCTTCAACGTGTCCGACCCCAACTATTTCGGCAAGGTGTTCGACCTCGGCGTCTCCGGTGCCTACTACAAGATCTTCCTCTACTACCTGATCCTGTTGCTCGCGCTGCTCACCGCCTTCGTGACGATCCGCCTGCGTCGGATGCCGATCGGCCGCGCCTGGGAAGCGCTGCGCGAGGACGAGATCGCCTGCCGCTCGCTCGGCATCAACACCACGAACACCAAGCTCACCGCCTTCGCCATCGGCGCGATGTTCGGCGGCTTCGCGGGCGCCTTCTTCGCGGCCCGCCAGGGCTTCGTCAGCCCCGAAAGCTTCGTGTTCCTGGAATCGGCCATCATCCTCGCCATCGTCGTCTTGGGCGGCATGGGCTCGCTCGGCGGCATCGCGGTCGCGGCTCTCGTCATGATCGGCGGCACCGAGATCCTGCGCGAGCTGTCCTTCCTCAAGGTGGTGTTCGGCCAGGGCTTCACGCCCGAGCTCTACCGCATGCTGCTCTTCGGCCTGGCCATGGTGGTGGTCATGCTGTGGAAGCCGCGCGGCTTTGTCGGTTCGCGCGAGCCCACCGCCTTTCTCCACAAGCGCAAAGCCGTTTCCAGCGCCTTCACCAAGGAAGGGCACGGCTGATGCTCGGCACCGTTTCCGACACCAAGACGCAGAAGGCCGCGGGCGCCATGCCGCCCGACGCGATCCTTTCGGTCGAGCACCTGTCCATGAAGTTCGGCGGCCTGGTCGCCATCGGAGACCTGTCGTTTGAGGTCCGGCGCGGCGAGATCACCGCGCTGATCGGCCCCAACGGCGCGGGCAAGACCACGGTCTTCAACTGCATCACCGGCTTCTACAAGCCGACCGAAGGCATGATCCGCATGCGCCGCGCAGGCGGCAAGGCGGGCGAGACCGAGTTCCTGCTCGAACGCATGCCCGACTTCCAGATCCCGGCCAAGGCCAAGGTCGCCCGCACCTTCCAGAACATCCGCCTGTTCTCGGGCATGACGTTGCTCGAGAACCTGCTGGTCGCCCAGCACAACCGCCTGATGAACGCATCCGGCTTCACCGTGCTCGGCCTGCTCGGCCTCGGCGGCTACCGCGCTTCCGCCCGTGAGGCGGTGGAGCGCGCCCGCTTCTGGCTGGAAAAGGCCGACCTGATCGACCGTGCCGACGATCCCGCGGGCGATCTTTCCTACGGCGCGCAGCGCCGCCTGGAGATCGCGCGCGCCATGTGCACCGAGCCCGAGCTTCTGTGCCTGGACGAGCCGGCGGCCGGTTTGAACCCCCGCGAGAGCCTGGCGCTCAACACGCTTCTCACCGACATCCGCGATTCGACGGGAACCTCGATCCTCCTGATCGAGCACGACATGTCGGTGGTGATGCAGATCTCCGACCACGTGGTCGTGCTCGAATACGGCCGCAAGATCTCCGACGGCACGCCGACCCAGGTGAAGAACGATCCCCGCGTGATCGCCGCCTATCTCGGCGTGGACGACGAGGAGGTCGAGGACGTGCTGGTCGAGGTGGGCGACGCCGAAGTGATCAACCAGCTCGACGGCGAGCCCATGCCCGACCAGGGCCCGGCGCCCTCCGCCTCGATGCTGGAAGGCGATGTAGAAAGCACCATCGCCAATCCGGGTGAGGAAACGGTTGCCGCCGACCCCGGCGCCTCCAAGGCGGCCCAGCTGGACGCCATCAAGGGTAAGGAGACGCGTTGATGGCGCAAGCTGCGCAGCCGCTGCTCGACGTCCGCGGCGTCGAGACCTTCTACGGCAACATCCGCGCGCTGAACGGCGTGGACGTGTCCGTCAACCAGGGTGAGATCGTCGCCCTGATCGGCGCGAACGGCGCGGGCAAGTCCACCTTGATGATGACGATCTTTGGCAGCCCCCGCGCGCGCGCCGGCCGCATCACATTCGCCGGCACCGACATCACGGAGATGCCGACCCACGAGATCGCGCGGCTGCGCATCGCCCAGTCTCCCGAAGGGCGCCGCATCTTCCCGCGCATGACGGTGCTCGAGAACCTCCAGATGGGGGCCTCGCTCGACAACCTGAAATACTTTGCCGAGGATTCGGAAAAGGTCTTCACGCTGTTTCCCCGCCTGAAGGAGCGCATCTCCCAGCGCGGCGGCACGCTGTCGGGCGGCGAGCAGCAGATGCTTTCCATCGGCCGCGCGCTGATGGCGCGTCCCAAGCTCCTGCTGCTCGACGAGCCTTCGCTCGGCTTGGCGCCGCTCATCGTGAAGGGCATCTTCGACGCCATCCGCGAGTTGAACCGCACGGAAGGCCTCACCGTGTTCCTGGTCGAGCAGAACGCGTTCGGCGCGCTCAAGCTCGCCACCCGCGCCTATGTGATGGTCAACGGCTCCGTCACCATGAGCGGCACCGGCAAGGAGCTGCTCGCCGATCCCGAGGTGCGCGCGGCCTATCTCGAAGGCGGCCGGCATTGAGGCGGGAGGAATAGACATGTTCCAGGGCATCCTCCACGAAGAGCCGTCGGTCTGGCAGTTCTTCTTCATAACCTTCCTGCTCGGCGGCTGGGCCGCCTGGATGACGGGCCGCGCCTGCGCCAAGACCTGGCGCCCGGTGCCGACCCTCGTGCTCTACCTCCTGGCGCTCGGCGTCGCCGTCCGCTTCATCCATCACGCGCTGTTCGAAGGCACGATGTTTGCGCCGCAATACTATGTGGTGGACACCATCATCTTGCTGATTTTCGGCATCCTGGGCTTCCGCTACACCCGCACCCAGCAGATGGTCCGCCAGTATCACTGGCTCTACGAGCAGGCGAGCCCGCTGTCCTGGAAGGCCAAGGCTTGAGCCGGCTCAGCAGCGCGTTTTCTTCTGTCGTGCGCAAGTTTCGCGCGGCCACCGATTGGGCGTGACAAAGACTGGAAAATCGGCAATCAATTTCTTCTGCGATCAAGGGCAGGCATCGCATGAAGGCAAAAAACACGGCCACCTCAGAGCCCGCCTTTATCTTCAACGGGAGTTCAGTAATGAAGAAGTCACTTTTGTCCGCCGTGGCGATGACCGCGCTTGTCGCGTTCAGCGGCTCGGCCTGGGCGGATGTCATCATCGGCGTTGCCGGTCCGATCACCGGCCCGAATGCCGCCTTCGGCGCGCAGCTCCAGCGCGGCGCTGAGCAGGCGGCAGCCGACATCAACGCAGCCGGCGGCATCAACGGCGAGCAGATCCAGGTGGTCGTGGGCGACGACGTGTCCGACCCCAAGCAGGGCATCTCGGTCGCCAACAAGTTCGCAGCCGATGGCGTGAAGTTCGTGGTCGGCCACTTCAACTCGGGCGTGTCGATCCCCGCTTCCGAGGTCTATGCCGAAAACGACATCATGCAGGTGTCGCCCGCTTCCACCAACCCGACCTATACCGAGCGCGGCCTGTGGAACACGTTCCGCACCTGCGGTCGCGACGACCAGCAGGGCAAGGTGGCCGGCGACTATCTCGCCGCCAACTTCAAGGATGCCAAGATCGCCGTGATCCACGACAAGACCCCTTATGGTCAGGGCCTTGCCGACGAGACCAAGAAGGCGCTCAACGCAGCCGGCGTCACCGAAGCCGCCTATGAAGGCATCAACCCCGGCGACAAGGACTTCTCGGCGCTCATCGCCAAGCTCAAGCAGGCGGGCGTGTCGGTCGTGTATTACGGCGGCCTGCACACCGAAGCCGGCCTGATGATGCGCCAGCTCGCCGACCAGGGCGTGAAGGCGACCTTCATGTCGGGCGACGGCATCGTATCGAACGAGCTGGCTTCCATCGCGGGCGACGCGGTGAACGGCACGCTGATGACGTTTGCTCCCGATCCGCGCAAGAACCCGGCTTCCAAGGAACTCGTCGAGAAGTTCCGCGCTGCCGGCTTCGAGCCCGAGGCCTACACGCTCTACTCCTACGCAGCCGTGCAGGTGATCGCCGAAGCCGCCAAGAAGGCCGGCTCGAACGAGCCCCAGAAGGTCGCCGAGGCCGCCAAGTCCGGCGACGCGTTTGCCACCGCCATCGGCTCGCTGAGCTTCGATTCCAAGGGCGACATCACCCGTCCCGACTACGTGATGTACACCTGGGCCAAGGGCGCCGACGGCCAGTACACCTACACCGAGAACGCGCAGTAAGCCGCACAGGCTCTCCGCAAACCGAAAGCCCGGCCTTGCGCCGGGCTTTTGTTTTGGCGTCGCGTCCGGGAAACGCCGCCCTCGCGAATGCGTTGTTCAAACGGTTCAGCAAGCGCACAGTTTCTGTTTGCACTGCACCATCCGCGCGCTAATCATGCGCCGCCCTGCTGCCTGGAGCCGTGTCCCTTGCCCATCTCCAAGATCCTCGTCGCCAACCGTTCCGAGATCGCCATCCGCGTGTTCCGCGCGGCCAACGAACTCGGGCTGAAGACGGTCGCCGTCTGGGCCGAGGAGGACAAATACGCGCTCCACCGCTTCAAGGCAGACGAGAGCTACCGCATCGGCCGCGGCCCCCATCTCGAGCGCGATCTCGGCCCCATCGAGAGCTATCTCTCGATCGAGGAGATCATCCGTGTGGCGAAGCTGTCGGGCGCGGATGCCGTCCACCCCGGCTACGGTCTTTTGTCCGAAAGCCCGGAATTCGCCGAGGCCTGCGCGGAAGCCGGCATCACCTTCATCGGCCCCACCGCCGACACCATGCGCCGCCTGGGCAACAAGGTCGCGGCGCGCAATCTGGCCATCGAGGTCGGCGTGCCCGTAGTGCCCGCGACCGAGCCGCTGCCCGACGACCTGGAAACCGTGAAGCAGATGGCCGCCGAGATCGGCTATCCCCTGATGCTCAAGGCCTCCTGGGGCGGCGGCGGGCGCGGTATGCGCGTGATACGGGGCGAGGGCGATCTCGCGCGCGAGGTGACCGAAGGCCGCCGCGAAGCCAAGGCCGCCTTCGGCAAGGACGAGGTCTATCTCGAAAAGCTCGTCGAGCGCGCCCGCCACGTCGAGGTGCAGGTGCTGGGCGACACCCACGGCAACGTGGTCCACCTCTTCGAGCGCGACTGCTCGATCCAGCGCCGCAACCAGAAGGTGGTCGAGCGCGCGCCCGCTCCCTATCTCGACCAGCCCGCCCGCCTGGCGCTCGCCGAAAACGCCATGAAGCTCGCCCGCGAAACGAGCTACATCGGCGCGGGCACCGTCGAGTTCCTGATGGATGCCGATTCCGGCGAGGCCTACTTCATCGAGGTCAACCCGCGCATCCAGGTCGAGCACACCGTCACCGAGGCCGTCACCGGCATCGACATCGTCAAGGCGCAGATCCACATCCTCGACGGCTTCGCCATCGGCACACCGGAAAGCGGCGTTCCGGCCCAAGAGGACATCCGCCTCAACGGCCACGCCCTTCAGTGCCGCATCACCACCGAGGACCCCGAACAGAACTTCATCCCCGATTACGGCCGCATCACCGCCTATCGCGGGGCGACGGGCTTCGGCATCCGGCTCGACGGCGGCACGGCCTATTCGGGCGCGGTCATCACCCGCTACTACGACCCGCTGCTGGAGAAGCTCACGGCCTGGGCGCCTTCGGCCGAGGAAGCCATCGCGCGCATGCACCGCGCGTTGCGCGAGTTCCGCATCCGCGGCGTGGCGACCAACCTGACCTTCCTCGAAGCCATCATCACCCACCCCGCCTTCCGCGACAATTCCTACACGACCCGCTTCATCGACGAGACGCCCGAGCTGTTCTCCCAGGTGAAGCGCCAGGACCGCGCGACCAAGCTTCTCAACTATCTGGCAGACGTCACCGTCAACGGACACCCCGAGACGCGCGGGCGCCCGGCACCCAACCCCGACGCGGCAAGCCCGGTCGTGCCCTTCATCAACGGCGCGCCGGTTCCCGATGGCACCAAGCAGCGCCTGACCGCGCTCGGCCCCGAGGGCTTCGCCCGCTGGATGCGCGCGGAAAAGCCCGTGCTCGTCACCGACACCACCATGCGCGATGCGCACCAGTCGCTGCTCGCCACCCGCATGCGCACGCATGATATCGCCGGCATCGCGAACACCTATGCGCGCGCGCTGCCGAACCTGCTCTCGCTCGAATGCTGGGGCGGCGCCACCTTCGATGTGGCCATGCGCTTCCTGACCGAGGACCCCTGGGAGCGTCTCGCCCAGGTGCGCCAGGGCGCGCCGAACCTGCTCCTGCAGATGCTGCTGCGCGGCGCCAACGGCGTCGGTTACACCAACTATCCCGACAATGTGGTGCAGCACTTCGTGCACGAGGCAGCTGGCGCGGGCATCGACCTCTTCCGCGTTTTCGACTGCCTCAACTGGGTCGAGAACATGCGGGTGGCGATGGAGGCCGTGCGCAAGGAAGGCCGGCTCTGCGAAGCCGCCATGTGCTACACCGGCGACATCCGCGATCCCGACCGCGCGAAATACGACTTGAACTACTATGTGAATCTCGCGGGCGAGTTGGAGCGCGCTGGCGCCCACATCATCGCGGTGAAGGACATGGCGGGCCTGCTCAAGCCCGGTGCCGCCCGCGTGCTCTTCAAGGCGCTGCGCGAGGCGACCGACCTGCCGATCCACTTCCACACCCACGACACGTCGGGTCTGTCGGCCGCGACCGTGCTCGCTGCCGTGGAATCGGGCGTGGACGCCATCGACGCCGCGATGGACGCGTTCTCCGGCAACACTTCGCAGCCCTGCCTGGGTTCGATCGTGGAGGCCCTCAAGGAAACCGACCGCGACCCAGGCCTCGACCCCGAATGGATCCGCCGCATCTCGTTCTACTGGGAAGCCGTGCGCTCGCAGTATGCGGCCTTCGAGAGTGACCTCAAAGGTCCGGCATCCGAGGTCTATCTCCACGAGATGCCCGGCGGCCAGTTCACCAACCTGAAGGAGCAGGCGCGCAGCCTGGGCCTCGAGACCCGCTGGCACGAGGTCGCGCGCTCCTACCATGACGTGAACCGCATGTTCGGCGACATCGTGAAGGTCACGCCCTCTTCCAAGGTGGTGGGCGACATGGCCTTGATGATGGTCTCCCAGGACCTGTCGGTGGCCGATGTCGAGAACCCCAAGAAGGACATCGCCTTCCCCGAATCGGTGGTCTCCATGCTGCGCGGCGATCTCGGCCAGCCCCCCGGCGGCTGGCCCGAGAACCTCCAGAAGAAGGCGCTCAAGGGCGAGGAGCCGATCACGGAGCGCCCCGGCGCGCTTCTGCCGCCGGCCGATCTGTCGGCCCTGCGCGCGGAAGGCGAGGAGAAGGCCGGCCGCAAGCTGACCGAGCAGGAGTTCGCCTCCTACCTGATGTATCCCAAGGTCTTCACCGACTTTGCGGCCGCCCAGGAGACCTACGGCCCCGTCAGCGTGCTTCCCACGCCCGTCTATTTCTACGGCATGGAGGTCGAGGACGAGATCCTGATCGACATCGAGCAGGGCAAGACGCTGGTGGTGCGCCTGCTCGGCATCGGCGAGCCCGACGAGAAGGGCATGGCGACCCTGTTCTTCGAGCTCAACGGCCAGCCCCGCCGCGTGAAGGTTCCCGACCGCAACCGCGCGGCCGCCAACGGCAAGCTCCGCCGCAAGGCCGAAGCCGGCAACGACGCCCATGTCGGCGCCCCCATGCCCGGCGTGATCTCCGGCCTTTCCGTGAAGCCCGGCCAGGCGGTGAAGGCGGGCGACATCCTGCTTTCTATCGAGGCCATGAAGATGGAAACGGCGCTCCACGCAGAACGCGACGGCACGATCGCCGAAGTGCTGGTCACCGCGGGGGAGGGGATCGACGCGAAGGACTTGCTGGTGGTCTACGGGGAGTAGAAACGCGACAGGTCGGAAGCGCAGCCCTCAGCGATCGGCCCGACTTGTCGCACTCGCACGCCAGCGTGGTTTCCCCGCGTCACTCCATGTGACGCGCTCCGTGCGCTGGCGTCGGCTTCGCCCCGCCTCTATACCCGATCCGCCCATTCGCTCGGATCACGCCCATGGACGCTTCCAACACGTTTCTTCTGGCCCGCCGCGCGCGGTGGGCGGTGGCGGCGGTGTTTCTGGTCAACGGCTTCATGGTGGGAAGCTGGGCGCCGCACATCCCGCTCGTGATGGCGCGGCTCGGCATCACCGAATCCACCATGGGCATGCTGATCTTCTGCTTCGGCATCGGCGCGCTCCTTTCCATGCCCTGGTGCGGCTGGCTGATGGCGCGCTTCGGCGAGCGGGCGGTGCTGCGCACCTTCGGCCTCATCCAGGGAACAGGCCTCCTGCTCGTCGTTCTCTCGCCCGATGTCTGGACAACGGCCGTCGCGATGGTGGCCTTCGGCGCCATGGTGGGCTGCACGGACGTGGCGATGAACGCGGCCACCGTTTCGGTCGAGCGCCGGCTCGGCAAGGCCGTGATGTCGTCCATGCACGGTTTCTGGAGCCTGGGCGGCTTCGCCGGCAGCGCGCTCGGCGGCATTCTCCTGCAGAACACGGGCGCCGTGGCCCATGCGGCGTTGGTCGCCGTGGTGGCGATCAGCGTTGGCCTCCTCTGCTTCGCCAATTTCCTCCCCACCATCGGTGAGGCCAAGCCCGCCGGCACGCCGCGCGAGCCCTTCCGTCTGCCCAAGAGCCCGATCGTCTATCTTCTCGGGGTGGTGGCGCTGTTCGTGTTCGTTTCCGAAGGCGCGGTGCTCGACTGGGGCGCGCTCTACATGAGCCAGGAACGCGGCGCGGGCATCGCGGTGGCAGGCTTCGCTTATGCCTTCTTCGCGGGTGCGATGGCGGTGATGCGCTTTGCGGGCGATGCGGTGCGCGACCGCTTCGGCGCGGTGCGCACCATGCGCGTTTCCAGCCTGGTCGCCACGGTGGCGATGCTGGCGGCATCCCTGCTGCCGACGCCGACCCTTGTGATCGCGGCCTTCTTCATTGCGGGCCTGGGTGTTGCGAACACCGTGCCGATCGCGTTTTCCGCAGCCGGCAACCAGCCGGGCATTTCGGTCGGCACGGCAATGAGCGTGGTCACTACCATGGGCTATGCCGGCATCCTGCTCGCGCCCTCGTCCATCGGCGTGATCGGCGAGCATACGGGCTTCTCGCCCGTGTTCATGGCGATGGCCGGTTTGCTGTTCGTCACCTTCCTGATGAGCCCGCTCGTGGCGGCAGCGGACGCGAAGCCCAGCGGCGGCCATTGAAAAAGGGCGCGGGGCTTGAGCCCCGCGCCCTCGATCGCCCCGGACTGGGAGCGGTCAGATTCTGCCCAAGAGCAGGAGAACGATCAGCACCACGAGCACCACGCCCAGGATGCCGCTCGGCCCATAGCCCCAGCCGCGCGAATAGCCCCAGGTGGGAAACGCGCCGATAAGCAGAAGAACGAGGATGATGATAAGGATCGTGCTGACGGTCATGGCCCCTCCAAGGTCGTCAAACTGTTGCAACAATCGTGAAATGATTTGTGTGACAACCGGTTCCGGCTCTCGGTGCCATCACCATCGCTTTGGTTGACAAGCCCTTCCCGTCCCGCCACCTGATGGCCTCGTATCCCCCGCAGGAGGCCGCCCGTGGCCAGTAGTCCGACAGCCCTTCTCCCCCGTCGCCGCTCGGTCGGCGTGGATGTGGGCGGCGTGGTGGTAGGAGGCGACGCACCCGTGGTCGTCCAGTCCATGACCAACACGGACACGGCCGACATCGACGCCACCGTCGCCCAGGTCGCGGCCCTCCACCGCGCCGGCTCCGAGATCGTCCGCATCACGGTGGACCGCGACGAGGCCGCAGCCGCAGTCCCCCGCATCCGCGACAGGCTCCTGCGCGTCGGCGTCGACGTGCCGCTCGTGGGCGACTTCCACTATATCGGCCACAAGCTGCTCGCCGACCACCCGGCCTGCGCGGAAGCGCTCGCCAAGTATCGCATCAATCCCGGCAATGTCGGCTTCAAGGACAAGAAGGACCGTCAGTTCGCAGCCATCGTCGAAACGGCGATCCGCTGGGACAAGCCCGTGCGCATCGGCGTCAACTGGGGCTCGCTCGACCAGGAGCTCCTGACCGCGCTGATGGACGAGAACGCCGCGAAGGGCTCGCCGCTGACCGCCCAGGAAGTGACGCGCGAGGCCATCGTGCGCTCGGCCATCCTGTCGGCCGAACTGGCCGAGGAGATCGGCCTGGCCCGCTCGCGCATCATCTTGTCGGCCAAGGTCTCGGCCGTGCAGGAACTGATCGCGGTCTACACCGAACTCGCCAAGCGTTCCGACCACGCGCTTCATCTGGGCTTGACCGAGGCCGGCATGGGCACCAAGGGCATCGTCTCGTCTTCGGCAGCGCTCGGCATCCTGCTTCAGGCCGGCATCGGCGACACCATCCGCATCTCGCTCACGCCCGAACCGCGCGGCGACCGCACGCGCGAGGTCCAGGTGGCGCAGGAACTCCTGCAGGTGATGGGCTTCCGCCAGTTCCTGCCGGTGGTCGCCGCCTGTCCGGGCTGCGGGCGCACCACTTCCACCGTGTTCCAAGAGCTGGCCGAAACGATCCAGGGCGACATCAAGCGCAACATGGCGGAATGGCGCACGCGCTATCCCGGTGTCGAGGCGCTCAAGGTGGCCGTCATGGGCTGCATCGTGAACGGCCCCGGCGAAAGCAAGCATGCCGATATCGGCATCTCGCTGCCCGGCACGGGCGAGACCCCTTCCGCCCCCGTCTTCATCGACGGCCGCAAGGCGACCACGCTGCGCGGGCCCAACATCGCAGCCGACTTCCAGACCATGGTGGCCGACTATGTGGAAGCCCGCTTCGGGCAAGGCGCGAGCCGCGCCGCGACCGCTGCGGAGTAGGGCGCTTCTTCTCGCGGCGCTGCTGGCTTTCGGCTCAGTCGAAGCCCGCGCCGACCCGCCGCGCCCGCGCACCGACACATCCGTCCACCGCATCTGCCAGCTGATCGAGCGCGAGGCCGAGCGCCACAGCCTGTCGCCCCACTTCTTCGCCCGCCTGATCTGGAAGGAAAGCCGCTTCGACGCGGGCGCGGTCTCGCCCGTCGGCGCGCAGGGCATCGCCCAGTTCATGCCCGCCACCGCCAAGGCGGAGGGCCTGGCGGACCCGTTCAACATCGAGCAGGCCATTCCCGCCTCCGCGCGGCATCTGGCCGAGCTTCGCAGCAATCTCGGCAACTGGGGCCTGGCAGCGGCGGCCTACAATGCGGGCGAGGGACGCGTCGGCCGCTGGCTTTCTTCGGGCGGCTTTCTGCCGCTCGAGACCGAGAACTACGTGCTCGACATCCTGGGCGAGCCCGCCGACAATTTTTCCGACCGCGCCTACCAGGGGGTGGAACGCCCCATCGACGGCGCGACCCCTTTCGCACAGGCCTGCCGCGCTCTGCCCGTGATCCTCACGCGCACCGTGCCGATGTCCGAGATCCTGCGCCAGCCCTGGGGCGTGCAGGTGGCCGGCAATTTCCGCCGCCAGGCAGCGGTGCGCCAGTGGGATAGGCTGAAGGGCCGGCTCGGCGCGGAAGCGGCGGGCCACGAGCCCGTGGTAAGCCGCATCCGCTCCCCGCGCGGCCGCCGCGGCATCTATGCCGTGCGCATCGGCGCGGACAGCCGCAAGGAAGCCGACACCATCTGCCGCGCCCTGCGCCAAGCGGGCGGCGCCTGCGTCGTGCTGCGAAACAGGTGAGGGGGGTCTGCACCGTCAGCAGGGTGGGAAGGTCACGGCATGGATTCTCGGGTCAAGCCCGAGAATGACGAATGGGTGTGAGGATGAGCTCCACGACAGCGGTGGTGGAATCCACTCCCATTTCCATCCCACCATAGTCATTCTCGGGCTTGACCCGAGAATCCATACCGTGACCTCTCCATCCCACCAAAGACGCCCCGTTCACTTCCCCCGGCTGGCCACGAAGCGTGCGGCGTCGCGCAGCACCGCGCCGCGTTCGCCGAAGGGCGCAAGCAGCTCCACGGCCTGCGCCACCAGCCCTTCGAGCTGCGCGCGCGTCCAGTCCTCGCCGTGCAGGTCGACCAGCGTGCCCTTGCCGGCCGCCGCGTCCTTGCCCGTGCGCTTGCCCATCGCTTCGGCGCTCGCCGTGCGGTCGAGAAGGTCGTCGGCCAGTTGAAAGGCGAGCCCGATGGCCGAGCCGTATTCGGCCATCCGCTCGCGGTCGGCCTCGCCAGCGCCCGCAACAATCGCGCCCGCCTCGCAGGCGAAGCGGATCAGCGCGCCCGTCTTCATGGCCTGAAGCCGGATGATGCCTTCCTCGTCGGGCCGCTCCGCCTCGGCCGCGAGGTCGAGCGCCTGGCCTCCCGCCATGCCGCCCATGCCCGACGCGCGCGCGAGCCCGCTGACGAGCGCCATCCGCCGCTCGGCCGGCAGCGGGGTTTCCGCGCTCGCGAGAACGTCGAAGGCGAGCGTCATCAGCGCGTCGCCCGCGAGAATCGCCGTCGCCTCGTCGAACGCCTTGTGAACGGTCGGCTGCCCGCGCCTCAGGTCGTCGTCGTCCATGGCCGGCAGGTCGTCGTGGATCAGCGAATAGCAGTGGATGCATTCGAGCGCGGCACCCACGCGAAGGGCTGCTTCCCGCGTGTCACTTGTGCGTGAGAAGAGGGCAGCGCTTTCCATCACGAGAAACGGGCGCAGCCGCTTGCCCCCGTTCAGCACCCCATGCCGCATCGCGGCCACCAAGCGCTCGGGCCGCATGATCTCGCCCGCTTGGGGCCGCGTGTCCAGAAGCGTGCCGAGAAAGGCACTGACTTCGGCTGCGCGGGAAGCGAGAACGGCCTCGAAGCGGGCTTGGGTCGGTTCGGTCATGGGGCGGCGGTATCGAAGCCCCGTCCGTTGCGCAAGCGCCCCTTGGCCTTTATGCGGGGTGGAAGCCAGCCCGTCCGGCGTTGGACCCCGAACCCCGCGAGGCGGCAGGAACCCCGACTTGATCGAGCCCACGCTTCAAGGCGAGAAGAGGGATGACCCGATCCCGGCGGTGGACGACCCCGCAGGACTCGACGGCTTGGCCCCCAGCGAAGGACAGGCAATGAGGCTGAAAAGCAGGCGCCGGTGGAGCCTGGGCCGCGTCGTCCGCCTGGCGGTGTTCGTCTGCGTCGTGCTCGTGCTGATCCCCACCGTGCTCACGCTTCTCTATTACCCCTCCTTCGTGCGCCCGGTGTCCACCTTGATGCTGAAGGACGCGGTGACGCTTCAGGGCTACGACCGCCGCTGGGTGCCGATCGAGGAAATCTCGCCTGCGCTCGTGCATTCCGTGATCATGTCCGAGGACGGCCAGTTCTGCCGCCACCACGGCGTGGATCTGGGCGAGATGCGCGCGGTGGTGGAGGAAGCGCTTGCCGGCGAGACCACGCGCGGGGCTTCCACCATCCCCATGCAGACGGTGAAGAACCTCTTTTTGTGGCAGGGCCGTTCCTTCGTGCGCAAAGCGCTCGAAGCGCCGCTCGCCATCTATGCCGATCTCGTGCTGCCCAAGCGCCGCATCATGGAAATCTACCTCAATATCGTGGAATGGGGCCCCGGCATCTACGGGGCGGAAGCCGCAGCCCAGCACCATTTCGGCCGCTCGGCTGCAAACCTTTCCGCGCGCCAGGCGGCACTGCTGGCGGTGGCGCTTCCCAACCCCATCACGCGCGATCCCGGCAAGCCCAGTCGCGCGCTCGGGCGCCTCGCCAACCTGATCGAGCGCCGCGCGTCGCGTGCGGGCGGCTATGTGGGGTGCGTGCGCTAACGCTGCCCAAAAAAGTGTGCCGGCAAGCTGGAAAACCAGAGCCTTGCCGTGTATAGCCACGCCACTTTTCAACGCAAACGCCGGCTGGCGCGGCCCTCTCTTCGAGCGAGGGCGCCCGGGCCGGCTGTCCGTATCGGAGCATTCCCATGGCCGTTCCCAAGCGAAAGACCTCCCCCTCCAAGCGCGGCATGCGCCGCTCGGCCGACGCGCTGAAGTCCCCGACCTACATCGAGGACAAGAACTCGGGCGAGATGCGCCGTCCCCACCATGTCGACCTGAAGACCGGCATGTATCGCGGCCGCCAGGTCATCGAGCCCAAGGGCTGATTCCGCTTCGGGGCTGACGGCGCGACGCGCCCCAAGCCCGCACGAGGTTCGCCATGCTCGCGTCCGTTCCGCTTCTCGTCATCCCCTTCATTATCTACAATCTGGGGCTGGCGGGCTTCGGCGCGGGCGTCGATCCGTGGGCGCAGCCGCTGTTTTCCGTCACCATGGTGTCGGGCGGCGTGTTCACGCTCGACTGGGGCACGGCGCTCGTCGTTCTGGCCCTCCTGCTTCTCTTCGTGGAGATGCTGAAGTCCACCCGCACCAGCAACGCGTCCGTGGTCGACCACGTCTTGTCGATCTTCGTATTCGTGGCGTTCCTGGTGGAATTCCTGCTCGTGCGGGGTGCGGCCCACCCCGTCTTCCTGGTGCTGACCGTGACAGCACTCGTGGATGTGCTCGCGGGCTTCACCGTGACGCTCCGCTCCGCCGGGCGCGACGTCCACTTCGGCTAGAGCGCTGTTTTTCCTGCTCTAGCTCAGGACGCCGCGGGCAGGGCAGGGGCCCCGCCCGGACACCCTTCGTCTATCGCAGATTGTCGAGCTTTCGCTGCATCGCAGCGATCTGTTCGCGGATATCGGCGAGATCGTCGCCTTTGGGCTTCTCTTCCTCGCGCGTGGGCGCAGGCGCGGGCGGCGCGGCCATGCCGGGAAACGGCGCAAAAGCGCGCATCGCGTTCTGGAACATCTCCATGTTGCGGCGCGTCTGCTCTTCCAGAGCCTTCATGCTGTCGGCCACGGGCATCATCTTGCCCGGCATGAACTTGTCCGCGCTCGGCCCAAGCGTCGCCTTCATCTGCTCGCGGAAGCGCTCCTGCTCCTTGGCGAAGGCATGCATCGACTGTTCCAGAAAGGACGGCACGATGGTCTGCATCTGATCGCCGTAGAATGCGATCAGCTGGCGCAGGAAGGACACCGGCAGCATGTTCTGCCCGGCGCGGTTCTCCAGTTCGAAGATGATCTGCGTCAGAACGGAATGGGTGATGTCGTCGCCCGACTTCGCATCCTGGACGGAAAACTCCTCGCCCCGCTTCACCATCTCAGCCAGGTCCTCCAGCGTCACGTAGGTGCTGGTGCCCGTGTTGTAGAGGCGTCGGTTGGCGTATTTCTTGATGACGACAGGCTCGTCGCGAACTGCCATCCTCTTGTGCTCCTCAGCGCTGTTGCGTTGCTTTTATGTTGCGCTTGCGAAAACATGGACATGTTCTCTCGATCCGTCCAGCCCGCCCGCGCCGAAAGCGGCGGAAAGGTGGCGGAGCGTCCCCATGATTCCCAATTTGACAGAACGGGCCGGGAAGGCGGACAAGTCGACCCGAAACACCGCCGCAACCAAACATCGAAGCTCGCAAGCGGGCCACAGGGAGAAGAAATGTCCAAGGCAATCGTTGTCGTTTCCGCCGCGCGCACGCCCGTGGGCTCCTTCAACGGCGCGTTCGCGAACCTGCCCGCCCACGAGCTCGGCGCGGTCGCCATCCAGGCCGCGCTTTCGCGCGCGGGCGTCGAGGCGCGCGAGGTGGACGAGGTGATCCTCGGCCAGATCCTTTCTGCTGGCGAAGGCCAGAACCCCGCGCGTCAGGCCGCGATGAAGGCTGGCTGCCCCGCCGAGACCACTGCCTGGGGCCTCAACCAGCTCTGCGGCTCGGGCCTGCGCACGATCGCCATCGGCATGCAGCAGATCGCCACCGGCGACGCCAAGATCATCGTGGCAGGCGGGCAGGAATCGATGTCCATGGCTCCCCACGTCGCGCACCTGCGCTCGGGCGTGAAGATGGGCGACTTCAAGATGATCGATTCGATGATCAAGGACGGCCTGACCGACGCCTTCTACGGCTACCACATGGGCATCACCGCCGAGAACGTCGCCCGCCAGTGGCAGCTCACCCGCGAGATGCAGGACGAGTTCGCCGTGTCCTCGCAGAACAAGGCCGAGGCCGCCCAGAAGGCCGGTCGCTTCGCCGACGAGATCGCGCCCGTCACCATCAAGGGCAAGAAGGGCGACACGGTGGTGGACGCCGACGAATACATCCGCCACGGCGCGACCCTCGACGGCATGACCAAGCTGCGCCCCGCCTTCGACAAGGACGGCACGGTGACTGCCGGCAATGCGAGCGGCATCAATGACGGCGCGGCCGCCGTGGTGCTGATGACCGAAGAGGAAGCTGCGCGCCGCGGCCTCACCCCGCTCGTGCGCATCGCTTCCTGGGCCACCGCCGGCGTCGACCCCCAGATCATGGGCACCGGCCCCATCCCCGCTTCGCGCAAGGCGCTGGAAAAGGCCGGCTGGAGCGTGGGCGACATCGACCTCGTGGAGGCCAACGAGGCCTTTGCCGCTCAGGCCTGCGCGGTCAACAAGGACATGGGCTGGGACCCGGCCATCGTGAACGTCAACGGCGGAGCCATCGCCATCGGCCATCCCGTGGGTGCGTCGGGTGCGCGCGTGTTCAACACGCTCGTCCACGAGATGCGCCGCCGCGGCGCCAAGAAAGGCCTTGCCACGCTGTGCATCGGCGGCGGCATGGGCGTTGCGATGTGCGTGGAGTCCATGCAGTAATCCCCCCCTGCCAACCAGGGGAGGATATGGCATGGCACGGGTTGCACTCGTCACGGGAGGCACGCGCGGCATCGGCGCGGCGATCGCGGTAGCGCTCAAGGAAGCGGGCTACTCGGTCGCCGCGAACTATGCGGGCAATGCCGAGGCGGCCGAGAAATTCAAGGCCGCGACGGGCATTCCCGTGTTTCAGTGGTCGGTGGCGGACTACGACGCCTGCAAGGCGGGCGTGGCCGAGGTCGAGGCGGCACTCGGACCCGTCGACGTGCTCGTGAACAATGCCGGCATCACGCGGGACGCCATGTTCCACAAGATGACGCCCGCCCAGTGGCGCGAGGTGATCGACACCAACCTAAACGGCGTCTTCAACATGACGCACCCCGTCTGGAGCGGGATGCGCGACCGCAAGTTCGGCCGCATCGTCACCATCTCCTCGATCAACGGCCAGAAGGGCCAGGCGGGCCAGGCCAACTATTCGGCCTCCAAGGCCGGCGACATCGGCCTGACCAAGGCGCTCGCCCAGGAAGGTGCGCGCGCGGGCATCACCGTCAACGCCATCTGCCCCGGCTATATCGGCACGGACATGGTGCGCGCCATCGACGAGAAGGTGCTCGCCGAGCGCATCATCCCGCAGATTCCCGTCGGCCGCCTGGGCGAGCCCGAAGAGATCGCGCGCTGCGTGGTGTTCCTGGCCTCCGACCATTCCGGCTTCATCACGGGCGCCACGCTCTCCGCCAATGGCGGCCAGTACTTCGCCTGACGCATCGAAAACTTCGGCACGGAACTGAAGGGGTGCTGAGCAGCCTTGGCCGCATCAGCACCCCGCTGTTCTCCACCTTGGGCAATCCCGAAACACGCGCCCGCCCCGCCTCCTTTCCACCGCACAAGCCGGGCAGGGAAGGGCGGCCATGTTCCGTGCCCTCCGCCGCCTCGCAGCCGCCATCACCGCAATCGGCTTCACGCTGAGCGGCATCGTGCTCGTGCCCCAGGGCGTGGCGGCGGCCCGCATCCTGCAGGATTGGACCGCGCCGGAAGTCTCCGCCGAGATCCACCTGCGCGACGTGCCGCCCGCCCGCTACCCGTATGAGGCGGATGCGGCCCTTGCCGAAGACGACCCCGAACTCGCCAAGAGCATTCTCATGCTCGCCGCCCAGCGCCGCATCCCCATGCCTGCCGAACTGACGGCGCGCGTGGAAACAGCCCTCGCGGAGCGACCGGGAATGCTCGGCGACGTGTGGAACGGCGCAGTCTATGGCGAGGCCGACACGACCGCGGGCTTCGCGGCAGCCGTCACCACCGACCTGATGGTGGTGGGCGACGTGCGCGACCTCGTCCGCCAAGCCTGGGCTTACCCCGAGCACGACCCCGTGGTGGTCGGCCTGGCGGCGCTGGGCATCGGGCTGACGGCGGCCACCTACCTGTCGGCTGGCAGCGCGAGCCCCGTGAAGCTCGGCGCCTCGATCCTCAAAGCCGCGCGCAAGACCGGACGCCTGGGTGCGGCCTTGTCCGCCGATCTCTTGCGCATCACACGCCGCGCCATCGACGGCGAAGCGATGGAGGCAGCCTTTCGGGCGGCACGCCGGCTCGATTGGGACGGCGTGCGCCTGGCTTCGGCCCGGATGCTGCGCCGCGAGGCGACCGAGGAACTCGGCACCGCCGGCACGGCACTCGGCGGCGTCGCCTCCCGCCTCGGCCCCAAGGGTGCGCTCGACACGCTGCGCGCCTCGGATTCCACGGCCGAGATCGTGCGCCTCGGCCGGGTCGCGGAACGCGCCGGCCCGAGCTTCCGCGGCATGCTGCGCGTTGCGCCGCGGCTGGGAAAGCTGACGCTGAAGACCGGCCGCATGATGGTGGAATTGGCGCTCTGGATCGGGGGCGCTGCCCTCTGGCTTCTCTGGGCCGTCCGCACCCTCTTCCGCTTCTGCCGGATGACGGGCAGCCTGCTTCTGTCGGGGCTCATCGTAATGGTGCGTGGCACGTTCCGCGCTTTCGGGCCCGCCCGACAGGTGCAACCGATTGTTTAGGAATCGTCTCGCGAATCGCGCTGTCCGCGATTCGTCTCCCATCCGTTCCCGCTTCGCTCTGAAAGTTACGTGTTGATGAAAATTCTCCATGCTCCGCGCGACTGGCTCGCCGGGATTGGAGAGCGTTGCGGGGGTTCGGACAGATCGGAAGGCATAGGGGAGGGTCTGTCGTTAACCAATCGGGCGCGGCAGGCATTCGCGCGGCTGGAGCACGAGGGGGTATCTTGTTCCCGTCGACCAACCGACCACCACATCCTGTGGTGAACGCATCAAGAACGAATCAAAATTGACGATTCGTCGCCTCTCCGTTCCCCCGCCGTTCCATTCGTTAACGCCGGGGCGTTCGGCCTTTTGCCTTTTGGACCCATCGTCCCTATGTCTTGGGGGCACCCGTCCGGGCCGCGCGGGCCGTTTCCGCGCCGAAAACGAGCCGCTTCCGCCCGCATGAACATCCAACCCAAGAGCTTCGACCCGCTGGTCCTCTCGGGCCGCGACGTCACCGCCGTGCTCGGCCCCACCAACACCGGCAAGACCCACTTGGCCATCGAGCGCATGGTCGCTCACGAATCCGGCGTCATCGGCCTGCCGCTCAGGCTTCTGGCGCGCGAGGTCTATGGCCGCGTCTGCGAGAAGGTGGGCGCGCACCAGGTCGCGCTCGTCACCGGCGAGGAAAAGATCGTGCCACCCGGCGCGCGCTATTCGGTCTGCACGGTGGAGGCCATGCCGCGCTCGACGGACGCGGCCTTTGTCGCCATCGACGAGGTGCAGCTGGCGGCAGACCTCGAGCGCGGCCACATCTTCACCGACCGCATTCTTCACTTGCGCGGCCGCCAGGAAACCATGCTGCTCGGCGCCGCCACCATGCGCGGCATCCTGGAGCGGCTGCTCAAGGGCCTCTCCACCGTCACGAGGCCGCGCCTGTCGCACCTCGCCTATGCCGGCTCCAAGAAGATCACCCGGCTTCCCCCGCGCTCGGCCATCGTCGCGTTCTCGGCCGACGAGGTCTATGCCATCGGCGAGCTGATCCGCCGCCAGCGCGGCGGTGTCGCGGTGGTGCTCGGCAAGCTCTCGCCCCGCACGCGCAACGCCCAGGTCGCGCTCTACCAGTCGGGCGAGGTCGACTATCTCGTCGCGACCGACGCCATCGGCATGGGCCTCAACCTAGACGTCGATCATGTGGCATTCGCACAAGACCGCAAGTTCGACGGCTACCAGTTCCGCAACCTGAATGCCGCCGAGATCGGCCAGATCGCAGGCCGCGCCGGCCGCCACCTGCGCGACGGCACATTCGGCGTCACCGGCCAGGTCGATCCTTTCCCCGACGAGCTCGTCGAGCAGGTCGAGGGCCACGACTTCCAGCCCATCAAGGTGCTGCAATGGCGCACCTCGCAGTTCGACTTCTCGAGCCTGGACGCGCTGCGCCAGTCGATCGAGACGCCTGCGCCCGTGGAAGGCCTTTCGCGCGCACTGCCTGCGGTCGACGCGCAGGCCCTGGAGCAGCTCTCCAAGGATGCGAACATCCGCGCGCTCGCGACCGGCATCGGCCGCGTGAAGCTTCTGTGGCAGGCCTGCGCTTTGCCCGACTACCGTCGCATCGCGCCCGCCCAGCACTCCGACCTCGTCGCCTCGATCTTCACCGACCTCGTGAAGCGTGGCCACGTGGACGAGAACTACATGGCCGAGCAGGTGCGCCGCGCCGACACGACAGACGGCGACATCGACACGCTGTCGCACCGCATCGCCCAGATCCGCACCTGGACCTTCGTGTCCAACCAGCCGGGATGGCTGGCCGATCCGGCACACTGGCAGGAAAAAACACGCGCCATCGAGGACCGTCTCTCCGATGCGCTTCACGAGCGGTTGACGAAACGCTTCGTAGACCGCAGGACATCCGTCCTTCAAAGGCGACTGCGGGAAAACACCATGCTCGAAGCCGAGATCACCCCGGCGGGCACCGTTTCGGTGGAAGGCCACCATGTGGGCGAGCTGCAAGGCTTTCGCTTCACGGCCGACCAGACGGCGGGCGGCGAGGAAGCCAAAGCCATTCGGGGCGCTGCGCAAAAGGCGCTCGCGACCGAGTTCGAGACGCGCGCGGGCCGCTTTGCGATCGCGCCGAACGGCGATCTTGCGCTCGGCTCCGACGGCACGCTGCGCTGGATCGGCGCGCCGGTCGGCACGCTGGTCGCCTCCGACGATCCGCTCAAGCCCCGCGTCGTGCTTCTGGCCGACGAGCAGTTGACCGGCCCCGCGCGCGATGCGGTCGCGGCCCGCGCCGAGCGCTTCGTGCATTTTCAGATCGAGACGCTGCTCAAGCCGCTGACCGACCTGCGCGACGCGCAGAACCTGTCGGGCATAGCGCGAGGCTTGGCCTTCCGCCTGGTCGAGAATTTCGGCCTGCTCGTGCGCCGCGACGTGGCTGACGACATGCGCTCGCTCGACAGCGAAGGCAGGGCGGCGCTGCGCCGGCTCGGCGTGCGCTTCGGCGCCTACCACATCTTCGTGCCCACCCTCGTGAAGCCCGGCCCGGCGGGCCTGCTCACGCTTCTCTGGGCGCTCAAGAACGACGGCAAGGATCTCGCGGGCTTCGGCGATGTCGTGCATCTGCTGGGCTCGGGCCGCACCTCGCTTGCGGTCGATCCCACTTTCGACGCGCGCTTTTATCCTCTGGCAGGCTACCGCGTTCTCGGCCGTCGCGCGGTGCGCGTGGACATCCTCGAGCGCTTGGCGGACCTGATCCGTCCCGCTCTCGCCTGGAAACCCGGCTCGCCCGGCGCGCGCCCCGATGGCGCGCTCGATGGCGCGGCCTTTCTCGTCACCCCGCCCATGATGTCGATCCTGGGTGCCGGTTCCGACGACATGGAGGAAGTGCTCAAGAATCTCGGCTATCGCGCCGAGCCCAAGTCCGCCGCGAGCATCAAGGAAAAGCTTGCCGCACTCGACAAGGCAGCCGCCGACGCGGAAGCCGCAAAGGCGGCCGAGAAAGCCGCAGCCGCTGCCTCCGCAGTCGAGCCCGAGGCGATTGCCGAAGCAGCCGAGACCGCGGAAGCGGATGCGCCCGTGAGCGAAGAGGCCGAAGCCGGCTCCTCCGTCGCACCCGAGGCCATCGAGGTGGAAAGCGTAGACGCGGCACCCGAGGAGGCAATCGAGCCGGAAGCGGAAGCAGCGGTCGAGCCCGAAGCTGCGAGCGAGGAGGTTGCTGAAGCCGCGCCCGAAACCGTCGAAGCCGAGGCTTCAAGCGAGACCGCAGCGGCAGAGGCTCCCGAGACTGAAGCGGTGGCCGAGGTTTCTGCGAGCGCCGCAGAGGAAGCCCCTGCCGAGGAAGCCAAGCCGATCCTGGTCTGGCGCCCCGGCCGTGTGGACGGCAATCGCCGCGAGCGCCCGCAGCATCGCGGCCGCAACAACGACCGGCAGAACCAGAACCGCCGTGGCGGCGGACGCGACGGCCAGGCTCCCGCCGAAGGAGCTGCAGCGGCTGCGCCCGGTGAGGCCAGAAACAACGGTCCGCGCCGCGACAACCGCGACCGCAAGCCCGATGGCAACGCCCCTCGGCGCGACTTCAAGGATCGCCGCGAGGAGGGGGGCCGTCCCCCGCGTCGCGAAGAAGGCGGGCGTCCGCCCCGCCGCGAGGAAGGCCGCGACGGCCGTCGCTTCGACCGCGACCGCAAGGACGGCGGCGGCAACCGCAATGCCGAGCGCCCCGGCTTTTCAGCACGGCCGCCGCGCGAGGAGCGGGGGCCCGATCCGGACTCGCCCTTCGCCAAGCTCGCAGCGCTTCGCGACCAGCTCAAGAAGTAGATGGAGGAAGCCACGGAGACCCGTCAGCGTCTCGACAAGTGGCTTTTCTTCGCGCGGCTCGTGAAGTCGCGCTCGCTGGGTGCGAAGCTCGTCGAGCTCGGCCGCGTGCGGGTCAACCGCGAGAAGGTGGCGAAGGCTGCCGCCACCGTGAAGCTCGGCGACGTGCTCACGATCAATCTCGACCGCCGGGTGGCCGTGGTGAAGGTGCTCGATCTCGGAGAGCGCCGCGGCCCGGCCCCCGAGGCGCAGGCGCTCTACGAAGACCTTTCGACGCAGGACGTGCCGTCGCCTGAGCGCGTGACCTTTCCCGACGCCCCGGCCCCCTTGCGCGTGGCGAAGCGCGGAGAAGGCGAGAAGCCCTGATCCGGCAAGGAAGAGGTTTCCGGCTGCGGCATCCCAGCCGAGCCGCAGCGCTTCCGCTCCCTTGTCAGCCCACCCCAAAGCCGCTACCTCCCCGCCAAAGCCTGCCTTCCCGCCCGTTGATCGCATGTTCGGGGAAGCTCAGGCTTCGGAGCCGCCGCATGACCTATGTCGTCACCGACAACTGCATTCGCTGCAAATACATGGACTGCGTGGAAGTTTGTCCTGTGGACTGTTTCTACGAGGGTGAGAACATGCTCGTCATCCATCCCGACGAATGCATCGACTGCGGCGTGTGCGAGCCCGAATGCCCGGCCGACGCGATCAAGCCCGACACCGAGTCGGGCCTCGACAAGTGGCTTGAGCTGAACACCGAATATGCGGCCAAATGGCCCAACATCACGCAGAAACGCGAGCCGCCGGCCGATTCCAAGGAGATGGACGGCGTCGAGAACAAGCTCGAGAAGTTCTTCTCCGCGGAGCCCGGCCAGGGCGACTGACGCATCCGCAACGCCTTCGGGCGAAACGCATGACATAGGGGACGGGCGTGCTTGACACCGGGCACGCCTCCTCTAGCCGTGCGCAGCAAAATCTTGATTCTTGCGCCTTTTTGTGCTAGACCGGTGACACTGCTGGTGGCGGAAGCGTTTTCGTCAAGATGCTCCGCCGCAATCCAAGAAAGGGTTCATCCGCGTCTCCGGCCGAGGGCAACCTGGGCGTGAGGGGCTTGGCATGGAAAGTCGGTTTCGGCCGTTCCGTGTTGCTCGCCGTCTCCGCGCTGTCGCCTCCTGCTTCGATGCGGTTTGCCCGCTTCCGGGACTGCCTTCGTGGCCGGCACGGCGCAGCGGGGCGGGCCTGTCGGCTCATTTCACCGAGTTCCCCGAACGCGCCTTCGCGACACGCCGTCCCGTTCCGGGCCGGCGCAACATGAGGAGTTCAGGGCGTATGGCAACAACCTCCCCGCAGAAGAAGTCGGCACCGCGACACGGTTTCAAGGCCGGCGAGTTCATCGTGTATCCTGCGCATGGTGTGGGCCAGATATCCGCCATCGAGGAGCAGGTGGTGGCCGGCCACACGCTCGAACTCTTCGTGATCGATTTCCAGAAGGACAAGATGCGCCTGAAGGTGCCCGTCGCCAAGGCTGCGTCCATCGGCATGCGCAAGCTGGCCGAAGAGGATTACGTCGAGCGCGCGCTCAAGGTCGTACAGGGCCGCGCGCGCGTGAAGCGCACCATGTGGTCGCGCCGCGCCCAGGAATACGATGCCAAGATCAATTCGGGCGACCTGATCTCGATCTCGGAAGTGGTGCGCGATCTCTATCGCGCCGAGAACCAGCCCGAGCAGTCCTATTCCGAGCGCCAGCTCTATGAGGCCGCGCTCGACCGCATGGCACGCGAGATCGCGGCCGTGAACCGCATGTCGGAAACCGAAGCCGTTCGCCTGATCGAGGTCAACCTCAACAAGGGCCCCAAGCGCGGCGCAAAGACGGACGCCGACGCGGACACGGAAGTGGACGCCGACAACGAGGACGCCGAGCAGGAGGAGGCGGCATAAGCCGTTTCCCCTCTACCAGCACTCCAAAGCCCGGCCATCGCGCCGGGCTTTTTGCATCCGGGGATAAGTTTCAGGGAATTTAAGGCGACGGGAACTTTCGGAATAGGGCGGCGTTTTGGGAAGTCAAATCTTTCGGCTGTCACAGACAGGCGAGGGGTTCGGCACCGAGCAGCGAGCCCAGGGGCGGGGATCGCTATCTGTTTCAGGGGGCGCACCGGAAAGGCGCTCCGCGACACCAAGGGGATCCCGATGGAAGAAGCAGCCAAGAGGACCCTGATCCAGGCCGCCATGCGCGCACCCTATCTGGAGCGCGACGAAGAGCATGAATTGGCCGTGCGCTGGAAGGAACAGCGCGACCAGGAAGCGCTCCACAAGATCACCACCGCGCATATGCGCCTCGTCATCTCGATGGCCGCCAAGTTCCGCTATTTCGGCCTGTCGATGGGCGATCTCATCCAGGAAGGCCATGTGGGTCTTCTGGAAGCTGCCGCGCGCTTCGAGCCGGAGCGCGACGTGCGCTTCTCCACCTACGCCACCTGGTGGATTCGCGCCTCGATCCAGGACTACATCTTGCGCAACTGGTCGATCGTCCGCGGCGGCACCTCGTCCGCCCAGAAGGCGCTCTTCTTCAACCTGCGCCGCCTGCGCGCCAAGCTCGCACAGAACTCCGGCACGCTGTCCAACAGCACGCTCTACAAGGAGATTTCCCAGGCGCTGGGCGTTTCCGAAAGCGATGTCGCGATGATGGATTCGCGGCTTTCGGCTCCCGACACCTCGCTCAACGCTCCGATCGTGGACGACAATTCCGGCTCGGTCGACCGGATGGACTTCCTGGTCTCGAACGATCCGTTGCCCGATGAGGTGGTAGGCGAGACCATCGATGTCGAACGCCGCTCCGGCTGGCTGCGCACGGCACTCGGCGTGCTCAACGAGCGCGAACTCCGCATCATCAAGGAACGCCGCCTGCGCGACGAGGGCGCTACGCTCGAATCGCTCGGTGAGACGCTCGGCATCTCCAAGGAGCGCGTCCGCCAGATCGAGAGCCGCGCGCTCGAAAAGCTGCGCTCGGCGCTGATGAAGAACAACGGTGCTTTCGAAATGTCCCTGGCATAAGAGCAACCGGCTCAAACGAAGAAGGGCGCCTCCGGGCGCCCTTTTCGTTGTCTGCGGCGTAGTCGCCGAGCCCTGCCGGGAGCCTGGCCCTAGCGATCCGAAACGATCTTGACCTTGGAGCCCGGCTGCAAGGAGGCGCCCGGCGTCAGCGCGTTCAGCACGCGGAACAGTTCCGCCTTGCGATCCACGCCCGTCATCCGCTCGGCCATCGACGCCAGCGTATCGCCCGCCCGCACGTCGACCACGCGGATGCGCAACGGCTTCAGCGCCGCGCGCTCGGAGGGCGACAGGAAGCGGAAGCTTCCCGAGACCGAGCGCGCCACGCTGTCCAGCGCGCCGCTCGAAGCGGGTGCGGCCGTGAGCAGGCGATAGACCTGGCCGCCGTCGCGCACTACTGCCACGTCGAAGCGCCAGCCATCCGCGCTCGCCTGCGCCACCGCACCCTCGCGCCCGCCAATGGTGGCCGGCTTCACGCTGGTCGGGTCGAGCCCCGCCACCCAGCCGCTGCGCAGGTAGGATTCGAGCGTGACGTCTGGTGCGAGGGCCACGCCGTCGAAGCGCAATGCCGTGTCGCCCGGCCCCGTCGCCGTCACGGCGGCTGCCGCGTTGTCGATGGTGAAGCCCTCGGGCACCGAAAAGGCCACGCCGAGCTTGGGGTGCAGGAAGGTCAGGCCGCGCACGAAACCTTCTTCGGCCTTGTCGCCGAAGAGCAGGCCGTCGATGCCCGCCAGAAACGCATCCCGGTCGCGCGTGCCGGTGCCGGCCGCGCCGAACTGCCGGGCGTGGCGCAGCGCGAGATCGATGCGCTGGGGCGCGTTGGGGTGGCTCGCCAGAAAGTCGAGGCTGGCATCGGCCGCGCCGTTCACGCTGCGCAGGTCGCTGTAGGATGCCATCGATTGCAGGAAGCGGCTCGCCGCATAGGCGTCGAAGCCGGCGCGTCCGCTGGCGCGGATCCCGATGGCGTCGGCCTCCAGTTCCTGGTTGCGCGAGAACTGCGCGAGACGGAGCTTGCCGCGAATCACGGCGGCGCTCGTGTCGGGGGAGGGGCCGAGCACGTCGCTCACCACGCGGCTGGCGATGGCTTCCTCCGCCTCGCGGCGCTGACGCTCGATGCCGTGATTGGCCGTCACGTGCCCCATCTCGTGGGCGAGCACGGCGGCGAGCTCGGCCGAATCGTTGGCGAGCGCCAGGAGCCCGCGCGTCACGTAGAGATAGCCGCCCGGCAGCGCGAAGGCGTTGACGTTGGGCGAATCGAGGATCGTGATGCGATAGGTCTGGGTGGGGTTCTCGGGGTCGAAGGTCAGCTGCCCCACGACCTTCGCCACCATGCGCTCGAGCTTGGGATCGGAATATTCCCCGCCATAGGTCGCCAGGATGCGCGGATGCTGCCCACGCGCGATCTCGGCCAAGCGGTCGTTGCGCGACACGTTGTCGACCGTGAACGGCTTGTCCGAGGGCTGGAAGGCGGATTCGCTGAACTGGCCGCCCGTGCCCGGCATCTGGCAGCCGGCCAACAGCAGCGAAAGCGCGAGAGCGAATCCCGCGCGCGATGCCTTGCGATGGTGGAGCGTGGAAGGCAGCGTCCTGTCCCCTGCACGAAGCCCGTTGAAACCACCCGACCGATGGCCGGAAATTATGTCGGCTTTGGGAGCAAAGGGCGGCGGGCGCGAGGTTCAAAGCCCTTTGGCCGACAGGGCTCCAATATAGCGACGGAAGGGCTCGGGTCCAAGCGGCCCGAAGAACATGGCAGCCTCGCCGCTCGCGGCGACCCGCCCGTTTTCGAGGAAAAGCACGTGGTCCGCAAGGCTTTGCGCGTCTTCGGGCTGGTGTGTCACGAAAAGCACGGTCAGTTCCCGTTCGCGCGCCAGTTCCCGCACGATGCCGAGCATATCCTGCCGCAGCGCCGGGCCGAGGGCTGCGAACGGCTCGTCGAGCAGCAGCACCGGCCGGTCGCGCAGGGCGGCACGCGCCAGCGCCACACGCCCGCGCTCGCCGCCCGACAGGGCCCCCGGCAACCGCTTCTCCTTGCCCGCGAGCCCGACCCGCGCGAGGCTTTCGCGCACTCGCGTGCGCTGCTCGGCATTCAGCCGCAAGCCGGGATCGAGACCGAGCCCGACATTTTCCTCGGCGCTGAGATGGGCGAACAGGTTGTTTTCCTGAAACACCAGCGACACCGGCCGATTGTCGGGCGGAAGCGCGGAAACGTCTTCTCCGCCGATCAGCACGCGCCCGCTCGCAGGCGTCTCGAAGCCCGCCACGAGATGCAGGAGCGTGGTCTTGCCCGATCCGCTGGGACCCATCACCGCCGTCACGCTGCCGGCCGAAAACTGGTGATCGAACGCGAAATCCGTGTCGCGGAACGCGAACGCCACATCTTCGAGCACCACGTCGCGGCCGGTCATGGGCTGGTCCTTTCGTCTGTGCGCTGGCCGAGCACGGTTGCCGCGAGCATCAGGCAAAGGCAGAGCGAGCCCAAGAGCAGCGCGAGCCCCGCCGCGTCCGCTGTGCGATAGGAGCCGAGCCGCGCGAACAGAAGCGAGGGCAGGGTCTGCAACGCGTCCGAGCCGAACAGCGCAATCACGCCGAGATCGCCCAGCGACAGCGCCATGCCGAAGGCGAGCGCAGTCAGGAGCGGCCTCCGAAGCGCCGGCCAGTCCACCAGCCGCAGCCTGTTCCAGCCCCCGATCCCCAGCGAAAGGGCTAGCCTGTCGTGCCGTGCGGCGGCTGCATCGAATGCGGGCCGAATGACGCGGAGCGCGAAGGGCACGGCCATCAGCGCGTTCACCGCAGCCACCATCACGGGCGCGGCCTCGAACACCCGCCCCGTCGGCAGGAGCGTCACAAACCAGCCGGCGCCGATCACGACCGGCGGGATCACCAGCGCAAACGAGACGCCCGTGCCGGTGAGCGCGGCAATCACCCTCCGACCTTCCACCGCCGCCTGGTGACGTGCCGCCGCGAGCGCCCAGGCCATCGCTGTCGCGAGAAGGCCGGAGATCGCGGCCAGCATCAGGCTCGCGACCGTCGCGCGCTGCACGGAGGCTTCGCCCATGAGGCGCAGGAGGTCGGCCTGAAGGCCCGACCAGACTACCGAGGCGATCGGCCCACCGACGAAGAGGATGGCAAGCCCGACCACCATCCTGTCGAGCACCCTGGCGCCCGCGCCCCCAGGCGGGAATCGCCGCGCGGACACCGAAAGCGACGGGTCGGCCGCGCTGTCCGTGCCGAGCCGTGAGAAGAGCAGCACGGACACGATCACCAGCCCCGCCTGCACCACTGTCAGCAGAACCGCGCGCGCCGGGTCGAAGTCAAAGCGCAGCGCTTGATAGACCGCTACCTCCAGCGTGGTCGCGGCCGGCCCGCCGCCAAGCGTCAGCACGATGGTGAAAGACGACACGCAGAGCATGAAGACCAGCCCCGCCACGCCGGGCAGGCTTGCCCGCAATGCCGGCCATTCCACCAGGCGGAAGCTCTGTCGCTGGCCGAGGCCGAGTTGCGCCGCAAGCCGCCACTGGTCGGCCGGAACCGCTTCCAGCGCGCCCAGAAACAGCCGAGCGGCGAGCGGCATGTTGAAGAAGGCGTGCGCAACGAGGATGCCCGACAGCCCGTAGATGCCCGGCCAGCGCTCGCCCATGAGCCAGCCGAGCGGCCCCGCCGCCAGCCCGGCGCGCCCGAGCAGCGCGAGAATGCCGAGTGCGGCCACGAGCGCGGGCAATCCCAGCGGCACGGCAAACAGCCCGAGCACCAGCGTCCGCCCCCGGAAGCCTTGCAGCCGAAACAGCGCGCGCGCGACCAGAATGCCCGGCACCACGGAAACCAGCACGGATAGTGCCGCCTGAAACAGGGTAAAGCCCGCGACGCGCCAGAGATAGGTGTCGAAGGCCGCGGGCGCGGGGCTGCGCGCGGCGGCAAGAAGCAGCCCCGCAAAAGCCCCGCCGATCACGAGTGTGGCGAAGAGGAGAGCTGCCCCGCCCGCAAGGATGCGGGGGGAGGGGAGCGCGCCTCCGCCGCTCATGTGCGGTTCCCTATCGGCTCATCGCGGCCAGCCACTCGTCGGTCCAGGCCTTGCGGTTGGCCGCCACTTCCGCAGCCGAAAAGCTCAGCGTCTTTTCCGGCTTCACCAGCTGGTCGAAGGCGGGGTCGAGCGGCTTGTCGGTGCGGCCGGCGGGAAACATCCACTGCGTTTCCGGCACCACGTCCTGGAAGCCGGGCCCGGTCATGAAGGCCAGGAATTCCTTCGCGAGCGGGTTCTCGGCCCCCTTGGTGGTCATGCCGGCCACCTCGACCTGGAGATAATGGCCTTCCGAGAAGCTCGCCGCGCGGTAGCGGTCGGTCTTGTCGGACACGAGATGATAGGCGGGCGAGGTGGTGTAGGACAGCACCATCGGCGCTTCGCCGCTGGTGAAGAGCCCGTAGGCCTCGCTCCAGCCCGGCGTCACCGTCAGCACGCGCTCCTTGAGCTTGGCCCAGGCC
>QFNI01000094.1 GCA_003240775.1 Mesorhizobium amorphae | reverse complement strand
GGCTTAGGCTAAAAACCTCTTGGAATCCAAAAGGAATGCCGCTACGTTTCCCATGCCGGATAAATCGAGGCAGGCAGCCTCTCACAGCAAGTTCGGCTTTGCGAAAAAGCTGCCGACCGTTTGAACAGGGCTGTAAGGCCTTGGCCGATGATGCCTCGTCGGGGAACCGGGCAGAAACGAGAACCGGAACAGGATGGTCCAGGCGGCGTGTCCGCAAGATGGGGCCTGCCGAAATGGGCCTGCGGTGGCAGGATGCTCGATCGGGATGATCCCGTGAAGGCGCTTGCAGGATCATGGCGGAAGCCATGGCAGCAGAAGGGACTGGCGCTTCATCGGGCGCATCAGGTCCGGGGCGCGCGTGCAGCCCTCAGCCCAACGCCACGCTTCAACCCTTGTGAAGACCTTCGGGTGGTAAAGAGATTGGTATGAGGCCACAGCAGCAAAACAGACGGATGCGCGGGCGCAACAACAACAATAACAACAATAACAACAACAACCGCAAGGGCCCCAATCCGCTCACGCGCTCCTATGAGAGCAACGGCCCGGATGTAAAGATCCGCGGTTCGGCCCAGCAGATCGCCGAGAAATACACGACGCTCGCGCGGGATGCGACGAGCTCCGGCGATCGCGTGATGGCCGAGAACTACCTCCAGCATGCCGAGCACTACAATCGCATCATCGCAGCCGCACAGGCGCAGATGCCGATCCAGCACTTCGGCAACCGCGAGGAGGGCGACGAGGACATGGACGACGAGCGCGACGAGTTCGATCCGCCGTTCCCCGCGCAGCCTCAGCCGCCCCAGCAGCAGAACTTCCAGAACCAGCAGCGCCACAACAACGAGCGCGGCGACCGCAACCAGGGAGGCCAGAATGGCGGGCGCCAGTTCGACGGCGAGCGCCGCCGCGACGACCGCAACCAGAACGAGCGTGGCGACAACCGCTCCAACGAGCAGCAGGCCGCGCATGGCGGCCAGAACAATGGCTCGAACGGCTACCATCCGGTGGGCGAAGCCGCCCAGAGCGCCGTTCCGAACCCCGCCGAAGCGCCGCAGCCCGTGATCGAAGGCGTGCCCGCCGAGGTCGCATACGGCGCGGACAACAATGGCGGCGAAGGCAACAACCGCCGCCGCGAGCGCCGCAATCGCTTCAACGAGCGCTTCAACCGCGACCGCGACGCCCAGCCGCGCGATGGCGGCGAGCAGCCCCAGCAGGCGGAATCGGCCGCGAGCGAGCAGGCAGCCCCCATCGCGGTCGAGGCACCCAGCCCCGTGGCCGCCGAGCCCGTCGAGCCCGCAGCTGTTGCGGCAGCGCCCGAAGCCGAGGGCGAAGCGCCCTCGCGCCGTGGCCGCCGCCCGCGTCGAACCACGCGCGCCCAGGGCGAGGAAGGGACGACCCCGCCGCCCGCCGGCGCCGAGTTCGAGGGCGGCTCCGCGCCGGCCGAGACGGGTGCTGCCGAAGGCTGATCCCAGCCCGGCAACCAGACAGAATAGGGCGGCTCCTCGGGCCGCCCTTTTTGTTTGCGGATGCTCCCATCCGCCTTGAGCGGAAGCGGGCGCTTTCCCATATCTCCTTCGAATGGCTTTGCCGCTTCAGGGAAGCCGTCACCAGCATCTGCTCACGTGCCGGAAAACGGGCGTGGGCGGGGAAGGAGACCCGAACATGAACCCAGAAAAGTATTCCGAGCGCGTCCGCGGCTTCATCCAGGCCGCACAAACGCTTGCCCTCTCGCGCAACAACCAGCAGTTCACGCCCGAGCACATGCTCAAGGTGCTGATCGACGACGAGGAAGGCCTGGCCTCCTCTCTGATCGAACGCGCTGGGGGCGACGCCAAGGCCGTGCGCCTGGGCGTGGACGCGGCCCTCAATGCGCTGCCGCGCGTGGAAGGCGGCAATGGCCAGCTTTATCTCGCCCAGCCGCTTGCCAAGGTGTTTGCCACCGCCGAGGAGATGGCCAAGAAGGCCGGCGACAGCTTCGTCACGGTGGAGCGCCTGCTCACCGCGCTGGCCGTCGAGAAAAGTGCGAAAACCGCCGACATCCTCGCCAAGGCGGGCGTCACCGCGCAAGGGCTCAACACCGCCATCAACGACATCCGCAAAGGCCGCACGGCCGACTCGGCCTCCGCCGAGCAGGGCTATGACGCGCTCAAGAAATACGCCCGCGACCTGACGGCCGACGCGCGCGCGGGCAAGCTCGACCCGGTGATCGGCCGCGACGACGAGATCCGCCGCACGATCCAGGTCCTGTCGCGCCGCACCAAGAACAATCCCGTGCTGATCGGCGAGCCCGGCGTCGGCAAGACCGCGATCGCGGAAGGCCTGGCGCTGCGCATCGTCAACGGCGACGTGCCCGAAAGCCTCAAGGACAAGCGCCTGATGGCGCTCGACATGGGCTCGCTGATCGCGGGCGCGAAATATCGCGGCGAGTTCGAGGAGCGCCTGAAGAGCGTGCTGTCCGAGGTCACCTCGGCCAATGGGCAGATCATCCTCTTCATCGACGAGATGCACACGCTCGTGGGTGCCGGCAAGGCGGATGGCGCGATGGACGCGTCGAACCTGCTCAAGCCCGCGCTTGCGCGCGGCGAGCTTCACTGCGTCGGCGCGACCACGCTCGAGGAATACCGCAAGCACGTCGAGAAGGATGCGGCGCTTGCCCGTCGCTTCCAGCCCGTTTTCGTGGAGGAGCCCACGGTGGAGGACACCGTGTCGATCCTGCGCGGGTTGAAGGAGAAGTACGAGCAGCACCACAAGGTGCGCATCGCGGATTCGGCGCTCGTTTCCGCTGCCGCCTTGTCCAACCGCTACATCACCGACCGCTTTCTGCCCGACAAGGCCATCGACCTCGTCGACGAGGCTGCGTCGCGCCTGCGCATGCAGGTGGATTCCAAGCCCGAGGCGCTCGACGAGATCGACCGCCGCATCATGCAGCTCAAAATCGAACGCGAGGCCCTGAAGGTCGAAAAGGACGAAGCGTCCAAGGACCGCCTGTCGCGTCTCGAAACCGAGCTTGCGGGCCTGGAGGAAGAGTCCGACGCGCTGACGGCGAAGTGGCAGGCCGAAAAGCAGAAGCTCGGCCTCGCAGCCGAGCTCAAGGGCCAGTTGGACGAGGCGCGCAACGAACTCGCCATCGCCCAGCGCAAGGGCGAATTCCAGCGCGCGGGCGAACTGGCCTATGGGCGCATCCCCGAACTCGAGCGCAAGCTCGGCGAGGCGGAAGCCCAGGACAGCCGCGGCGGCATGGTCGAGGAAACCGTGACGCCCGATCACGTCGCGCAGATCGTTTCGCGCTGGACGGGCATTCCCGTCGACAAGATGCTGGAAGGCCAGCGCGAGAAGCTCCTGCGCATGGAAGACGAGATCGGCAAGCGCGTGGTCGGCCAGGGCGAGGCGGTTCAGGCCGTGTCCAAGGCCGTGCGCCGCGCGCGCGCCGGCCTGCAGGACCCGAACCGGCCGATCGGCTCGTTCCTGTTCCTGGGCCCGACCGGCGTGGGCAAGACCGAGCTGACCAAGGCGCTCGCCAACTTCCTGTTCGACGACGAGACCGCGATGGTTCGGCTCGACATGTCGGAATACATGGAGAAGCACTCCGTCTCGCGCCTGATCGGTGCACCTCCCGGCTATGTCGGCTACGAGGAAGGCGGCGCGCTGACGGAAGCCGTGCGGCGCAGGCCCTACCAGGTGATCCTGTTCGACGAGATCGAAAAGGCCCACCCGGATGTCTTCAACGTGCTGCTCCAGGTGCTCGACGACGGACGCCTGACCGATGGCCAGGGCCGCACCGTCGACTTCCGCAACACGCTGATCATCATGACGTCCAATCTCGGCGCCGAATACCTGGTGAGCCTGGGCGAGGGCGAGGATGTCGACGGTGTGCGCGATCAGGTGATGGCTGTGGTGCGCTCGGCCTTCCGGCCGGAGTTCCTCAACCGCATCGACGAGATCATCCTGTTCCATCGCCTGCGCCGTCAGGACATGGGCCGCATCGTGGAGATCCAGCTCGACCGGCTGGAAAGGCTTCTGGTTGATCGCAAGATCACGCTCGATCTCGCACCCGATGCGGTGGAGTGGCTCGCCGCGCGCGGCTACGACCCGGCCTATGGCGCGCGCCCCCTCAAGCGCGTGATGCAGAAGGAGCTGCAGGATCCGCTCGCCGAGAAGATCCTGATGGGCGACGTGCTCGACGGCTCCACCGTCAAGGTGACGGCGGGCTCGGACCGGCTGAACTTCCGCTCGCGGGGCGGCGCTGCCCCCGAAGCGGCGGACGAAGCGGTCGCCGCCTGACCGCATCGTCGCACCCGGCAAAAATAAATGGTGGCCGCGCCCTTCCAGGCGCGGCCATCTTCACGCCTGGTTCATCATGAATCGCTCACATTCGAGCGAAACTGCGAACACGACCGTGCTGCAAGGTGCGCGTGTTCGTGCCGTGAAAAAGAGGAGCCTTGCGCGCGTGACCATCCTGCGGACCGCCCTTCTTGCAACCGTTGCGCTCGCAGCCTTTTCCGTTGCCGGCCAGGCTGCCTTCTCTTCCGAAGAGCGCGAAACGGAGCGCACCTCGCGCGCTGCCCCCGGCATTCGCTTGGCGCAGATGGGCGACGTGGACGTGTTCTACGACCAGTACGGCCGACGCGTGATCCTCGATTCCGCGACCGGCGAGGTGATCGCGGTAGAGCCCGCGCGCCGTGGTGCCGAACGCGGCGAGAGCCGCCGGGCCGAGCGCCGCCGCGCGCTTCAGCGCGAAGAGCTTTACCAGGACGACTACGCCGTTCTGCCCGACGATCCCTATGCCGAGGACTGGCTGACCGAGCCGGAGGATTACCCGGCCGACGAGCGCGCCATCGAGCGCGCGCGCCGTCAGCCGCTGGACGAGGCGCGCGAAAACCGCCGCTCGGCCAGCCGCCGCGACATCGAGCAGAGGCCGCTCGACGATGTGCTCACCGCGCGGCCAGAGCCGATGCCGCGCGATGTCGACCCCAATGAGAGCGTTTCCGCAGTCGCCACGCCCACGGTTCCCGGCGCCACGGTCGACACCCCCTCGCCATCCGCCGCCCGCGAGGAGGTCGCAGCCCTCCAGGTCCTGCTCGACCGCGCCGGCGCCTCGCCCGGCGTGATCGACGGCCGCTTCGGCTCGAACGTCGACAAGGCGCTTGCCGCCTACAACCAGATCACCGGCCAGACCCTGCGCTCCACCGATGCGGTGGGCATCCAGGCGGCCCTCGAAGCGAGCGGCGGCGACCCCTTCATCGAATACACCATCACCGCAGCCGACGCGGCCGGCCCATATGTTGCCTCCGTGCCCACGGATTACGGCGAGAAGGCCAAGCTCGAAGCCTTGAGCTACACCTCCGTCACCGAGGCGCTGGCCGAGCGCTTCCACATGGACGAGAACTATCTCAAGGCCCTCAACCCCGAAGCCGCCTTCAACCGTCCGGGCACGATCATCCGCGTGGCCCAGATCGGCGCGCCCCGCACCGGCGCGGTCACACGCATCGAGGCCGACAAGAGCCGCAAGCAGGTCCGCGCCTACGACGCGGCAGGCCAACTCGTGGTCGCCTATCCCGCCACCATCGGCTCGCCCGACACGCCGTCGCCCGTCGGCATCCATGCTGTCAGCCGCGTCGCGCTCAACCCGGAATACACCTACAATCCCAAGATCAACTTCCAGCAGGGCGCGAACGATAAGGTGCTGCGCATCCCTCCCGGCCCCAACGGCCCGGTGGGCTCGGTCTGGATCGCGCTGGACAAGCCGACCTACGGCATCCACGGCACCCCCGAGCCCTCGCGCATTGGCCGCGCGGAAAGCCACGGCTGCGTGCGCCTTACCAATTGGGATGCGGCCGAGCTCGCCAAGATGGTGTCAAAGGGCGTCCCGGTGGAATTCCTGGAATAGGGGAGGGGGCCGGGCAGAGCATTTCCGGCAAAACTGCGAAGCGGTTTTGCGGCCGGAAATTCTGCAGAAACAGAGAACTGGAGCATTTCCGGTGAATCCTGGATTCACCGGAAATGCTCCAGCCCGGCTCAGCCGCTCGACGCGACCTTCATTCCCGGCCGCGCTTCTTCCTTCAAGAGATCGTCGATGCGCTCGCGCTCGCGCTTGAAGGCTTCCAATTCCTCGCCATCCAGTGCCTTGCCGCCCGGCAGGCGCACGCGCATGGGGTCGACCTTGGTGCCGTTGACGATCAGCTCGTAGTGGAGGTGGTCGCCGGTGGCGAGGCCAGTCGCGCCGACATAGCCGATCACCTGGCCCTGGCGCACCTTGGCGCCCACCTTGATCCCACGCGCCAGCGCACTCTGGTGGTTGTAGGAGGACTCGTAACCGTTGGCGTGGCGGATGATCGTTTGCCGCCCGTACCCACCCGACCAGCCCGCCTTTTCCACCACGCCGTTGCCGGCCGAGATGATGGGCGTGCCGCGCGGCGCCGACCAGTCGACGCCCGTGTGCATCCGAACATAGCCGAGGATCGGATGGCGCCGCGAGCCGAAGCCCGAGCGGAACTTGCCGTTGGGCACGGGGTTGCGCAGCAGGAACTGCCGCGACGAGCGGCCTTCCTCGTCGAAATAGTCGGACGTCCCGTCCTCGCTTCGGAAGCGGTAGAAGTTGCGCGTCTGCCCGCCGAAGGTGGCGGACACGTAGAGAAGCTGGCTGTCGTCCGACATCTCGTCGTTGTCGCTGGGCTGGGAGTAGAACACTTCCAGCCGGTCGCTCGGGCTGATGCGCGACTGGAAATCCACTTCGGCCGCGAGCAGGCGGATCAGCTGCTTGGTGATGGAGGGCGATAGCCCGTAGGAATAGGCCGCGCGATAGATCGCGTCATAGGCGCTGGGCAGGTTGCCGCGAGACGCGACGATCCCCGGCGCTGAGCCGTCGAACGCCGTCAGGATCGCAGGGTTGGTTTCGGGCTCGGAGCCCGTCACATACTGGCCGCGGTCGTCGAGCGCCACCGTCACCACATGCTTGGTGCGGTCGTAGACGCTGGCGCGCACGATCTTCGCTTTCTCGCCGCGCACTTCGAGCCCCAGGCTCAGAACGCTGCCGGCCTTCAACTCGTCGGTCTCGAGAATCTTGGCGAGTGCTTCCGCCATGCCGCTCGAATCCTCGCCCTCATAGCCCGAGGCCTTGAGGGCAGCCACGGTGTCGCGCTCTTCGGGGAAGGGGATGATGTCTTCGGCATAGACCAGAGCCTGCTCGCCCGGCGTGGGCCGGGGGGCGACGGAGAGATTCTCCGGCACGATCTTCACGCCGGATGTCAGGCCGCTCGTCTGGCTTTCGAGGCCGTCGCCGAAGCGCTGGGGGTCGACATAGTGGAGGGCCGCGACCTGCACCGCGCCATCGGTGAGAACGGATGCGGTGGCACGCACCACCTTCTCCACCTCGTCGGCCGACAGCTCGCTCTTTTCGTCGAAGGCCGCCGTGTCGACCGGAAAGTCCACGCTCTTCAGCGCGACGTCGCCCTCGACCTTGGCGCCATAGATCATGCTCGCCTCGAGCGAGGCCTCCTCGCCTTCGGCTTCCGCGTTGCCTTCGGCAAAAACGTCGAGGGGGTCGAAGGCCGGGTAGTCGAGCGAGGTCTTGTGGCCGGCGGCCAGCGCCATGTTCACTTCCACGAAGGGCATCATGCGCACCACGTCGCGCTCGCCTTCGCGGATCAGGGTCGAGACCTCCATGCGGCGGCGGTCGGTGGCGCGCGCGATCACGCGGGGCGGGGTGACGCGGGCAGCCTTGCCCGCCTGGCCAGAACCCTGGCCGGCCTCGCTCGCGATCTCCGCCACTTCGGGCGGCGTCGCCAGCTGCTCGCGCCCGTCGAGGGCCGCATAAAGCGCCATGCCCATCAGAACCGAGGAGGTGAGGCCGGTGAGAAACGTGCCCGCCAGCCAGCGCAGCGACACCTCGCGGCGGTCGGGCGGGCCGGAACGGCCGCGATCGGCGCTGAGCGGAGGCTCGTTGCCGAGACCGGCTATGGCTGTGTCGTGATCCTGCATCCTGGAGAGGCGAAGTCCTCGAATGTTCGGCCGAACCCCGCAAGGCGCGCTCGCCTCGTCATGGATCCGGCATGCCGGCGGCCACCTTGATGCCCGCCCGGGCTGCCCGAGTCAAACAAGGGGGCGGAACGGGAAGGGGATGACACCTGGCCGAATGGCCGGTGCCAGAGATCGGGCGGGAATGCGGCCCGATTGGGGCCGAGCCGCCTGACCCAGCGTTTTCAGACGCGCTCCCATGCGCGCGTACGTGCACGGGAAGGGGAGGGGGCGGAGGGAAGAGGAAGGCTCAGGAGTTACCACCGCAAAACAGGCGAGCCTTGCCACGGGGAGCGGCCTCAGAGCGCTGTCATCGAGCCGTCAGAGAAAAATCGAAAAAAGTTCGAAAACCCTGTTGACGCTTCATCCGGCTTTCCCCTATATACGCCTCATCGACGGGGGCCGCGGCGCTTCTGGCGGCGGGGAGGTTCGCTTCTCTGTTTAGC
>QFNI01000093.1 GCA_003240775.1 Mesorhizobium amorphae | reverse complement strand
GGGCGCCAGGACGGGCCGATCAGGTTCTCGCAGATGAAGGGGCCGCCGCGCGACACGCCCCTCCGGCGCCCGTCCTCGCCGTAGATCGCGAAGTCCTTCGTGTTCGCGAGCTCAAGCTCCTTCAGGAACGGGGACCGGCGAGCGAAGTCGCCGCGGAACCACGGGCTGCCGCGCATGCTGCGCGCGCCGGAGATCTGCAGCGTCTCGCGGGCCCGGGTGAACGCCACGAAGGCCAGGCGGCGCTCCTCGCAGATCTGCTCCGGCGTGACCGAGTTGGAGTGCGGGATCATCCCCTCGATGAAGCTTACCACCCGCACGTGATCCGCCTCGAGCCCCTTGGAGGCGTGGATGGTCATCACCCGGACGCCGGCGGAAGCGACCTCCTGGGACATCTCGAGCGTCGACTCCTGCACGAAGGCGCCCAGCGTCGCGACGGGTCGCGCCTGCTCGATGAGCAGCGCCAGGTTGCCGAGGCGCCGGAAGCTCTCCGACACCCGCCCGGCGCGGTCCGAAAGCTCCTCCGCGTCGACCGTCTCGATGTCGTCGTGCCGGTCCCCGTTCATGCGCATCAGCGCGATCAGGAACTCGCGCGGGCCGAGATCGGCCAGGGCCGGGAGCCGCGGGTCGTCGTGCCTGACCTCGGAGGCCATGATCGCCTCCTCCTTCAGCTTGCCGAGCAGGCCGGAGATGGTCAGCAGCCGCCCGATCGCCTCCCCGGCGTTCCCGGCCGACGAGGCGGCGCGCCGCATGTCGTTGGTGATCCTGAGGAAGTCCCGGCAGCTTTCCGAGAACCTCTTCGGGTATTTCGTGAAGCCGTCGCACTCCTCGGGGGCGCGCCCGTCCCCGTCCAGCATGTCCTGGTGGAACCGGCTCGCGTTCACGATCTCCTCGAACAGGCTCACCTTGCGCAGGCGCGCGTTCGCCATCGCCACCGAGATGGATTTCGCGCCCATGCCGCGCGACGGCTTGTTGATGATCCGGCGCATCAGCGTCTCCGCGGACGCGTTGACGACGTATCCCGCCAGGGCCATCGCGTCCCGGACCTCCTCGGTCTTGCGGAGATCGCTGGATTTCCCCTCCACGACGGGGACCCCGGCGCCGCGCAGCTCCTTCGCGAACGCCTTCGCGGCGTCGCGGGTGCGGGCCAGGATCATGAACTCGGACGGGTCGCCGCCGGCGGCCACGAAGCGCGACGCCTCGGCGACGACGTCGCGGATCTCCGCGCGCCAGTCCTCGTAGTCCCGGGCCTGGACGGCCCGCCGGTGCGAATCGGGGCGCGCCGGCCGGATCCGCTTCTCCATGCGATCGTCGTTTCCGGAAATCAGCCGCTCCGCAACCGACAGGATGTCCGGCTGGCAGCGATAGCTCTCCTCGAGCCGCATGACCTCCGTCCCCGGGAAATGCTTGCGCACGCTGCGCATGATCCCGACGTCGCTGCCGCGGAACCCGTAGATGGACTGGTCGTCATCGCCCACGAAGGAGATCGAGGCGCGCGGGAACTGCTCGACACGCGGCCTGCAGATCTGACGCATCCCCGTGGCGGCGTCCGACACGTCGCTGAACTCCGCGCCTTCCGGCGCCGCGAAGGGCTCCCCGCGCCCGGTCATTTCCCGCACGAGCTCGAGCTGGCCGGGGTTCGCGTCCTGCCACTCGTCCATGAGGAAGTGGCGGAACTTCGCCTGCCAGGCCGCCTTGATGACGGGGTTGTCCCGGAACAGGAGAACCGTCTTGTTGATGATGTCCGAGAAGTCGACCGAGTTCTGCTCGCGAAGCTCGTCCTGGTAGGCCGCGTAGATCTCGGCGAACGCCGGGCCGCACTCCTGGACGCGGCGGACGATGTCGCCCCACGGGGCGAGGAACGGATCGTCCTCCGCGGCCGGCCAGACGTTCTCGTCCTTGCCGTGATCCGCGCGCCACTCGGAGATCTCGGAGATCTTGTCGGACAGCACCTCGGGCCGGATGACGCGCGCCTTCAGGAACTCGACCCCGTCGAAGAACTCGTCGAGATCGAAGTTCTCGATGCCGCGCTCCTTGATGATCTCGGCCACCATCGAGCGGGTGTCGGACTCGTCGAGAATGGTGAAGTTCTGCGCCAGGTCGGCGCTCTTCGCCTCGATCCGCAGGATCCGCAGGCAGATGTTGTGGAACGTGCCGATCCACGGCTTGCCGTGGACCCCGCGCGCCTTCAGGTCGTCAAGCACCGGCTCGACCCGCGAGATCATCTCCCGGGCCGCCTTGTTCGTGAAGGTCATCACCGCGATCGAGGAGGGGTGGGCGCCGACCCCGCCCAGCTCCCGGGGCGTCATCAGGTAGCGCAGCCGACCGACCAGCATCTTGGTCTTGCCGGCCCCGGCCGTGGCCAGGGTCAGGCCGGGGCCGCTCACGTGGCTCGCGGCCGTGCGCTGCGCGACCGACAGGTCATCGAATCCGCGGTATTCGGTCACGTCAGGTCCTCCATGGTCAAGAAAGGAGAACCACGTCCGGAGGAAAGACGCAATCTGGCTGGTTATCTTCCTGGCCTCGGGATAATCTCCGGCGCAAGGTTTGACGGGGAATCGGATGGGACGGGGATACACGGACGAGCAGCGCGCGGTCATCGAGGCGGGGCCGCGTCTTCGTCGCGGAGACAACATGGCGGTCCGCGCCTTCGCCGGGGCCGGCAAGACCACCACGCTGCTCGGCCTCGCCCCGGTCATGCGCGGACGCGGCGTCTACCTGACCTTCAACAAGTCGAACGCCGACGAGGCGCGCGTGAAGTTCCGCGGCACGCGCTGCCGGCCGTCGACGTTCCACTCCCTGGGCTGGTCCGTGGTGGGCGAGCGCGGCGTCTCCCCGCACATGGCCGGGGCGCCCGACCTCAAGCGGTCGGGGATCATGAACCGGTTCGTCATGCCGCGCATCCACGGCTGGGGCGATTACCGGTTCGCCTCCGCCGCGGCCCGGACGATGCGCCACTTCTGCAACTCCGACGCGGAGGAGGTCAACGAATCGCACGCGCGCATGGCGCTCGTCGATTCCCTCGGCGAGCCGGAGATGATCGCGGACGAGCAGCGCCGCGCGAAGGTCGAGCAGATCATCGAGCAGCTGACGCCGGACCTGGTCGCGATCGCGGGGCTTTACTTCCGGAGCCTCGTCGACGACGGGAAGATGTCCCATGACGTCTACCTCAAGATGATGGATCTCAACGAATCGGTCCGCCGCCAGGCCTTCGCCGGCTTCGATTACGCGCTCGTGGACGAGGGGCAGGATTCCAACCCGGTTCAGATGGCGATCCTTCGCAAGACGGGCCTGACGACCGTCTACGTGGGGGACGGCTACCAGCAGATCTACTCCTGGCGCGGCGCCGTGAACGCGCTGGATCAGGTGAGCGGGCCGGTGCTTCACCTCACCGAATCGTTCCGTTTCGGGGAGGACATCGCGGCCCAGGCGAGGCGGGTCCTGGAGGCCCGGCCCGACGGCGGCCCGGAGCAGCGCCTGAAGGGGGCCGGCAACGGCCTCGTGGCGCCGGGGCGCACGCCCTCCATCGCCGTCCTGTGCCGCAGCAACATGGGCGTCCTGCACGAGGCGACCCGTCTGGCGGACCGCGGCAAGCCGTTCTCCATCGACAACGCGGGCGATCTTCTCGAGCTGGTCGCCAGCGCCGAGGCGCTCTACGCCGGCGACGTCGCGAAGGTTCGCCACCAGGAGATCTCGGTGTTCGACTCGTGGGAGGATCTCTGCGCCGAGGCGGATCTCGGCGGCGGCCCGGTCTCCCGGGTCCGGGACATCATCGAGAGCGACCGGTCGTCCCGGGTGACCGAGGTGATCATGTCCGGCCGTGACGCGAAGTCGTGCCCGACCGCCGTCATGACGGCGCACCGGGCGAAGGGGATGGAGTTCCCGGCCGTGCGCCTGGGCGAGGACTTCCAGAACAACGACATCGCCGCCATGCGCGAACGGTGGTTCAGCTCCGAGGAGGAGTCCCCCGCCCGGCACGCCGTCGCTCGCGAGGCGTTCAACGTGCTCTACGTCGCCGTGACGCGCGCCGAGGCGATGCTTTCCGGGCTGGACCGGATGTTCGCCTCGATGGAGGATCCGGAACCCGAAACCCCCGACGCGCCTGAAGGCGACGGGCCGGGCCGGTCGTGAGCGTCCGCCAGAGCTCCGTCCCCGTCCTCCTCCGGCTCGGGCGCGTCGTCGAGGAGCGATGCGCCATGACGGGGGAGCGGCCGTCGCCGGTCATGATCCCGTCGCTGATCTCGGCCCGTTCCGGCTATCTGGCCCGGTCGACCATCTCGAGCGAGCTGTCGGCCTCGCGCTCCTTCGTCGCCTCCCTCGTCGACGGGCGGCCTGACCCGCATCGTGACGAGGTTTCCCGGACCTATCCGTGGATGGGCTCGGTCCGGGGGGACGCGCTGGCGCGCCTGTCGGTCATGCTCGCCACGCCCCAGGACGGTTTCGGCGCGTTCGCCGCCCAGGCCCTGGAAGCGTTTCGCGCCACGTCGCGCGAATCGGAATCGCTCAGCGACGAGGAGGCGCTTCGCCGGATCGGCGGCGTCCGCTTCGACGAGGCGACGCGGCGCGTGAACAAGGGCGCGCAGGGGCTCCGCTGGCGGGATTACCGCCGGATCATGATGGACCTGTCACACCACGACCCCGAAGCCGCCGTGCGCGACTGGGTCCGGGACGGAACCGCCGGCCCCGGGCTTGTGCGCGTCATCCTGGGCGCGCTGTGGCTCACGGGCGCGCGCCCCGTCGAGCTGTGGTCGATGACCGTGATGACGCCGCGCACCGACGCGATGATCGACGCGTTCCGGGCCGACATCTTCCGCCGCGAGCCGCCGATGGCGGTGATCGCCGGGCTCACCGAAACGGCCGAGGAGGCGATGTCCCGGACCGGGCTCGGCCCGGGGCGGATCATGGACGCGTCGCGGGAGGCGACCGGGGCGCCGTCGCTCCTGCTGATCCGTTCCGCCAAGCAGACCTCCGCCAACCCGCACCTGAAGGTCCCTTACCGGATCCAGGTCCTGGAGGGGGCCCCGCCCGGAGACGCGGCGCTGATCGTTCTCGCCTCCGCGCTCCGCCTCGGCCCCTCGGATGACGCGGACCGGAAGCGGCTGACCGCGTTCGCCCAGGCGCACATGCGGCGCATCGCCTCGGGCTACGAGGACATCCCGCAGGGGATCACCCTCTACACGATGCGGCACAGCTTCGCTAACCGGCTGCGTTCGCGCATGGACGACCACGAGGCGGCCGCGCTCACCGGGCACACGGCGCGAAAGACCTGGATGGGATACGGGGCGCGGCAGCCGCGCCGTTCCGGAGGGTGGGTGCCGGCCCCGGATCCGGTTCGTGCGGAGGCGATCCGGTCCTTCTGGGACGACCCCGCCTCCTCCCTGGCGCTCGAGCGGGAACTGAGGGTGCCGGAAACGGGACATGCGCCCCCCTCCGCGGAGCCGACACCCGCGGAAACCGTCCGCTCGGGGCCGGACGCGCCCGCTGACGCGGCGCCCGAGGATTCGGTTCTTGACCGTTACGCGACGCCGGGATAAGCGTTTCTTCAAACCGTAAAGGAGAGGACGGACATGGAATTCTGCGTGATGGACCCGCGAACCGTTCGGGTCAGGGAGGGCGATCTCCTGGCGACGATCGTCCGCGAGGACGGGGAGCGCATGGCCGTCTCGGCGACCGAGATGGGTCTGGAGTCGTTCCGCCGGATCCTCGACGAGAGCGAGCGGTTCCGGGTTTCGAGCCTCCTTGACCGGATCGTCGCGGCGCGCGGCGTCGTTCACGAGTCGACCGTGTCCCGGGTGATCATCGATTCGGACGCGGGCGAGCGCCTGATCGTCCCGATCGAGGATTCCGAGGAGCGCGCGGTTCCCGGCACGATGTTCGAGGTCCTGGGCGCTCGCCGCGGCGACGTGATCAGCATGTTCCGGGCGGCCGGCGTGTTCCGTCCCGAGGAGCCGGAATCCTCCCCGCTCTCCGGCTGGAGCTGACCCCCTCCGGATCGGGACGCGGGCGCGCGCCGTCATCCCCGGCGCGCGCCCTTACCGTTTTGGCGGATGCGTCTTTCTTCCGTCTCGCTTACATGAGGGCATGGCCCGGAGCGAGAGGTGAGCCGAATGAGCAGGGATGACGTTTCCGTCGACGCGTGGCGCGCTGAGCGCGTCGAGCTCGCTCGCGACACGCCGGGCAGCTGGGTAGCGACCGCGACGGGCGGCGTATGGTTCTTCGCCGACCCGGACCCCCGTGACGTGGACATCGTCGCGGTGGCCTACGGGCTCGGGCGCCGTTCCCGTTACTCCGGGCAGTTCGACCCTTCCGTAGGGTTCTACTCCGTGGCGGAGCACTCCTGCCTCATGGCGGAGCACGTGCGCGTCAACGGGATGCGGGAGGCGGCGCTGGAGGACCTTCTCGAGGTCCTGCTGCACGACGCCCCGGAGTTCGTCCTCCCCGACATCGCGACCCCGATCAAGAACGTGATGCGGCCCTACTGGGACCCGATCGAGAAGGTGACGCAGTCGGCGGTCATCAACGCGTTCATCCCGGCCCGTGACGGCGTCGTGATCAGCAAGGTGGCGATCAAGGAGGTCGACGTCCGGATCCGTGCGGACGAGCGTTCGGCCCTGATCCGGGAGCCCGCCCTCTCCGCGTCGCGCGGCCATGACAAGCTTCCGTGGATCGACGGGGCGCCCAGGCCGCTCGGGGTGCGTTTGCGGATGCTCGACCCGACCGAGGCGTCTCTCGAGTTCCTCGAGGATTTCGTGCGTCTGGTCCGCGACGTCCCGCCTCGGGACCCCGCCAACGACGTGTCGAGGAACCCGCTTCTGGCGCGGGCCGTCCGGGACGCCGAGGCGCATCTCGCGGAGATGCGCGGTCAGGAGCCGGCGACCGGCCCGGCCCGCTGATCGGCGAGAGCCGCGAAGAACGGGTGACCGGGGCCGAACGTCCTGACGTCACCCGTCTCGAAACCCATCCCGGCGCGCAGGTCCGGGCCGTCCAGAACGGCCCCGCTCGCGCTGCCGTCCCGCTCGATCAGGACGTAGAAGCACGGGCATCCCCCCCCGTCGTCCTCGACCTGCAGCGCCCCGTCCAGGGTGCGCGCCGTCTCGCTGCCGACGCCGGCGGCCGCCAGGTCGGCGGTTATCCGCAGCGCCTCCAGCTCCATCTCCTCGCTCGTCACCGCGGATTCCCTCTGCTCGTTACGGTCCCGCATTCATCCACCGTTTTCCGCCGAGGTTCAAGATGATCTTTCCTCACAAGGGGTTTTGCCTTATGATCAGGTCCGGCATGATCGGGAAATGTGAAGAGCGATGTCGGAGATGAACGTGTTCAGGCCGGAGCCCGGATGGGCCGTGAGGTGGCTCCGCGAGGGCTGCGTCATGATCCTGCGCGCCCCGGAGACGATCCTCACGTTCCTGGTCGCGACCGTCGCGGCCTCGGTCGCGCAATCGGCCTCCGCCGCCGCGAGGATCGGCGTCGACATCGCGCTCTTCCCGGTCTGGCTGGTCATCGCCGTTTTCGCGATCAGCCGCATGCTGCGGGCCGACGGCCGCGTCGCGTCGTTCTCCGTCACGGACGGCCTCCGCGTCGTCATCGTCGACAACGCGAACCTGATCGCGACGATGATCATCCTTTCCCTGAAGCTTCTCGCGATCTCGCTGCTGCTCACGCGGCCCGAAGCGGCCCCGGCGGCCGCGGCCGCGTTCTCCGCGGAGAGCCTGGTCTCCGGGAGCCGATCCGCCTCCCTGCCCCTGCTTCTGACGGGGTTCACCCCCTTCTACGTCTCCCTGGTCGGGGTCGGATTCCCGTGGGAGGGGGCGAAACGCCTCTCCAAGAAAGCCTCGGGCATGATCGGCCTTCACGCCCTCGCGGGAGGGTTGTGCGCCTTCGTCGCCATCGTCGTCCCCGCGCCCCTCGTGCTTCTCCTCCTCTGCGGCTGGGCCTATTGCGGGGCGCGCGAGATGATCGGCGGGGTCCGCCCGGGTCAGAAGGCCGGGGTCCCGCAGGCGGCCTGAGGGGCTGGCCGGACCGCGCCGATTCGCAAGCCCGCCGGGACGTTCCTCCTTTCGGCCCCGGCCCTTATCTTTCGGGTCCGATCAGGACGAATGGCGAGGAGGGGCCGGGATGGCGACGACCGTGAAGCGGGACGAGGCGGAAAGGCTGCAGAGGCTGAGAAGCTGGGAAAGATGGGTTCTCGGCGCCCCCTCGCTCGTCGAGATGGCGTATCGCGCCGCGACCACGCCGGTTCATTGCGGGCACGGCCTGGGCGGGGACCCGATCGTGGCCCGCGTGCGCGCCGCGGCGGACCGCGCCGTTCGCGACGCCGATCACGGCGTCGAAGCGTTCCTCGGCCGGGCGCGGGAATGGCTGCTTTCCGTCTCAGGCTCACGCGGCGAGGAGATGGCGACTCGCCGCCTCGCCGCCCCCTGGCGGGCCGGGGACCTCAACCCCTTCCAGTCGGCGACGGCCAGGGAGGCGGAGAGGCT
>QFNI01000033.1 GCA_003240775.1 Mesorhizobium amorphae | reverse complement strand
CTACCCCCTCCGGAACCGAAACTCCGTCTCCTGCCGATACACATCCCCCTCCCGCAACACCGCTTGCGGGAAATCCGGCCGGTTGGGCGCATCCGGCCAGACCTGCGGCTCCAGGCAAAACCCGGAATGGGCGGCATAGCGCACCCCATCCAGCCCCTCGCCCCCAGCCCGAACATACTCGCCCGAGTAAAACTGCACCCCCGGCTCCGTCGTCCAGACTTCCAGCTCCACCCCCGAACGCGGCGCCCGCGCGCGGGCCGCCAGGCGCAGGTCGCCGCGTGCCAGGCTCAAGCAGAAATTGTGGTCGAAACACCCCCCGCGCGACGCCCCGATCTCGCGCTCGGCGCGAAAGTCGAAATCCGTCCCCATGACGGGCGCCACGGCACCCGTGGGGAGCAGTTCCTCGTCCACCGGCAGGTAGCTCTCCGCACGAATCGCCATGCGGTGCGCGCGGCAGTCGGAAGCGCCGCCGTCTTCCAGGTTGAAATAGCTGTGCTGCGCGAGATTGCACACGGTCGCGCGGTCGGCACGCGCCTCGATCGCAACGCGCAAGACGCCCTCCCCGCCCACACTGTAGGTGACGGAAGCATCCAGCTGCCCGGGAAAGCCCTCGCGCCCATCGGGGTCGGACAAATGGAGCGTGACGGAATCCTCCGAAACCGCCCCGAACGCCCACTCACGCGCCGAAAAGCCGTCTGCCCCGCCATGCAGGGTATGGCGTCCCAGGAAGTTGCGCGGGAGATCATGCATCACCCCGTCGAGCGTGAACCTTCCGCCTGCGATGCGGTTGGCGTAGCGCCCCGCGATCGCCCCGAAATAGGCGTCGTTCGCGCGGTACCCCTCGGGGTCGGCATGCCCGAGCACCAGCGGGGCCGCGTGGCCGTCGAGGCGCAAATCCTGGATGGCCGCGCCCCAGGGCACGACGGTGGCCGTCAAGCCACCGCCACGGATCGTCGCGCGCTCCATCGGCTCAGAGGCCGAGGCCGCCCAGGCAGACATATTTGGTGTCGAGATAGTCCTCGATGCCCTGGTGCCCGCCTTCGCGGCCGAGGCCCGATTCCTTGACGCCGCCGAAAGGCGCTTCGGCCGTGGTGATCAGGCCTTCGTTGATGCCGACCATGCCGTATTTCAGGCCCTCGGACACGCGAAAGGCGCGGCCGAGATTGGAAGTGTAGAAATAGGCGGCCAGGCCGAATTCGGTGTCGTTGGCGAGGCGGATGGCTTCTTCCTCGGTCTCGAAGCGGAAGATGGGGGCCACTGGGCCGAAGATCTCTTCCTTCATGAACATCATGTCGGGCTTGGCGTCCTTGATCACGGTGGGCTGGAAGAAGGAGCCGCCGAGTTCATGGCGCTTGCCGCCCGACACGACGCTTCCGCCCTTGGCCAACGCGTCGGCCACGAATTCCTCGACCTTTTCCACGGCCTTCTCGTCGATCAGCGGGCCCTGCTGGGTGCCTTCCTCCAGGCCCGAGCCGACCTTGAGCTTGGCCGTGCCCGCCGCGAACTTCTCCAGGAAGCGGTCGTAGATGCCCGCCTGCACGAAGAAGCGGTTGGTGCAGACGCAGGTCTGGCCGGAATTGCGGAACTTGGCGAGCAGCGCGCCTTCCACGGCGCGGTCCAGGTCGGCGTCGTCGAACACCAGGAAGGGCGCGTTGCCGCCCAATTCCATTGAGACCTTCTTCACGGTGGAAGCCGCCTTGGCGATGAGGATCTTGCCGACCTCGGTCGAGCCCGTGAAGGTGATCTTCTTGACGAGCGGGTTGGCGCAAAGCTCGTCGCCGATGTCGCCGGCCTTGCCGGTCACGATGTTGACGCAGCCCGCCGGGAAGCCGGCTTCTTCGGCGAGCACGCCCCAGGCGAGCGCGGAATAAGGCGTCTGGGTCGCGGGCTTCACCACCACCGTGCAGCCTGCGGCGAGGGCAGGTGCTATCTTGCGGGCGAGCATGGAGGAGGGGAAGTTCCACGGCGTGATCGCCGCCACCACGCCCGTCGGCTCCTTGGTGACCATGATGCGGCGGTCGGCCCACGGGCTCGGGATCGTCTCGCCATAGACGCGGCGCGCCTGCTCGGCGAACCACAGCACATAGGCCGCGGACATGCCGACCTCGCCCTTGGCCTCGGCGAGCGACTTGCCCTGCTCGGTGGTCAGAAGCTCGGCCAGCGTTTCCTGGTTTTCCAGGATCAGGTCGTGCAGGCGGCGAAGCAGCTTGTGGCGCTCGAGCGCGGAGGTCTTGCGAAAGCTCTGGAAGGCTTTCTCCGCCGCCTCGACGGCGCGCCGGGTCTCGGCGCCGCCGGATTTGGGGATGGTGCCGATGCGCTGGCCGTTGGCGGGGTTGGTCACGTCGATGGTGGCGCCGTCGTCGGCCGGCACCCATTCGCCGCCGATCAGGTTGGCTTCGCGCAAATACGGGCTCGATTTCTGCAGCATCACAGGCCTCCAATCTTCGTCCGGCCCGATCTAACGCACGAGACCCCCGCCAACAACCGGTCAGCCGACCACGTGCTGCAGGACCAGGAGCCAGAACGAGGTGGAAAGCACCGCGAGTGCCGTGGAAAGCGTCATGGCGTTGGAAGCGAGGCCCTGCCCCGTGCCGAACTGGGTGGCGATCAGGTAGGAGTTGACGCCCGCGGGCAGCCCGGCCGCGCACACCACGACCTTCACCAGAAGCGGCGGCAGGCCGAAGAGAAGTGCCGCGGCAAGGGCCACCGCAGGCATCAGCACAAGCTTGACCGCGGCAAGCAGCGCCGCATGGCGGAGATTGCCCAGGATGCCGTAGCGCACGAGGCTGAAGCCCACGGCAAACAGCGCCACCGGCCCAGCGATCCCCGCGAGCGCGCCGACCAGCCGGTCCAGGAAGCCGGGCAGCGGCAGCCCGCTCACGCGCCAAAGCGTGCCGAGCGCGATGCCCACGATCAAGGGGTTGCGCGCGAGGCGCCCAAAGAACTGGCGCAGCGCCGTCGCCACGCTGACCTTGCCTTCCCCCCGGCCGAAGAGCTGGAACAGGATCACGGAAGCAAAAAGCATGATCGGCAGGTGGATGGCGAGGATCAGGGACAGCGCCTCGAAGGCCTGCTGGCCGAGCACGCCGCCGATGAAGGGGATGCCGAGCAGAAGCAGGTTCGAGAAGGCCGCCGACACGCCGCCCACGACGCCCGCCGCACTCGACTGGCCGAAGAGCCGCGTGGTGATGAGGTGCCCCACCGTCCAGGCCACCGCGACCGCCGTGAAATAGGCGGCCCAGAAGGCCCAGGGCACGCCCTCGCCGAAATCGGCGGAGACCATGGTGCGGAACAACAGAAGCGGCAGCGCGACGCCGACCGCGAACTCGGTGAGCCCCTCGCCCACCTTGGCCGACAGGTAGCCGCTCCCGGCCGCGATCGTGCCGAGGCCGACCAGGCCGAACACGAAGAGCACGGTGTCGAGAAGCGATGCCATGCGTGGGGGATTAGGGGGCGCTGCGGATTGTCGCAAGCCGTGGGGGCATCGGGCTTTTCCTTTGCTCCGCCCGCCTCCTATATTCGGGACATACGGAGGACTTGATGATCAAAGCATTTGCGGCGCTGGCTTTCCTGTTTCTCGCAAGCCTGCCCGCAAGCGCCACCGAAGCCGGCTGGGCCCTCCTGCGGGCGGGCGGGCATGCGGTTCTGCTCAACCATGCGCGCACGGCGGGCATGGCCGACCCCGCCCATGTGGATCCCGAGCACTGCGCGACCCAGCGCCCGCTCGACGACCGCGGCCAGCAACAAGCGCGCCGCATCGGCGCGCTGTTCGCCGCGCGCGCGGCCCCCACCGACGAGGTGGTGGCGAGCCGCTTCTGCCGCGCCAAGGACACCGCGCGCCTGGCCTTCGGCGGAACGGTGGAGGAACTTGCGGCGCTCGACCCCGTGCCGAGCGATCCAGCGGCCGCCGAAACGCAGGCCCAAGCCGTGCTCGAGCGCATCCGGCTCTTCGACGGGCCGGGCAACCTCGTGCTCGTGACCCATGCGAGCACGATCCAGGCGCTGACCGGCCAGGGCGCGCGCGAGGGCGAAGCCGTGATCGTGCGGCCCGAAGGCGAGCGGCTGCGCGTGCTCGGGCGGATCGTGTTCAACTGAGCCACAGGGCGTCCGGGACTTTCCCCTTTGGGCAAAACCGATTAGACAGCGGCCCAAACGCCCTTTTCCCCAATTCTCCGAGGCAGCCCGTGCAGAGCACATTCGACAAGGTCGCGCAGATCATCGCAGACACGAGCGAAATCGACCGCGACACGATCACGCCCGAAAGCCACACCATCGACGATCTCGGCATCGACAGCCTGGACTTCCTCGACATCGTGTTCGCCATCGACAAGGAGTTCGGCATCAAGGTGCCGCTCGAGAAGTGGACGCAGGAAGTCAACGACGGCAAGGCGTCCACCGAGGAATACTTCGTGATGAAGAACCTCGTCGCCAAGATCGACGGCCTCGTGGCCGCCAAGGCCGCCGCCTGATCCGCTGCCATGAGCGCGCGTGACGTCGTCATCTCCGGCATCGGCCTCGTTTCGGCGCTCGGCGAGGGCGTCGACGCCCACCGCTTGGCGCTGCGGCCGGACGTGAAGCACGAGGTCGACGCGACGCGCTTCTCGCCCTTCCACGTCTACCCGCTGCCCCCCATCGACTGGAGCCGCCAGATCCCCAAGCGCGGCGACCAGCGCCAGATGGAGACCTGGCAGCGCCTCGGCACCTATGCGGCGGGCCTGGCCCTCGAAGACGCAGGCCTCAAGAACAACGAGGAATTCTGCGCGCGCATGGACATGGTGGTCGCGGCCGGCGGCGGCGAGCGCGACGAGACCGTGGACAACGCCATCCTCGAAGCCGCCAGAACCCGCAACGACCGCGCGGTGCTGCTCAACGAAAAGCTCACCACCGAGCTTCGCCCAACCCTCTTTCTCGCCCAGCTTTCCAACCTGCTCGCCGGCAACATCTCCATCGTCCACAAGGTCACGGGCTCCTCGCGCACCTTCATGGGCGAAGAAGGCGCGGGCATCTCGGCGGTGGCGACCGCAGTCGCGCGCATCCGCTCGGGCCAGTCCGACCTCGTTCTGGTGGGCGGCGCCTACAATGCCGAGCACCGCGACATGCTGCTCGGCTACGAGCTCGGCGGCCACCTCCACCGCGGCCCCTGGGCGCCCACGCTGCGCCGCGACGACAGCGAAGGCGGCGGCGTGATCACGGGCTCGGGCGGCGCGTTCCTGGTTCTCGAATCGCGCGAAGCCGCCGAAAAGCGCGGGCACACGGCCTATGCACTGCTCGGCGACGTGCAGTCGGCCCGCGCGCGGCGCGACCGGGGCGAACTCCATGCCACCCTCGAAAAGCTCGCCCGCCGCATCCCCCAGCCGCAAGGCCGCGTGGTGCAAGTCTCCGGCGCATCCGGCGCCAAGGCCGCGCTCGCGCCCGAGCGCCAGTTCCTGCAAAGCTTTTCCAACGGCATCGTCTGCGCCTTCTCCGACCTGACCGGCCACATGAAGGAAGCGCAGTTTCCCTTCGCGGTGGCGCTTTCGGCCCTCTTCATGCGGGACCGCGACCACCCCGCCCCGCCCGAAGTGGTGGCCGAGCTCGGGCCCGTCCCGCCGCTCGAAGCGGCGCTTGCGCTCACGGTCGGCTACACGCGCGGCGAAGGCATGGCGCTGGTCTCGCCGCTCCCTTGAGGACGAACGGAATGTCCGACCATCTCGATCATCTCGGCCGCCCGCTGATCGCCGTCACCGGCATCGGCGTCGTGTCCTCGCTCGGCCAGGGCAAGGACGCCAACTGGGAAGCGCTGACGGCTGGCCGCTCGGGCATCCACGCGATCACCCGCTTTCCCTCCGACCACCTCGCGACCACGATTTCGGGCATGGTCGATTTCCTGCCTTCCAGCGAAAAGGGCCCGAGCGCGCTCACGCAGGAGCTGGCGGAGCTGGCGGCCGAGGAAGCCATCGCGCAAGCCGGGCTGCCGCTCGACGATTTCGACGGTCCCCTCTTTCTCGCCGCCCCTCCCGTCGAGATCGACTGGCAGGCGCGTTTCGCGCTCAACGCCCAGGGCTCGGCCGAGACCGGCACGACCCGCCTTCTCGAAGCCGCGCAGGCCGCGCCCTCGGAAGAGCTGTTCGAAGCCGCCCAGTTCGGCACCATCGCGGATCGCCTGGCCGACCGCTTCGGCGTGAGCGGGCTGCCGATCACGCTGTCCACGGCCTGCGCCTCGGGCGCCACCGCGATCCAGCTCGGCGTCGAGGCCATCCGCCGCGGCGAGGCCGCGCGCGCGCTGGCGGTCGGCGCAGACGGCTCGGCCTCGGCCGAAGCGCTGATCCGCTTCTCGCTTCTCTCCGCCCTTTCCACCCAGAATGCCGTGCCCGAAAAGGCATCCAAGCCCTTCAGCCGGGATCGCGACGGCTTCGTTCTGGCGGAAGGCTCGGCGGCCCTCGTGCTCGAATCGCTCGAAAGCGCGCGCGCCCGCGGCGCGACCGTGCTCGGCATCCTCAAGGGCTGCGGCGAAAAGGCAGACGATTTCCACCGCACCCGCTCCAAGCCCGATGGCTCGCCCGCCATAGGTGCCGTGCGCGCCGCCCTCGAAGACGCGGGCCTGAGCCCCGACGAGATCGGCTACATCAACGCCCACGGCACCTCGACGCCCGAGAACGACAAGATGGAGCACATGTCGCTCGCCACCGTCTTCGGCGAGCATCTGGCGCGCATTCCCGTCTCGTCCAACAAGTCGATGATCGGCCACACGCTGTCTGCGGCGGGCGCCATCGAGGCGGCGTTCTCGCTGCTCACCATGCTCAACGGCGTGATCCCGCCCACGATCAATCACGACAATCCCGATCCCGCCATCGAGCTCGATCTGGTGCCCAACGAGAGCCGGAAGGCCCAGGTCTCGGCCGTGCTGTCCAACTCCTTCGGCTTCGGCGGGCAGAACACCTGCCTTGTCATGACGCGCGAGCCAAGCTAACCGCGCGGTTCGCTCGCGCCCGAGCAGCCGTTCGGAGGCGAAGGGCCGGAAAGGACGGTCGGATCGACCCGACCGAATGGCTGGTCAGGCTCTAAGGAAAGCGCATGAAGGCTTTGCAGCTGGTCGAGGACCGGCGTCTCGAACTGGTCGACGTCCCCGAGCCGCCCCCGCCGGGGCCGGGCGAGGCGACGGTCGCCATCTCGGCGGTCGCGCTCAACCACATCGACGTCTGGGGCTGGCGCGGCATGGCATTCGCCAAGCGCAAGCTGCCGCTCACGGTCGGCGCGGAAGCCTCGGGCGTGGTCGAGGCCATCGGGCCGGGAACGTCCGGCGTTCTGCCGGGCCAGCTCGTCGCCATCTACGGCGCGCGCACCTGCGGCCTCTGCCGCCCCTGCCGCGAAAAGCGCGACAACCTCTGCGAGAACGTGTCGGGCGTTCACGGCTTCCACCTCGACGGCTTCGCCCAGGAGCGCGTCAACCTGCCCGCGCGCCTGCTCGTGCCCGCACCCCCCGGCGTCACACCGATCGGCGCCGCCGTCTCGCCCGTCACCTTCGGCACCGTGGAGCACATGCTCTTCGACAACGCCAAGCTCGAACCCGGCGAAACCATCCTGATCCAGGCGGGCGGCTCGGGCATCGGCACCGCAGCCATCCAGCTCGCCAAGCGCATCGGCTGCACCGTGATCACCACGGTTGGCTCGAACGACAAGATCGAGCGCGCCAAGGCGCTCGGCGCCGACCACGTGATCAACTACCGCGAGGACCGTTTCGAGGGTGCCGTGCGCAAGATCACCAAGAAGAAGGGCGTGGACGTGGTGTTCGAGCATGTCGGCGCTGACACCTGGGCGGGCTCCATGCTGTGCCTGAAGCGCGGCGGTCGCCTCGTCACCTGCGGTTCGACCTCGGGCGTCTCCGCACAGATGAACCTGATGCAGCTCTTCCAGCAGCAGTTGCGCCTGATCGGCTCGTTCGGCTGCCGCATGGAGAACATGGCTGACGCCATGCAGAAGATGGCGCGCGGCCTCGTTTCCCCCGTGATCGACACGGAAGTGGATTTCGCGGGCATCGACCAGGCGCTGGCCCGCATGGAAACGCGCGACGTGTTCGGCAAGATCGTGCTCCGCATCGGGCAATGACGAAAGCCAAGCCCGCCTCCCGCCTGCGCGTGGGGGCCTTCAAGACCGCGCAGCGCATGAGCACCGCGCGCCACTGGCTGGTCGGCCAGGCGGCGCGCGCAGCCCTCGTCACGCTGCGCCAGCTTCCGCCCGACAAGGCCCTGGCCTTTGCCGACGCCACCGCGCGACGGCTCGGGCCCCGCACCAAGCGCCACAGAATCGCCCTGCGAAACCTCGCTGCGGCCTATCCCGAGAAGTCGGACGCCGAGCGCGAGGCGATAGCCCTCGACATGTGGGGGCACATGGCGCGGCTCGCTGCCGAATACATCTTCCTGGGCGAACTGTTCGATTTCCGCCCCGACAACCAGGCGGCGGGCCGCATCGAGGTCGAGGGCGCGGAGATCTTCGAGCGCATCGCGGCCGAAAAGGGCCGGCCTCACATCATCTTCACCGCCCATCTCGGCAATTTCGAGATGCTGCCGGTGGCCGCCGCCAGCTTCGGGCTCGATCTCACCGCGCTCTTCCGCCCGCCCAACAATCCCTACATCGCGAGCTACGTGTTCTCGACGCGGCGCATCACGATGGGCGATCTGCTCGCCTCGCGCGCGGGTGCCGCCTTCGCGCTGTCGCGCATCCTCGACGACGGCGGCAATGTGGGCCTGCTCGTCGACCAGCGCTTCCGCGACGGCACGGACGGCACCTTCTTCGGGCTGCCCTGCGAAACGAGCCCGCTTCTGGCCAAGCTCGCCCGCCACCACGACTGCGACGTCTACCCCGCCCGCTCGATCAGGCTCGCGGACAACCGCTACCGGCTGGTGATCGAGGAAAAGCTCGACCTGCCCCGCCTGCCCTCCGGTGCGCTGAACACGTCAGCCACCACCCAGCTTCTCAACGACACGGTGGAGCGCTGGGTGCGCGAGGAGCCCGCGCAGTGGATGTGGTTCCACAAGCGCTGGGCCATCGCCAAGAGTGGCCGGCGGCGCAAAAGGCGAATGGAAACCGAGACGAAGACGGCTTCGCCTTGAAGTTGACACCGAAATCGCTCACATTTCGTTACAAGACGAAAGACAGGAGTGAGCAATGCACATCCGGGAAACCGAAGCGAGCCGCACCAGTCGCGGCGTGACGGCCTGGACGCCGTGGGGCCCGCAGAAGGTCAGCCTCGCCGAGCGTCGGCAGGAACGTTCGGGCAAGAACAAGGGCGAGCGCCGGGCTGGCGCATCCGACCCCCACCGCAGCCCGAGCGACCGCGCGAGCTGAAGCGCGTGAGGCGCGGGGCTGCGCCTCAGTTCACCACGCGGATGCGCGTGTTCTTGGCGCCCACCTCGCGCACCATGGAATAGAACTTCGCCGCGTTGCGCGTGTGCAGCCGCACGCAGCCATGGCTCGCGGGGCGGCCCAGCGCCTTGACATAGTTGGTGCCGTGGATCGCGTAGCCGCCGCGGAAGAACACCGAATAGGGCATCGGCGACATGTCGTATTTGCGCGAGTGCCACATCTTGTGCATCCGCGTCGGCCGATAGCTGCCGCGCGGCGTCGTGAAGCCCTTGCGGCCGGTGGAGACCGGCCAGGAATACAGAAGCTCCCCGCCGCGGCTGACCGTCATGGTCTGCCGGCCGACATCGATCTCGGCCACCAAGGTGCCGGCCTGCGCGGCCAGCGCGCTGCAAAGCAGTGCGATGCCGAAGGCGAGCGAAGCGAGCATGCGTTTCATCTGCGAACTCTCCTGATCGTCCCCTTTTCCTTTTTCGCGTCGGGTGCGCGCCCGCGCCAGAGCGCGAGCCGCCCTTCCCCTGCTTTTCCCCGGAAACATTCGCTGGCGCACTCTTGGGCGGAAAAGATTGTTTGTTGTGCAGAGCAGCATTTCTTGTATCAATCCTGCCCGATTTTGAGCGGGGGAGACCGGCCATGAAGGGTTGGATGCGTGTTTGGGGGGCGGCGGGCCTGCTTCTGGCAGCGAGCCTTTCGGCCCATGCCGCCCGCACGGACCTCGTGCTCGGCGTCACGCTCGAGCCCCCACATCTCGACCCGACAGCAGGTGCAGCAGCAGCCATCGACGAGATCGTCTACGGCAACGTCTTCCAGGGCCTGACCGCCATCGGCTCGCGCGGCGAGGTGCTGCCTGCGCTCGCGGAAAGCTGGGACGTCTCCGCTGATGGCAAGACCTACACGTTCAAGCTGCGCTCGGGCGTGCGCTTCCACGACGGGTCGGGCTTCGACGCACAAGACGTGAAGTTCAGCCTCGACCGCGCGCGCGCAGCAGACTCGGTGAACGCGCAAAAGGGCCTGTTCGCGGCCATCGCCACGGTGGAAGCGGTCGATCCCCTGACGGTGAAGATCACGCTTTCCACGCCGCAAGGGGCATTCCCCTACAATCTCGGCTGGGGCGATGCGGTGATCGTGGCGCCGGAAACGGCTGCCACCAATCGCGAGCGCCCGGTGGGCACGGGGCCGTACCGCTTCGAGAGATGGGCGCGCGGGTCCTCCCTCACGCTGGTGCGCGCCGACACCTATTGGGGCACGCCCGCCGCACTCGAACGCGCCGAGTTTCGCTTCGTGCCGGATGCGGCGGCAGCCGTTCCCGCCCTCTTGTCGGGCGACGTGCAGGCATTCCCCTTCTTCCCTCCCGACAGCGCTTCCCAGATCGAGGGCGACCCGCGCTTCACGGTGGAAGTGGGCTCGACGGAGGGCGAGACGATCCTCGCCATCAACAATGCGCGCCCGCCTTTCGACGACATCCGCGTGCGCCAGGCCATCGCGCATGCCATCGACCGCCAGGCGCTGATCGACGGGGCATCGGCCGGCTTCGGCGTTCCCATCGGCTCGCATTTCGCACCGCACAATCCGGCCTATGTCGACCTGACCGGCACCTACCCGCACGATGTGGAAAAGGCGCGCGCGCTGCTGCGCGAGGCCGGCCACGAGCGCATCCAGGCGACGCTCAAGCTGCCGCCCACGCCCTATGCGCGCCTGGGCGGCGAGATCATCGCGTCCGAGCTGCGCGAGATCGGCATCGAGCTCGAGAGCGTGCCGGTGGAATGGGCCGACTGGCTGTCGGGCGTGTTCACCAACCGCGACTACGACCTGACCATCGTGTCCCACACCGAGCCCAACGACATCGATATCTATGCCCGCAAGGACTATTATTTCGGCTACAGCAACCCAGCCTTCGACGCCGTGATCGCCAAGCTGAACGCAACGAGCGACGAGACCGAGCGCACCAGTCTCTTGCGCGAGGCGCAGACGATCCTCGCCAAGGATGCGGTGGTGGGCTTCCTGTTCGAGCTGCCCAAGGTCGGCGTGTGGGACGCGAAGCTCGAAGGCTTCTGGCAGAACGCGCCGATCCAGGCGACCGACCTGTCGGCGGTGCGCTGGAAGGAATAAGGCCGAGGGCTCCGGGCGGAGGCCGTGGCAGCCTTTCTCGCGCGGCGCGCGGTGGCGGCCCTCGTCACGCTCCTGCTCGCCTCGGTGGTGGTGTTCGGCGTGCTGTCGGTGCTGCCGGGCGACCCCGCGCGGTTGATGCTCGGCATGAACGCGCCGGCCGAAGCCGTTGGGGCGCTTCGCGAACAGCTGGGCCTCGACCAGCCCTTGCCCGCGCGCTACCTCGCCTGGCTGGGCGGGCTCCTGTCCCTCGATCTCGGCCGTTCCTACACCTATGGCGTGCCGGTGGCGGACCTCGTGGCCGAGCGGCTCGCCGTGTCGGTGCCGCTCGCGCTCGTTTCGCTCGCACTGTCCACGGCACTCGCCATTCCGCTCGCCATCTTTGCGGCGGCGCGGCGCGGGCGGGCGGGCGACACGCTCGCCATGGCGGGCGCGCAGCTGGGCGTCGCCGTCCCCAATTTCTGGTTCGCGCTTCTCTTGATCTACGTCTTCGCCGTCTGGCTGCGCTGGGTGCCGGCGGGCGGCTTTCCCGGCTGGGGCGCGGGCTTCTGGCCGGGTGCCAAGGCGCTGATCCTGCCAGCCCTCGCGCTCGCGCTGCCCCAGGCCGCGATCCTCGCGCGCGTGGCACGCGTGGCGCTCGGCGAAGCGCTCGACCAGGATTTCATCCGCACGGCGCGCGCCAAGGGCGTGTCGCGCGCGGGCGTGCTCTGGCGCCACGCGCTGCGCAACGCGATGATCCCCGTGGTCACCATCATGGGCCTTCAATTCGCCTTCCTGCTCGCCGGCACGGTGGTGGTGGAGAACGTCTTCACCCTTCCCGGCCTCGGCCGCCTCGTCTTCCAGGCGATCACCCAGCGCGACCTGATCGTGGTCCAGAGCGTCGTCATGCTGCTGGTCGCGGCCGTCGTCCTCATCAACCTCCTGGTCGACCTGTCCTACGCCCTGATCGACCCGCGCGGGCGGTCGCGCGCATGAAGAGCCCCAGCGTCACGGCAGCGCTCGCCAACCGCTCCTTCCTGCTCGGCACCCTCATCACCGGCCTCGTGGCGCTCACGGCGCTCGTCTCCTTCCTCTGGACGCCTTACGACGTGACCCGCCTCGTGGTGGCCGACCGGATGCAGGCGCCCTCCGCCGCCCACCTCTTCGGCACCGATCATTTCGGGCGCGACATCCTGTCCATGATCATGGTGGGCGCGCGCAATTCGATCGCCGTGGCGCTCGTCGCCGTCGGCATCGGCGCAGGGCTAGGCGTGCCCTTAGGCCTCTGGGCCGCGGCGCGCGGCGGCATCGTGGACGAGGCGGTGGCGCGGCTGTCGGATCTCGTCTTCGCCTTCCCCGCTCTCCTGTCTGCCGTGATGATCACCGCGATCTTCGGGCCGGGCGCGGTCAACGCCATCATCGCCATCGGCATCTTCAACATTCCCGTCTTCGCGCGCGTGGCACGCGCGGGCGGGCTGACGATCTGGCCGCGCGAGTTCATCCTGGCCGCCCGCGCCGCCGGCAAGGGCCTCGCGCGCATCACGGTCGAACACGTGCTGCCCAACATCGCAGGCCTCCTGATCGTGCAGGCGACCATCCAGTTCGCGCTGGCCGTGCTGGCGGAAGCCGCCCTTTCCTATCTCGGCCTCGGCGCCCAGCCGCCTTTGCCTTCCTGGGGCCGGATGCTGTTTGACGCACAAACGCGCATGGCCGCCGCCCCCCACATGGCGATAGCGCCGGGCATGGCCATCGCGCTCACCGTGCTCGGCCTGAACCTCCTGGGCGACGGCTTGAGCGACGCGCTCGACCCCAGGCGCGTGCGCCGATGAGCCTGCTCCGCCTCGAAAACCTCGGCGTCTCGTTCCCCGGCCGCCCCCTCCTCGACGGCGTAAGCCTGAGCGTGGACGCAGGCGAAACGCTCGCGCTCGTCGGCGAATCCGGCTCGGGCAAGTCGCTGACCGCGCTCGCCATCATGCGCCTGCTCCCACCGGGCATGGAAACCACCGGCCGCATCTCTGTGGAAGACACCGACCTCCTCCCCCTCCCCGAGCGCCGGATGCAGGCGCTTCGCGGCGGCACGCTCGGCATGGTGTTCCAGGAGCCCATGACGGCGCTCAACCCGCTCAAGAGCGTCGGCGAGCAGGTGGCCGAAGGCATCCGCATCCACGCGCGCCTCTCCCGTGCGGAGGCCGAAGAACAGGCCGCAGCCATGCTCGCCCGCGTCGGCCTGCCGGCCGACCGCGCGGGCCTTGCGCGCCTGCCCCACGAATTGTCGGGCGGCCAGCGCCAGCGCGTGGTGATCGCCATCGCCTGTGCCGCCGGCCCCAGGCTGCTGATCGCCGACGAGCCCACCACGGCGCTCGACGTGGTGCTGCAAGCCCAGGTGCTCGACCTCCTGCGCGGCCTCGTGGAAGAGCGCGGCTTAGGCCTCCTCCTGATCTCGCACGATCTCGCGGTGGTGGCCGACATGGCCGACCGCATCGCCGTCCTCAAGGAAGGCCGCATCGTGGAAGGCGGCGATGCCCTTGCCGTGCTGACCGCGCCGAGCCACCCCTACACCCAGCGCCTGCTCGCCGCGTCCGCCCGCCCCGCCCCCCGCCTTCACCCGCCGATCGATCCCGCCACGCCGCTCCTCGAAGTGCGCGATCTCGTGCGCGATTATCCCGGCCGGCGCACCGGGCTCTTCTCGCGCATGCCGCCCACCCGCGCGGTGGACGGGGTCTCCTTGTCGATCGCGCCCGGCCAGTCGGTGGCGCTCGTCGGCCGCTCGGGCTGCGGCAAGTCCACGCTCGCGCGCGCGGTGCTCGGGCTGGAAAAGGCCACGTCCGGCACGATCCTCTTCGACGGCAAACCCTTTCCCGGCGCCGACGACCGCGCCGTGCGCCGCCGCATGCAGGTGGTGTTCCAGGACCCCTTCGGCTCGTTCGATCCGCGCCGGCGCGTGGAAGCGCTGGTGGGCGAGCCGCTCCATCTTCTCGAAACCCAACCGAGCCGCGCGGAGCGGCGGGAGGCGGTGGCCCGGGCCCTGTCCGAAGTCGGCCTGCCCGAAGACAGCCTCGACCGGTTTCCCCACGAATTCTCGGGCGGTCAGCGCCAGCGGCTGGCCATCGCGCGCGCCATCATCCTGCGGCCGAGCCTGGTTGTGGCCGACGAGCCGGTTTCGGCACTCGACGTTTCCATCCGTGCCCGCATCCTCGCGCTTTTCCGCGAGCTCAACGCGCGGCTCGGCCTCGCCTATCTCTTCATCACCCACGATCTCGACGTGGCGCGCGCCATCGCCGACGAGGTGCTGGTGATGGACAAAGGCGAAATCGTCGAGCGCGGCACGCCCGAAGCCGTGTTCGGAAGCCCCGAAAGTGCCGCGGCCCGCGCGCTCGTCGAGGCAGCCCCCGACCTCGAACGCGCGATCCGCCGCCGCAGCAGCCCTCAGCGCGGCTGAAGCACGGCGTCTTCGGGTTCGAGGCCCAGCACGTCGAGCGAGCGCTTGAGAAGCAGCACCTCGCGGGGCGCCAGCGCGTGGTCGGCCTTGGCGATGTCGGCCATGTGGCGGGCGAGCGCCCGGCGGCGCTCCAGCGGCAACTCGGCGAACAGGCCCAGCGCCTGCGCCCCGGTGGTCTCGTAGCCCGCTTCCTCGAGATATTCGATCACCCCGTCGAGGCTGTCTTCCTCGATGCTGAAGGCCTCGCGGCAGATGCGCTCGAACACGGCGAGTTCTGCCTCCGACACCTCGCCATCGGCCAGGATCATGCGGAACAGAAGCAAAAGCTCCGCCGTCAGCACGGGGTCGTCGGCCACGCGGCGCACGCCGGGATCGCCTTCGAAGATCTCCACGATCTCAGCCAGAAAGCCCTTCGCCATGCGCCTTGCTCCACGGGTTGCCTCCGCTCCGTAGACCGATTCGCCGCTTGCGGGAATCGGGCCCGCATGGTGGAAGCCCCCGGTCCTCGGAGAGCAGCGTGCTCGACCTTTCGCTCGAAATGATGCTGCTTCTCGCAGCCGCCGCCTTTGCCGCGGGCTTCATCGACGCCATCGCGGGCGGCGGCGGGCTCGTCACCGTGCCCGTGCTCCTGATCGCCGGCCTCCCGCCCGTGGAAGCGCTCGGCACCAACAAGCTCCAGGGCCTGTTCGGCTCGGGCTCGGCCACGCTCGCCTATGCGCGCAAGGGCCATGTGCGGCCGGGCGAGCAGTGGCTCTCGGCCCTTCTGGCCTTTGCGGGCGCGGTCGGCGGCGCCTGGGTGGCCACCGTCCTTCCCGGCGATTTCCTGCGGCTGCTTTTGCCGGTCATGCTGGTCGGCATCGCGCTCTACTTCGCCTTCAAGCGGAACCTCAACGACGAGGACCGCGCCCGCCGCATCTCGCCCGCCCTCTTCACCGCCACCGTGCCGCTCGTGATCGGTGCCTATGACGGCGTGTTCGGGCCGGGCACGGGCTCGTTCATGATGCTCGCCTTCGTGTCGCTCGCCGGCTACGGCATGCTGAAGGCGACCGCCCACACCAAGCTCCTCAACTTCGCCTCCAACCTGGGCGGCCTCGCCGCGTTCGCGGTGGTGGGCGCGGTCTGGTGGAAGCTCGGGCTCGCGATGGGGGCGGCGCAGTTCCTCGGCGCACAGCTGGGCGCGCGCTTTGCGGTGCGCGGCGGGGCCCGCGTCATCCGCCCGCTTCTGGTCGGGGTCTGCGTGCTTCTGGCCATCAAGCTCTTGGTCGACCAACTTTGAGCTGAGAGCCGATTACGCCAAACGGCTGAGCCTCGCTAACGGGGCGGTAAGGATAGCGCGATAGAACTGTGGGCAAGGCGGTCGTTCGCAGCCGCCCAAAGCTTCGGATCAGGTCTCGCGTCCCGAGGCAGTGACCTTCGCAAGTGTTTCGTGTCGCGAAGGGCCATGCGTATTCTTGGCAACAGCCGCGCCCGCGTCTCCGGACACGTGCGCGGCTTTTGCTGTGGTCGAGAGCAGTTCCGGAAAAAGCGCGAAGCGGTTTTTTCCTCTGAGAGCTGCGCCCGAGATACTGCCTCAGGGCTTGCTCAAGCGGCGGAAGTTGGAACGCACCTTGCGGCTCGAAGGCTGCATGGCGGCGTTCGTGGCGCGCTCCATCGCCTGGGCGCCGACCTCGAAGGGCGAGCGGCCCGCCATCACGGCGGGCCAGAAGCCGAGCGCGGACTGCGCGAGCGAGACCTGCGCGGCCACCATACCCTGCCCCCAGGCCGCGGCCTTTTCGGCCACCGCGCGGTCGGCCTCGGCCGATCCGCCCGGCGCGCCCATGAGCGGCAGGCGCATGGCGATCACGGCGGGCGCGAACATCAGGTCGCTCGCCACCCGCGCCGATTTCCGGATCCGCTTGCGCTTTCCCACGGTGTCTCTCCTCAAAGCCGATCAGTCCGGCCGCCATTCGGTGGCGGCGCCGTCCAAGGCCTTGCGGATCAGGCCGCAGGCCTCGTCGATCGTTTCGCGCGTCCAGATCAGCGGCGGCGACAGGATCATCGTGTCGCCAGTCGCCCGCATCATCAGACCGCCGGCCACCGCGTGGTCGCGCACGGCCGCCGCCGCATCGCCTGCGGGCTTGAAGCGCTCGCGGGTTTCCTTGTTCTTGACGATCTCGATGGCCGCAAGAAGGCCGAAGCTGCGCACCTCGCCCACCAGCGGATGGTCGCCCACCGCCGCGCTGAGTGCTGAGGCGAGATAAGGCCCGGTGTCGTCGCGCACGCGCTCGACGAGGCCCTCGCGCTCGATGATGTCGAGGTTGGCGAGCGCCACCGCGCAAGCCACGGGATGGCCGGCATAGGTGTAGCCGTGGTTGAACTCGCCGCCCTTCTCGACCAGCGTCGCGGCCACGCGGTCGCCCACCAGAAGCGCCGACAGCGGCTGGTAGCCCGAGGTCAGCGCCTTGGCGGTGGTGATGGTGTCGGCCTCGATGCCGTAGGCCTGGGCCGCGAACCATTCGCCCGTCCGGCCGTAGCCCGTGATCACCTCGTCCAGCATCAGGAGAACGTCGTGGCGGCGGCAGATGCGCTGGATCTCGGGCCAGTAGCTCGCGGGCGGGATCTTGACGCCGCCTGCACCCTGGATCGGCTCGCCGATGAAGGCCGCGACATTGTCGGCCCCCGCCTCCAGGATCGCGTCCTCCACCGCTTTCGCCGCGCGAAGGCCGAAGGCCTCGTCGCTTTCGCCGGGTTGCGCGTTCTCGAAGGCGTAGGGCGCCATCACATGGACGATGTTGGGCACCGCGCCATGCAATTGGTCGTGCATGGGCTTCATGCCGCCGAGCGAGGCGCCCGCGATGGTCGAGCCGTGATAGGCCATGCGGCGCGAGATGATGCGGTTCTTCGCGGGCTTGCCTTCCAGCGCCCAGAAGTGGCGCACGAGCCGGAGTGCCGTGTCGTTGGCCTCCGACCCCGACGAGCCGAAGAAGACCTGGTTGATGTTTTCGGGCGCGAGCCCAGCCAGCCGCTCGGCGAGCAGCACCGAAGACGGCACGGCCGAGCGGAAGAAGCTGTTGTAGTAAGGCAGCTCCTCCATCTGGAGCCGGGCCGCTTCCGCCAGTTCCGGGCGTCCGTAGCCGATGTTCACGCACCACAGCCCGGCCATGCCGTCGAGGATGCGGTTGTTGTCGGCGTCGAAGATATAGGGCCCCTCGCCCCGCACGATCATGCGCGAGCCCTTGGCGCGCAGGTCCTTGTGGTCGGTGAAGGGGTGCAGGTGATGCCTGGCGTCGATCGCCTGGAGATGGGCTGTGGGATGGTTCTGGTAGGTCATGACGGGCCTTTGGGCTGAAACGGAACGGCGGGGTTCGGTTCAACCCGAAGGCGGGGAATAGCCGATCCGCGCGCAAAGGCGGAGAAGCTCGGCATGCCGGGTGCGCGGCGAGGGTTTCGGGAAAGCGGGGCGCATGGCAGGCAAGCTAGCGCCGGCGGCGTTTCGCGCAAGCGCATCACGGCTGCGTGCATGTCGCTTCCGTTGCCCTCCTCGTCGTCGCACTGGTGCAGGAGGGGCGTGCGACAAGCGTAGGAACAGAAAAAATCCCGCCGCTCACGAGCTTCCATGACCGACGCGCCCGCAGACCTCTCCCCCGCTCCCGCTTCCGACCGCGCACGGCGCGGGGGACGCGCCGGAAAACGCGTCGGCGCGGGCGCGGGCTTCGAGCAGCCGCCCTTCCGCCAGCTCCGCATCCCCTACGGCCACACCGCGATCGTGTCCGAGGACGAGCTCGAATCGATCCACCGCGCCTCGCTGCGCGTGCTGTCCGAGATCGGCGTGGACGTGCTGCACGACGAAGCGCGCGCCATCATGAAGCGCCACGGCGCGGATGTGCGCGAGGGCACGGAGCGCGTGCGCTTCGACCCCGACATGCTGCTGGAACTGATCGCGCATGCGCCGTCCGAGTTCACCTTGCACGCGCGCAACCCCGCCCACAACGTGCGGATGGGCGGCAACAACCTGATCTTCGCGCAGATGGCGTCGGCGCCCAACTGCTCGGACCTCGACCGCGGGCGCCGCTCGGGCAACCAGGCGGACTTCCGCAACCTCGTGAAGCTCGCCCAGGTCCACAACGTGATCCAGGGAACCGGCGGCTATCCCGTGGAGCCGACCGACATCCACCCCTCGATCCGCCACCTCGAATGCATCCGTGATCTCGCGACCCTGACCGACAAGTTCTTCCACGCCTATTCGCTGGGGCGCGAGCGCAACGAGGACGGCATCGAGATCGCCCGCATCGCGCGCGGCATCACGCGCGAGCAGATGCTGGAGGAGCCCTCGCTCTACACCATCATCAACACCAACTCGCCGCTCAAGCTCGACGTGCCGATGATGGAAGGCATCATCCAGATGTCGTCCATGGGGCAGCTCGTGATCGTCACCCCCTTCACGCTCGCGGGCGCGATGGCGCCGGTCACGGTGGCGGGCGCCGTGGTGCAGCAGAACGCCGAGGCGCTGTCGGGCATCGCCTTCACCCAGATGGTGCGCAAGGGCGCGCCCGTGGGCTATGGCGGCTTCACCTCGAATGTCGACATGAAGTCGGGCGCGCCCGCCTTCGGCACGCCGGAATACATGAAGGCGCAGATGCTGGGCGGCCAGCTCGCGCGGCGTTACCGCATTCCCTACCGCACCTCGAATGTCTGCGCCGCCAACCAGGTCGACGCGCAGGCAGCCTATGAGAGCGTGTTCTCGCTCTGGGGCGCCATCCAGGGCGGCGCCAACTTCGTGCTGCATTCCGCCGGCTGGCTCGAGGGCGGCCTGCGCTGCTCCTACGAGAAGATGATGGTGGACATCGACCTCCTCCAGATGGTCTCGGAGTTCCTGACGCCCCTCGACCTCTCCGAAGACGCGCTCGCCATCGACGCCATCCGCGACGTCGGCCCCGGCGGTCACTTCTTCGGCACCAAGCACACCCAGGACCGCTACAAGACGGCCTTCTACTCGCCGATCATCTCCGACTGGCGCAATTTCGAATCCTGGGCCGAGGCCGGCTCCCCCACCGCGCTCGAACGCGCCAACCGCTTGTGGAAGGAACGCCTCGCGGCCTATGAGCAGCCCGCGATGGACCCCGCCATCCGCGAGGAGCTCGACGCGTTTGTCGACAAGCGCATCGCCGAAGGCGGCGCGCCGACCGATTTCTGATTAATTCATTCTCTCTTACGGACGGAATCCATGAAATCCCACGCAAAAGCGGTCGTGATCGGCGGCGGCGTCGTCGGCTGCTCGGTGCTGTTCCATCTGGTGAAGGCCGGGTGGAAGGATGTGATGCTGATCGAGCGCTCGGAACTGACTTCGGGCTCATCGTGGCATGCGGCGGGCGGGTTCCACACGCTGAACGGCGATCCCAACGTGGCCAAGCTCCAGGCCTACACGGTGTCGCTCTACAAGGAGCTGGAGGAGATTTCCGGCCAGTCCTGCGGGCTCCACCTGACGGGTGGCGCGATGGTGGCCGACACCCCGGAACGCATGGATTTCCTGCGTTTGGCGCATGCCAAGGGCCGCTATCTCGGCATGAACACCGAGCTGATCACGCCTTCCGAAGTGAAGGCGATGTTCCCCTTGATGGACGAGACGAACTTCGTCGGCGCCATGTGGGACCCGGTGGAAGGCCACCTCGACCCGTCCGGCACCACCCACGCCTATGCCAAGGCCGCCCAGAAGCTGGGCGCCGAGATCGTGCTGCGCAACCGCGTGCTTGAGCTCACGCAAGACCCCGACGGCACCTGGAACGTGGTGACTGAACAGGGCACCGTGCGCGCCGAGCACGTGGTTAACTGCGGCGGCCTCTGGGCGCGCGAAGTCGGGCGCATGGTGGGCGTGGAACTGCCGCTTCTCGCCATGGAGCACATGTACCTGCTGACGGAAGACATTCCCGAGGTGATGGAGTTCAACAAGTCCACCGGCCGCGAGATGATCGGCGTGATGGACTTCAAGGGCGAGATCTACACGCGCCAGGAGCGCAACGGCGTGCTGCTCGGCACCTACGAGAAGAACTGCAAGCCTTGGTCGCCCGTGGAAACGCCGTGGAGCTTCGGCCACGAACTGCTCCAGCCTGACATCGACCGCATCGCGCCTTCCCTTGAGATCGGCTTCAAGCATTTCCCCGGCATCGAGGCCGCGGGCATCAAGCAGATCATCAACGGGCCGTTCACGTTCGCGCCCGACGGCAACCCGCTGGTGGGGCCCGTGCCGGGGCTGACGAACTTCTGGTGCGCCTGCGCGGTGATGGCGGGCTTTTCGCAGGGCGGCGGCGTGGGGCTTGCGCTCTCGCAATGGATGGTGAACGGCGATCCGGGTGCCGACATCTGGGGCATGGACGTGGCGCGCTTCGGCGAATGGGCGACGCTCCGCTACACCAATGCCAAGGTGCGCGAGAACTACTCGCGCCGCTTCTCGATCCGCTTCCCCAACGAAGAGCTGCCGGCTGCACGGCCTGCGCAGACCACGCCGCTCTACGACACGATGGTGAAGCAGAACGCCGTGATGGGCGACAGCTGGGGCTTGGAAACGCCGCTCTGGTTTGCGCCCGAGGGCACTGAGGCCAAGGATATGGTGTCCTACCGCCGCTCCAACGATTTCGAGCACATCAGCGCGGAAGTTCGCGCGACTCGCGAGCGCGTGGGCGTGACCGAGATCGCGAATTTCGCGAAATACGAGGTGACGGGACCCGGCGCCGAAGCCTTCCTCAACCACCTGATGACCAACCGCATGCCTAAGGTGGGCCGGCTCATCCTGACGCCGATGCTCAACGAGTTCGGCAAGCTGATCGGCGACTTCACCATCGCCAAGGCCGGCGAAGACCGCTTCATGATCTGGGGCTCGTCGGCCGCGCAGAAATACCACATGCGCTGGTTCGAGCGGCACATGCCAAGCGACGGCACGGTACATCTGCACCGTTTCGACCAGACGCTGGTGGGGCTGTCGATCGCGGGACCCCGCGCGCGCGACCTGCTCGCCAAGCTCACCGATGTGGACGTGTCCAACGCAGCCTTCCGCTTCATGGACTTCCGCGAGATGGCTGTGGGCGGCGCGCCCTGCATGGTCAACCGCGTCACCTATACGGGCGATCTCGGCTACGAGATCTGGATGGCGCCCGCATACCAGCGGCTCGTCTACGAGGCGATCAAGGAAGCGGGCGCGGAGTTCGGCATCGTCGATTTCGGCATGCGCGCGCTCCTTTCCATGCGCCTGGAAAAGAACTTTCCCACCTGGTTCCGCGAGCTGCGCCCGATCTACGGGCCCTTCGAGGGCGGCATGGAGCGCTTCATCAAGCTCGAGAAGAACGACTTCATCGGGCGCGAGGCGGCAGCCCAGGAACATGCGGATGGCCCGAAGCTGCGCCGCGTCTCGATGGTGGTCGAGGCCGAGGACGCCGATGTGATGGGCGACGAGCCGATCTGGGCGCGCGTGGGCGACAAGGATTTCGGCACGGTGGGCGAGCCGCACGGCTTCGGCGCGCCCCGCTTCGACGGAACGGGCGCGGAGGTCAAGCCGAACGGCCACTCGTCCTCGCCCGAGACGAGCGGCGACGCATCGGCCGTGCTCGGCATCCGCGACGGCGACTGGCGCGTGGTGGGCTGGGTGACGTCGGGCGGCTTCGCCCACACGCTCGGCAAGTCGATGGCGCAGGGCTATGTGCCGGCAGCCCTCGCCGACGACGAGAGCGCGGGCCTGTTCGAGGTCGAGGTGCTCGGCAAGCGGCTGGCCGCCACGATCAATGCCGAGCCGCTGTTCGACCCTGCAGGCGAGAAGATGCGGGGCTGAGCCCCGATAGGTGCGGGGACTGGGGCGCGGACGCCGCGCCTCAGTCCACCACCGCGCCCGCCTCGCGCAGCACGTCGCGCACGGCATCGAGCGTGGTCTCGGGCAGGTGGCGCGAGGCGACATAGGGCAAGCCCAGGCGCTTGCCGGTCCAGCCGACCACGACGAGGTCTCGTGCTGCGGGCTCGTGGTCGAGCGCCAGCGCCCAGCTTCGGCAGTCGATGGCGCAGATGTCGGCCTCGCCCGCAGCCACCGCCCGGATCGAGGCGCGGTGGGAGCCGGTGACGAGCGCTTCCTCGAAGACCCCCAACCCCTCGCCCGCCGCTTCGAGATCGTTCTCGAGGCCGAGCACGCCCGACATGGAATCGGGCCCGTTGAACGCAAAGCGCGCGCCGCACAGGCGCTCCAACGGTAAGGACGCGTCGCGCGAGCGGGGCGGCTCGACGGCTTCGCCCTCGCCTTTGCGCATCAGGATGGCGCTCGAATAGCGCGGGCCGTCGCCGCCTGCGAAAGGCGAATAATCGGGCTGGCCGAGAACGGCCACATGGGCCGCGACGCCCATGCCCATCGGGCCCCAGCAGGTTTGCGCGAAGAGAAGGTCCGGCCGGCGCCAGAGCGCCTGGAGGTCGAGGTCCTGGGAGGCCGAAGGCCCGGCATCCGGCAGATCGGCGTCGCGGTGGACGATGCTGTCGGGCGCGGGGATGCCGGATTTCCGCATGCGGTCGCGCAGGTCCACCCACAGCGCGTCGGTCTCGGCGCGGGTTTCCGGCCAGTCATACATGGGAAGGGCTGCGACGAGACGGGTCATACCCTGTCTGTGGGGAGCGGCGGGCTCAAACGCAAGCCCGCATCAATCCTTGGGCGGCTGGGCGGGCACGGGTGCCGTGCCAAGGCCGTTGATGTTGTGGGCGCGCTGGCGCGGCTGGAAGGCGCGGCCGGCCTCCGGCGCGCGGCGCAGGAAGGGGTGCACGACGGGCTCCTTGGCGCGGAAGGCGAAGGTGCGGAAGAGCGCCCAGTAGCTCGCGAAGACATAACCGTCGTTCATGCGCAGCCATTCCTCGCGGCGCTCGCGGAACATGCGGGGCAGCCGATACCAGGCCACGTTCGGGTTCTTGTGGTGAACGAGGTGGAGGTTGTTGTTGAGGAAGAGAAAGGCGAAGGGCGAGCGCTCCACGATCAGCGTGCGCCCGTCCGGGCGTTCCGACCACTGGTGCTCGGCGAAGGTGCGTACCGAGATCAGCGACTGGCCGAGCCAGACGGGACCGAGCACATAGAGCCAGAGCGGCATCTCAGCCCAGAGGGTGACGAGCGGCAGCACGACCAACAGCCCCGCGCCGTGCAGCACCCAGGCGCGGCGCACCGCGCGGTCGCCCGAGCGCAGGAGACGCCATTCGGCGGCAATGAAGCCGATCGTGCCAACCCAGGGGCCGATCACGAAGCGGCCGGCCATGGTGTTGTTGACTTGGAGAATGAGCTGCATCCAACGCGGCAAAGCGCGGTGCTGCCAGAGCGCGCGGTAGTAGCTCTCGGGATCGTCGAAGGGGTCGGTCAGCCGCTCATCGGCGTGGTGGCGCAGGTGGAGCGCCTTGAAGCGGCGAAAGGGATAGGCGAGCCCGATCGGCAGGCCGACCAGAAACTCGTTCACCCAGGCCTTGCGCGTCGGATGGCCATGGCTCGCTTCGTGCATCAGCGAGGACTGCATGGCGAGGGTGATGGCGAGAGCGGCAACTGCGAGAAGCGGTGCTTCTTGCCAGAAGAAGAGCGCGCCCGCCCAGACCGCGTAGCAGAGAAGGATCAGCCCAAGGGTCGGCCACTCGATCCGCTGCTTGGCTCTGGCATGCACGTCTCTGGCCCTCCTTTGGACAGTCGCGAAAATTTCACGAAGTTGCGATGGAACCAATATGAGAATGCGCACATCCTGTTGCGTCTGATCAGCAAATCCAACATTTGTTTCGCGTTGTCAGCGGATGATTATTGCGCGAAATAGCTTGTCATGGACAAACGCGACCTTTCCGACACGTTTCGCGAGCGCCTCGCCCTTTTGCTCAAGCGCGAAGGGTCCAACCAGTCGGCCTTTGCGGCTTCGGTCGGCATCGACCGCTCCGCCCTTTCCCAGCTTCTGTCGGGTGCGATGACACGGCTGCCGCGAGCGGAAACTCTGGTCGCCATCGCCGCACGCCAGAAGGTGTCGCTCGATTGGCTCCTGGGCCTCAGCCAGAACGAGGGACTGACGGGCGAAATCCGCCGGAGCCTCGAACTCGAAGAGGCCCCGGACGCGCGCGACCGCACGCTGCTCGACCGCTGGCACGCGGAGGCCGCCGGTACCAAGGTGCGCTATGTGCCGGCGGGCGTTCCCGATCTCCTGCGCTCGCCCGCGCTGATCGACTACGAGTCGGCCATCTCCCGCCGCTCGCAGGCGGTGCAGCAGGACGAGGTGCAGAACCGTATCGGCTATTCGCGGCAGGCCGACACGGACATGGAAGTCTGCATGCCCCGCCACACGCTGGAGATCTTCGCGCGGGGCCTGGGCATCTGGGGCGGGCTCTCGCCCGATGATCGCCGGGCGCAGCTCACCCACATGGCCGATCTGATCGACGAGCTTTATCCGTCCCTGCGGCTCTTTCTCTATGACGGGCGCTCGCGCTTCTCGATCCCCTACACGATCTTCGGCTCGAAGCGCGCCGCGGTCTATGTGGGGGACATGTATCTCGTGATGAACGCGACCGAGACCGTGCGCGCACTGACCCGCCACTTCGACACGCTGATCCGGGCTGCGGAAATCCATGCGCATGAGGCGGCGAACCACGCGCGCGGCCTGCTGCCTCTGGTGAACGGGCATGATTGACGCCACATAAAGACTTCCTTATGTGCTTATTTCTCTCACGGAAGGTGGCCCCATGACCAATCCCATCGACGCGCTTTTGGCGGAAAAGGGCGTGCTGCTCGCCGACGGCGCCACCGGCACCAACCTGTTTGCGATGGGCCTGGAAGCGGGTGAGGCGCCCGAGCTCTGGAACGAGACGGCGCCCGAGAAAATCCGCGCGCTGCACGACAAGTTCGTGGAAGCGGGCGCGGACATCATCCTCACCAACTCCTTCGGCGGCACGCGCCACCGGCTCAAGCTGCACCATGCCGAGGTGCGTGTTCACGAACTGAACAAGCGCGCGGCCGAGATCGCGCGGGAAGCGGCCGACAATGCTGGGCGGCGCGTGATCGTGGCGGGCTCGGTCGGTCCCACGGGCGAGCTTCTCCAGCCGCTGGGTGCCATGACCTATGCGGAGGCGGTGGACGCGTTCGCCGAGCAGATCGAGGGGCTGAAGGCGGGCGGCGCGGAGGTCGCCTGGATCGAGACGATGTCGGCGCCAGACGAGATCAAGGCCGCGGCCGAAGCCGCGATCCGGGTCGGCCTGCCCTACACCTATACCGGTTCCTTCGACACGGCGGGCCGCACCATGATGGGCCTCGCGCCCTCCGACATCCACCAGGTGGGCGAAGGCATGGCGCAGGCGCCGGTTGCCGTCGGCGCCAATTGCGGCGTGGGCGCATCCGACATCCTGGCATCGTTGCTCGACATGACGGCAGCCAAGCCGGATGCCACGGTGATCGTGAAGGGCAATTGCGGAATCCCCGAATTTCGCGGCACCGAGATCCATTATTCCGGCACGCCCGAACTGATGGGCGACTATGTGCGGCTGGCTGTCGACAGCGGCGCGCGCATCATCGGTGGCTGCTGCGGCACCTCGTTCGGGCATCTGGCCGCAATGCGCGAGGCGCTCGACGCGCACCAGAAGGGCGAGCGCCCGACGGTGGAAACAATCGTCGAGCGCATCGGCCCCATGCGCAACAAGCTTGCGGCGGAAAGCGGCGGGGGCGATGCGCCCAAGCGCGAGCGCCGCCGCACCCGCGCCTGAGGCCTTCTCAGCGTCTCGCCGGGTCGAGCGATCCGGCGAGGCGGACGAGCGACAGGAACTCCGCGCGATAGCCGAACGGGTCTGCCCCCCGCGCGCCGGCGGCGATTGCCGCGATCCGGTCCCAGGTCATGGTGGCGAGCTGGTCGGTGTCGCGCAGCTTCTGCCCGAAGGCCGCGACCGCCACCGAGAAGCGCTGGTCCTCGCTTGCCGCGTCGAAGGTGGGCAGCGCGTCGGCTGCGGTGACGGGGCGTTCCAAGAGACGGTTCTCTCTGCCATCGGGGGATTTCCAGCGCATGCGCAGGAAGGCCAGCTCGTCGCTGGGGGCGGTTGCGGTCGCGGCAGGCCTTTCGTAGCGCAGCGCGTCCACGCTCTGGGGGGCGCCTGCGGGCGTCACCTCGTAGATCGCCGTGACCGAGGCGCCCGAGCCCACCTCGCCCGCATCCACGCGGTCGTTGTTGAAGTCCTCGCGCTTGAGCGCGCGTGTCTCATAACCGATCAGGCGGTATTCGGAGACGGTGGCCGGGTTGAACTCGACCTGGATCTTCACGTCGCTGGCGATCGGAAAAAGCGTGGTGCCGGCTTCCTGGACGAGCACTTTCTCGGCTTCGCCCAACGTGTCGATATAGGCGGCGGTGCCGTTGCCGTTCTGGGCGAGTGTCTGCATGGTCTGGTCGTTGAGGTTGCCGCGGCCGAAGCCGAACACCGACAAGAAGATATTCTTCGCGCGCTTCTCCTCGACCAGGCGCTCGAGGCTCGCATCGTCGGTCTGGCCGAGATTGAAGTCGCCGTCGGTCGCCAGCATCACTCGGTTGACGCCGCCTTCCACGAAGGAGCGCTCGGCCAGCCGGTAGGCTTGCGTGATGCCTTCCGCGCCCGCCGTGCCGCCGCCGGCCTGGAGGCCGTCGATGGCGTCGAGGATACGACCGCGCTCGGACGCCTTGGTGGGTTCGAGCACGGTGCCTGCCTCGCCCGCATAGGTGACGACGGAAACCGTGTCCTCGGGGCCGAGGCGATCGAGAAGCAGGCGGAAGGCCGACTTGAGAAGCGGCAGCTTGTCGGGCTCGTTCATCGAGCCGGAGACGTCGAGCAGGAAGACGAGGTTGGCGCGCGGCTTGGCTGCGGGTGCGATCGAATAGCCCTTGATCGCCACGTGCATCAGCCGCGTTTCGGGGTTCCAGGGCGTGGGCATCACGCTGACGCCCGCGCGGAAGCCCTCGTCGAGGCTCGCCGGTCCCTGCCAGTCGTAGGGGAAGTAGTTGATCATCTCCTCGACGCGCACCGTACCGGGCTCGGGCAGCAGACCTTCGCGCAGCGAGCGGCGAGCGAAGGAGTAGGAGGCCGTGTCCACATCGAGCGAGAAAGTGGAAACGGGATCTTCGGCCGTGCGATGGATCGGGTTGGTGTCGAACGACTGGAAGCGGTCGCGGGAGTTCTCGGTCGGCAGCATGGCCTGGTCGAGCTGGGCTGCGGGGGCCACGCTGCGCGTCAACATGCCGGGCGCTGGTGCGGGCACAGGTGGCGGCGGGGCAGCGGCGAGTTCGGGGGCTTCCTGGGCCTGCTCGGCCAGAGCCGGCTCGGGCGTGGCGTTGAGCGGCGCCTGCTCCACGGCCGGGCTGTTGTTTTCGGTCATCTGGATTGCCACGAGCCCCGCCACCGGCAGTGCGATCAGCCCGGCCAGAGCGGGGGCTGCAATGAGTTTGGTTCGCATGATCGTCTTCCATCCCTCGGAAAGTCTGTCCGTGAGACGGGAGCGGCGGGCCGATCCTTGGGGGGTGGGCGAAGAATTTTCCGCGAAAGCCGAAAGGGCGGCGTCGAGCGCCGCTTGGCGCTTCGCGGGCGAGGCTTGCGGCAGAGGGGCGCGGGCAAGAATGTCGAGCGGATCTTTGCGTTCGGCCATGGTCAGGCCTCCTCGGCTTGCGCGAGCGCGCGCTTGAGCCGCTTTCGGGCTTCGTGGACGTGCCATGAGACGGTCGCCTCGGCGCAAGCCATCAGTTCAGCGGCCTTCGCGTGGCTCAGGCCTTCGCCATAGATCAGGGTGACGGCCTCGCGCTGCTTTTCTGGCAAGGCGCGGACGGCCTCCCAGAGGGCATCGGCCGGGTCTTGCTCCTCCTGGGTCTCTGCTCCTTCGCGGGCGAAGGCCGCGAGCCCCGCTTGGTCGCGCGCCGCGCGGCGGCCCCAGTCGCGCGCGGCATTCAGCGTCACCGCATAGAGCCATGAGGAAAAGGCGGAGCCGCCGCGGTAGGAGCGGATGGAGCGGCCGAGCCGCGCGCAGACATCCTGGGCGATGTCTTCGGCATCGGCTTGCCGTCCACACCAGCGATAAGCGATGCGGAAGACGAAGTCGTAATGCGTCTCGACCAGGCGCACGAACGCATCGCGATCGCCCCCGGCCGCGCGCTGCGCGAGCCCGGCAGTCGTGTCGTCACTCTGGAGTGTCACCGAAGCCATCGCCCATCAGACGAACGGCTCTAGCCGATCCTTGGGGCCCGACGCAAAAAAGTGGCGCAGAAAGCAAAACGGCCTCCCGAAGGAGGCCGTCGCCATCGCAAGCCCGAGGACCTCAGGCGCCGCCTTCCTCTTCCTCGAAGAGTTCCGCCGCCACGTCGCCATTGGCGGACAGGCGCACCTTGTCGCCTTCCACGCCGGCCACGAGGCCGAGCGAGATGAAATGGTGGTGGCCTTCGTGGCTGCCTTCGCCGCTGTCCTTCTTGGTCAGCTTGATGCGGTCGCCCTGCACGCGGTCGACGGTGCCGACATGCACGCCATCGGCGCCGATCACTTCCATATGTTCCTTGATTGCGCTGGCATCGGCCATGGTCGTTCTCCTTGCGGCTTGCCGCATTTCGCGTAATGCGGGCCAGGAACGCGGCAGAGCGGTTTTGGATGCAGTTCGCTGCCGGGCGGGATCAGGCTCGCGCGTAGCTCTGCATGTGGAAGGCCTGTTGCGCCTGTCCGTAGCGATAGGCGGTCCCGAAGGGGCAGGCGTTGCGTGGGCCGCAGCCGTGCGCCATGCAGCGCATACCGTCAGCTGTTTGGATGAAGCGCTGGCATTCCCCATAGCGGAAGCCGGTCTCGCTAAAGGCATCCACCGGGCAGGCGCGGAGGCAGGGCTTGGCCTCGCAGGTGTCGCAAAGGTGGGGCGCGGGTGAAGCGTCGGACACAGCCAGAGCGCCGTCGAAAAGCAGCGCGCCGCGATAAGCGTGCCAGAGACCGAACTCTGGATGCATGAGGATGCCGAGCGGCGAGGTGCGCAGGCCTTCCGCGCGCATGGCCCATTGCTGGAATGGGTGGAAAGGCCGGTCGGAAGGCGACACGGCGCGCGCGCCCACCCGTTCGGCCACGTCGCAGATCACCTCGCGCGACCATGTGTCGAGCGGATCGGCGAGGTCGGGATGCTCGGCGTGCCAGACCGCGAAGCGCTCCCAAGCGGTACGGCCCACCTGCCCTATCAGGACCACCAAGCCCGACCCGTGCGTGATAGGCTTTCCGCGCACAATCAAACCGTGGGGCTCAAGCAGTTTCTTGACCTGTTCGAGCAGTGCCGCTCCGCTGGGAAAAGCGGGCACGGCGCTAGCTTTCGTCCGGCGCCCGGATGGCGGTGCGCCAGACTTCGTTGTGGATGATGTCGGCCACTTTAGCCCGGCCTGAATCGGGCTCCTTTCACGTGAAGGCGTCGGGCATCGACTCCTTCTTCTTGGCGATGAAGTCGTTCAGGCCATCGGCGATGCCGGGGTCGAGCGGGGGTTGCTCGTAGGATTCGAGCCAGCGGCGCGCGAGTTCGTTGGCGCGCTGGGGCGCGGTCTTCTCGCCCTCGGCCTGCCACTGCTCGAAGGAGTTGTTGTCGGCGATCGACGAGCGATAGAACGCGGTCTGGAAGTTCGCCTGGGTGTGGTCGCAGCCGAGATAGTGGCTGCCGGGACCGACCTGGCGGATGGCGTCCATCGCTTGGCCGTTCTCCGAGAGATCGACGCCTTCGGCCAGCTTCTGCGCCATGCCGAGCTGGTCTACGTCCATCATGAACTTCTCGTAGCAGGAGGCGAGACCCCCTTCGAGCCAGCCAGCCGAGTGCAGAACGAAGTTGGTGCCGGCAAGCAGGGTGGAATTTAGCGTGTTGGCGCTCTCATAGGCCGCCTGCGCGTCGGGGATCTTGGAGGCGCAGAGCGAGCCGCCGGTGCGGAAGGGCAGTCCGAGCCGCCGCGCGAGCTGTGCTGCGCCATAGGACACGAGCGAAGGCTCGGGTGTGCCGAAGGTGGGCGCGCCCGACTGCATCGAGATCGACGAGGCGAAGGTGCCGAAGAGCACGGGCGCTCCGGGGCGTACGAGCTGGGTGAGGGCTGCACCCGCCAGCACTTCGGCCAGCACCTGGGTGAGCGTGCCCGCGACCGTGACAGGGCTCATCGCGCCAGCGAGGATGAAGGGCGTGACGATGCAGGCCTGATTGTTGCGCGCATAGACCTTGAGGGCGCCCAGCATCGTGTCGTCGAACACCATCGGCGAGTTGGCGTTGATCAGCGAGGTGAGCACCGTGTTCTGGTCGACGAAATCCGCGCCGAACAGGATCTTGCACATGTCCACCGTGTCCTGTGCGCGTTCAGGCGCGGTGACCGAGCCCATGAAAGGCTTGTCGGACAGCGTCATGTGGGCATGCACCATGTCGAGGTGGCGCTTGTTCACGGGCACGTCCACGGGCTCGCAGACCGTGCCGCCCGAATGGTGGATCGAGGGCGCGAGATAGGCGAGCTTCACGAAGTTGCGGAAGTCCTCGATGGTCGCATAGCGACGGTTGCCTTCGAGATCGCGCACGAAAGGCGGGCCGTAGACCGGCGCGAACACGGTGGCGTTGCCGCCGATCTGCACGGACCGCTCGGGATTGCGAGCGTGCTGGGTGTATTGCGAAGGCGCGGTCTTGAGCAGCGAGCGCGGCAGACCGCGCGGGAAGTGGACGCGGCTGCCTTTCACGTCGGCGCCGGCCTGTTTCCACATCTCGAGCGCTTCGGCGTCGTCGCGGAACTCGATGCCGATCTCTTCGAGCACGGTGTCGGCATTGTGCTCGATGAGGGCCAGGCCCTCCTCGTCGAGCACCTCGTAGATATTGATCCGGCGCTTGATGAAGAACTGCTGGGTGCCGGGCCCACCGCCCGAGCGGGCGGCACGGCGAGCGGCTGCACCCCCGCCGCGATCGGCGCGGCCGCGCCTGCCTCCGCCTGCCTGGGCGTCGTTTCCGCTCACGCCTTGCTCGTCCATGGTGCTGTCCTCGACCGTCGCGCCCGTCTGATGCGGGCTCTCCTTGCGCGGGGATCGTAGTCGCGGCGCCTTCTGTCAACGGCTCCGCAACGTCAAAGCCTGTCGCAAAATAGACAAAGGGTGCTGGCAACCCCGGTTTCGCGCGGTCGCTTTCCTCATGGGGACCGTCGCAAATCGGCTATGGATTTCAGCCGAACGCGCGATAGGAAGAAGAGCACCGAATCCGTGCGGAAGACGGCTTCCGCCAGCCTGGAGCAGAACCGTGGCAGACGACGAGATCATCCTCTCCGAGCTTTCCGACGACGAACTCGTGCAGCAGATGCACGACGATCTCTACGATGGCCTCAAGGAGGAAATCGAAGAAGGAACGAACATCCTGCTCGAGCGCGGCTGGGTGCCCTACAAGGTGCTCACCGAGGCGCTCGTGGAAGGCATGCGCATCGTGGGTGAGGATTTCCGCGACGGCATCCTCTTCGTTCCCGAAGTGCTGCTTTCGGCCAATGCCATGAAGGCGGGCATGTCGATCCTGCGCCCCCTGCTCGCCGCGACCGGCGCGCCCAAGCAGGGCAAGCTCCTGATCGGCACCGTGAAGGGCGATATCCACGACATCGGCAAGAACCTCGTGGGCATGATGATGGAAGGTGCCGGCTTCGACGTGGTCGACCTCGGCATCAACAACCCCGTCGAGAAATATCTGGATGCCATCGAGGAGCACCAGCCCGACATCCTCGGCATGTCCGCCCTTCTGACCACGACCATGCCCTACATGAAGGTCGTGATCGACACGATGAAGGAAAAGGGCATCCGCGACGACTACGTCGTGCTCGTCGGCGGCGCGCCCCTCAACGAGGAATTCGGCAAGGCCGTGGGTGCAGACGCCTATTGCCGCGACGCGGCGGTGGCTGTGGAAACGGCCAAGGAATACATGAAGCGCAAGCACAACAGTCGCGCGGCTTGACGCACGGCTCTAAGTCAAAGAGAGGGGCCCGCGCGTGGCGGGCCCGCTTGGTGCTTACTCGGCGATGTCCTGCGCCGCAGCAGCCGTGGCATCCGCGGTGTTGGAAACGTCGCGGCCGGCTCCGCGAATGGTGTTGGCGCAACCCGTGGCGAGCACGGCAAAGGCGATCAGCGCAACCGGGGCGAGGCGCGACAGTTTCATGAAGAGTGTTCCCTCTCACTGGATTACTTGCAGCCCTTGAACGGGCTGTCCGGGGAGTCGTTCCATGAGCCGCTCACGGGCCTGTGAAATTCCGGACGGGGCCAATCGCCTGCTCGTGATCGGCTGCGGGATGCTTGCGCGCGAGATCCTCGCGGTGAAGGCCGCGATGCGGCTCGACCACATCGACCTCACCTGTCTGCCCGCCGACTTCCACTTCCATCCCGACCGCATCACGCCCGGCGTGCGCGCGGCCGTGGCCGAAGCGCGCGAGAAGGGCTACCGCGAAGTCTTCGTGGCCTACGGCGACTGCGGCACGGGCGGGCAATTGGACGACGCCTGTGCGGAACTCGGCGTGTCGCGCATCGAAGGGCCACATTGCTTCGCTTTCTACCAGGGGAACACGCGCTTCGCCGAGATCGGCGAGGACGACATGCTGTCCTTCTACATGACCGATTTCTTGTGCCGGCAGTTTGACGCCTTCTTCATCCGCCCCCTCGGGCTAGACCGGCATCCCGAACTGGTGCGCGATTATTTCGGGCACTACCGAAACCTAGTCTACCTGGCCCAGACCGACGACCCCAGGCTCGACCAGGTGGCGGAGGACGCAGCGAAGATGCTCGGCCTCCACTACGAGCGGCGCTTCACGGGCTACGGCGATCTCGTGCCCGCGCTCGTCGCTCGCGAACGTGCAGCGAGGACAAAGCCATGACCCGGACCATTCTTTGCGCGGCGGTGATAGCCCTTCTTTCTTCGGCCACCGCCCATGCCGACGGCGAGCTCGCCCGCCTGATCACCAAATTCGACAAGGCGCGGCTCGTGGAGCACGATGCCGTGCGGCGCGGTGCATTGGCCGAAGCCCGGCGCGGCGGCAATCCGCAGGAGTTTGCGGCCGTTGGCAGTGTGCTCGACGCGCGCCCGCAGAGCTTTTCCGGCTTCGACATGATCGGCAACTGGCGCTGCCGGGTGTCCAAGCTCGGCAAGACCCTGCCGCTCGTCACCTATGGCTGGTTCCGCTGCCGGGTCACCGATGACGGCTCGGGCTGGCGGCTGGAGAAGCTCACGGGCTCGCAGCGCGTGGCTGGCCGCTTCTTCGACGACGGCGACACGCGGCTCGTGTTTCTGGGCGTGGGCTATGTCGCGGGCGAGACGCCCAAGCGCTATGGCGCCGGGCCCGACAGCGACGAGGTGGGCTACGCGTTCCGAACAGGCAGGGACGCTTTCCGCATCGAATTCCCCTCGCCCACCCGTGAATCGCGCTTCGACTTGCTGGAACTGCGGCGCTAGCGCCGGTTGCCTTCGCGGCCGGGGCGGACCATCTGGTGCCCGTTCCGGCCGTGTCATGCTCGTTTAACGCCTTTGCATCACAATTGCGCCGGGCTTTTCCCTCAGAGGGCGGGCTGCGGTCGCATCAATGCGCGGCCTGTGCATGGGTAGGTGCGAATGCGGGGTGTGATGGAGGGGGCCGAAGGCGGACAGATCGGGGCGCCGATGCGCCGCCGCCGCGCGCGCCGCCTGTCCTTTCTGTTTGCGCGGATAGCCGAGAACGCCAAGGGCGACGTCTCGGTGGCGTCGATCCGCGACGAGTTGGGCGACCGCTCCTATGCGGCGCTTCTGGTGTTCTTCTCCGCGCTCAACATGCTGCCCCTGCCGCCGCCCTCGTCGGCTGTGCTCGGCCTGCCGCTCGTGATCGTGGCGGCGCAGATGGTCTATGGCAGCCGCCGGGCTTGGCTGCCGCAATTCCTGCTCAAGCGCTCGCTGACGGCCGAGCAGTTCCGCTCGGTGATGGAAAAGGTGATTCCGCGCCTGGAATGGCTGGAGCGCTTCATCCGACCCCGCTACTGGCCGTTCTGGCGGCGCCAGGGCGACCGGGTGATCGGGGGCATCGCGCTTCTGATGGCCATCGTGGTCACCCTGCCCATTCCGCTCGGCAACTGGCTTCCCGCCTTCTGCTGCTTCCTGATGGGGCTTGCGCTTTCGCAGCGCGACGGGCTGCTGCTCGCGCTCGGCTGGCTGGTCGGCCTGATCGCCATGGTGGTGATCGCGCTCGTGATCGGGTCGGCGGGCTTTGCGTCCCACTTCGTGCTTCAGTGGTTCGGCTGGCTGGGCTGAAGCGAGGTCGCTTTTGAAGGCCCACGCGTCGTGCCCCAACAAGCAGCACGATGCGGGGTCCGGCAATCCTGCAGACTGTTGCAAGGACCCCAAGCGGATGGCCGACCTCATCGTCGTCTACTGGCGAGATATTCCCGCCCAGGTGATCGTCAAGCGCGGACGCACGAGCGCCAAGCGCGAACTGCCGCTGCGCTTCACGGAAGCCATCGACATGGCCGCCATGCGCTCGGGCGCGGGCGACACGGACGCCTATCTCGCTGAGTGGCGGAAAGCGCCGCCCACGCCCGTGGGCGACGACCTCGAAGCCGAAGCCGACAAGGCAGCAGCAGCCCTCGACGCCGAATACGACCGCGACCGCCTGGTGGCGCTTGCCAAGGGCGGAGGCCGCATCGATGGCTGAGGCGGCCCCCCTTTCCACCACGGCCAAAGGCCCGGCCAGCGCCGAGCAGGCCGTGCTCCCGCCGGCCGCGACCGGCACGACGACCCAGGCCACCGCCGTCAAGAAGAGCGCGCCGAAGTCAGACTACAAGCCGGCCGATGTGAGCCCGCAGCGCCGCGTGCAGCGCTCCTACGCGTTCCGGCTCTGGTCGATCCGCCATTCGCGCGGGCTCGAATGGTTCTACAAGCGCTTTGCCGACCTCTTCCTTCACCTCCACCCCGTTTGGAGGAAACTTGGCTACGGCCGCGTGGAAGCGCCGGTGAAGTTCGTTGAGCAGCGCGTGAAAGGCATGATGTTCGACTGCCGCATGTGCGGCCAGTGCATCCTGTCCTCCACCGGCATGTCGTGCCCGATGAACTGCCCCAAACAGCTGCGCAACGGCCCCTGCGGCGGCGTGCGCGCCAACGGCAACTGCGAGGTCGAGCCCGACATGCCTTGCGTCTGGGTCAAGGCCTGGGAAGGCTCGCGCAACATGCGCGACGGCGACAAGATCCTGGCGGTGCAGAAGCCCGTGGACCAGAGCCTGCGCGAGACGTCGGCCTGGCTGCGCGTGACCGCGCTGAACGCGGCCGCCGCCGAAAAGGACAAGGCGGCATGAGCGACATGCTCCTCCCTCCCCGCGACGAGAACCCCGCGGGCATCCACCTGCCGCTCGATCCCCTGCCCGGCCACTCCTCGCGCGGGCGACTGGAGCGCGTGCTCAGGCGCGGCGAGTTCGCGGTCACCACAGAGCTCAACCCGCCCGACAGCGCCAACCCCGAAGACGTCTACGAGCGAGCGCGCATCTTCGAGGGCTGGGTGGACGGCATCAATGCGGTGGATGCGTCGGGCGCCAACTGCCACATGTCGTCGGTCGGCATCTGCGCTCTGCTGACGCGCATGGGCTACGCGCCGATCATGCAGATCGCCTGCCGCGACAAGAATCGCATCGCCATTCAGGGCGACGTGCTGGGTGCCGCCGCGATGGGTGTCGCCAACATCCTCTGCCTGACGGGCGACGGCGTACAGGCGGGCGACCAGCCGGGCGCCAAGCCCGTCTTCGACCTCGATTCCATGTCCCTGCTCGAAACCGTGCGCACCATGCGCGACCAGGGCAAGTTCTTGTCTGGCCGCAAACTGACGAGCCCGCCCGAAGTGTTCCTGGGGGCGGCCATCAACCCGTTCGCGCCCCCTTACGATTTCCGCCCCATGCAATTCGGCAAGAAGATCGCGGCCGGCGCGCAGTTCGTCCAAAGCCAGTACTGCTTCGATGTCGAGATGTTCCGCACCTTCATGGCGCGGGCGCGCGATCTCGGCCTGACCGAGAAATGCTTCGTGATGTGCGGCGTGGGGCCCCTGGCATCGGCCAAGACCGCGCGCTGGATCAAGAACAACGTGCCGGGCGTGCACATCCCCGAAGCCGTGATCGACCGCCTGGCGGGCGCCAAGGACCAGAAGGCCGAAGGCAAGCGCCTCTGCATCGACATCATCAACGAGGTCAAGGAAATCCCCGGCGTATCCGGCGTCCACGTGATGGCCTATCGCCAGGAAGAGTTCGTGGCCGAGATCGTGGCGGAATCGGGCGTGCTCAAGGGCCGCAAGCCGTGGAAGCGCGAGGAACGCTCCGACGAGCGGCTGGTGGCCGAACGCCTCGACCACCTGCTGCACGACGGGGCCGAGAACCGCACGCCCGCGCAGATCGTCGAAACGGTGGCGCACTGAGCGCCGCCTTGCCACACCAATCATAACGACATAAACAAATCTTTATATCTTCCGGAGGGACCACATGACCCGCACCATCGTCGCGTCCGCAACGCGCGAAATCGTCATCGGCTTCGACCAGCCGTTCTGCGTGATCGGCGAGCGCATCAACCCCACGGGCCGCAAGAAGCTGGCAGCCGAGATGGTGGCGGGCAATTTCGAGACGGTGATCAAGGACGCGCTGGAGCAGGCCGCTGCAGGTGCGACCATGCTCGACGTGAACGCGGGCGTCACCGCCGTCGACCCAAACGCCACCGAGCCCGCTCTGCTCGTGCAGACCATGGAGATCGTCCAGGGCCTGGTCGACCTGCCGCTTTCCATCGATTCTTCGGTCACGGCCGCGATCGAGGCGGCGCTGAAGGTCGCCAAGGGCCGCCCGCTCGTGAACTCGGTGACGGGCGAGGAGGAGAAGCTCGAAGCCATCCTGCCGCTGGTCAAGAAGTACAACGTGCCCGTGGTCGCCATCTCCAACGACGAGACCGGCATTTCCATGGACCCCGACGTGCGCTTCGCGGTCGCCAAGAAGATCGTCGAGCGCTGCGCCGATTTCGGCATTCCCGCCCATGACGTGGTGGTCGATCCCCTCGTGATGCCCATCGGCGCGCTGGGAGACGCCGGGCGTCAGGTCTTCGCGCTTCTGCGCCGCCTGCGCGAGGAGCTGAAGGTCAACACCACCTGCGGCTTGTCCAATATCTCGTTCGGCCTGCCCCACCGCCACGGCATCAACGCGGCCTTCATTCCGATGGTGATCGGCGCCGGCATGACGTCCGCCATCATGAACCCCTGCCGCCCGCAGGAGATGGAAGCCGTGCGCGGCGCGAACGTGCTTGCCGGTACCGACGAGAACTGCACGACCTGGATCAAAACCTACAAGGACTACAAGCCCGGCGAGCACGCGGCTCCCGCTCCCGTGGCGGTCACGGCACCAGGAGATGCAGCGGGTGCCGGCCGTCGCCGCGGTGGGCGCGAAGCGCGGATGGCGCGGGGATAACGACCCCCTCGCCCTTTCTTTCGCAAGAGCATGCCATGACAGCGCCCGATCCCCTCGTCCTCTTCATGCCCTCGGGAAAGCGCGGGCGCTTTCCGGTGGGCACGTCGCTCCTCGATGCCGCGCGCGAGCTCGGCGTCTATGTGGAATCCGTGTGCGGCGGACGCGCGACCTGCGGGCGGTGCCAGATCGAGGTGCAGGCGGGCCAGTTCGCCAAGCATGGCATCACGTCAACGCTCGACCACATCTCGCCCAAGGGCCCCAAGGAAGAGCGCTACGAGCGTGTGCGGGGCCTACCCGAAGGGCGGCGCCTGTCCTGCTCGGCCACCGTGCAGGGCGATCTCGTGGTGGATGTGCCGCAGGACACGGTGATCAACGCCCAGGTGGTGCGCAAGGCGGCCACCGACCGCGTGATCGAGCGGAACGCGGCCATCCAGCTCTGCTTCGTCGAGGTGGAAGAGCCCGACATGCACAAGCCGCTCGGCGATCTCGACCGGCTGAAGGCTGTGCTCGAAAAGGACTGGGGCTGGCGCGACCTCGATGTCGCCCCCCATCTTCTGCCGCTCGTGCAAGGCATCTTGCGCAAGGGCAATTGGGGTGTCACCGCCGTGATCCATCGCGATCGCGAGACCGACAGGCCGGTGATCATCGACCTCTTCCCCGGCCTCAAGAACGAAGCCTACGGCATCGCCTGCGATATCGGCTCGACCACGATCGCCATGCATCTCGTGTCGCTTCTGTCGGGCCGGATCGTGGCGTCGTCCGGCACGTCCAACCCGCAAATCCGCTTCGGCGAAGACCTGATGAGCCGGGTCTCCTATGTGATGATGAACCCCGACGGCCGCGAAGCCATGACGCGCGCCGTGCGCGAGGCCGTCAACGGGCTGATCGGCAAGGTCTGCGCGGAAGGCGGGATCGCACGCACCGACATCTTCGACAGCGTGTTCGTGGGCAACCCGATCATGCACCACCTGTTTCTGGGCATCGATCCGACCGAGCTCGGCCAGGCACCGTTCGCGCTGGCGCTTTCGGGTGCGGTGGAACTGCCGGCGCATGACATCGGCATCGAGGTTTCGCGCGGCGGACGGCTCTACATGCTGCCCTGCATCGCCGGCCATGTCGGGGCGGACGCGGCGGGCGCGACCCTTTCGGAAGGCCCCTATCGGCAGGACCGCATGATGCTTCTGGTCGATGTCGGCACCAACGCCGAGATCGTGCTCGGCAACGCGTCGCGCGTGGTGGCGGCCTCATCCCCCACGGGACCGGCCTTCGAGGGCGCGGAGATTTCGTCGGGCCAGCGGGCGGCGCCCGGCGCCATCGAGCGCGTGCGCATCGCCCCCGACACGCTCGAGCCGCGTTTCCGCGTGATCGGCGTCGAGCCCTGGTCGGACGAGGATGGGTTCGCAGAGGCCGCTCAGGCCACCGGCATCACCGGCATCTGCGGCTCGGCCATCATCGAGGTGGTGGCGGAGATGTATCTCGCGGGCATCATCTCCGAGGACGGAGTGGTGGATGGTTCACTTGCCGCGCGCTCGGCCCGGATCATCCAGAACGGGCGCACCTTCTCCTATCTCCTGCACGACGGCGCGCCCCGCATCACCGTCACCCAGAACGACGTACGCGCGATCCAGCTCGCCAAGGCGGCGCTCTATGCCGGCATCAAGCTCCTGATGGAGAAGCAGGAAACGGCGAGCGTCGACACGGTCCGCTTCGCTGGCGCCTTCGGCTCCTTCATCGACCCGAAATACGCGATGGTGCTGGGGCTGATCCCCGATTGCGAGCTGTCCGAGGTGAAGGCGGTGGGCAACGCCGCGGGCACGGGTGCGCTGATGGCGCTGCTCAACCGCGGCCACCGGCGCGAGATCGAGGAAATGGTCACGCGCATCGAAAAGATCGAGACCGCGCTCGAGCCCAATTTCCAGCAGCTCTTCGTGGACGCGATGGCGCTGCCCAACAAGGTCGACCCCTTCCCGCACCTGAGCGCTGCCGTGACGCTGCCGGCCCGCAAGGTGGCAGCGGATGCGGGCACCGAGGGCGGGCGGCGCAGGGGCAGGCGCGGACGCGAATAGGCCCTTCCGCGCTGGCCCAACGCACCGCTCTTGGCAAAACCGCCGGCGGCGTGGAAAAAGCCCCCGCCTCAAACGGAGTGCCCGAGCCGATGAACGTCCTGTCGATCCAGTCCTGGGTGGCCTACGGCCATGTCGGCAACGCGTCGGCCGTTTTCCCGCTCCAGCGCATGGGGATCGATGTCTGGGCGGTGAACACCGTCCAGTTCTCGAACCACACGGGCTACGGCCATTGGCGCGGCCAGGTCTATTCGGGCGAAAGCGTGCGCGATCTGATCGCTGGCATCGATGCGCTGGGCGTGCTGCCCTCCTGCGACGGGGTGCTCTCTGGCTACATGGGAGACGCCGGCATCGGCGAGGCGGTGCTGGATGCGGTGGGCCGGGTGCGCGCGGCGAACCCAAAGGCGCTCTACTGCTGCGACCCCGTGATCGGCGATGTCGAGAGCGGCGTGTTCGTGCGGGAGGGCATCCCCGAATTCATGCGGGACCGCGCGGTGCCAGCAGCCGACATCGTGACGCCCAACCAGTTCGAGCTGGAATATCTCGCGGGCACCAGCGTGCGCACGACGCGCGATGCGGTGCGCGCGGTGGCAACGCTTCACGCGATGGGCCCGAAAACCGTGATGGTGACGAGCCTGCAGCTCGAGGACACGCCTGGCGATGCAGCCGACGTGCTTTTGTCCTCGGACGGCCGGCTGGCGCGGGTGCGCACGCCGCTTCTGCCGATCAGCGTGAACGGCGCGGGCGATGCGATCGCGGCTCTCTTTCTCGGGCGGATGCTGCAGGGGGCCTCGGCAGAGGAGGCGCTGGTGCACGCGGTCTCGGCGACCTACGGTCTTCTGCGCCGCACGACGGAAGCGGGCTCGCGGGAAATCCAGATGATCGCTGCGCAAGACGAGTTCGTGTCGCCCTCGCAGCGCTTCGCGGCCGAAATCCTCGCCGCCTGAAGGACGCCCGAGAAACTTTGCACGCAAAGTTTCTCGGGACCGCTTCATCGTTGTTGCAATCTTAACGGATGCGGTGCTAAGCGCCGCGTCCGCCTCGATTTTCGGGATCGCTCGGTAACCGCCTCCAAGCGGTCCGTCCTGCGTTCCCGTCACATTCCCGATACGGGATGCTTCTAGATCGGGGCCACGGATGCGCTGCCCGTAAGACAGCGCCTCGATAAGCCAAGGAAACGACCATGTTCGAGAGCATTTCGCGCTTCGCCGCAGACTGGCGTGCGGCCCGCGCCCGCCGCCGCACCGAGATCATGCTGGAGGCCCTGCCGCCCGAGTTGCAGCGCGATGTCGGCTATTCCGGCTCGCGCGCCGCGTCGAGCCGCCGCCGCATGGCGGGCTGAGACGGCTCAGAGGCGGCCGCTGTCGGCAAAGCCGGCCATGGCCGCCCGGATGTGGTCGGCCACGGCCCGCACCGGGGCTGAAGCTTCGGGCGACACGTAAAGGCCAATGGAATAGGTGCCGATATCCGGCAGGCCGTCCTTCACTCCGAGTTCCACGATGTCGCCGCCCACGAACGAGCGGCCCATGGGGGCAATCGCCAGATCGGCCTTGATGGCCGCGCGCTGTGCGGAGGTGAAGGCGCTCATATAGGCGATGCGGAAGTTGCGGCCCTCGCGGCCCAGCGCATCCATCGCGCTCGCGCGCCACAGGCACCCCTCCTCCCAGAGCGACACCGGCAGCGGCTCGCGCAGATGCGCCGAGCCCCCTTTCGCGCCGGCCCAGACGAGCGGCTCCGTCCAGATCACCTCCACGCCCTCTGCGATCATGCGCGGCGTGGCCGTCACAAGCGTCAGGTCGAGCGAACGGTCCTCCAGGCGGCGGCGCAGGTTCACCGTCTGGTCAAGCGTGACATCCACCGCGATCGAAGGGTGCGACTGCGCGAAGCGCTTGAGCACGGACGGCAGGACCGTCTCACCATAGTCGTCAGGCGAGCCGAGGCGCACCACGCCCACTATGTCGGGCACCACGAACTTCGCCACGGCCTCGCGGTTGATGGCGAGCATGCGCCGCGCATAGCCGAGCAGCACTTCGCCATCGGCCGTCAGCCGGACCGAGCGCGCGTCACGCAGGAACACGGAACGGCCGAGCATCTCTTCCAGCTTCTTGATCTGCATGGAAACGGCGGACGGCGTTCGGAAGACGGCATTCGCCGCCGTGGTGAAGCTGCCGGTGTCGGCGATGGCCACGAAGGTGCGGAGCACATCGAGTTCGAGCAGCGGCAGGGGGTGGTTGAGCGGAGCGTTCATGATTTCATTTTCCTGAACGTAACGGCCATTTCATTTCATTGGATTGAACATAGCGGACGTCCTAAGTCAATGGCTCGGGACGCTTCGTCCCTTCACGGAAGGAGGAAGTCATGTCGTTTTTCTCATCTCTTCGCCGCTTCGCCGCCGAGTGGAGCGAAGCCCGCGAGATGGCGCGCACCGAGCGCATGATCTCGGGCATGCCGACCGAGTTGCGCAAGGATATCGGCTGGCCGTCCCGCTATCGCCTGCGCCACGGGCAGGCTGCACGGTGAACGGGCACGCCGGCTCGGCACACAAGCCATGCAATCGGAGCAGGGCGCCCATGCAAGCCCTGCATCGTCCCGCAACTTCCTTCGCCAAGACTTTGAAATCTAATGGTCTTTTCGCGAGACTGGAATACGTCGCATCCGCTGTCGTTTTTGCGATGCAGCGCTTCGCATTCCAGGCTGAAAAGTGGGCAGCAAGTGCTTAAGTAGGCGTCATTCCGAACGAGCTGCCCCACTCCAACGCGCGAAGGCACCCGTCCTTGAGCCTTATGGAGAGTCCCCGATGAGCCTGTTTTCCCGTTTCTTTTCCCGCACGCGCGACGCCAACCTCAACACGCGTCTCGAGCGCCAGCGCCTGGGCCGCACCATGCCCGGCCAGACCGGCGCGCTCGCTGCCACGCGCCTCGGCGGCCTCGTGATGTGATTGCCTGAGCCCTCGGGTTCGGATACGCGCCGCCCGCCGCAAGGCCGGGCGGCGTTTTTCATTTTCGGGGATGTGATTGGCAGGCGATTGACAAGGTGTCGCTGTCTGGCGAATTCTGTTCCGATAGCGACATGATAGGCAGCACGAGGCTACCGAGGTCGCAAGAGCAGGCGTGTTCGTGAGCGGCAAGCAGTCGGTCAAGCGTTCCATCGTTTTCTTTCTGGTGCCGGACTTTACGATGGTGGCCTTTGCCACCGCGCTGGACCCGTTGCGCCTGGCCAACCGGATGCTCGGCTACGAGGCCTACAAGTGGCGGCTGGCGAGCCAGGACGGCAAGCCGGTGCGCGCGTCGAACGGCGTGGTCTGCGCGGTCGACAACTCGCTCGAGGACGAGCGTCGCAAGATGGGCGGGCCCGAGCGGCCCTCCATGGTGATCGTGTGCTCAGGCGTGCATGTGGAGACCTATGCCAACAAGTCGGCCTTCGCCTGGCTGCGCGAGGAATATCATCGCGGGGTGGCGATCGGCGGGCTATGCACGGGCGCCTATGTGCTGGCGGCGGCCGGGCTCCTGTCCAACAAGCGCTGCGCCATCCACTGGGAAAACCTGCCGGGCTTTTCCGAGGCGTTCCCGAAAGCAGACGTCTATGCCGACCTCTACGAGGTGGACGGCAACATCTACACCTGCGCGGGCGGCACGGCCGCGCTCGACATGATGCTGAAGCTGATCGGCGACGATTTCGACGAGGGCGTGGTCAACCGCGTCTGCGAGCAGGTTCTGACCGACCGCGTGCGCAACCCGACCGACCGCCAGCGCCTGCCGCTGCGCGCACGGCTCGGCGTGCAGAACTCCAAGGTGCTCACCATCATTGAACTGATGGAAGGAAACCTGGCCGAGCCGCTGTCACTGATCGAGATCGCCGACGAGGTGGACCTGTCGCGCCGGCAGATCGAGCGGCTGTTCCGCCAGGAGATGGGCCGCTCGCCCGCGCGCTATTACCTGGAGATCCGGCTCGACCGCGCGCGGCACCTGCTCGTGCAGTCGTCCATGCCTGTGGTGGAGGTGGCCGTCGCCTGCGGCTTCGTGTCGGCCTCGCACTTCTCGAA
>QFNI01000032.1 GCA_003240775.1 Mesorhizobium amorphae | reverse complement strand
AACGTGCCAGGTCCAGAAGGCGGCTTCCCACAGTTGCAAGGACAATGCGCCGACCAGCAGCGCCGCAATCCCGATCCACAGCAGGAAAACACCCGGCGCCAGGATTTCGGCCGCCAGGAGCACGAGGCCGAGCAGCACCCAGAACCAGGGGCCGAGTTCCGCGACCATGGCGCCGATCACGATGTCAGCCTTGTTCCGGCGGAATGACGACGCGCGGCGGGCGAGAGGACGCCGGCCGCACCGCCGTGGTGGCCGGCTGGTCGCCGAACACTTCCTTGGCGATGGCGCCGATGCCGCCCAGCGAGCCGATCAGCGACGAGGCCTCGAACGGCATCAGCACGATCTTGGAATTGGGCGAGGAGCCGATCCTGGTCATCGCTTCGGTATATTTCTGCGCGATGAAGTAGTTGATCGCCTGAACGTCGCCGTTGGCAATGGCTTCCGACACGACCTGCGTCGCGCGGGCTTCGGCTTCGGCGGCACGTTCGCGCGCTTCGGCATCGCGGAAGGCGGCTTCGCGACGGCCTTCGGCTTCCAGCACCTGGGCCTGCTTCAGGCCTTCGGCTTCCAGGATTTGCGCGCGCTTGTTGCGCTCGGCCATCATCTGTCGGGCCATGGAGTCGACCAGGTTGGCGGGCGGGTTGATGTCCTTGATCTCGACGCGCGTGACCTTGATGCCCCAGGGGTGGGCGGCTTCGTCCACCACGCGCAACAGGCGTTCGTTGATCACGTCGCGGTTGGAAAGAAGCTCGTCGAGGTCCATCGAACCCATCACCGTGCGAATGTTGGTCATGGTGAGGTTGAGGATGGCGTTCTGAAGGCCCGCGACCTGGTAGGCGGCCTGGGGGGCGTTGAGCACTTGGTAGAAGGCCACGCCGTCGACGGCGACGATCGCGTTATCGCGCGTGATCACCTCCTGGGTGGGAACGTCGAGCACCTGCTCCATCATGTTCATGCGCGCACCCAGGCGGTCGATGAAGGGCACGATGATGTTGAGGCCGGGCGAAAGCGTGCGCGTGTAGCGGCCGAAGCGCTCCACCGTGTAGTTGAAGCCCTGCGGCACGGTCTTGATGCCCGCGAACAGCACCAGGATCACCAACAGCGCCAAGACGACGATGGTGATGTCAAAAGCAGAAAACGTCATTGCGCCCCTCATGGCGAGCGGGGGTGGGGGCCGCTCAAGGGAACATGTAGGGGGAAAGGCGCCGGGAACAATCGGCTAGGGCTTACACCCAGCCCATCAGCTCGCGCCGCACCAGGGCCTCGATCACGTCCATGCCCTCCTCGGAATCGTTGAGGCAGGGGATGTGCGAGAAGTCCGTGCCGCCGGCGTGGAGGAAGATCTCGCGGTTCTCGCCGTCGATCTCTTCCAGCGTCTCGATGCAGTCGGCCGAGAAACCGGGGTTGACGATGGCCAGGCGCTTCACGCCCTCCTTGGCCAGGCGTTCCACCGTCTTGTCGGTGTAAGGCTGGAGCCATTCCTGGGCGCCGAAGCGCGACTGGAAGGTGGCCATCAGCCTGGTCTCATCGAGCCCCAGCCGCTCGCGCAGGAGACGAGCCGTCTTGAGGCAGTGGCAGTGATAGGGGTCGCCCTTAAGGAAATAGGCCTTCGGGATGCCGTGGAAGGAAGCGAGGATGCGCTCGGGCTCGAAGGGGAGGGAGGCGAGATGCTTCTCGATCGAGCGGGCGAGCGCGTCGATGTAGACGGGCTCGTCGTGATAGGGCGGCAGGGTTCGCACGGCCGGCGCGTCGCGCATCCGCATCAGCGCGCGAAAGAGCTGGTCGTTGGCGGTGGCGGTGGTGGTCGCCGAATATTGCGGATAGAGCGGCACGGACAGGATGCGGTCGCAGCCCTTGTCCTTCAGCGCCTTGACGGCGGACGCGATGGAAGGATTGCCATAGCGCATGCCCCATTCCACCGAAACGCGGCTCTCGTCGGAGAGCGCCCGGGCGAGCTTCTCGGCCTGGGCGCGGGTGATGGTGCGAAGCGGCGACTCGTCGCGCGCGCGGTCCCAGATCTTGGCGTAGTTCGCGGCCGACTTCTTGGGGCGCGTGGTGAGAACCGCGCCGAACAGGATCGGCAGCCAGACGGGGCGCGGCAACTCGATCACGCGCGGGTCCATCAGGAACTCGCGCAGGTAGCGCCGGACGGATGGCGTATCCACGCCATCGGGCGTGCCGAGATTGACGAGCAGCACACCCACGCGGCCCGTTCGCACGGGAGGATGGCCGGCCGGCAGGGGGCCGAGCGTGCCCGCATGGCGGTAGGCCGCGCGCGTTGCGAGGCCCACGCCGGCCGTTGCGCCATCCGAGGTCATGAGAAGAGGTTCCGCATGGTGCGGTATCTGTGAAGGGCGAGCCCCAAAAGCAATGATGCGTGTGGCCGCAGGGGGTGAGAGGCGACGGCCTCCGGCCGGCAAGAAGCCATGGGGATGGCTTCTTGAGCCTCGAACGCCCTGAGCCATGCGAAGGGCGGGGCGGTGGTATCTGGTGAGACGTTTACCCCCACCCCTAACCCCTCCCCTCAAGGGGGAGGGGGATCTGGAAGGAGCTTGGGCGCCTCAGTTTGCGGCGGGGATTTCGATGGAAGCGCCGACGGGCAGGAAGCGGGGGCGGAGGCCGGGATTGGCGTCGGCTATGCGTTGCCACAGGGCACCATTGCCATAGGTCGCCTGGGCGATGTCCCAGAAGGTGTCGCCGCGCACGATCACATGGGTTCGCGCCGCCTGGTCCTGGGCAGGCGCGGGCTGCGCCGTCTCAGCGGGTGCAGGCGTTGCCGGGGCGGGCTCGGCCTGCGTGGTCTCGACGGATGGGGCGGTGCCGGCGATCTCGCCCGATGCGGAAGGCAGTTCGGGGAGCGCTGGTTCGGCCGCAGGGGTCTCAACGGGCGCGGGCGCGGGCTCCGCCGGTGCCGCGGCCTGGGCCGTCACCTCGCGGATGCGGCCATCGGTGGCGGGGGTGAAAGGCTGGCGGGCCGCGAGATAGTCGGCCAGCACCTGTTCCAGGCTCGGGCCGTAGTCATAGGCGTTCTGGGCCTTCTCGGCGAAGAGATCGTAGCCGTCGCCGCCACCGCGCACATAGTTGTTGGTGGCGATGGTGTAGGTCTTGGCGGGGTCGATCGGAGCCCAGGCGCCGTTCTCGTTCACCTCCACATCCGAGACGCGGCCGGTGTTGGGCGCCTTGGACGGATCGAGCGCGTAGCGCAGGCCCGCCACCTGGGGAAACTTGCCCTGGCCGTCCTGGATTTCGGAAACGCCCTTTTCGAGCGAGGCCACGAGATCGGCACCGCCGAGCTGGAAGGTGGCGAGCGTGTTCTGGAAGGGCAGAACCGTCAGCACCTCGCCCATGGTCACCGGGCCGGCGTCGATCGAGGCGCGGATGCCGCCACCGTTCTGGATGGCGATGGTGACGCCCTGATCCTTGGTGCGGTCGAGGATCGCATCGGCGATCAGGCTGCCCATGGCGCATTCGCGCGCACGGCAGGTCTCGCGCGAGCCGTCGATGGGAGCCGTTGTCTCGGCCACGACGCGGCTCTTTAGCTCCTCGATGGGGGCGCCCATCTCGCGCACGCGGGCGAGCACCGCTTCGTCGGGTTTCACCGTGCTGTCGAGCAGGATCGGGTTGCCGGTGGCCGACTTCACGTTGCCCGCATCGTCGAACACGACCTGGAGCGAGCCGAGATACTTGGAATAGGCGCCCGCCGTGACGACCGGCACGGACGCGCCCTCGCGCGTGGCCATCGTCGGATAGGGGCCTTCGCCCTCGCCCGCTGTGTTGGACAAGACCGTGTGCGTGTGGCCGCCCACGATCACGTCGACGCCTGGCACCTGGGCGATCACATCGCGGTCGCGCCCGTAGCCGACATGGGTGAGCGCGACGATCTTGTTGATCCCCTGGCCTTCCAGCCGTTCCACCTCGGCGCGCAGGGCTGCCACATCCTCGGTGATCGAGACGTTGGGACCGGGGGAGGCGATCTCCATCGTGTCGGTGGTGACGATGCCGACCACGCCGATCTTCTCGCCGCCCACATCGAGCACGGTCGAAGGCAGGATGCGGTTGCCCAGGCGCGAGGCGGGCGTGGTCTTCACGTTCGCGCCGAGCACGGGGAAGTTCGCGCCTTCCACGAAGGGCGTGATGGTTTCCTCGCCGTCGTCGAATTCGTGGTTGCCCACCGTCATGGCGTCGAAGCCCATTCCGCGCAGGAATTCGAGTTCGGCCGCACCGCGGAAGGTGGTGTAGAAGAGCGAGCCCTGGAAGTTGTCGCCCGCATTCAGCGTCACGACGTTCTGGCCGTTCAGGCGCTGGCGCTCGGCGGCGATTGCGGTGGACAGGCGGGCCGCACCGCCGAAGCACTTGTTCTCCGTTTCCTCCTCGGCCGAGCAGGTCGACTCATAGGCGTTGTTGCTCTCGATGCGCGAGTGCCAGTCGTTGATGTGCAGGATGTTGAGCGTGTAGTCGGCCCAGGCCTGGGACGCCCCCATTGCGAGAAACGAAACGGAAAGGGCGCCAAGCAGCGTGTGTCGGGTCATCCGGGAACTCCTGCTGAAAGGGTTCTGAAACGGCGGGTGGAACGGGCTGCCTAGAGCCCGTTCGTGACCGATGCGTTACGGATGCAATGTTTCACCCGCTTGCCCGAGACGCAAGCGCGGGAAGATGCGTCAGGCGGGCAGGGCCGCGCGGCGCGTCAGCACGAAGTTCTGGCCGGTCGAACTCGTGCAGTTGAGCTGGTTGGTGGTGGCCAGCGCGCAGTTGACGTTGTTGGTGGTCTGGCGGATGCGCGAGACCACCGTGATCTGCGCGGTGCGCGTGTCGATCAGGCGGTAGGAGCCGTCAGCCAGGACGTTGCCGGTGTCAGTGGCGAAGGTCTGGAACTGGCCGCTCGTGAAGCGCGACACGGCCACGCCGTCGGTGGACAGCCACTCGCCGTCGAAGCCCTGCGGCGCTGCCACCACGGGCCCGCCGCTGTCGACCTCGCGGATCGGGCCCGATGCGACGCAGCCGGCCAGAAGAACAGCCCCCGAAAGGGCTGCGAACGAGGCAGGCAGGCGGGAAGAACCGAGACGCATGGAAGCCTCCGCGAGGTTGAACGGCATTTTCTTTGCCGCGTTCGGAAGGCGTAAACAAGCGGCGCCCCCCGGCAGCACGCTTCTCAACGCGCTAACGCACCAGAATGTTGCGAAATTGCCAGGGATCTTCTTCGTCCAGGTCTTCCGGAAACAGGCCGGGGCGCCCGTCAAGCGGGGTCCAGTCTGTCCAGTAGCCCTTCACCGGGCCGAGATAGGGGCGCTGGATTTCGAGGCAGCGGGCGAAATCCATCTGGTCGGCTTCGACGATGCCACTTTCGGGGTTCTCGAGTGCCCAGACCATGCCGGCGAGCACGGCGGACGAAACCTGCAGGCCCGTCGCGTTCTGGTAGGGCGCAAGCGCGCGCGCTTCCTCGAGCGTGAGCTGGGAGCCGAACCAGTAGGCGTTCCTGGCGTGGCCGTAGAGCAGCACGCCCAGCTCGTCGCGCCCGTCTACCAGCTCGTTCTCGTCGAGCACATGGAGCTCGGACTGTGCCGTGCCGCCATTGCCGAACATCTCGTGCAGCGAGAGCACGGCGTCGTTGGCGGGATGGTAGGCGTAGTGGCAGGTGGGGCGGTATTCGGGATGCGCGCCTTCGCCCACGGTGAAGAAGTCGGCGATCGAGATCGACTCGTTGTGGGTGACGAGGAAGCCATATTGGGGGCCGGGCGTGGGGCACCAGGTTCGCACGCGGGTGTTGGCGCCGGGCTGGAGCAGGTAGATCGCTGCCTGGCAGCCCTCGTCGAAGCCGCGCGCATTGTCGGGCTTCCACTTCTCGTTGGTGCCCCAGCCGAGTTCGGCCGGCTGGAGGCCTTCTGAGATGAAGCCTTCCACCGACCAGGTGTTCCAGAACACGTCGAGCGGCTTGGGCTCCTTGGCGCGCTGGGTGTCGCGCTCGGCGATGTGGATGCCCTTGACGCCGGCATCCCGCATCAGACGCGCCCAGCCCTCGCGGTCGGACGGGGCAGGCGTTTCGGCGCCGAGCCCGAGTTCGGCCGCGAGATCGACCAGCGCCTGCTTGACGAACCAGGACACCATGCCGGGATTGGCGCCGCAGCAGGACACGGCCGTGGTGCCGCCGGGGTTGGCTTGCACCTCGGCGCGCACGGTCTCGCGCAGCGCGTAGTTGGTGCGCTTGGCGTTGTCGGCGGTCTTGTCGAAATAGAAGCCGAGCCAGGGCTCGACCACGGTGTCGATGTAGAGCACGCCGAGTTCGCGGCAGAGCTTCATCAGATCGAGCGAGCCCGTGTCGACCGAAAGGTTCACGCAGAAGCCCTGGCCCTCGCCCTCGGTCAGCAGCGGCGTGAGAAGCTCGCGGTAGTTCTCGCGGGTGACGGCCTGCTGGGCGAAGCGGATGCCGCGCTCATCGAGCAGCGCGCGGTCGGTGTCGCGCGGGTCGATCACGGTCATGCGGGAAGGGTCGAACTGGAAGTGCCGCTCGATGAGGGGCAGGGTCCCCCGCCCGATCGAGCCGAAGCCGATCATCACGATGGGTCCGGTGATGGTGCCGTGGACAGGCCAGTTCGCTTCCGCCAATTTTCAACGCTCCGTGAATGTGTGGTCCAGAGCAAGTAGCGGGAAAACGTGACAGGGCAAAGTTTTCTTGGTTTTCGCCGGTTTAGCCCGTCCGGACGCGCGGCTCCGCCCCGGTCGCGAAGCGCGCCTTGAGGAGCGCCTCGCGGTATTCGGCCTCGGCCGTGGAATCGAACACGATGCCGCCGCCCACGTTGAACACGGCTTCTCCGCCCTCGAAGAGTGACAGGGTGCGGATGGCGACGGACAAGCGCATCGTGCCGTCGGGCGCCATCCAGCCGATGGCGCCGCAATAGACGTCGCGCGGGGTGGCTTCGAGGTCCTGGAGCACTTCCATCGCGCGGATCTTGGGCGCGCCCGTGATCGAGCCGCAGGGAAAGAGCGCCGCCATGATCTCGCGGATCGAGAGCTGCGGCCTGAGCTTCGCACGCACCGTGCTCACCATCTGGTGGAGCGTGGCATAGGTCTCGACCTTGAAGAGTTCGGGCACGTGCAGCGTGCCGACCTCCGACAGAAGCGAGATGTCGTTGCGCAGGAGATCCACGATCATGCGGTTCTCGGCCTGCGTCTTGCCGTCCTCGCGCAGGAAGCGGGCGAAGGTCTCGTCTTCCTCCGGCGTGCTGCCGCGCGGTGCCGTCCCCTTCATGGGCCGTGCCTCGATCCATCCCTCGCGGTTGACCGCAAAGAACAGTTCGGGGGAGCGCGATAAGACGACGGGGCCTATGCCGAAATCGAGGAGTGCCGCATGGCGCACGGGCTGGCGGGCGGCGAGTGCGGCGAACAAGCTTGCGGGCTCGCCCGTCCAGCGCGCGCGGATGGGGAAGGTCAGGTTCGCCTGGTAGCAGTCGCCTTCGGCCAGATGGCGGTGGAGGCGGCGGAAGCGGGGCTCGTAATCGCCGAACGTCCAGGCCGCTTCGGCTTCGTGGATGGCGCCCGAGGGCGGAACAGGAGGCGGGAGAGCGGACGGGCCGTCGAAGGCACCGAAGGCGAACAAGGGCACTCGGCGGTTCTCGGGCAGGCGGGCCCCGAGCTTAGGCTCAAGAAGGAAGCCGGATTCATAAGCGAAATAGCCGGCCAACCATTTGCCCTCCGCGCGCAGGGCTTCCAGCCGTTCGAGCGCGGGAAAGAAGGCTTCCACCGTTTCGGGAGCTATGAGCTCGGTCGGCTCGGCAAAAAACAGTTCGGTTCCCGCGCGGTCGTCGCGGAACAGCGCGGACGGCATGGAGGGCTCCTGCGGGAGATGTTCGGTTCCTGCTTTGGCATTCCGCAGGCGCGGTGCCTAGTGGGGGCAGTCGACGCGCCGCCCCGCTAGTCGAGCGCTTCCAGCTCGTCGATCAGGTCCTCGATCACCTTCAGCCCGATGGTCCAGAAGCCGGGGTCGGTCGCGTCCAGGCCGAAGGGGGCGAGGATCTCCGAATGGTGCTTGGTGCCGCCCGCCGACAGCATGGCGAAATACTTCTCCTGAAAGCCCCGCTCGGCGTTCTGGTAGACCGCATAAAGCGAGTTCACGAGGCAATCGCCGAACGCATAGGCGTAGACGTAGAAGGGCGAGTGGATGAAGTGGGGGATGTAGCACCAGAAGGTCTCGTAGCCTTCGCGAAGCGCTATCGCGTCGCCCAGGCTCTCCTTCTGGACCTCCAGCCACAATTCGCCCAGCCGGTCCGCCGTCAGCTCGCCGTTGCGGCGCTCGGTGTGCACGCGGCGCTCGAACTCGTAGAAGGCGATCTGGCGGACAACCGTGTTGATCATGTCCTCCACCTTCTGGGCGAGCATCGCCTTGCGCGCCCGCTTGTCGGTGGTCTTTTCGAGCAGCATGCGGAAAGTGAGCATCTCGCCGAAGACGGAGGCCGTCTCGGCAAGCGTCAGCGGCGTCGAGGCCATCAGCGCGCCCTGGCCGCCGGCCAGGACCTGATGCACGCCGTGGCCCAATTCGTGCGCCAGGATCATCACGTCGCGCGGGCGGCCCATGTAGTTCAAGAGCACATAGGGGTGCACCGAGGGCACGGCCGGGTGCGAGAACGCGCCGGGCGCCTTGCCGGGGCGCACGGGAGCGTCGATCCAGCGCTTATCGAAGAAGCGGCCGGCAATCTCCGCCATCTCGGGGGCGAAGCGGCCATAGGCCTGCAGCACCGTATCCTTCGCGTCGTCCCAGCCGATCGGCTCCTGCGGGGTTTCGGGCAAGGGCGCGTTGCGGTCCCAGTGGTTCATCTCCTTGAGACCGAGCCAGCGCGCCTTCATGCGGTAGTAGCGATGCGACAGGCGGGGGTAGGCCTCGCGCACGGCCGAGGCGAGCGCATCCACCACCTCGGGCTCCACGCGGTTCGCCAGGTGACGCGACTGGGCGATGTCGGTGAAGCCACGCCAGCGGTCAGAGATCTCCTTGTCCTTGGCGAGGGTGTTGGTGATCAGCGTGAACGTGCGCGTGTGCTGGCGGAAGGTGTCGGCGAGCGCTTCGGCCGCTTCCTTGCGCAAGGCGCCATCGGCATCCTGGAGCTTGTTGAGCGTGGGCTCGAGCGTCAGCTTTTCCCCGCGCACGGAAAAGCGCAGGTCGGTCATGGTCTCGTCGAACAGGCGGTTCCAGGCCTGGCGACCGGTGATGCTCTTCTCGTGGAAGAGCTGCTCGGTGCGCTCGTCCAACTGGAAGGGCTTGTCGCGACGCAGGTCGAGAACCCAGGGGCGGTAGTGCGCGAAGGAGGGATCGGCCGCGAAGGCTGCTTCCAGCAGCGCATCGTCCACGAGATTCAGTTCCAGGCCAAAGAAGAGCAGGTGCGCGCTCGCATCCGTCATCTTCTCGGCCACGTCGCCGTGGAGCTTGGCGCGGGCGGGGTCGGAGGTGTCGCCGGCATAGACCAGGCCCGCATAGGAGACGATCCGCCCGATCAGCTCTTCCAGCGCCTCGTATTCCTGGAGCGCCTGGCCGAGCCTGCCGCCTTCCCCCTTGCCGGCTTCGCTGGCCAGCGCGCCCTTCCAGCGCTTCTCGAAATCCGCGGCATCGGTGCCCGCGCGTGCGATGTCGGCCTTCAGTTCGGGCGCATCCATCGCGGGGTAGAGATCGGACAGGTCCCACTCCGGCAGATCGCCCAGCGCGGCCGCCGCAAGGGCTGCGCGAGCGGGCGCATGGGCGGGCTTGAGAAAGCGGTGGCGCATGAAACGGGGCAGGCTCCGAGAAGAACGAGTGCCTAAGATGGTTCGCGCGCGGCTGGGGACAACCGGGCAGGCTGCCGCAACGCTTCGCTTACCGCCTTCGTTGAGAGGGCGTTCATGCGGGGAAGCGAGAATGCCTCTCTGAAAAGCTGGGCTTCCCATGGCAAAAGCCACCATCCTGATCGTGGACGACGATCCCGTGCATCGGCGCCTGGCCGAGGCGGCGCTGGTGCGCGCGGGTCATCGCACGCTCCTGGCCGAGAACGGCACGGCCGCACTCGACACCCTCGCCCGGCCCGAGCCCGTCTCGCTCGTGCTGCTCGACCTCGTGATGCCCGGCGGGCCTGACGGCATCGCCGTGCTGAAGACCCTGCGCGAGCGGGGATCGGCCGTTCCCGTGATCGTGCAGACAGCGCTCGGCGGCATCGACACGGTGGTGACCGCGATGCGCGAAGGCGCCTTCGACTTCGTGGTGAAGCCCGCTTCGCCCGACAAACTGCTAGCGGCCGTTGCGCGCGCCCTGAAGGTCGGGGAGGCGACCGCTGCGGGCGAAACGCGCGCGGCCGAAAGGCAGCGCGCGGCGGTGACGCTTGCCGACCTGCCGACGCAGAGCCCGGCCATGACGCGCGCGCTGAAGCTCGGGGCCAAGGCCGCCGCCACCGGTGTGCCGATCCTGCTCGAAGGAGAATCGGGCACCGGCAAGGAGGTGATGGCACGCGCCATCCAGGCGGCCGGCCCGCGTGCGGGAAGACCCTTCGTCACCGTGAATTGCGGCGCCATTCCCGACAATCTCGTGGAATCCATCCTGTTCGGCCACGAGAAGGGTGCCTTCACGGGCGCTACCGAGCGCCATGCCGGCAAGTTCGCGGAAGCCAACGGAGGCACGCTCTTTCTGGACGAGGTGGGCGATCTGCCGCTCGACGCGCAGGTGAAGCTCCTGCGTGCCGTCCAGGAGGGCGAGGTGGACCCCGTGGGCGGCAAGGCGACGCTCAAGGTCGACATCCGGCTGATCTCGGCCACCCACCGCGATCTGGCGGAGCGCGTGCGCCAGGGGCTGTTCCGCGAGGACCTGTTCTACCGCCTCAACGTGTTTCCGATCCCGCTGCCGCCCCTGCGCGAGCGGCGGGCCGACATCGCCGAACTCGCCGCGCGCTTCATCGAGCGCGCCAAGCGCACGGTGCGCGGCTCGCCCGTGCGGGGCTTGAGCACGGAGGCACTCGTGCTCCTCCAGGCCTATGACTGGCCGGGCAACATCCGCCAGCTCGAAAACGCCATCCTGCGCGCCGTGGTGCTGGCCGAGGGCGCGCTTCTGACGGAAGGCGAATTTCCGCAGATCCGGGCACAGGTGGCGGGCACGGTGGAGATCGAGGTGGCCCCCTCGCTCGTGCCCTTCGAACTGGGAGACGCGCCCCCCCAGCCGGGCACCCTGACACTTCTGGAAGACGGGCAGATGCGCTCGCTCGCCGCGATCGAGGGCGAGGCCATCCGCTTCGCGCTTCGCCACTACCGGGGGCACATGAGCGAGGCGGCGAGGCGGCTGGGCATCGGGCGCTCCACGCTCTACCGCAAGATCCGCGAGCACGGCATCGACGCGGAAGAGGGTGCGGAATCCGCCTCCGCGCAAGCCCCGGAGCGGTAAAGGGTTGATTCACCAAGCCCGCAAGGGACTGGGCAGGAGGGGGCTGACGCCTTGGTATTACCGCATTTTCGCTTCAATAAGCGGTGATTAACCATTAGGATCGATAGTCGAGGGCACATCCGACGCTCCCGGCTTGCTTGTGATCCGGGGGCAACGCAGCCGAATCTTGCGGCGGACACTCGCAGCCGACGGGGCGCTTCGATTTGACCAGCACTAGCCAAGCCACCGACTGCCCTCTCGCGCCCCAAGGCGCGCCGAGCGGCGGTTCCCGCAAACGGAAGTGGCTGGCGGGGGCTCTCGCCGCCTGCGGCCTCGCCCTCTTCTCCCAAGGCGCTCAGGCCGAGACGCGCGCGCTGAAGCTCCACTTCATCCACACCGGCGAAAAGGCCGAGATCGTGTTCAAGCGCAACGGGCGCTACGATCAGGCGGGCCTCAAGAAGATCAACCAGTTCCTGCGCGACTGGCGCCGCAACGAGCCCACCAAGATGGATCCGCGCCTGATGGATCTGGTGTGGGAAGCCTACAAGCAGACGGGCTCCAGGAACTACATCACGGTGGTTTCGGCCTACCGCTCCTCGGCCACCAATTCCATGCTGCGCTCGCGCTCCAAGGGCGTCGCCAAGAAGAGCCAGCACACGCTTGGCAAGGCGATGGATTTCTACATCCCCGGCGTGAAGCTCAAGACGCTGCGTGAGATCGGCCTGAAGATGCAGGGCGGCGGCGTGGGCTATTACCCCAATTCCGGCTCGCCCTTTGTCCACTTCGACGTGGGCAACGTCCGCCACTGGCCCAAGATGAGCCGCCGGGAGCTGGTTGCCCTGTTCCCGAACGGCAAGACGCTTCACGTGCCCTCCGACGGCAAGCCCCTGCCGGGCTTCGAGCAGGCGCTCGCCTCCTACAAGAACCGCCAGAGCGCTGGCCAGCTCGCCATCGCATCGGCCTCCGCCGGAAACAGCGGCACCAAGCGCAAAACGCTGCTTTCGGTGCTGTTCGGCTCGGGCGAGGACGACGAGGAAGAGATGAGCGCAGCGTCCGGCGAGGGCGGCGAGGAGGCTCCGCGCCCCGCAGCGCCCAAGGCCGTCGCCCGTGCGCCGCAGAAGCCGACCGTGGAAGTCGGCCGCGTCGAGGCGGTGGAGGAAGCCGCGCCCGAACGGCCCGCGATCCAGGTCGTGCCACCGAGCCAGGCGCGCCCGGCCGAGCTGCCGCGCGCTCCCGAAGCCGAGACGCCCGAAACCGTGATCGCCGGCCTGTCCGGCCGTGCCATCCCGATGCCGCTCGCGGCGCCGCGCGAAGTGGACGTGGCGCGCGCTGAAGACACCGTTGCCGACGCCATCACGGATGCCGCAGCCGAAACGCCAGCCGTTCTGGCCGAGGCCGCGCCCGTGGAGCTCGCCGCGACCATGACCGCGCCGGGCTGGCGTCCGGGCGAGGCGGTGGCCGATGCGAGCGTGCTGACCGCGCTTGCGGAATCGGATGCGACCCGCGCCAAGGCCGAGGACCTGCTCTCGCCCGTGCCGACCAGCCGCCCGAGCCTTGCCCGCGCCCAAACGCCGACCGAGGCCATCGCAGCCGCCATGCTGCCCGCGGAAGCCATCGTTCCCGGCTTCGCGCCGAAGGCCGAGCCCGCGCCTGCCACGATGGCGAGCCTGGCGCCCGAGCCTTCCTCGCCGCTGCCCGCGAGCGTCGAAAGCCCCGCTGCCATCGAGCGTGCGATCGTCGCCAAGGCGCCCGTGCCGCAGCGCGGCGTCGAAGCCGACACCGCATTCTTCACGGATGTGAAGACCACCGGCAAGGGCGCCCGCCCCTCCAAGCGCGACCGCAAGCCTTCGGCCAAGCCGCAGGTGGTTGCCGCGGCCCCCGACGCGGCCCGCTGGGCGCTGCGCAGCGACACGCTGACCACCGAGACCGCCGGCACCAAGGCGCCGTCCTTCGCCTACAACCTCGTGCGCACCGCCCCGAGCGCTGTCTACACCGACGGTTTCCAGAAGGGCGGAGCCCAGGTGGCCGACGCCAACCGCTTCACGGGCAAGGCCGTGCGCTTCCTGTCGGTGGCGCGGTTCGAGACGAACTGAGAGGGATCAAGAACCTCACATGAAAAAGGCCGGCGATGAGCCGGCCTTTTTCATTGCTGCGATGTTTGGAGACGCTCAGCGCAGGGCGGCTGCCTCGCGCGAGAGCGCCTCGATGCGGTCCCAGTCGCCCGCTTCCACGGCTGCGTCGGGCGCCACCCAGGAGCCGCCCACGCAGGCGACGTTGGGCAGCGTCAGGTAGCTCGACGCGTTGGCGGAAGTGATGCCGCCCGTGGGGCAGAAACGAATGTCGGGGATGGGCGAGGACAGCGCCTTGAGGAAGGACGCGCCCCCCGACTGCTCGGCCGGAAAGAACTTCAGGAAAGACAGCCCCGCCTCGCGCGCGGCCATCACCTCGGATGCCGTCACCGCGCCGGGCAAGAAGGGCACCACGCTCGTCTCGGCTTCGGCCAGGAGTGAAGGGGTCGTGCCGGGGCTGACGATGAAGCGCGCGCCCGCATCGGCCGCCTCGCGATACTGGGCAGGCGACAAGATCGTGCCGGCGCCCACCACGGCCTCGGGCACTTCGGCCGAGGCGCGGCGGATGGCTTCGAGGGCTGCTTCCGTGCGCAGCGTGATCTCGATCAGCGGCAGCCCGCCTCGGGCCAGCGCCCGCGCGAGCGGCACGGCCTTGGCCGCATCCGTGATGCGGATCACGGGGATCACGGTTTGGGCGCCGAGAAGGGCTACGAGGTCTTGGGAGCGCTGGGTCATCGCCTGCCTATAGACCCGTTCGCGCCGCCGTCAAACCGTGCGGAGCGCTGCGAGCGTGCGCGGGCCCGCGATGCCGTCGACGACGAGCCCGCGCGCGGCCTGGAAGCCGCGCAGGGCGAGCGCGGTGTTCGGGCCGAACACGCCATCGGCCGAAAGCGTTTGTCCCACCCGCCCGAGGGCCGCCTGCATGCGGCGCACGCGCTCGCCCCGCACGGTCTCGACGAGCGCCGTGCGCGGCGCATGGCGGGCAAAGGCGCCCGCGATCCTCGTGTGGTAGCCCCCTGCCGCATAGCCCGGCCCGTTGTAGCCGCGGGCAAAGCCTGTCCAGTCCTCGCGGTGCAGCGCTGCATCGAGCCCGGAATGCGCGATGAAGCGCAGCATCAGCCGCGCCTGGCCTTCGACGCCCGAGCGCGCTTCGCTCGCCAATGCGCCGGCATCCGAGAAGCCTAGAGCTTTCCAATGGGCGCCCATCACCTGGCCGATGCCCCAGGAGGTGGATTCGAGCGCCGCATCCTCACGCAGAGCGCGGGCGCGCGCGAGGATGCGCCAGCGCGCGGCCTGGCTGCGCGGGTTGGGAATGGTGCCGGCCTGCGGGTGGGCGAGGCTTGCCGCCCGCGCGGTCTCGCGCTCCCGGCCCTTCAGCCGGCGGTCGAAGTAATGCCCCTCCCAGCGGATCAGAGGCTCGCGCCGGCCTTCCACCAAGGCCCAGGCGGTGCCACCACTCTCCACTTCCGCCACCGCGAGCACGGCTGCGGGGTCGAGCCTGGCTGCGACGGCCCCTCGCGTGATCGCTTCCACCGTCTGCTTGTCGAACATCGTGCCTCTCCTTGTTGCCGCACCGATGATGTGGGCGGCGGGGAGGGGGTGGATGCGTTGCGCGCTTGCGGGCGAGCGGGCCTGCCCATAGGTGGGCGGCATGGACGCTTTCTTTTCCGTCGCAGCCCTTTATCGCTTTGCCCCTCTCGAGGGGCTCGAAGCCTTGCGCGCCAAGCTCTTGGCGTTTGCCGCGGAGCACGGAATCAAGGGCACGCTGATCCTGGCGCAAGAAGGCATCAACGGCACGGTGAGCGCGCCGAGCCGCGAAGCCCTCGAAGGTCTGCTCACCTTCCTGGGGGAAACAGAGCCCGCGCTGGCCGGGCTCGAGGCCAAGTGGAGCGAGGCTGGGGCCGAGCCGTTCCGCCGGTTCAAGGCGCGCATCAAGCGCGAGATCGTGACCATGGGCGTGCCCGGCATCGATGCCGCGCGCGATGCCGGGGAAACAGTGGAGCCCGCCGAGTGGAACCGGCTGGTGAGCGACCCCGAAACCGTGGTGATCGACACGCGCAATGCCTATGAGGTCGCGCTCGGCACGTTTCCCGGCGCGCTCGATCCCGCAACCGAAAGCTTCCGCGAATTTCCCGGCTGGGCCGAGGCGAACCGCGAGCGGCTGGCCGGCAAGCGGGTCGCCATGTTCTGCACGGGCGGCATCCGCTGCGAGAAGGCCACCGCCTTCGTGAAGGGGCTGGGGGTGGAGGAGGTCTATCACCTCCATGGCGGCATCCTGCGCTACCTGGAGGAGGTGCCCGCAGACCAGAGCCTGTGGAGCGGCGAGTGCTTCGTGTTCGACGAGCGCGCGGGGCTGGGCGTGGGGCTGGTCCAGGGAGAGGCTACGCTGTGCCGCGCCTGCGGCCGGGCGCTGACGCCCCAAGACCGGCTCTCGCCCGACTACCGCGAGGGCGTCTCGTGCGGGGCTTGCGTGGGAGAGCATTCCGATGCCGACCGTTTGCGCTTCGCCGAGCGGCAGCGCCAGTCGGAGGGCTGAGGGCCGCTCGCATTGCATTTCGGCGCGGCGTTCCTACGTCTCGGTCCAGCGAATGGTTCGCCAACCGTTGGAGGAAAACGCCGATGTTCGACCCCAAAGCCCTGCTCGACAGTTTCCTTGGCGCCAAGGGCGGCCAGAATGCTGGACGCGACGGCGGCGGCAGCAGCCCGTGGGGCCAGCTTGCCGGCAGCCTCGGCAGCCAGGGTGGTGGCCAGGGCGGAGCCGGCGGCTTCCTGGGTGACATTGCCAAGAACCTGGGCGGGCCCGAAGGCATCAAGCAGGGTGCTGGCAAGGCGATGGACATGGCGCGGCAGAACCCGCTGGCCGCCGGCGCCATTCTGGCCGGCGTGCTCGGCACCGGCATGGGCCGGGGCTTGGCAGGCAACGCCATCAAGCTCGGCGGCCTGGCTGCCATCGCATCCATGGCCTACAACGCCTATCAGAACCACCAGGCCGGCAAGTCCCCGCAGGATGCCAACGCGCCGGCTGCTGCCGAGCCCGAACTCCTGCCGCCTCCGCAGAACGACCCCTTCCACCCTTCGGCGGCCCCCCAGGGCGAGGACGAGTGGGCGCTGACGCTGATCCGCGCCATGATCGCAGCCGCCAAGGCGGACGGCCACATCGACGACGCCGAGCGCGCGCGCATCGGCGACCGCGTCGAGCTGGCCGGCCTCGAAGGCGAGGCCGCGCAGTTCCTGCTCGACGAACTCGACAAGCCCGTGAACCTTGACGCCATCGTGAGCGAAGCCAAGACCGAAGCGCAGCGCGTGGAGCTGTTCACGGCGGCGCGCCTTGCGATCGACGCCGACAACCGCGCCGAGCGCGGCTTCCTCGACCAGCTGGCTGCCCGCCTGAACCTCGAGGATTCGCTGGTCGAGCACATCGAGGCGACGGTGGCTTCCGCCAAGGCGTGAGTCGTTAACCCCGCATTAACCATGCGGGCGCATTCTGGAATAAATCGGACAGCTTCCCTCCTCCCAAGCAGCGTCCGATGAATGGGGCGGCCGCCAATGGCCGCCCTTTTTCGTTTCGGCCGTCAGCCCGGCTTGCGCTCCGCGAGGAAGGCCCCGATCCGCTCGATGGCACGCGCGATGTTTGCTTCCGAATTGGCGTAGGACAGACGGAGATAGCCTTCGCCCAGGATGCCGAAATCCGGGCCGCCTATCAGCGCCACGCCGGCATCCTCCAGAAGCGCAGAGGCGAGCGGCTTGGCCTTCCAGCCGGTCTCCTTGATGTTGGGAAATGCGTAGAACGCGCCCTTGGGCGTGGCGCAGGACACGCCGGCCAAGCCGTTCAGCCCCTCCACCACGAGCTTCCGTCGCCGGTCGAAGGCTTCCATCATGCGCGCGACCGGTTCCTGGCTGCCGTCGATGGCCGCGATGCCCGCGAATTGCGAGGGCGCGTTCACGCAGGACCAGCAGTTCACCGCCAGCTTGCGCACCTTGTCGTAGAGGTGGGCGCCCTTTTCCCCGTTCGGCCAGATCGACCAGCCCATGCGCCATCCCGTCATGGCCCAGGTCTTCGACCAGCCGTTGAGCACGATCAGGCGGTCGCGGATCTCGGGAAAGGAGAGAAGCGAGACGTGCTCTTCCCCGTCATAGGTCATGGTGTCGTAGATCTCGTCGGACAGCACGGCCACATGCGGATGGTCGGCCAGACCCGCCACCAGCTTCTCGATCTCGGCCCGCGGCGTCACGCCCCCGGTTGGGTTGGCGGGGGAGTTGAGGATCAGGAGGCGCGCTTCGGGCGTGATGAGGGAAAGCGTCTCCTCGGCGGAAAAGGCGAAGCCGTTCTCCTCGCGGATCGGCACGGGCACTGGCTTTGCCCCGGTGAACTCGATCATGGAGCGATAGATCGGAAAGCCGGGGTCGGGGTAGAGGATCTCGCGCCCCTTCTCGCCGAACATCAGGATCGCCGCAAACATCGTGGGCTTGCCGCCGGGCAGGATCATCACGCTTTCGGGCGAGACCTCGACGCCTGTGGTGGCGAGCGTGCGGCGCACCACCGCCTCGCGCGCGGCGAGGAGGCCGGTTGCGGGCGTGTAGCCGTGGTGGCCGTCGCGCAGCGCCTTGATCGCGGCTTCCACGATGTGGTCGGGCGTGCGGAAATCGGGCTGGCCGATGCCGAGGTTGACGATGTCACGGCCCGCCTGCGTCAGCGTCGTGGCGCGCGCGAGCACGGCGAACGCATTCTCCTCGCCCAGGCGCCCGAAGGCCTCCACGGTCTCGATCCCCTGGCGCATGGCTCTTTCCCTCCCTGGCGCTTGCCGCTTGCGCCGCTCTTTTGCGATCCTCTTCGGAAACCTGTCAAACGGATGGTGCCGATGGAACGAGAACTGCCGGGCTGGGCCGGACGCCCCGCCCCCGAAAAGCACGTGATGGAAGGCCGCTTCGTGCGGCTCGAACCGTTGAGCGCAGCTAACCACGGGGAAGGGCTGTTTGCCGCGGCAAGCGTGCCCGAAGATGCCGCGCGCTTCCGTTGGCTGTTCGAGGAGCCGCCGGAAAGCCGCGAAGCCTTCCAGCCCTGGCTCGACAAGGCTGAGGCGAGCGCGGACCCGCTCTTCTTCACTGTTATCGACAAGGCTTCGGGCCAAGTCGCGGGGCGGCAGACCCTGATGCGCATCGATGCGGCGAACGGCGTGGCCGAGATCGGCAACATCCTGTGGGGGCCGATCGTGGCCCGCAAGCCGGCCGCGACCGAGGCGCTCTTCCTGTTCGCCTCCTGGGTGTTCGACACGCTCGGCTACCGCCGCTTCGAATGGAAGTGCAACGACGCCAACGAGCCTTCCAAGCGCGCCGCCCGACGCTTCGGCTTCACGCATGAGGGCACCTTCCGCCAGCACCTCGTGGTGAAGGGAAAGAACCGCGACACGGCTTGGTTCTCGATCATCGACGGCGAATGGCCGGCCCTCAAGCAGGCCTACGAGGCATGGCTCTCGCCCGAGAACTTCGATGCTCAAGGGAATCAGCGCGCACGGCTGGAGGATTTGCGCGCGCGGGGATAGATAAGGGCCCATGTCGCACGATCATTCCCACGGGCACGCCCACGATCATTCTCACGGCCATTCCCATGACCATGCGGGCCACGGCCACGATCATGGCCATGGCGGGATCGGGCACGTGCATGGGGATGTGAGCGACAAGAAGCGCGTGCTGCTCGCCGCCCTTCTCACCGGCGGCTTCATGGTGGCGGAAGCGGTGGGCGGCCTCGTCACGGGCTCGCTCGCGCTTCTGGCCGATGCCGGCCACATGCTGACCGATGCGGTGGCGCTGGCGCTCGCCTGGTATGCGTTCAGCCTGGCGGGCCGCGCGCCGAGTGCGCGGCTGTCCTATGGCTTCGACCGGGTGAAGACGCTGGTCGCCTTCGTCAACGGCTTGTCGATCTTCGCCATCGGCATCTGGATCGTGGTGGAAGCAGCGCGCCGCGTGTTCGAGCCGCAGCCCGTGCTGGGCGCGCCGATGCTCGCGGTCGCAGGGCTTGGTCTCGTCGTCAACATCCTGTGCTTCTGGATCCTGTCGGGCGGCGGCAAGGGCCTCAACATGCGGGGCGCGGTGCTCCACGTGCTGGGCGATCTGCTCGGCTCGGTGGCTGCGATCGCAGCGGCCGGCGTGATCCTCCTGACCGGCTGGACGCCGATCGACCCGATCCTGTCGATGCTGGTCGCGCTGCTTCTTTTCCGCTCGGCCTGGGCGCTGACGCGCGAATCCGCCCACCTGCTGCTCGAAGGCGCGCCCGTAGGCCTCGACCGCGACGCCATCGCGCGCGATCTCGAAGCCCATGTGCCCGGCCTGCGCGAGGTCCATCACATGCATCTCTGGTCGATGGACGGGCAGCGCAACATGGCGACGCTTCACGCCTGCATCGCCGAAGGCACCGACCCAGCCCAGATGATCACGGCGGTCAAGGCGCGCCTTGCCGAGCGGCACGGCGTCAGCCACGCGACGGTGGAGCCCGAAACGGGCGCCTGCGCCGATCAACGGGCCTGCGCCTGCGCCCCTTCAACCATCCGCGAGGCGGCATGAGCCAGAACCCCCAGCCCACCAGCCGCGCCACGCTTCTGGGCGCGGGCGCCTTTCTGCTCGGCTTCGCCGTCCTCGCCTATTTCATGCCCTCGATCATGCTGGCGCTGGGCGGGGTGTCGACCACGCTTGCGGTGGTCGTGGTCGCGCTCTTCATCGTCGCGCCCTTCGCCGTTCTCTGGCTTCGCGCGCGCGCCCAGAAACGCCGCGACGAGGGCCGCCTCTAGCTCTCTGTTTTTGCAGCATTTCCGGACGCAGAGCCGCACGGCACTTGCGCTGGAAATGCTCTAAGCGGGCTGCGCCGCGCTTCCGATCAGAACCTCGGACGAAAGCTCCACCGGCGGCTGGCCGCGCGCGACCAGGCCGTGGCGGGCAAGCCGCACGCGCCATGCGCCGGGCTCGCCCTCGACCGTGAGGAGGTTGAATTGGGCTGCGGGCTTCGAGCCGCCCGGCGCCTGCCCGCCTGCCGCGACACCCACCACGGGCACCGTCGCGTCATCCTTGCCCGGCATGGAGAAGAGCGTGGGCAGATGCGAGTGGCCGTGCAAAACGAGTTCCGCACCCGCCGCCTTCACTGCGCGTTGGAAGTTGCCGATGCCCATCAGCCGCTTGTGGGCGGGCACCGCGCCCCGCACGGGCGGGTGGTGGATCATCACCACGCGGAACAATCCCTGCTTGCCAGCCGCAGCCAGCGCGCGTTCGAGCCGCTTGGACTGGTTCTCGCGGAAATAGCCGGTCGCCATGAAGGGTGCGGATGCGCGCGCCGAGGTGGCGCCGATCAGGGCCACGTTGCCGCGTACGCGGGTGTAGGGGAAGAATTCGCGGTCGGGCACCCTGGTCTGGCCGTCGCCCTGCATGAAGGGCGCCCATTGCGCGCAGGTCTTGTCGAAGGCGCCGGGCACATAGGCGTCGTGATTGCCGGGCACCACCGACACGTCATGGGGTGGTCCGAGCTCGTCGAGCCAGACGCGAGCGAGCTCGATCTCGCGGTCGAGCGCCAGGTTCACGAGATCGCCGGTCACCGCGATGTGGTCGGGGGCTTGTGCGCGGATGCCATCGAGGATCGAGTCCAGCACGTCGTCGTGCAGGAAGGCCTTGCGGTTGCGCTGCCAGTTGACGTAGCCGACCACGCGCTTGGAGGCGAGTTCGCGGTAGGCTACATCGGGCAGCGGCCCCAGGTGGACGTCGGACAGATGGGCAAGCCTGAACATGGCTCGGTTTTAGGGTGGAGGCCGGGCCGTTTCCAACAAAGGATTCGGTTTTGAGCCGATTGGACGCGCCCGAACCCACCCAAAGCCTCTGGCCGCGCATGCGGCGCCGCTTGTTTCACCTCTATTTCCGGTTGCGCCGCCCGATGACACTCGGCGTGCGCGGCCTCGTGCTCGACCGCGAGAACCGCACGATCTTCCTGATCCGCCATACCTATGTGCCCGGCTGGCAGCTTCCGGGCGGGGGCGTGGAAACCGGCGAGACGGTGGCGGAGGCGCTGGAAAAGGAGATGGCGGAGGAAGGCAACATCCGCATCCTCGCGCGTCCCCGCCTGTTTGCGATCTACTTCAACCGGCACGTGTCGCGGCGCGACCACGTGGCGCTGTTCGTGATCGAGACGTTCGCTCAAACGGCGCCCAAGCTGCCCGATCGCGAAATCGCCGAAAGCGGGTTCTTTCCGCTGGACGCGCTGCCCGCGGGAACGACGGCCGCCACACGGCGGCGGATCGCGGAGGTGATGGGGGAACGGGAGGCGACGGGGGATTGGTGAGGAGGTCTGCCGCCTTGGCGGGGTGGAAAAGGCACGGCATGGATTCTCGGGTCAAGCCCGAGAATGATGATGGGAGAAGAGGAACTGCGAAAACAGTGGCAAGCCCCACTCTCCATCCCCACCCCACCTTCGTCATTCTCGGGCTTGACCCGAGAATCCATGCCGTGACCTCGAAATCCTGCCGACGCCTCAGAGCCTTTCCCGCCCGTGCGGGCTGTCCCAGTCCAGCGCCGGACCTTCGGGCACGATGCGGGTCGGGTTGATGGTGGGGTGCGAGCGGTAATAGTGGTGCTTGATGTGGAGAAGATCGACCGTCTCCTTCACGCCCTCCACCGCGTAGAGCTCCCGGAAATAGGCCGACAGCGCGGGATAGTCCGCGATGCGCTGCCGGTTGCACTTGAAATGGCCGACATAGACGGGGTCGAAGCGCGCAAGCGTGGTGAAGAGCCGCCAGTCGGCTTCCGTGATGCGATCGCCCACGAGCGTGCGCTGTTTGGTCAGGCGCTCCTCCAGCCAGTCCAGCGTCTCGAAAAGCGCGCGGTGGGCCTCTTCGTAGGCGTCCTGCTCGGTCGCGAAGCCGGCCTTGTAGACCCCGTTGTTGACGGTGTCGTAGACCCGCTCGTTGACACCGTCGATCTCCGCGCGGAGCGCCTCTGGGTAGAGGTCCACGCTTCGGTCGCCCCACTCGTCGAATGCGGCGTTCAGCATGCGGATGATCTCGGCCGACTCGTTGGAGACGATGGTCTCCTCCTGTTTGTCCCACAGCACGGGAACGGTGACGCGGCCCGTCATCTGGGGGTCTGCCTTGGTGTAGATCTGGTGGAGGAATTCGAGCCCGTAGAGATCGTCGCCGGTCGCGCCGTCCTCGGCGAGGAAGGTCCATCCGTTCTCGCCCATGAAATGGTGCACCACCGACACCCCGATCACGTCTTCCAGCTTCTTCAGCTTGCGCACGATCAGCGTGCGGTGCGCCCAGGGGCAGGCCAGGCTGACATAGAGGTGATAGCGGCCGGGCTCGGCCTTGAAGCCGCGGCCCTTGCCGTCTGGCGGCACGCCGTCGGCCGTCACCCAGTCGCGCCACTTGGCTTCCTGGCGCTCGAACTTGCCGCCGGTGCTCTTCGTGTCATACCACTTGTCCTGCCACTTGCCCTCGACCAGCAATCCCATCGCGCGCTCCCGTTTCCGTTGTCTCGCCCAAAGCTAGGGCAAAGGGGACGCCATTTCCCGTGGACTGTGCGTTCACGCCGTGCTAGCGCGCCGGGCATCATGGCGTTGCACCGGATTCCACGACGACGAGCAGGCTGACCGGGCGCGGGTTTCTCGCGCCGGACGTTTTTTGCCTACCCGCGCGACCCCGTCTTTCTCCGGTGCCTTCCATGCTTGCCGCAACCGTCACGATCACGCCCGAAACCGCTGCCTTCGATGCGGCGATCGAAGCCCTCCACGAACAAAGCTTCGGCCCCGGCCGCTTCGCCCGCGCCGCCACCCGCATCCGCGAGGAAGGCCCGCACGACCGTGCGCTGTCGCTTGTCGCCTGCGAAGGCGAGACGCTGCTGGGCTCCGTGCGCATGACGCCGATCATGGCGGGCAGGGGCTCAGCGCTCCTGCTCGGGCCGCTCGCGGTGGTGCCCGCCTTCAAGGGCTGCGGCATCGGGCGCACCCTGGTGCACCAGGTGCTGGAGCGCGCGGCCGAGCACGGCGCAGCCCTCGTGGTGCTGGTGGGCGACGAGCCCTATTACGGCCCGCTCGGCTTCTCCCGCATCCCCTATGGCCAGGCCGTGATGCCGCGCCCCGTCGACCCCGACCGGTTCCTGGCGCACGAGATCGTGCCCGGCGCGCTCCAGGCGTTTCGCGGGGCGGTCCACCATGCCGCGCGAGTTGCCCCGCTTTCCCGCTCGACGTAGGACATCCGCCGAGACCCGATTCGATGGAGGACGAGGCGATGGCGGAAGCAGAGCGCAAGGTGCTGCAGGACGTGGACGAGACGGCCATCCGGCTCGCCCGCATGCTGCTCCGCTCGGCCCGCTTCGGGGCCTTGGCCGTCAACGAGCCGCGCACGGGCTTTCCGCTCGCGAGCCGCGTGGGCGTCGCGACCGATCCTTCGGGCGTGCCGCTGATCCTGGTGTCGGGGCTTTCGGCCCACACCCGCGCGCTCAAGGCCGATGGGCGCGTGTCTCTGCTCGTGGGCGAGCCCGGCAAGGGCGATCCGCTGGCGCATCCGCGCATCACGCTCGTCTGCCGCGCCGAGGTGCTCGAGCGTGGTACAACGCCCTACGAGCGCGCCGAGCGCCGCTACCTCAACCGTCATCCCAAAGCGCAGCTCTATGCGGGCCTGGGCGATTTCACCATGGTGCGGCTCGTGCCCGAGCGCGCGAGCCTGAACGGCGGCTTCGGGCGCGCCTACGAGATGACCGCAGGCGATCTCCTGATCCCGCCTGGCCCGGCCGTCGACGCGCTCGCCAACATGGAAGACGGCGCGATCCGGCACATGAACGCCGACCACCGCGACGCGGTGGCGCTCTATGCCACCGAGCTCGCCAAGCAGGAGCCAGGCGCCTGGACCATCACCGGGCTCGACCTCGACGGCATGGACCTCGCACTCGGCGACAAGGCCGCGCGCGTGTTCTTCGCCGAGCCGCTGCGCCTGGCGGACGATCTGCGCCGCGTGCTCGCCGGCATGGCGCGCGAGGCGCGGGGGCTCTGATCGAGCCGATCGCGATCACCGATCCGCTCGACCCGCGGATCGCCGCCTACCACCAGATTCGCGAGCGTGACCTCGTGGGCCGCGAGAACCGCTTCATCGCCGAAGGCACGGTGGTGCTGCGCGTGGCGCTCGCCTCGAAGCGATTCGCGCTCGAATCCGTGCTCGTGCTGCCTTCGCGGCTTGAAGGCGTGCGCCCGCTTCTCGAAGATCTGCCACCCGACGTTCCCGTATACTGCGCGGAGCCTGCGGTGATGGATGCGGTGGCGGGCTTTCACCTGCATCGCGGTGTGCTGGCCGTGGGGTTCAAGCGCCCGCCGGAAACGGTCGGGGCGCTTCTGGCCACGCTTCCCACAGACGCTCTTGTGCTCGTTCTCTGCGGCATCAGCAACCACGACAATGCGGGCGCGCTGTTTCGCAATGCCGCGGCCTTCGGGGCAGGGGCCGTGCTGCTCGACGCCACCTCCTGCGACCCGCTCTATCGCAAGGCCATCCGGGTCTCGGTGGGGGCCGTGCTGAAGCTGCCTTGGGCGCAGGGCGGGACAGGGGCGGAGCTTCTCGCGGCGCTCGACGGGGCGGGCTTCCAGTCGGTCGCTCTTTCGCCGGGCGCGGAGACGTTGCTCTCGAACGTGCCGCGGGGCCCACGGGTGGCGCTCTGGCTCGGCGCCGAAGGGCCGGGGCTGCCGCCCGAACTGATGGCGCGGATGCTCGGCGTGCGCATTCCGCAGGCCGGAGGCTGGGACAGCCTCAACGTCGCCACGGCGGGCGCCGTGGCGCTGTATCACTTCTCGGGTGCTGCCCGCAGCTGATCGCGCAGGGCGCGGATGCGCTGGGCGAGGCTCGGGCCGCCATTCGCGCCCTCTTCCTCGTTGTCGCTCAGCATCTGGTCGATCGCGCCGCCAGGGCCTTCTAGGCGGGCCGTGACCGCCGCCATCTCTGCTGCGAGCCGCATCATCTCCTCGCGCAGGACCTCGCCGCCGCCCGCCCCCTTGTCGCCATCGCGCAGCTCCTTGTTCTCGCGCTGGAGAACGGCGAGGCGCGCTTCCAGGCGGTCGCGCTCGGCAGCCGCCGCCGCGAGCTGGGATTGCGGATCGCCCGTGCCGCCGCGCGGAAAGAGACGCGCCAGGCGGCCGTTCATGGAAGCGAGTTCCAGCTCGACGCCCGCGCGCCCCGCGCGCGTCTCGACGAGCTGCGCGGACAGGCGCTCGATCTCGGTGTTGCGGCTGTCGAGCTCGCGGCGCAGGCGATCGGTCTCGCGCATGCGGTGTTCGAGCGCTTCGCGCGCGTCGAAGAGTTCTGAGCGCATGATGTCGGTGCGATCGGCGTTCTCCTCCACACGGCGCTTGTCGGCTGCCGCCTGCTCGCGTGCGGCCAAGATCTCGCCTGCCATCTCGGCCATGCGCCGGTCGGCGTCGCGGATCGTGCCGCGCTGGTTGCCGACCTCGCCGCCCAGGCGCTCGATCTCCTTGTCGCGTGCGCCGAGCGTCTCACGTGCGGCCGTGTGGCGCTCGGACATCACGCGCAACTCGCTTTCGCCGGCCTCGCGTGCGGCTTCGCGCGAGGAGGCTTCTTCTTCGAGCCGCGCCACGCGCTGTTCGGCGGCGCTCAGCCGCTCGCTGAGGTCGGACACTTCGGTTTCGAGGTGTTCCACGCGGGTCTGCCGGTCTTCGAGGCGGACGATGGTCTGGCGCAGTTCCTCGCGCATCCGGTCGCGCGCGAGCATGCGCTCGGTGGCCTCGTGGCGGGCGGCCTTGGCGTCGAGTTCGAGCTTACGCGCGGTGACCGCCCATTCGGCGCGCAGCGCATCCTTTTCAGACGCAAGCTCGTCGAGCGACAGCGGCAGGCTGCGCGTCAGACGCGTGCGCTCGAGCCGCTCGGCGCGGCGCAGGAGCGGGGGCACGACCAGAAGCGCGGCAAGCAGCGTACCGAGCGCGCCCAAGACGAGAAACACTGCGTACTGGATCACGAAAGCACCCGAGCGAGAAACGCGAAAAGGCGGCCCGTGCGGGCCGCCCGTCTTCCGGCCATGTCCGGCCGCCCGTTCAGAACGGATTCCAGGTGGGCTGCTCGGTCACCTTGAGATAGCCCATGTTGAGCCCGAGCCGGGCGCCCACGCCCGTGCGGACGGGCACGAGCAGGATGTTCTGGTTCTTGAGCACGGTGAAGCCCAGCCCCGCCACCACATAGGCAGAGCCTGCCACGCCGCCGAAGCGGTTGTAGAGCCCGCCCACCTGGTCGAGGTTGTAGACGAGGATCATGGTGCGCGAGCCTTCGCCGCCGAAGTCGAAGCCGACCGAGGGACCCTGCCAGAACACCTTGTGGTCGCCCGCATTCTTGGTGAAGAGCGTGCCCTCGCCATAGGTGAGGCCGCCGATGAAGGCGCCGGCCCCTTCCTCGCCCAGCACGTAGCCGTTGGGCAGGCCGTAGTCGGAAAAGATCTTCTCGACCACCGAAGCGAGCCCACCCGATGTCTGGCCGAAGAACTGGTGGCCCGAATCCACGATCTCCTGGGCGGTGTAGCCCTGGGCGCGGGAGGGCAGGGTGCCTGCGCCGAACAGCGCCAAGGCCAGCGTGAGAAGCGCCAGAATGGCGCGCGATTTCGCAAGCATGTGCTCCAACTCCGTTTCCGGAAGCCTCTCGGCGACGCCTCGGGCCTGCTGTCACAGCGCACGGCTCTTGCCGGCCGCCTCGCTCTCATGGCACGGGAGACTAGGCCGTAATCGTTCTTCAACCATTAAAACGGAAAGCGGACCGACGGGCTTGCCCCATCGGGCACGCGTCCCGGACAGCTTGTCCGCCTCCGCCAAGGGTTGCGGCGGGCATGATGAGCCGGTGGCCAGGAAAAGGGAATCACAGCTATGGCTGAACTCATCGCGCTCTCGGCGCCGGATCTGGCGGCGCTGCTCTGCTCGCGCGTGTGCCACGACATCATCTCGCCGGTAGGCGCCATCAACAACGGGCTGGAACTGCTCGACGAGGGCGGCGCGGACGAGGACGCGATGAAGCTGATCCGCCAGAGCGCGCGGAACGCGTCCGCGCGCCTGCAATTCGCCCGCATCGCCTTCGGAGCGGCAGGTTCGGCGGGGATGCAGATCGACACCGGCGACGCCGAAACGGTGGCGACCGCCTATCTCAAGAACGAGAAGCCCGACCTGACCTGGACGGGCGGGCGCGCGCTTCTGCCCAAGAACAAGGTGAAGCTGCTGCTCAACCTGCTTCTCGTCTCGACCGGCGCCATTCCGCGCGGCGGGCGGATCGGGGTGCATCTCGAAGACCTCGACACGAGCCCGCGCTTCACGCTGTCGATCAGCGGCCCGATGCTGCGCGTGCCGCCGAAATTCCTGGAATTGCACAGCGGCGGCAAGCCCGACGAGCCGATCGACGCCCATTCGGTGCAGCCCTACTACACGCTGCTTCTGGCACAGGAGGCGGGCATGACGATCTCCATCCGTGCCACGCCCGAGGAGATCGTGTTCCAGGCGACGTGAGCGCGCCCCTGCGGTTCGTGAAAGTTTTACCGCGTTCCTTGGGGCGGCCTTCACTCTTCGCGCTCTAGCCTTTCCAGCAGTTGGCCCTGTGGGGGGCTTCAGGCGAGGGGCGTAAGATGACGGGGCGGGTTCTCTATGTCGATGGCTCGGACGTGGTGCGCAAGGTCGCGCTGCGCATCCTCCAGAGCGAGGGCTTTTCCGTCGACGGCGCGCGCGACGGCTACGAGGCGCTCGGCCGCTGCGCGACCGAGATGCCCGACCTCATCGTGGTGGACGGCACGCTGTCGGACATGCTGGCGCCCGAACTGATCCGCCACATCCGCGCGATGCCGAACGGCACGCATCCCCGCATCATGGTCTCGATGGTGGAGCTCGACGTGGGCGCGGTGATGCGTGCCAAGCGGGCGGGCGCGCAAGGCTACATGCTCAAGCCGTTCGACCGGCTGATGCTGATGAAGCGCATCGGCGCGCTCATGCACTCCGCCGCCTCCCGCGCCGCCGCCTGACCCAAAAAAAACGCCGCCCGATATCCTCGAAGCGGCGTTTCTTCATTATGAAGCGCCGACCCGCGCCTGGCTGCAAAGCCGTTCGGGTGAGTCAGCTGGTGGTGGCTCGGAGAACCGGAGCGGAGCGAACTTGCGTTCGTGAGCACCGGAAGCGCACGAGGCGCCTCCAGATGGCCGCCCGGGCGGAGTTTGCGGTCAGGCGCTGGCGCGGATTTCTTCGGGCTCGCGAAGCACATAGCCCCGGCCCCACACGGTCTCGATGTAGTTCTGGCCGCCCGAGGAGTGGTCGAGCTTCTTGCGCAGCTTGCAGATGAAGACGTCGATGATCTTCAGCTCGGGCTCGTCCATGCCGCCATAGAGGTGGTTGAGGAACATTTCCTTGGTGAGGGTTGTGCCCTTGCGGAGCGAAAGCAGCTCCAGCATCTGGTATTCCTTGCCCGTCAGGTGCACGCGGGTGCCGCCGACTTCGACCGTCTTGGCGTCGAGGTTCACGATCAGGTCGCCCGTGGTGATCACCGACTGGGCGTGGCCCTTGGAGCGGCGCACGATGGCGTGGATGCGGGCGACGAGCTCGTCCTTGTGGAAGGGCTTGGTCATGTAGTCGTCGGCGCCGAAGCCCAGGCCGCGCACTTTGTCTTCGATGCCGGCCATGCCCGACAGGATCAGGATCGGGGTCTTGACCTTGGACAGGCGCAGTGTGCGGAGCACTTCGTAGCCCGACATGTCCGGCAGGTTCAGGTCGAGAAGGATGATGTCGTAGTCGTAGAGCTTGCCGAGGTCGACGCCTTCCTCACCGAGATCGGTGGTGTAGACGTTGAAGCTTTCCGACTTCAGCATCAGCTCGATGCTTTGGGCGGTGGCGCTGTCGTCTTCGATCAGGAGCACGCGCATTCTAGATCCCTTTCCCGATGCCGGCCCCGTGCTCAGCCCGACGGACGAGAACGGAATGGGTGACTTCTTGAGCTGAAACCTGACAGCGCGTGGTTAACAAAGGGTGTCCCGAGCATGGTCCGCCTCTTCGTCTTTCCCGTGCCGCCGGCCTCCCTTGAGTGCCCAAAACCATTCTCTCGCCTTTCGCGGACCCGCTTGAACGCTGCATCCGCGGCCTTCGCACGAGTGTTTTTACCCAGCCTTAAAACCTCGTCCCTATGATTAACCAGGCCCGTAAATGAAGGGTTACCGGCGGAAGGATTCCTTAGGGATTTGTTTTCCGTTTCGGTGGCCCAAGCGGGCCGGCCTGCTCAGCTGCAGGCAGGGGTGGCGAGTGCGTCAGGAGTGGGAGCGGTTGGGCATGAAATCACGGGACAACCTCGTTCGGTTGAAGCAGTTTCAGGTCAGCGACAAGCGGCGACAGCTCGCCCAGCTCGACACGATGATTGCGGAATTCGATCGCATGGCGAACGAGCTCGACGTGCAGATCGCGGCGGAAGAGAAGAAGGCGGGCATCACCGACATCAACCATTTCGCCTATCCCACCTTCGCCAAGGCCGCGCGCCAGCGCCGCGACAACCTCAAGAACAGCCAGGCCGACCTGTTGAGTCGCCGCGGGTCAGCCCAATCCCTACTGAGCGAAGCTGAAGCGGAGCTTTCCAAGGCCGAGGCGTTGGAAAGCCGCAACCCCCGCGAAGGCGAAGGCCCCCGCGCGCTCGTGGGGTGAGGAGAGGGGCTGGGGCGCGAAGCTACAGGCGCCCCGCTCGGGCTGGTGCCGTCTGGGTGTTGTGATGTTTCGGGAGGTGGTGTGCGTGGCACCTGCCTCTCTCTGGGCGTTTCTGTGCGGTGGCACTGCCATGCGCACTATCGGCGATCTCTGTCCTCACCCTGCGCTCAGTTCTGCACCTTCACTTCTCGTCCGCGTCACGGCATGGATTCGTGGGGCTCAAGCCCGAGACTGACGAGGGGGAGAGGGAGGAGACTCCCTGACAGCGTCAGGGCTCCACTCCCACCCCTCCACCCCGTCTTCGTCATTCTCGGGCTTGACCCGAGAATCCATGTCGTGACGGCTGCGCACCACTGAGGGCAAAAGTACCCTACCTCGCGCATTCGGTGTGGGCTCCGCGCTCCCTCACACATGCTGTGGCACCGCCCTGCGTCCTTCGAGGCCCAGCTCTGCCAGGCACCTCAGGATGAGGAGCGGGGGGAGGCGCGTCGAGGGTCAAGAGGGCTGCGAGGGGAAAGCAGGAGACAGGGGTCAGCCTGTAAGCGGGGCGAAGCAGGCGGACGCACACGACACCGGGCAAGAAGCAGCAGTGCCCACGGCCCTCATCCTGAAGCGCCCGCGCAACGCGCGCCTCGAAGGACGCACGGCAGCGCCGCTCTTCTCTTGAAAACAGGCCCGAAACCGCTTCGACCTTCCGCAGGACGCCCGAAACGGCAAAACCACGCCACGCGATGAAGCGCGCGCCAACCGGCCAGAAACACCCTCAAGCCGAGGCGGGAGGCTTTCCGCTAAGGAAAAGCCTCCCGCAATCCCGGCATCAATGCCGGTATTGCTGAATCCGCGTCGTGCGCAGGCCCGCAAGCCCGTGCTCGTCGATGGAGGCCTGCCAGGACAGGAACTCCTCCGTCGTCAGCGTATAACGCTGACACGCTTCTTCCAGGCTCAAGAGTCCGCCGCGAACGGCCGCAACAACTTCTGCCTTGCGCCGGATCACCCAGCGCCTCGTATCGGCGGGCGGAAGATCGGCGATGGTCAGAGGACTGCCATCGGGGCCGATCACATACTTGACCCGCGGTCTCATCAGATCGGTCATAAGGACTCTCGAACACGACACTAACCAATCGAGGCTGAAGCTAGGGGATCAGCTTTAAGAAAGCCTGAAATCGATCACGCGCCTTTGATCAAACGAACCACGGGCGCCTCCGGTGGTCTAAAGCCCTTCGCTGCCCTATAGAGGCGGCCATGAAGACAGCGGAAAACAGCCTGGGCCTGCCCGGACGGGCCGAAGACCACCGCGTGGTGGTGGCGATGTCGGGCGGCGTCGACTCCTCGGTGGTCGCGGGCCTGCTCGCGCGCGAAGGCTTCGAGGTGGTGGGCATCACGCTCCAGCTCTATGATTCGGGCGCCACATCCGCACGTGCGGGAACCTGCTGCGCGGGCGCCGACATCGCGGACGCAGCCCGCGTGGCCGCGACGCTCGACATTCCCCATTACGTGCTCGACTACGAGGAGCGCTTCCGGCGCTCGGTGATCGAGCCCTTCGCGGAGGCCTATGCGCGCGGCGAGACGCCGATCCCATGTGTGGCCTGCAACCGCACGGTGAAGTTCGCGGACCTGCTTGAAACCGCTCGCTCGCTCGATGCCGCAGCGCTCGCCACGGGGCACTACATCCGCTCGGGCCTCGACCCTGCCGGGCGCCGCGCGCTGTTCAGGCCGGCCGATGAGGCGCGCGACCAGAGCTATTTCCTCTATGCCACCACCCAGGCGCAGGTGGATTTCCTGCGCTTTCCCTTGGGCGACCTGCCCAAGGCCGAGGTGCGCGCGATGGCCGCCGAAATGGGCCTGGGCGTGGCAGACAAGGCCGACAGCCAGGACATCTGCTTCGTGCCCGACGGGCGCTACCAGGCGACGGTTGCGCGGCTGCGGCCCGACGCCATGCGTCCGGGCGAGATCGTTCACCTCGACGGCACCGTGCTCGGCCACCACCAGGGCGTGGGCGGGTTCACCGTGGGCCAGCGGCGGGGCTTGAAGGTGGCGGCCGGCGAGCCGCTCTACGTGATCCGGCTCGATGCCGCGGAGGCGCGCGTGGTGGTCGGCCCGCGCGAGGCGCTCGACACCGAGGAGGTGCGCCTGCGCGACGTGAACTGGCTGGATTCGCGCGCGCTCGCGAGCCTGCCCGCGGAAGGACTGCCCGTCTGGGCCAAGGTGCGATCGACCCGGCCCGCGCGGCCCGCCCTGCTCCTGGCCGATGGCGGGACCGTGCGCGTGAGGCTTGCAGAAGGCGAAGGGGCGATCGCGCCCGGCCAGGCCTGCGTTCTGTTCGACGGGGAGGGAGCGGGCGCCCGCCTGCTCGGCGGCGGCACGATCAGCGCCACGCGGCGCAGCGAGGAAGCCGAGGCTCGGCTGGCGCTGTTGGAGCGCGCGCGGGTTTCCGCCTGAGGGGCGATGCTCCCGCCGCTTCAGTCTGCTTCATAGACTTTTGGCATGCCGCAGCGGCGAGGATACCCCATCCCTCAAGGGGAAGGGGGAATCTGCGTGGACTCGATTCTCTTTTTCGTCAGATGTCGAAGGCCATCGCCTTGGCTTACCGCCGTCCGTCGTGGCCCACGGTGCCGGCGGTCAGGATGCGGAGCACGCGAATGGCTTCCTCGCCGCCGGTGCGGGGCTCCTCGCGGGTCTCGATGCAGTGCAGGAAATGCTGCAGCTCGCGCGTCAGCGGCAGGCCGGGCTCGACGGGAACATAGGCCGGCTCCTCCTGGGTGGCCGCCCACTGGCCACTGTCTTGCCAGATCGCGTGGCGGTAGACGGCGAGCTTGCGTTCCCAGGGCTCCATGTCGTCGAACACGGCCATGGCGGCCGTTCCCACCACCGTCAGGCGCCGCTCGCGATAGGGGTTGAGGCGCGAGGCGAAGAGGTGGGATCGCACCTCGCCGGGAAAGCGCATGTGCAGGTGGGCGAAATCGCTGAGATGGTCGAGAAGGGCCGCGCCCTCGCCGCGCACCTCGATGGGCTCGCTGCCCGTCAGCGCGAGGATCATCGAGAGGTCGTGGGGTGCGAGGTCCCAGAGCGCGTCGTTTTCGGTGTGGAACTTGCCGAGCCCCAGCCGGTGGGAATGGATGTAGCGCACCTGGCCGAGCTCGCCCTCGGCCACCAGGGCCTGGAGGCGCTCGAAGGCCGGATGGAAGCGCAGCACGTGCCCCGTCATGAAGATGCGGCCCCGCGCACGCGCGGCACCCACCGCGCGCTCGGCATCGGCCACCGTCAGCGCGATCGGCTTTTCCACCAGCATGTCCTTGCCGCTTTCGGCCGCGCGCACGGCTAGATTGGCATGGAACTGGGGCGGAAGCGCCAGCACCACCCCGTCGAGCGCGGGATCCTCAAAAAGCGCGTCGGGCGCAATCGCCAGGCAGTCGTGGTCGGCCGCAAAGCCTGCCGCGCGCGCGGGGTTGGCGTCGGACACCGCATAGAGCGCGCCCAGACCCTTCAGCGTGCGGACGTGGTTCGCCCCCCAATAGCCGCAGCCCAAAACGGCGATGCGCGGGCTCATGCGCTGGGCGCGGGCCCGGAACGGGCTGGGCTTGGGGAGAAATGGACTGCCACGTGGTGGATGCTTTCGCTGAAGGCGCGCGCGGGGCTTGATACCGGGGGGAGGGGCCGAACTCAACCCGTCACTTGGGCGGGCGGCTCAAGCCGGGCATCTTCGCCTCCGATCCCCGCTTGACAGCTTCAAGACCCCGCCCCTATACCCCGCCCCATCCCAAACCCGCACGCGGGCTTGTCAGGACGGCGGAGTAGCTCAGTCGGTTAGAGCAGAGGAATCATAATCCTTGTGTCGGGGGTTCGAATCCCTCCTCCGCTACCACCTCCTGCCTGGTAGACATTCTCCGTATCGCATTTCGAGCCTTGGAAAGCCGCAGAACTGCAGGCTTGGTTGCCTCAATGTGTGTGCTGCGTTTTCGGCCGGGACGACCCTTTCTCCCTTCTCTGCGCCGCTATTCTCCAGAACTGTGTGCTACGCCCGTTTAGCACACAGCTTTGCAACCGCTGTTTTCATTGGCTTTTTCGGCCTCGTAGCTGTGTGTCAGTTCGTAGGGTAGCCAGCTAGGCAGAGAGCGGAGAGCGCGAACTCCATCGTTGTTTTCTTTGCGAGTTTCGGCGCAACGGAGCACAAAGCCGATCGACGTGGGGCTTTGTGGGTGATGGACGTCTATGGCTGTTCAGTCCAACGCCCTGGATAAAGTTGAGCGAAGGGGACGAGGCCTCCTGTATAGAGGATGCCACCTGAGCCGTCCGCGCAGCGAGCCAGCCACCTGCCGACATCGCAGCGATTCCGTGACGGCTCGTAGCCCGGGAGGGCCTCCAGGCGCTGCACGGTGATCGTGAACCACTGGTCTCTGATCTCTCCATCGCTTCGTTCTACCAAGCGATGGGTCGCTGAGGCTAGAAAGAGAAGCCAGACCAGAATCAGGTAGAAGCGCAGTTTGCCCGTGCACCAAGCTGCGGCCGCAAGCAGGAGCCCCGCTCCGACCGCGATTGGTTTGCTTCCGATATCGCCTCCCCAGATGGTGGCAGGGGTGGTCCCGGTCACAAAGAGCGGGGAGGAGGTCAAAGCAACCATCAGCCACGTGATTGCGCCGCCAATCGCGAGAACCAGCAGGCCAACTATCCAGTGCATCGTTGTCCGCATCACGTCGGGATGCTCACGGCCACTGGCAAATCAGGCAGGACGTGGAAACAGCTTGTGCCTGCCAGCGGCAAGAGCATTTACCCCTAGGCGAAGGCAGTCCATCAAATACTTCCAAGGGATGGAACACCTTGCTCCCTTAGTCCGCCCCTTCGATCACGCCGTGCTCGATGCGGCACTCGCCAGTGCGCAGCCGTTCGGCAAGGTGGCGCAATAGCACTTCCATGCCGGGCGCGACCAAGGGCCGGAATGTCTCGTCGTGGTAGAAGGTGATGAGCTGTCCCGGCGTGCCGGCGTCTGTCGGATGGAGGTCGACGCAAACGTGGTCGCCTCCGCCGTTCTCCATGATCGGAATCCAATCCCGTGACCACCAGACGGCGCGGATCTCGGGCGGTACGCGGATTGCGGCATGATCTTCGTCATGGACGTTGACGCCATCGGGGAACTCGTCGTTCAGGAACTCGGCACTGTTCACCACGTCCTGCAGCGAGACGAGCTGGAAGGAGCCCCAGAAGCCGGTGCGGTAGTGCGGCTGGCCATTCGCCAACTGGTATAGCCGACGAATGGCAGGTGGCAGGGCAACGCCTAAGCGGCGCTCGGCTTCTGCGATCTGGTAGTCGGAGGCGGGCGGGTTGAATGCAGGCGCGCCCTTGCCGTCATGCGCCTCGATCCAGTCGGCAACGAAGCGGAAGTCCTCATCCAGCGTCATGGTGCGTGCTCCCGCAGCATGTTGTGTCGACGCTCCTGCACCTCTGCCCAACGTCAAGAACCACGCCACTGCAAAGGCGTTGAGCACGATGGCAAACTCGATCCATGTCAACAATGGCGAACCAGCATCGAACGGAGCCAGCACTGCGAACAGCCCCAGCGATGCAGCCGTACCGATGAGCCACGGCCACGACCGCATCCTGCGGGCGAGTCGGCGATAGGCGGAGAGCGGGCGTGCGGTCGGCAAGGTAGTGTCGACCGGAGGTATCCGTCGCGCTGGTTGCGGCGATGCTGTTCGCGCGACATGTGATCCGCGCCGATCCTCCATGTCGAACAGCAGGGAAGGCGCTTCACCCTGGCTGCGGCGGAACCTCGGGATGTGCACAACGGCGTCAGTGAGGAAGGCGGTGATGGACGAGCCAAGCACACGCCGCTCATGCACATCGCGTCCGATGAGGATGACTTGGCCCACCGAGCCGCCGGGTGCTGGCGACAGGTCCACCGCATAGCCGTTGCCGTTGTCCCAGGCGAAGGGCAGCCAACCCGGCCGCCAGTAGTCGGGATAAACGGGATCGCCTTCGCGGCTGGTGATGACCCCTTCGTTGTAATCGTCGTGGAAGCGATCGCCTGCCTCCGTCCAGATCTCGAGCCAGACGGAGTAAACCTCGAGCGCCTCACCCACCGAGAGAAGGGGATACTCGCCGAAGAGGGGCGAGAGCACACGTCCCGGTGCGGGGTCCGCGATGGCGTATATGTCGTGCTGTCCGTCAGTGCGCAGCCAGAGCCGGCGCAGGTCGTCGGGCAACGCAAAGCCGATCTGCTTCTCCGCTGCATCCAGCGCGGCGGAGGTGGCTGGCGGATTGAGGAAGCCGGCGACCGCCGAGCCGTTCTCCTTGTGCCGCGCAAGCCATGCATCGAATGCCTGATCGAAGGTCAAGCGTGGCCCTCCCTGTTGCTCGCCGAACTTGCCTGTGACGCGTGCAGACTGTCAAAGCCGACGCTGCCCGGCCGGCAACGCTTCGCCCCGGGGGAAGCAGGCCACCCTCGCCTGACAGGAAGCTGCCCGACGGGGTTCCACCTCGGGGCTGGCCGAACGACTTGCACGGGCATGAGACGTCTTGCCGACACACTGCCCTTTGAGGACTGCGCGCCATCGGTTGACCAAAAGTCGTGCGACTAGAACGCCGAGGGCAGGCCACCAGACCGCGGGCTACCGACGGAGCCCTATCTTGCAGTCCGTGCCGTCGAAGACTGAGTCGGTGCCCGACACGGTGGCAGCAAACACTTCGTATCCGACGACGAACTCGGAGAACACAACGATCTGCAGCGGCGTAAGCCTATCCATATGCGCGAGCAGTGTCTCGCATAAGGTCGCCGATGGGGCCGATACCGGTCTGTCCGGTTTTCGCTGAGATTTGCGATAAGCTGCCGTTCTGCAGCCGACCCCAAGTTCAACGTCCTTCTTCCCACCCAAGTTTTCCGTAAGCGGCCGCGATATCGGCAAATTTTATGCAGATCACGCACGGAAAGAGCACACAGTGCAGCCTCGTCTGACAGTTGGTCCAACTCGTTCGGAAGGCCACTCAACACAGTGGCTGCGATGGATGGCTTGCACTACCCGTCGCGGCTCCAGGCGCGTGACTCGTCCTGTCCGAACGGGCCCGCCGCTTTCTAAATGAAGCCGGAATTTACGGCTGGCTTACGCCTACCCAACTAATCACAGCAGCGCCGTTACGCGGCCATCGGCTTTCTCCTGCGCAAACAATTGCCAGGAGTTTCAGTATGCTTTCCGGAATCGCTTTCGCCGCAGGCGGACTTGCCTGCTTCGTCGTGGCCGCGCTTGCCGTGCGGGCGGCGGAGAGGCTTTGAACGGCATGAGCCTCGACCTCGTTCTGGGCGGCGGGCTCGCGCTCGTGCTCTTCGTCTACCTGTTCGCCGCGCTTCTGCGGCCCGAGCGCTTCTGAGTTCCCCCATGATTGCCGATCTCACACAGTTCGCGCTGTTTTGCGCGTTGCTCCTCGCCATCGCGCTTTCGCTCGGCTGGTACATGGCGCGCGTGTTCAGCGGCGAAGCCCGCTTCCTCCACTTCGCCGAACGCCCGCTTTATGCGGCGGCCGGCATCGACCCCGCGCAGGGCCAGGGCTGGACGGCCTACGCGCTCGCGCTCCTCGCGTTCAACGCAGCGGGCTTCGTGCTGCTTTACCTGATCCTGCTCTTCCAGGATTTCCTGCCGCTCAACCCGCAGGGGTTTGCGGGGCTGCCCGCGCACCTCGCCTTCAACACGGCGATCTCGTTCGTCACCAACACCAACTGGCAGTCCTATGGCGGCGAGACCACGCTGTCCCACTTCGCGCAGATGGCGGGGCTGACCACGCAGAACTTCGTGTCCGCGGCCTCCGGCATGGCGGTGGCGGCCGCGGCCGCGCGCGGGCTCGTGGCGCGGCAGGCAAAGTCGGTCGGCAACTTCTGGGCCGACCTCACGCGCTCCACGCTCTACGTGCTCTTGCCCGTCTCGATCGTCTTGGCAGCCGTGTTCCTCTGGCAGGGCATGCCGCAGACGCTGGCCGCATCGTTTGGGGCCACTACGCTCGAAGGCGCCAACCAGACGATTGCGGTCGGCCCCGTCGCCTCGCAGCTCGCCATCAAGCAGTTCGGCACGAATGGCGGCGGCTTCTTCAACGTGAACGCAGCGCACCCCTTCGAGAACCCGACGGCGCTTGCCAATCTCCTCTCGATGCTCGCGATCCTCGCCATTCCGGCGGCCTTCACCTTCACCTTCGGGCGCATGGTGGGCGACCGGCGCCAGGGCTGGGCGCTGTTTGCGACGATGGGGGTGCTGTTCGTCGTGGGCTTCACAGCCATCTACGTTTCCGAGCACGCCGGCAACGCGCTGCTTGCCGGGCTGGTCGACGGCCCGTCCGCGATGGAAGGCAAGGAGGTGCGCTTCGGCATCGTCAACTCGGCACTTTGGGCCGAAGTGACCACGGCCGCCTCCAACGGCTCGGTCAACAGCATGCACGACAGCTTTACGCCGCTCGGCGGGATGATTGCCATGCTCAACATGATGCTGGGCGAGGTGGTCTTCGGCGGCGCGGGCGTAGGCCTCACGGGCATGCTGCTCATGGTGGTGCTCACCGTGTTCCTGGCGGGGCTGATGGTCGGCCGCACGCCGGAATATCTCGGCAAGAAGATCGAGGCGCGCGAGGTGAAGCTCGCGGCGTTGTCGCTGATGGTGATGCCGGTCGGCGTGCTCGTGTTCTGCGCTCTCGCAATTTGGACGGGCGATGCGCAAAGCTCCGTGCAGGACGCGGGCCCGCACGGGCTGTCCGAGCTGCTCTATGCCTATGCGTCGGCCACCGGCAACAACGGCTCGGCATTCGCGGGCTTCACGGCGGCGACCGGCTGGCACGACACCTTCCTCGGGCTCGCGATGATCTTCGGCCGCTTCGGATATATCGTGCCCATCCTGGCGATCGCCGGCTCGCTCGCCACTAAAAAGACCGTGCCCGCTTCCGCCGGCACCTTTCCCACGCACGGGCCGGTCTTCGTGACGCTTCTCATCGCCACCGTCCTGATCGTCGGCGCGCTCACCTTCCTTCCCGTCCTGGCTCTGGGCCCGATCGCCGAACATGTGTCGATCGGGGCCGGACAGAGCTTCTGAGGCATTCCATCATGACGCACATGTCTTCAGGGGCGCGCCACGCCCCCAGCGCAATCGGCCTGTTCGACGGCGCCATCCTGCGCCGAGCCACGGTCCAGGCCTTCACCAAGCTCGACCCGCGCGGGCTGATGCGCAACCCGGTGATTTTCGCGACCGCACTCGTGGCGCTGGTTTCCACCGTGCTTGCGGTGCGCGACGGGCTGTATGGCGCGGCTTCCTTCGGCATCGGCATCCAAGTGGCGCTCTGGCTCTGGTTCACCGTGCTCTTCGCGAACTTCGCCGAAGCTATCGCCGAAGGCCGGGGCAAGGCGCGCGCGGACGCGTTCCGCTCCACCAAGGCGGATGCCCGCGCCAAGGTCTTGATGGACCCCAAGCGCCGCGACATCTTCGAGTGGCAGGATTTGGCCGTGATCGACCCCGGCACCGTGATTCTGGTCGAGGCCGGCGACATCGTGCCGACCGACGGCGAGGTGATCGAGGGCGTGGCCTCGGTGGACGAAAGTGCCATCACGGGCGAATCCGCACCCGTGATCCGCGAGGCGGGCGGCGACCGCTCCTCGCTGACGGGCGGCACGCGGCTTGCCTCCGACTGGCTCGTGGTGCGCGTCACGGCAAAGGCCGGCGAGACCTTTCTCGACCGCATGATAGCACTCGTGGAGGGGGCCAAGCGCCAGAAGACGCCCAACGAGATCGCGCTCAACATCCTGCTCGCGGCCCTTTCGCTCGTGTTCCTGTTCGTGGTGGCGACGCTGCCCTTCTTTGCAAGCTGGACGGGCACCACGATCCCCGTGATCTATCTCGCCGCGCTCTTCATCACGCTCATCCCCACCACCATCGGCGGGCTGCTCTCCGCCATCGGCATCGCCGGCATGGATCGCCTGGTGAAGGCGAACGTGATCGCGAAATCCGGCCGCGCGGTGGAGGCTGCCGGCGACATCGACGTGCTGCTTCTCGACAAGACGGGCACGATCACCTTCGGCAACCGCATGGCGGACGGCTTCGAGGCCGCCCCCGGCGTGTCCGAGCGCGACATGGCGGAGGCCGCATTCCTCGCTTCGCTGGCGGACGACACGCCCGAGGGCAAGTCGATCGTGGACTTGGCACGCAAGACCTACGGCTTCACGGAGGAAGCAGCCGATGGTGCCGCCTTCGTGCCCTTCACCGCGCAGACCCGCATGTCGGGGGCCGACTTGAGGGACGGCCGGCAGCTCCGCAAGGGCGCGTCGGATGCCGTGCTGCGCCATGTCGGCCAGCCCTTCCCAGTTCAGCTCGATGCCGCAATCAAGCGCATCGCGGGTTCGGGCGGCACGCCGCTCGTGGTGGCGGACGGCACCCGCGTGCTCGGCGTCGTCCACTTGAAGGACGTGGTGAAGCCCGCCATCCGCGAGCGCTTTGCCGAACTGCGCCGCATGGGCATCCGCACGGTGATGGTGACGGGCGACAACCCGCTCACGGCGTCGGCCATCGCGGCGGAAGCGGGCGTAGACGACTTCCTCGCGGAGGCGACGCCTGAAAAGAAGCTCGAGCTGATCCGCCGCGAGCAGGCGGAAGGGCGCCTCGTCGCCATGTGCGGCGACGGCTCCAACGATGCGCCCGCGCTCGCCCAGGCCGATGTGGGCGTCGCCATGAATTCGGGCACGCCGGCCGCCAAGGAGGCGGGCAACCTGGTGGACCTCGATTCCGACCCCACCAAGCTCATCGAGATCGTGCTGGTCGGCAAGCAGCTGCTGATCTCGCGCGGCGCGCTGACGACGTTTTCGGTGGCGAACGACGTGGCCAAGTATTTCGCGATCCTGCCAGCCCTCTTCGTGGCGGCCTATCCGGGCTTGGCCGTTCTCGACATCATGGGCCTCGGCACGCCGCAGTCGGCCATCCTGTCGGCGCTGATCTTCAACGCGCTGATCATCGTGGCGTTGATCCCAATAGCGTTGCGCGGCGTGCGCTACACGCCGTCATCGGCTTCCGCGCTGCTCTCGCGCAACCTCCTGATCTACGGTCTCGGCGGACTGGTCGTGCCCTTCATCGGCATCAAGATCATCGACGTGATCGTCGATCTCCTCCACCTCGCATAAGGGAGCGGACCATGCTCGCCCACCTACGACCCGCGCTGGTTTTGACCGTGCTCTTCACGTTGCTGACCGGCATCGCCTACCCCTTCGCGCTGACGGGTGCGGCGCAAAGCCTGATGCCGCTCCAGGCCAACGGCTCCCCCGTCACGCGGGACGGCCAAGTGGTGGGCTCGGCCCTGATCGGCCAGAGCTTCACGTCGGCCCGCTACTTCCAGGGGCGCCCGTCCGCGTCCGCGGAGACGCCCTACAACGCGGCGGCCTCGTCCGGCTCCAACCTCGCCCCGAGCGCCACCGCGCTTGTGGACGCCGTGCGCGAGCGCGTGTCGGCCCTCGGTGCGACCGGCCCCGTGCCGACCGACCTCGTGACCGCGTCCGGCTCGGGCCTCGACCCCGACATCTCGCCGGAAGCAGCAGCCTTCCAGGTTGCCCGCGTGGCAGAGGCGCGCGGGCTCCCGCCCGAGCGCGTCCGTGCGTTGGTCGAGGAACAGGCCCGAGGCCTCGACTTCGGCGTGATCGGCCAGCCGCGCGTCAATGTGCTGGCGCTCAATCTGGCGCTGGACGCGCTGCAGCCCTAGAAACCGCACTCGCCCATGCCGCCACCCGACCGCCCCCAACCCGAAGCCTTTCTGCCCGAAGCCAACCGGGAAGGACGTGGCCGCCTCAAGATCTTCCTGGGCGCGGCGCCGGGCGTCGGCAAGACCTTCAGCATGCTGGAGGAGGCAGCCGTCCGCCATCGCGCGGGCACGGATGTGGTGGTGGCGCTGGCCGAAACGCATGGCCGCGCGGAGACCGCGGCCCTTCTTGCACCGCTCGAACAGCTTCCCCGCCGCGTGATGCCCTATCGCGGGCAGGCGCTGAGCGAGCTCGACCTCGACGCGCTGCTCGCGCGTGCGCCCGCACTCGCGCTGATCGACGAGCTCGCCCACACCAACGTTCCCGGCTCGCGCCACGTCAAGCGCTGGCAGGACGTGGAGGAGGTGCTCGCCGCGGGCATCGACGTGCTGTCCACACTCAACGTCCAGCACATCGAGAGCCTCAACGATGTGGTGGCCCGCATCACGGGCGTGCGCGTGTCCGAGACCGTGCCCGACGCCATTCTCGCGCGCGCCGACGAGATCGAGGTGATCGACCTGCCTTCCGAGGAGCTGATCGCGCGGCTCAAGGCCGGCAAGGTCTATCTGCCGGCGAATGCAAGACGCGCGCTCGAGAACTTCTTTTCCAAGGGCAAGCTGACAGCACTTCGGGAACTCGCGCTGCGCACCGCGGCCTCCCGCGTGGACGCCGAGATGCGCGCCTTCATGGACGCCAACGCCGTGCGCGGCCCCTGGCCCGCCAACGAGCGCATAATGGTCTGCGTCAACGAGGCGCCCGCCTCCAAGGCGGCGGTGCGCGCGGCCAAGCGCATGGCCGAGCGCGCGGGGCTGCCTTGGGTCGCGGTCACCGTGGTCACGCCCCGCCACGAAAGCCTCTCGCCCGAGGCGCGTCGCGCGACCGCCGACGCCATGCAGCTTGCGGAATTGCTCGGAGCCGAGACCGAGACGCTGTATGCGGTTGCGAACGCCGCGGCCGAGCTGATAGCCTTCGCCCGCAAGGCGAACGCCGCGCGCATCGTGGTGGGCCGCGCGCGTCGCCGCTGGGGCCTCAGTGATCTCTTCTCGGGCCTCGGCCGCGAGCGCGTGTTCCTGCGGCTGCTCGACGCCGCGACCGATTTCGAGGTGACGGTCGTCTCGGCCGATGCCGCCTCACCCAGCAGCCTCAAGCGCGACCTGCCGCGCCCCTCCTTCAGCCTCCGCCAAGCGCTCGGCGTGGCCGGCGTCACGTTCCTCGCCACGCTTGCTGCCTGGGGCATCGACCACCTGGAACTGATCCCCACCGGCTCGCTTTCGGTGGTCTATCTCCTGGGCGTCCTGTTCACGGGCGCGCGGTTCGGCCTGTGGCCATCCATCGCGGCCAGCCTGCTCGCCTCGCTCGCCTACAACTTCTTCTTCACCGCGCCGCTTTTTACCTTCGCCATCAGCCAGACCGACGACGTGGTGGCCGTCGCCATCTTCCTGCTCGGCGCGCTGTTCACCGGCACGCTCGCAAGCCGCCTCAAGGCCCAGGTGGATGCCATGCGCGCAGCGCAGCGGCGGACGGCCGCGCTCTACGACTTCTCGCGCAAGATCGCGCCCTTGTCCGCGCGCGACGACGTGCTCTATGCGGCCGCCTTCCACATCGCAGCCACGCTCGACTGCCGCTCACTCATATTGATGCCCGACGAGACCGGCGCACTCGAGCAGGTCCAGGGCCACCCCACCATCGAGGAGGATTTGGACGCCCGCGCGTTGGGTGCCGCCCGCTGGGCCTTCGAGAAGAATGAGCCGGCAGGCACCGGCACCGCGACGCTTCCCACCTCCGACTGGCTCTTCGTGCCGCTCGCCACCTCAAAGCCGCTCGGCGTGCTCGGCGTGCAGTTCCGCGACCCCAAGCGCCCGCTCGACCCCGAACTGAAGCGCCTCTTGTTCGCGGTAAAGGACCAGGTGGCGGTGGCTGTCGAGCGCACGCATCTAGCAGGCGACGTGCAGGCCCTGCGCGTCAAGGCCGAAGGCGAGCGCCTGCGCGCGGCCCTCCTCAACTCGCTTTCGCACGACCTGCGAACACCCCTCGTTTCGGTGATCGGGGCGCTGTCGGGGCTGAATGGTGAGACGATCGCGGCCGAAGACCGCCGCGCGCTGACCGAGGCGGCGCTCACCGAAGCGCGCCGTCTCGACCGCTACGTGCAGAACCTCCTCGACATGACCCGTCTGGAGCACGGCGCGCTCCAGCCCCGCCGCGTGCCGACCGACCTGCGCGAACTCGTCGGCCACGCGCGTGCCGACCTGCGCCGGACGTTCGACGGCCGCACGATCCTGACCGACATCCCGCGCGACATGCCACCCGTTTCCGTCGATCCGGCCCTGATCGGCCAGGCGCTGGTCAACGTGCTAGACAACGCCGCCAAATATTCGCCGCCCGACACTCCGCTCGTGATTGAGGCTCGGGTCGCGGGCACGAATGCCGTGCTGTCCGTGTCCGACGGGGGGCCGGGCATCCCCGAGCACGAGAGGGCGCTGGTGTTCGATCCCTTCTTTCGCGTCGGCCGCGGCGACCGCGGCCCTGCCGGCACCGGATTGGGGCTGGCGGTGGTGCGCGGTTTTGTGGAAGCTCACGGCGGAACCGCCGAAGCAGGACCGAGCGAGGGAGGCGGCACGCGCATCGCGCTCACCTTGCCGCTCGCAACCGAACAGGACGCAACCAGCCGATGACGGCCGAGAAGGAGCAGCCCCGTATCCTGGTGATCGAGGACGAGGGGCCGATCCGCCGCTTCCTCGGCATCGCGCTTGCGTCCGGCGGCTTCCGCATGATCGAGGCGGACCGCGGCCGGCGCGGCATCGAGCTTGCCGCGACAGAGGCGCCCGACCTCGTGGTGCTCGACCTCGGCCTGCCCGACATGGACGGCAAGGCCGTGGTGCGCGCGATCCGCGAATGGTCGAGCGTGCCCGTGCTGATCCTGTCCGTGCGCGACGGCGCGTCCGAAAAGATCGAGGCGCTCGACGCGGGCGCCGACGACTATGTGACCAAGCCCTTCGACACCGGCGAATTCCTTGCACGGCTGCGCGCGCTCCTGCGCAATCGCCGCGGCGACGAGGCTCCGGCCGTGTTCTCCGCGGACGGCCTGGTCCTCGACCGCGCGGCCCACCGCGTCTCGGTGGACGGCGTGGAGGTGAAGCTCACTCGCAAGGAGTTCGACGTGCTGGCGATCCTCGTCCGCCACGCCGGCCGCCTCGTGACGCACAAGCAGCTTCTCACGACCATCTGGGGCGCCGCCCACCTGGCGGACACGCATTACCTTCGCATCGCGGTCGCCCACCTGCGCGACAAGCTGCACGACGACGCCGCAAACCCGCGCTTCATCGCGACCGAAGCCGGCATCGGCTATCGACTGATTCCTGCCTTGCGAGCGTCGATGTCCAAACTGGCACCGTAGGCCGTTGTGCAGGCTTCAGGACGAACGTCGGCTTCCGATGCGCGATCTCTCGAAAGCTGCCGGTCTGCTTTCCACCCCATGTCTGACAGCCTTGCCGCTCAACTTGGAAGCCAAAGCGGTCATCCGCGATGCCGCGGACGGCCGCGTCAACGTCAGATTTCGGTTCG
>QFNI01000136.1 GCA_003240775.1 Mesorhizobium amorphae | reverse complement strand
CCCCTTCCCGGACGGCTCTGACCCGCGATCGCGGGCGGCGCGCGCGTGCGCGCCGATGAGCGTCAACGGTCAGAAGCGGGAAGGAGGGGCGACATGGATCCCCGAACGAAGGACGTGCTGGAGGCCGCGAGGATCGCGGCGAGGGGGATCGACGCGCGGGCGGCCGAACGCGCCGCGGCGATCGCAGAGGAGGAGCTGTCGGACCCCCTGGCCTGGTCCGGGGACGGCGCGAGGGGTCGGGCGGCCGCGGCCGCGCTCGCCGAGGCGAGAGCGGACCTCTCCCTGGCGAGGGGCGCGGGTTCCCTCAACCTCCTCGCCGAGGCGGCGGAGGACCCGGACCTGGCCGCGGAGGCGCTCGTCGAGGCCGAGCGGCTGCTGCGCGCGCTTCGCCGCCGCGGCGCCCCCGCCGGGGACGCCGCGGTCGTCACGATCTCGGCCGGGGCCGGCGGCGCGGACGCGCGGGACTTCGCCGAGATGAGCCTGCGCGAGACGATCGCGCGAGCCGGCCGGCTCGGCCTGGACGTCGAGGTCGAGGACGAGACCCGGGACGACCTCTGCGGCCTGCGGGAGGCGACCCTGTCCGTGTCCGGCCCGGGCGCGTTCGCCGAGTTCGCGCGCGGCGCCGGGAAGCGCCGGCTGGTCCGGATCAGCCCGTTCGGGGCGGGCCGCCGGCAGACCTCGTTCTGCCTGGTCAGCGTGATTCCCAGATCCGGCCGGGACGGGCCGGCCGCGGACATCCCGCGCTCGGAGATCCGCGTCGAGACGTATCGCGACACCGGCCCGGGCGGGCAGCACCGCAACGCCACCGACAGCGCGGTCCGGGTGACCCACGTCCCCACGGGGATCAGCGCCAAGAGCGCGCTTCGCTCCCAGCACGAGAACCTGCGGATCGCGATGAGGACCCTGTCGGACCGGGTCGCCGCGGCGGCCGCGGCGGCGAAACGGGCGGAGACGGAAGCGGCCCGGGAGGGCGGCGGGCCGGCCGGCTTCGGCGGGCACGCCGTCACGATCGTGCTTCACCCCTTCAGGCTGGTCCGCAACGAGAGGACCGGCGCCTCATCCGCCGACGCGGACGGATGGCTCTCCGGAGGGTGCGAAACGGTGCGATGAGCCGGCCCTCACGTCGCGGAACCCTTTTGCCGGTTGCGTCTTTCCCGATTCGGGCCGATCATGAGGGACCCGGAGGACACATCATGTCGAGACGCCTCATCACCGTCCACGGCCTCTCCGCCGACGTCGTCGTGACCGTATGCGACCCCGGCGAGCGATACGGCGCGCGCGGCGGCGCCGTCAACGAGGCGGGCGAGCGGCTGGTCTCCTTTCACGACGCGCCCGCCCGGGAGGCGGAGGGGGCGGAGCCGGAGGGGCGATTCGTCATCCGCATGACCGAGAGCGACCTGGGGAAGGCGGCCGGCGACGGGGTGTTGCTGGACGACGGGTTCCCGCCCTTCGGCCTGACCGCCGACGGGATCACCGCCGTGGTCGACGCGCTCACCCACGAAAGGGCGAGCGAGCCGGAGTCCGGGCCGTGAGGACGAGGAGGCTTACGGATTCCGCCGCCACGCTCCTGAGGCGTGACGCCAGGGCGGCCGCGAGAGACGGCCGGCCCGGCAACGACCTCGCCTTCCTGCTGCTGGACGTCGCCGCGACCGGGATGAGCTTCGCGAGGATCCAGGAGGGGGCCAGCGACGAGGAGATCGTCGAGGAGGCGATGCGCGTCATCACCAGCCGGATCTGCGCGCCCGCCCCGGAGGCCGCCGCCTTCATGCGGGCGAGCATGACG
>QFNI01000031.1 GCA_003240775.1 Mesorhizobium amorphae | reverse complement strand
ACGGCATCGTGCAGCATCTGATCGAAGGGCTCGCCGCAGGTGGAGCGCGCATAGGCGTCGGTGTCCTCGGGCGTGAAGTCGCGCTTGCCGGCAAGACCCATATGCGGGCTCGGGCGGAAGCCGTTCTCGACGTCCTTGGCGGCGACGGGCGGGGTGCCGGTGATCATGATGCCGAGCATTCCCTTATAGAGCCCGATCATCTCGAGCCCGATATGGCCGCCGAGCGACCAGCCGAAGATGGCGGCCTGCGGCACATCGAGCTTGTGCAGAACCTCCGTCATGGCGTCCGCATAGCCCGGCATGCTGTAGCTCCGGTCGGGATCCGTGGCGTCGCTCGAATCCCCATGGCCCGGCAGATCGGCCGCGATCAGCCGGTACTTGGCGCCGATCGCACCATCGAACTGGTTGCGGAAGACCTCGCTCATGGAGGAGTTGCCGTGGATCATCATGACGGGCATGCCGGTGCCCGCGCTTTCGCGCACTGCCAGTTCGCCATGGCTGGTGTCGAGCTTGAACTTTCTGGTGGCCACGACCTGATCCCCTCTCGGCTGAAATGCCCAATTCGTCATCACTTTCGCCCAGCGTTTATAATCCGTGCAGAATGGCGGGGTCGAGGAGTGAAAATCTCTTTTCAAGAGGAAGCATGTGTGCCTAGATTGGAAATGAAACAACCCTCTTGAACGAGGGCGCATGCGAGGGGTCGAACGATGGTTGGTGTGGGGATCAAGGGCCGGCTGCGCCGCGCTCTGCTCGGTGTTTCCGTTGCGGCGCTCGGCGTTGCCGCAGGGCCTGCTTCGGCCGACACGATCAAGATCGGCCTGCTCGCGCCGCTGACAGGTCCCGCCGCCGCCGATGGCCAGGAATACCAGCGCGGTGCCCAGCTCGCCATCGACGAGATCAACGCGGCCGGCGGCTTCAACGGCGACATGCTCGAGCTCGCGGTCGGCGACGTCAAGGATCAGTCGGCCGGCAATGTCACGAGTGCGGTGGAGCGCCTGCTCGGCGACCAGGACGTGCATTTCATGACCACCGGCTATGCCAGCCTGACGAATTTCGAGATCGACAACATGGCCGAGGCGGAGATGCCCTACATCCTCTCCGCCACCTCCCAGCAGACGCGCGACATCATCGCGCCCGAGCCGGAAAAGTACGGCTGCTGCTGGTCGATGACGCCTTCCTTCGATGCCTACAACACCGATGTCACCTTCTTCGTCGAGAAGCTGGCGAAAGAAGGCAAGATCCCGCAGGGATCAAAGAAGGTGGCGATCATTTCGTCGGACAACGCCTATTCGAAGACGATCTCGGAAGGCATGAAGAAGACCTTCGCCGCAGAGGGCTGGACCGTCACGGTCGACGAGATCGTGCCCTTCGGCGAAGTGACCGACTGGCGCTCGATCCTGGCCAAGGTGCGCGCCGACGTGCCGGATGTCGTCATCAACACCGATTACCTGCCGGGCAACTCGGCTTCCTTCCTGAACCAGTTCATGGAGCAACCGACCAAGAGCCTGGTGTTCCTGCAATATGCGCCGAGCGTTCCCGAATTCGTGGAGCTTACCAAGGCGAACTCGAACGGCATCGTCTACAACCTTCTCGGAGGCCCGCTCACGACCCCGAAGAACCCCCGCGCAGCCGAGGTCGCCGACAAGTTCAAGGCGAAGTACGGCACGGAATCCGGCACCTACGGCATCGCCCTCTATGAGACGGTCTACGTCTATTTCGATGCCTTGAAGAAGGCGGGCGACGCATCCGATCACCAGGCTGTCATGAAAGCCATCGGCGAGACCGACAAGCAGATCGCCGCCGGGCGCCTGAAGTTCGACCAGGCAACGCATCTGGCGATGCAGGGCGACGACTTCATCCCCATCACCTTCTTCCAGATCTGGGACGGCCAGCGCGTGCTGATCTCGCCGACGCAGTATGCGACAGGGGAGTTCAAGGCCCAGCCCTGGATGCAGTAAGGAGCATGGCGCTTCTGGAACTCGACGGCGTCGCCAAGTCCTTCGGATCGCTGAAGGCGGTCGACGGCGTCAGCTTCACCGTCGAGGCCGGCGAGATCTTCGGGATCGCCGGCCCGAACGGCAGCGGCAAGAGCACCCTCTTCAACACCATCACGGGCATTCCCTTCGGCCCCGACCGGGGCACGATCCGCTTCGACGGCGAGGAGATCCAGGGGCGCAGCGGCAACGGCATCGCGCGCCGGGGTCTCGCACGTACCTTCCAGCGGGAAACGAGCTTCGACGGGCTGACCGTGTTCGAGAACGCTCTGATGGGCGCGAGCTTCGGTGCGCAGAAGATGCCGGCTTCCGAGGCGCGCGAGGCCACGGCTGAAGCGCTGGTCTTCGCGGGCTTCGACACGGCCGCCTTCGGCCGGCTCGCCGGGGAGCTTTCCGTTTATCAGCGCAAATGCCTGATGCTCGCCACCGCCATCGCGATGAAGCCCAAGATGCTGCTGTTGGACGAGCCGGCTTCCAGCCTGACCAAGCCGGAGATCGAGGCTTCCGTCGAGCTGATCCGCCGGATCGCGTCGCGCGGCATCACCATCCTGCTGATCGAGCACGTTCTGACCTTCCTCATGAGCCTGTCGCAGCATCTTCTGGTGCTCAACCAGGGGCGTGTGCTGGCGCTCGGCGAGCCGCGGTCGGTGATCGAGGACCCGAAGGTGATCGAAGCCTATCTCGGCACGCGGAGAGCGGCGTGACCGCTTCCATGCTCAGCGTTTCCGAACTTTCGGCCGGCTATGGCCGGGTGACCGTGCTCGACAAGATTTCCGTGGAAGCCGGCCGCTTCGGAAATGTCGGCCTTTTCGGCCCCAACGGGCACGGCAAGACGACGCTTCTGCGCGCCGTCTCTGGCCTTCTGAAGCCGCGTCACGGCCGGATCGTCTTCGACGGCGAAGACATCACGGGCTTCGGAAGCCGGGCCATCGTCGGCAAGGGACTGATCCATGTGCCGCAGGGCAACACGCTGTTCCCCGACCTGACGATCGCCGACTGCATGGCGCTCGGCGCCTATTCGCCGCGTGCCCGCCCGCACGAGGCCGAGAACCGCGAGAAAGTCCTGGCGCTCTTCCCCAAGCTCGGCGAGCGCTGGCGTCAGCGCGTGCGCACGCTCTCGGGCGGGGAGCGGCAGATGGTGTCGATCGGCACGGCGCTGATGAGCCACCCCAAGCTTCTCATCCTCGACGAGCCTACCCTGGGCCTGGCGCCCAAGATCAAGGACGAACTCTGCAAGTCAGTGCTGGAAATCTCCAAGAGCGGCGTGCCCCTGATCGTGGTCGAGCAGGATGTCGAGTTCCTGCTCGAACTCAGCCGGCACCTCTACTTCCTCAACCATGGCCAAGTCGAAACGGAGATCAAGCCTGGCGAAAGCCTGGACCACTCCGCGATCATGGCGATGTATTTCGGGCACTAAGATGACGGCTGCTGCGGATATCCTCTTCGGCGGGCTGTTCCAGGGCTCGCTCTACGCCATGATGGCGGTGGGCCTCGCGCTCGTCTGGACGACGATCGGGGTGTTCAATTTCAGCCACGGCGTCTTCATGATGCTCGGCGCCTATTTCGCCTGGCAGCTGGTGACGTGGGGCCTGCCGGCCTATCTCGCCTTTCCGATCGCGGTGCTCGCCATGGCGGGCGTCGGCTGGGCGCTGCAGGCAAGCGTGGTGCGCCCGCTGATCGGCCGCTCAAACCTCGTGCTGGTGGTGGTGATCACCACGCTTGCTGCGGGCTCCCTCATCGAGAACGGTGTTCTGGAGCTCTGGGGACCCCGCTCCAAGCAGATCCCGCCGCTCGCGACCGGCAACGTCATGCTGGGTTCGATCGGCGTGTCTCTGCACCAGATAGCGATCATTCTGGTGACGCCGCTGATCCTGGGCGCGCTCTGGTTCTTCCTCAACCGCACCCGGCTCGGGCTCGCGCTTCGCGCGGTCGCGCAGAACGAGGATGCGAGCCGACTGGTCGGCCTCAACGTCCCCATGCTCTACGGCCTCGCCTTCGGGATCGCGGCAGCGCTTGCCGCGCTCGCGGGCATCTTTCTCGGCGGCTACCGCTTCATGTCGCCCGTGATGGGTGCCGAGCCGCTTCTCAAAGCGCTGATCGTCGTGGTCTTCGGCGGCATATCCAGCGTATCCGGACCCATCTTCGCGGCCTATGTGATCGGCTTCTTCGAGGCGATCTGCTCCTATTATTTCGGCCTCTACTGGACGCCGGCACTCCTGTTCGCAGCTTTGATCCTGACGCTGATGGTCAAACCTGAAGGCCTGTTCTCCTCCAGCGGCAGCCGGGGGCTGGCTTGAGCAGCATCGACATGTCGGCAATGAGCAACGCCCAGCCGGCCCCGCCGACGCCCGGACGCATCGGCTGGCGGCGCGAGGCTATGGGCCTTGCAATCGGCTTTGCCCTTCTCGCCTTGCTACCCTTCGTCTTCACCGACAGCTACAGCCGCCACGTGCTGATCATGGTGTTCATCTATGCCGTGGTCGCCTCAAACTGGGACCTGAGCCTCGGCTATGGCGGCGTGTTCAACTTCGGCCACCTCGCGCTCTTCGGCATCGGGGTCTATTCCTACAGCCTGCTGACCAAGCTCGCGGGAGTGGATCCCTGGGTCGCGCTGGCGGTGTCCGGCATCTTCGCGGTGATCGCAGCCGTGGCCGTCACCATCCCCATCCTCCGGCTGAAGGGCATCTACATCATCCTGGTGACGTTCGGCTTCGCGCAGCTCGTCATGCAGGTGATCCTCAGCCAGTCGGATTACACCGGCGGCACGCAGGGCATCGTGCGGATTCCCACCGTCACCTGGTTCGACCACAACATGGTGCGCGACGCGAAGTTCGCCTACTTCTACATCGCGCTCGCCATGCTCGCGCTAAGTACGGTGTTTTTGCGCGTCTTCGTGCGCTCGCGGTTGGGCATCAGCATCGTGGCGCTGCGCGACAACGAGGAATATGCGGTGAGCCGCGGCATCTCGCTCGCCCGACAGCGCCTGATCACGCTCGCCGCAAGCGCCTTCTTCACCGGCATCGCCGGCGCCTTCTATGCAGCCTACCAGCGCAACGCCTCAGTCGAGGTGTTCGGCATGAGCCTTGCCACCATCATCTTGTCGATGGTGCTGCTGGGCGGCACGAGCACCATCTACGGCGCGATCATCGCGAGCTTCGTGCTGACGGTGTTCTCCGAAAGCATGGCGGATTTCGGCGCATGGCGCCCGATCATCACCGCGTTGCTCATCATCGTGGTGATGCTGGTCTATCCCGGCGGGATCATGGGCATGCTGCGGAGCGCGGCCAACTTCGTGGCGCGCTCGCGAAAGTGAGCGGAGGCGGTTCGCGCATCGGGTGCAGACCCCGCCTCCGATCGCAACGGGTGTTCAGGCCCTGACGCCGCACCAGTCGATCACGGTCGCCGCGATCACCTTGGCGCTTCTCACCAGGCTCTCGATGTCGACATACTCGTCGGTCGAGTGGAAACCGTCGCCGGCCGGGCCGAAGATCGCGCCTTGGACACCTGCGCCCGCATAGTGGGCGATGTCGGCCACTGCGATGAAGCCCTTCACTTCCGCCGCCTTGCCGATTTCACCTTGACGCTTCACCAATGAGGTGACGATCGGATGATCGATAGGCGTGTTGACCGGCGGGAAATGCAGGCCGCCCAATTCCCACTCGATTTTGACGGGGTTCTTCTTCAGCCATTCGTCCATCTGACAGAAGTGATCGACAAAGGCTTCGAACTCCCGGCGATACTGCGTGGAGGTCTCGTCGGGCAGGAACTTCATGTCGAGGTCGAGCACCGCGACATCCGGGATGATCGCGGGGTTTGTCATCACGGAGGGCAAGCCGTTCTCGCCGAGCCCGGTGCCGCCCCACATCGCGCCGATGTTGATGGTGTTCATGCCGGCCGGCAGCAGCGGATGGCTCCTTGCCTGCACGCGGTTGCGCTCAAACTGGTGCACTGCTGCGATGAAGCGCGCGGCGATGTCGATCGCGTTGACGGCCGGAGCCAGCCGCTCCTTCGTGTGCTGCTGCGGGAAGATCTCGTTGAAGCGGAAGGCCGAATGGCCGTTGCGTCCGCGGATGGTGATGCGCGCCCACTCGAGCCCACCCTCGGCCGGAAACACATCGCCCCAACTCGGCTCCGCCACCACGATGCCTTTGGCGAGGTTGCCGCGCTTGACGTTGGCGATGGCCCCGCCGCCGCCGGCCTCCTCGTCCACCACCGAGTGAAGCGCCAGGCGGCCGTCAAGCGTGATGCCGGCGCGGTTGATCGCGCGCATCGCAGCGACGCAAGCCGCAACCCCCCCCTTCATGTCGATCGAGCCGCGGCCGTAGAGGCGCCCGTCCCTGATCTCGCCCCCGAATGGATCGACCGTCCACTCCTTGAGCGCTCCCACCGGCACCACATCGATGTGGCCGCAAAGGATCAGGCTCCTTTCTTCCGAGCCCCCCTTCTCCCCGATCAGGTTCGGCCGCCCCGGCAGGGCCTCGAATTGCTCGGTGGCGAAGCCTTCGTCCTTCAGGATCGGCTCCAGAAGGGATTGAACGTCCCCCTCGCGATTCAAGCCGTAGCCGGTCTCGAATTTCGGGTTCACGGAAGGGATGCGCACGAGATCGCGGGTGAGATCGACCACGAAATCGCGGTCCTTCTCGATGAAGTCCTGCAGTGTCTTGATGGCGGTCTCGTTGTCGGACATCGAGTTCGGTCTCTCGCGATGATCAATTCTTGCATGAAGGCGGCGCTTCCGGGTCGCCAGGCTTGAGTCGTGCTCAATCCTTCTCTTGTTTGTATCACAACGGAGGCGACGCAGACTCCATCACCGATTTACGCCGGATGAGCCCATGTCAAAGCGCTTCGCCGCCTGGTAGCAAGATAGGTTGGTCAGTAGAACGAGGGCTGTTCTTAGAAAGCGGTTTTGCAGTAATTCTGTTGTCTATTCTGGCATCTATTTCCAAGAAATGCCTGCGTTAGATGTGTTAAATTATTTTATTTTTGGAAGTGTTGTCGTGAATGTGCCTTACAGCAATTTCGCCATCCGATCAGCATTGCGAAATGCCATCGCCATGATGGTGAGAACGGGGTTGTAGGCACCGTTGGTCGGGTGCAGGGAGGCATCGCTCACGAAGAGGTTCTCGTGGCCCCAGACGCGGCCGAACGGGTCGGTCACCGACACCCGCTCGCTTTCTCCCATGCGGCAGGTCCCCGCCTGATGCTGGCCGGCTGAAAGGCGAGCCTTCGGGAGGCCGCCCCAGGTTCGCACGGCACCCGATGCTTCGAGCCATTCTCTGGCTTTTCCGTGCATGGCGGCGACCGTGCGCATCGTTTCAGGGTGCGCCACGCCGCTCAGCCGCGCGACGGGGCGGCCGTTGCGATCCGTCACCTGTGGGTCCAGCGTAACCCGGCAGTCGGGATTCGGCACTTCGTGCACTGGACCTTTGATCTGCGTCACGCGCCGGAAGTTGTCGCGCATGAAATGCTTGGCCGCCAGGCCGAAACGCGGGAGATCGGGCGGCAGGGCCTGTTTCCAGAAAATGGCGGGCAGCATCACGAAATCGTCGGCCAGCATCGCGCCCGCGATCACGTCCTCGTTGCCGTGGACAAAGTCGGTGGTGGCGATCGTGACGCCCGGGCCCTGGCTGTTTTCGACCTCGTCCTCGAAGAGGCCGAACACTGTGGGATAGAAGTGGCCTTGGAGATTGCGGCCCACGAGGTCGCGATTGTTCCCCAGGCCGTGTGGCTCGGCGTCGGAGCGGGAGGCCAGAAGCAATCGCGCGCTTTCGATGGCGCCTGCCGACACCACTACCGCGCGCGCGGTGATCCGCCGGCGAACCGCTGGCTCATCGCTTTCCAGATCGATGAGATCGATGCCGACGACACGCCCCGCGGCATCGGTTGCAATCCGCTCGACCACGGCGCCGGTCATGAGTTCGCATCGTCCCGTTGCGAGCGCTCGCGGGATGACGGTGTTCTGCGTGCCGTTTTTGGCTCCGTTCGGACAAGGGAAGCCAACACAGGAGCCGCATTGGATGCAGGCGCGGCGCCCGTCGCGGCGTACCGTGTTGACGAGGATTGGGGGCGAAAACGTGTTGAGCCCGAGGCGGGCAGCACCCGCGCGCAGCCGTGCAGTGGCGGGCTTGGGCGGAAGCGGGGGCATAGAATAGTCGCGTTCGCGCGGACCTGCATGGGGATCGGACGCCTCACCGGAAACGCCGATCTCATGCTCGGCGCGCTCATACCAGGGAGCAAGGTCGGCATAGGTGATCGGCCAATCCGTGAGCGAGGAGCCGGGCGGCGTGCCGTATCGGCTCTTCATGCGGAAGTCGTCGAGATGAAACCGCCAGGCCAGCCCGCCATAGAGCAGGGTTCCGCTGCCCACGGCGGAAGCGTTGTTGTGGTAAGCGTCCTCATGGGGGCGCACCACATGCGCTTGGTCCGATGGGTCGACGAAGACGCGGGGGTGGCCGTCCGTGGCGGGCCCCGTGTTCACGCCATGCACCTGAAGGCGGTGATTGCGCAGGTGGTCGCGATGGCCACTGTCGGCGTGCGACCGCCAGCGGCCCTGCTCCACGAGCAGGACGCGTTTGCCCGCCTCCGCCAGCACGCATGCGGCGATCCCACCTGCGGCGCCCGCGCCCACCACGATCGCGTCGAAATCCGCGCTCACGCCCAGAGCCTGCCGATGCGCGCCTCGGTCGGATCGGCGGGCGGGCCATCGGGACCCTCGGGCAGTCCGTGCCGGTAGCCGACCATGCGCCAACTCGCGGCATCGGGGTTCGCGCCGTTGGCCGGGTTGGCGTAGAAGCCTTCGGCCGCGAGCTCGCAGAGATGCCGGAACCATGGCGCTTCGGTGAAGGCCGCAAGCATGGCGTCCTGGAGTGCTTCGGAGCAGCCGGCGAAGCTTTCGGATGCGGTCTCCTGCGCCAGTGCGTCGAGTGCGGCAAAGCCAGCCAGCGTTTCCGCTTCCGAGGTGTCCGAGCCGTTTCGCCAAAGCGCCAGAACGAAGCGGTCGACGCCTGCCTGCGTGGCCGAAGGCCATTCATCCGCTGGGATGATGCGATCGAGAACCGCGCGGAGCGTCGTCACTTGCCCGAGCCGCCGAGCAAGCCGCGCACGAACGACTTCTGAAAGATGAGAAAGGCCAGCATCACGGGAACGGTGGAGACCAGCGTCGCCGCCATCAGCGGACCGTACTCGACCTGCAGGCTCGAAGCGAAGCCCGCGATGGCAACCGTTGCGGGCCGTGCGTTGTCGCTGCTGGTCAATGTCATGCCAAAAAGGAGATCGTTCCAGATGGCGCGGCTCTGGATGATGGCGAGCGCGGACAAGCCCGAAGCCGATGCGGGCAGCAGGAGGCGCCAGAAGTAGGCTGCGGCACTGCATCCGTCGATGCGGGCTGCTTCATACATGGAGCGTGGAACCGACGAAAAGAAGTTGCGCATGAAGAAGGTGCAGAAGGGGATGGCATAGGCCGTGTGCACCAACCAGAGACCCCAGATCGTATCGTAAAGGCCGAGCGTGCGGATCAGGAAGAAGAGCGGAATCTGCACGATCTGAAACGGCACGAGCATGCCCGTCAGGAGCACGAAATAGGTGAAGCGCCCGCCGCGCCCGTGCATGAAGGCGAGCGGGTAGGCGGCGATGGCTCCGATGGCGATGGACAGCACCACGGCGGGCGCGGTGATGGCCAGCGAATTGAACAGGGTGCGCCCCATGCGCTCGAAGGCCGTGGCATAATTCTGCCAGTAGAGTTCGGTGGGAAGCGCCAAGACGCGTGTGATCTCGGCCGGCGATTTGAGAGAGGTGAGCGCGGCGAGTGCGAGTGGTGCGATGAAAATGAGCGCAAAAACGATCGCGACCGCATACGGGACGGGGCCGCGCCTTCCGATGCCTTGCGCGCTCATCAGTCGGCCTCGCTGTCGGCCACGCGTCGCGACATGTACGCGATGTAGGGCATGATCACGACGCCTGCGATCAGAAGGAGGTAGACCGAGATGGCGCTCGCGCGGCCCATCTCGAAGCGGCCGAAGGCGACGTCGTACATCTGAGTCGCAAGAACTTCCGACGCATAGGCGGGACCGCCCGCCGTGGTTGCCCAGACGATGTCGAACAGGCGCATGGCGTCGATGGCAGAAATGCCAAGCACGATGATGGTCGAGGGCCAAAGCAGCGGGAAGGAGACGCGCCAGAAGCTCTGCCATGCGCTAGCGCCCTCGATGCGGGCGGCTTCCAGAAGCTCGACGGGTATGTTGCGGAGCCCGGCGAAGAAGACGAGGAAGGCGAAGCCCGTGGTCCACCACAGGACGGAGCCCATGAGCGCGAAATTCACGATCGCCGGGTCGCCCAGCCAGTTCTGCGCCCAGCCGCCCAGGCCGACATTGCGCATCAACGTGGTCAGGAGGCCGTTGGAGGGTTCGTAGACCCAGCGCCAGATGGCCGCAACGGCAACGGCCGGTATCGTGAAGGGCAGGAAGAAGACTATGCGGAAGAAGCGCTCGCCGCGCAATCCGCGATCCAGCACAGCGGCGAGCAGAAGGCCGAGCGCGGTTGGGCCGAGCAGCATGAAGACGAGCCAGGAGATGTTGTTGAGCACCGCGTGGAAGAAGCGGGGCTGGGCGGCCAGCACCCAATAGTTGCGCAAGCCGATGTAGCGCATCGTCTGCGAGACGCCGTCCCAGTCGTGTAGCGACAAGAAGAAGGTGGAAATGATGGGGTAGACGAAGAAGACCGCAAACAACGCGACCGGCAAGGCCAGAAAGGCCGTGAAGGTGAGGGTGGTCCTGGACCATCCGGCTCGGGCGGGCGTCTGCGCCATGGACCACGGCTCCGTCGATTGGGTCTCGTTCGAGAGAACGTGGGGCGCGTGCCGGGACGGGCCCGGCACGCGCTTCGCTTAGGCTCTCACCACTTGGTGAAGGCTTCCTCGGCGAGCGCTTCCTGGCGCACGGCCTCGAGCGTTGCGATCACCTCGTTCTCGGTCGCTTCGGACGGATCGATGGCGAAGCGCTCGATCTGGTTGCCCAGTTCGGTGCCGACCTTGGTGGGAAGCAGGAAGAAGAGGTTGGGCAGAACCGCGTTGGCCTCGGACGCCGCCGCATACTGCTCTGCGAACTTCTTGCCGGCATAGTCGTAGATAGTGGCGGGCACGGCAGTGGACGGGGCAAGCGAACCCTTCGGCACCGCGAAGGACTCGAGGCCCTTGGGCGAGGTCGCCGCACGAATGAAGGCTTCGGCAGCCGCGATCGTCGTTTCCGTGCCTTCGGGAACCGCGAAGGCATCCATCTGGAAGATCACCTTGCCGTCGGTGCCGGGGGCGGGGAAAACGTCGAACTTCTCGCCGGGTGCGAAGCCTGCCTGCTTGAAGTAGGCGGCGGCCCAGATGCCCATCATGAACATGCCGGTGTTGCCGTTCACCACATCGTCGGCGGTCTGCGTCCAGGTCTTGCCGCTCCAGTTCTTGGCGTAGCAGCTCACCATCGTGTCGCGATAAAGCTGGAGCGCCTTGCGGAACTCGGGCGTGTCGAAGCCAAGCTCGCCGCTGGCGATCTTGTAGTAGCCTTCCGCGCCGACGGTGGAGACGAGCGGCGCATAGAAATTGTACAGGCTCCAGAAGGGGCCACCGGCATTGCCGAGAGGTTCGATGCCCGCATCGCGCAAGGTCTTGCAGGCTGCGGTCAGCTCTTCCCAGTTCTTCGGCGCGGCGAGCTTATGCTCGTCGAAGATCGCCTTGTTGTAGAAGACGTTGTTGATGAGAGAGAGGTCAAACGGGATGCCGTATGGCTTGCCGCCGATCTTCACCACGCGCTGGATGCCTTCAGGAAAAATCTCGTCTCCCTTGATTTCGGTCCAGACCTTGGAAAGGTCGTGCAGGCGCCCGCCGTCGACGAAAGTCTTCAACTCGGACGCCATGGAGCTCTGATAGGCTGCTGGCGGCTGGCCACCGAGGAGAGCGGTTTGGAGCTGGCGGCGCAACTCCACGACATTTCCGGGTATCACACGTTGGCCGACTGTGTTTTCGGGGTTTTGCGTGTTGGCATAGTCGATCATGGCGTCGATGCCGGCCTTTTCCGAGCCGGCAGCATAGTAGTGCCAGATCTCGGGTCGCTCCTGGGCCTGCACGTGGCCAGCGAGTGCGGTGGCGGAGGCCAGCATGCCGAAGGTGGCTGCAAGCGCGCGGACTCGTTTCATGATCATCCCATGTTCCCTTTCGGCCTTGCACCGACCCCACCAAAGGGCAGTACGGCTTTTCTCTTTGTGAAAGAAAAACTGGCGGGGAATTCGAGGGCTGTCAACGGGAAAAATCATGCTTGCATGACTGAGTCTCGTTGAGAGGTCGCAATTGCGAAGCGAAATTCACTAATGTGGACGCAAAATCAGCTGCCAAGCCGATCGGAGCAAAGCGCCCAAGTCGATGAAGCTTGACAACACCTCTCGACTTGAGCCAATTTTTTCTTCACAAAAGAAAAAAGGGAGGCGGGCGTGAGAAGCTCATTCACCCGGCGCTTCCACGCCAACGAAATCTTCCACTGCATCCGGCTCGAGCCGCAGATCTCGCAGCGCGACATCATCGAGAAGACGGGCTTTGACAAGTCCACGGTGTCGTCGGTGATCAACAGCTTCAGTGTCATGGGCCTCGTGATGCGCGCGCCAAAGCAAAGCGAGAACCGGCCGGGCCGTCCCTCGGAGGGCCTGGCCATTTCGCCGCAGAGCGGGCTTCTCGTCGGTGTCCAGGTAGACCTCGGGGAAACGGTGTTCGTGGCGAGCGGCCTCGACGGGCAGCCGGTCGCGCAGCATCGGATGGAGTTCGATGGAAAGGTCGGGAGCCTCGCCGCGCATGCTACAGCGGGCATCGAGACGGTGCGGGCGGCAAGCGGTCGGGATGCGCCATTGCTCGGCATCGGTGTGTCCCTGCCTGGCCTGATCGACCGTGATGGGGTGCTGCTCCACGCGCCGGTGCTCGGCTGGCGCGACGTGCCGGTGCTCGACCTCCTGCGCCGCGAGATCGCGTCCCCCATCTATGTCGGCAATGATGGCAAGGCCGCTGCCACCGCCGAGCACCTGTTCGGCGCCTGCGTCGGCATCAAGGACTTCATCTACCTGTTCTCGGGCTCGGGCGTCGGCGGCGCGCTGTTTCTCGACGGCGAAACCTATCTCGGCATGAACGGGCTGGCCGGCGAACTGGGTCATCTCAAAGTCGTGCCACAGGGGCGCATCTGCTCCTGCGGGTCGGCGGGGTGCCTGTCGGCCTACCTGTCCACGCCGGGTCTCGCCCGTGAGATCGGCGCCGCCTCGGGCAGGCCGGTGGCGTCTCTAGGCGAGATCATCGAGCGCGCGGAGACGGGTGACGCCATCACACTCGCCGTGCTCGAACAGGCCGGCGGCATTCTGGGTTCGGCAGTGGCCAGCCTCATCAACACCTTCAACCCGCCGGTGATGGCGTTTGGTGGTGACATGGCGCGCGCGGAGCGCTTCATCCGCCCGGCACTCGAGCGCGGCGTGGCGCGCCTCGCTCACCCGCGGATGGCCGAGGCGACGCGGTTCGTGTTCTCCGAAATCTCCGTGCACCAGCCTTATCTCGGCGGCATCGCTCTGGCGCTCGACGGCGTCACCGGGCTTGAAGGCGAGGGCGTGTTTCCGTGACGGACCATTCATCTCCATGAGCCAGACGAGCAACAACAGCATGCGCATCGCCATTGTCGGCCTGTCCATCGAAATCATGCTGGACTCGCCCCTTCACACCGGCCGGGCGGCCGTCCAGCGCTATTGCGGGCAACAGATGCGCGACGGTGACCTGTGGATGGTACGCGGCATGCTCCAGCGCATCGCCGATGAGCCGGGTGCAGAGGCCGTTCCGCTGCAGTGGGCGACTGCGCTGCCCGGTGGTCCGCTGACGGCGGATGCCTATCGGGAGGTGAAGGAAGAGGCGCTGGCCCTGCTTGCCGCACAGGGTCCGTTCGACGGCGTGCTCGTGGTCAACCATGGCGCGCTCGAAGTGGACGGCCTTGCCCACGACGCGGACACAGATTTTGTGGTAGCGGTTCGCAACCTCATAGGCCCTTCCGTTCCGCTTGCGCTTGCGCTCGATCTGCATGGCGACATGACGCCGGAATTGCTGGAAGCCGTGACCGTGCTCAGCGTGCTGCGCACCGCGCCCCATCGCGACGACCGCGAGACGGGCTTTCGCGCGGCTGACCAGCTCCTGCGCGTGATCCGAGAGGGGCTTACGCCGAAGAAAGCGGCCGTTAGCGTGCCGATCCTCATCCCCGGCGAGACTGCCGTGACGGCAGCTACGCCCGCACGCGAACTCTACGGAAGCCTGCCGGGCATCGACGGGAAGCCAGGCATCATGGAAGCCAACATCCTGGTCGGCTTCGCGTGGAACGACCGTCCCTGGACGGCGGCCACGGCGATCGTAGTCAGCGACGGCGATCCCGGTCTCGCGCGCAGGGAAGCGATGGCGCTTGGCCAGGCCATCTGGGACCAGCGCGAGGAGTTCCGGCTGCGCATGGAAACGGCCGAAGTGGGCGAAGGCTTGGCGCGTGCCGCAAGCTGCGCCGAGCGGCCGGTCTTCGTCTCCGACGCTGGCGACAACACCACCGCGGGCGCCGCGGGCGATCTCACGAGCGTGCTTCAGGCAGCACTCGACGATCCCGAAGTGCGCGACGTCGCGATCCTGGGCATCACAGCGCCTGAGACGGTCGCAAAGCTCGTTGCGGCGGGCGAGGGGGCGGATGTCGTGATTACGCTTGGGGCCGAGCACATTTCCCGGCCCAAGACGACGCGAGACGTCTCCGCCCATGTGTTGGCCTGCGGCGAGGTCTTGGAACTCGGCGGCTTCCAGCCTTACCGGTCCCGCGAAAGCGCATGGGCACTCGTGCGGATCGGCCACCTGCTCGCAAGCTTCCATGCCCAGCCCATCGGCATCACCACGCCGGCGCATCTCGAGGCGATGGGCATCGATCCGCTCGCCCACAAGGCTTTTGTGGTGAAGCTCGGCTATCTCCATCCACAACTCGAAGACATGGCCGCGCGCCACATCCTGCTTCTGAGCGACGGCACCTCGCAGCTCGACATGACGCGGCTCGACCGCAGGAGCCTGCCGCGGCCCACCTTCCCGCTCGACCGTGACTTTTCCTGGCGCCCCGAAGAGGCGCTCTACGGCGACGAATAGTGCGCCGAATTGCAAGAGGCATGCTGCATGACTGTGGAACTCAAGCCCATATCACTACCTGACTTCGGTGCGGCGCATCAGGCGCCGCGGATACCCGGGTCGACCTACGAGACCCGCGTGCGCGCGGCCTACGAGAAGGCGAACACGGACTGGCTCGTGGTCTATTCCGACCGCGAGCATATTGCGGCCATCGCTTATCTGTCGGGCTTCGAGCCGCGTTTCGAGGAAGCGTTTCTGCTGATCGGGCCGAACGAGCGGCGCGTGCTGCTCGCCGGCAACGAGTCCCAATCCTATGCCCCGCTGGCCGGGCTGCCGGGACTGGACGTTTTGGTGGCCCAGTCGCTCAGCCTGATGGGGCAGGACCGCTCGCGCTTCCCAAGGCTTCTCGATCGCTTCCGCGACGCCGGCATCAAGAAGGGCGACAGCGTGGGGCTGGTGGGCTGGAAATATCTGGAGCCGGAGGAGGACGAGGATCTGTCCGACGCCTTCTTCGTACCTGCGGTGCATCTTGCGATGCTGCGCCGCTTGGTGGGCGCAGAAGGCAGCGTGCGTGACGTTTCCTCGATCCTGTTTCACCCCGGCGAGGGTCTGATGACGAGGCTCGACGTGGACCAACTGGCCGCCTTCGAATGGGCTGCGACCCGTGCCTCGCTCGCCGTCTGGCGCATCGTCTCCGGCGTGCGCGAGGGCGATGACGAGTTCCAGGCCGCAAGCCGCATGGGCTACGCCGCCGAGCCGCTCAACGTGCACACGATGCTGGCTTCCGCCTCGGGCAGCGAGACGGTCATCGGGTTGCGAAGCGCAAACGGGCGTCTCATCAAGCGCGGCGACGGCATCACGACAGCTGTGGGCATGTGGGGTGCGCTCGCCTCGCGCGCCGGTCTGTTCGACAAGGAAAACAATGCCTTCCTCAAGACGGCTTCCAGCTATTTCGAGGGGCTGTCCGCTTGGTATGAGACGGCCGACATCGGGGTCGCGGGCGGAGAGCTTTTCGAGGCTGTGACGGCCAAGCTCGCGGAAGGGGACTTGGGCTCCGCGCTCAATCCTGGCCACCTGACGGGCTACGAGGAGTGGACCCATAGTCCCGTGCGCCCGAACTCGACCGACAAGCTTGCCTCGGGCATGGCGTTTCAGGTGGACGTGATCCCGGTTCCCATGCCCGGAAACTGGGCGCTGAACTGCGAAGACCCGGTATTCTTCGCGGACGAGGCGCTGCGGGAAGAACTCCGAGCAAGACACCCCGAGACCGCCCGGCGCATCGAGGCGCGCCGCAAGTTCGTGCGCGAAGAGCTCGGCATCGCGATCAAGCCGAACATCCTGCCGCTCTCCGCCACACCTCTCTGCCTCGCACCGTTCTGGCTGCGAAGCGGACACCTGCTCGCGAAGAGCTGACGCACGCGCGCACCAGACAAGGACCATCACCCATGGCCGAACTCGTCCTCGAAAAGGTTTCCAAAGCCTACGGCGACATCGCTACCGTTCACGGCATCGACCTCGACGTCGTGGGCGGCGAGTTCATCGTGCTGGTGGGGCCGTCCGGCTGCGGGAAGTCCACCACTTTGCGAATGATTGCGGGCCTTGAGAGCATTTCGGCCGGCGAGATCCGCATTGGGGGCAAGCGCGTCAACGAGCTCGAGCCGAGCGATCGCGACATCGCGATGGTGTTCCAGAACTATGCGCTCTATCCGCATCTGACGGTGGCCGACAACATCGCCTTCGGCCTTAAGCTGCGCCGCACGCCGCGCGAGGAGATCAAGCGCCGCGTTGCGGAAACTGCCGGCATTCTCGGCCTGGAGCCGCTTCTGGAGCGCAAGCCGCGCCAGCTTTCGGGCGGCCAGCGCCAGCGCGTCGCCATGGGACGCGCCTTGATCCGCAAGCCGAGCGTGTTCCTGTTCGACGAGCCCTTGTCCAACCTCGACGCCAAGCTCCGCGTGCAGATGCGCACGGAGATCAAAGAGCTGCACGCCCGCGTGCCGACCACCACTGTCTACGTCACCCATGACCAGATCGAGGCGATGACCCTGGCCGACCGCGTGGTGGTGATGAACAAGGGCCGCATCGAGCAGGTGGCGCCGCCCCAGCTCCTCTACTCCAAGCCTGCCACCAAGTTCGTCGCAGGCTTCATCGGCTCGCCGGGCATGAATTTCCTGCCCGGTACGATCGAGGCGCATGAAGGCGGCCCCGCCTTCCGCGTTGCGACCGGTGAAGTCGTGTCCCTTCCACCCTCGCAGGACGCAGCGCTCAGCGCCTATCGCGGCAGACCCATGCTGATGGGCATCCGTCCCGAGCATTTCCGTCTCGGCTCAGGCCAGCTCCAGCCGGCAAGAGTGACCATGGTGGAGCCTCTCGGCATGGAAACGCTGGTGCACGCGAAGCTTGCCGGTGAGGCTTGCGTAGCGCGCCTTGCGCCAAGCGATGAACTCAGGCCTGGAGCGGTGTTGGGGCTCCAGCCACAAACAGACCGCATCCACTTCATCGACCCAGGCTCAGAGAAAGTCATTCTCTAGCGTGTAAAACTACTGGTCGAGATAGAAGTTAAGCCGCGCATGATGGATATTTGTGCGACGTCGCAAAACCCGGCGGACCGTTAAGCCGGACAAATGACAGGCTCTGCATTCCGCATCTACACACGCATGATGCGGAAGCCATCGACTTGCCGATGGAGCGTGAAATTCTTCCAGTGCTCGGTGTCGTGGAGGATGATCAGGCGCCCCAGGTCACCCGCGATCGCCTCGTTGATGCGGTCGATGGTCTTGAGCTGATCCCAGACGCTCCCCACCGCGTTGTTCAGTGGCACGTAGACGCCATCGTGGTTGTGTCCGCAGATGTTGGTGGAGGAATAGACGCAGTCACCCGAGACCACCACCGGGCCGCGCATCGTTTCGATCGTCACGAACTGCTGCCCCATCGTGTGGCCGGCGCCCAGGCGCAGATCGATGCCCGGCAGCACGTTCTCGCGGTCGCCATCCACCAGCATCAGCCGATGCTCGACGGAAGCGGTGAAGGCTGCACGCAGGTCGTCGGGATTGATGATGGCGGTGAGGTAGCCGAACTGAGGGGGCAGCGCCATCGCCTCGTGCCAGGAAAGCAGCTCGCGCTTCTGGATGAAGATTTTCGCCTGAGGAAACTCGCCGATCGAACCCATATGGTCGAAGTGAGCGTGGCTGAGCAGGATGTGGGAGACCATCTCCGGCCCGACGCCGAGCTCGGCCAGCATGCGGACAGGCGAGATCCATTCGGGAATGCCGAACCGCTCGCTCATGGCGGCCCCGCTGCCTTCGCGCATGAAGCCCGTGTCGACGAGCACGTTGAGCCCGTCCTTCTGGGCGAGCACGAAGGAGAAAGGCACGTCGACTGCGCCCTTGCCGTAGGTGCCGTTGACGAGATCCACCACGGGCTGGTCGCGCGAGCGCGCATACTCGATGACGAAGACGTTCCAAGTGTCGGCCATGATAATTCCCCTCAGCGCTCGGCGATGGTGCGACCCAAGCTCGACAGCCCGACCGCCAGGATCAGGATGGCGCCTTGGAACATGAATTGCGAAAATGTCGGCGCACCGAAAATGTTGAGCCCGTTGAAACCGAAGGCGATGATCAGGGCGCCGATGAAGGTTCCGAAGATGTGGAACTCGCCGTCGCGCAACGTGGCTGAGCCCAGGAAGACCGCGGCGAACGCGGTCAGCAGATAGCCATCGGCCGCGCTCGCAGTGCCTGAGCCCAGGCGCGAGGCGAGTAGCACGCCGGTGAGCGCCGCGCAGACGCCCGAGACCATGAAGCCCAGCGTCTTCACGCGGTCCACGTTGATGCCCGACAAGAAGGCCGCGGTCGGGTTGCCGCCGACGGCCTGGATCTCCTGGCCGATCGCCGAGCGCTCGACGAGCACCCACAGCAAACCCAGCACCAGCGCCATGAAGACGATGTTGTTGGGGATGCCGAACAGCCAGCGCCCGAGCGAGAGCTGGAGAAAGGATTCGGGCACGCCCGCCACGATCGGCACGCCCGCCGAATAGGCAAAGGCGAGCCCCGTCAGGATCGTGCCCGTGCCAAGCGTCGCGATCACCGAATTGACCTTGATCTTGGTGACGATGAAGCCGTTGACGAGACCGATCAGTGCGCCGAGCACCAGCACGATCCCTACCGCCACCGGGATCGGCAACCCGTTCGACACCACGAGCCCCGTCACCAGAATGCCGTGCAGGCTTGCCGCAAAGCCGATGGAAAGGTCGAGTTCGCCCACGATCACGGCAACCGTCAGTCCTCCTGCGATGATCATGGCGAGCGAGGCCTGGTTGAGCACGTTGGTGAAATTGCCGAGCGTGGGAAAGGCGCGGGGTGAAAGAAGCGAGAAAGCCATGATCATCGCAATCAAGCCGATGATTGTGCCATAGCGGGCGAGCGTGCCGAGCCAGAGCCGCGCCTGAGGTGAAAGCCGTGCACGGCTTGCCGTTGCGATGGTGTCGCTCACGCGGCCTCTCCTTCGATGGTTTGCGCCTCCTGCGAGGCATGGCGATAGCTCGCGCCGATGATGTTCTGGCGCGTGATGCCTTCGCCTCTGAACTCGGCGACGATCGCGCCTTCAGCCATCACCAGGACGCGATGGCAGAGTTCGGGCAGTTCGTCGGGCTCTGATGAGATCACGAGCACGGCCATGCCGCTCGCGGCGAGTTCGCCCACCAGGCGATGGATCTCACCGCGCGCGCCGATGTCGACGCCGCGTGTCGGCTCGTCCAGGATCAACACGCGGGGGCCTCGCGCCAGCCAGCGGCCGATCAAAACTTTCTGCTGGTTGCCGCCCGACAGGCGCATCACCGGCATTTCCGTGCTCTGCGTCTTGATCAGGAGCTTGCGTGCCGTGTCCTCGGCCAAGCGCGTGCGCTTCCCCGTGCTGACCAGCGGGAAAGCAGGGCTCATGATCAAGCGTCGCAGGTTGCCGAGCCTCAGATTGAAGGCCACGGATTTCGAAAGCACCAGTCCCTCGGCCCGCCTCTCCTCAGGCACGAGGCCGAGGCCGGCGCGAACGGCGTCTGCCGGCTTTCTCGGCGCGAATTTCTTGTCGAGCAGCCGCATCGACCCGCAATCCGGCTCGTCGGCACCGAACAGGAGGCGCGCCAGCTCGCTGCGGCCTGCGCCCACCAGACCCCCGAGGCCGAGGATTTCCCCCGCGTGCAGCTCGAAACTGACGGGTTTCACCGCCGGCAGGCGCGACAGACCTTGGACGGAAAGGGCTACCTTCCCGCTCGTCGCCACCTGCGCCGGCAGGCGCGTGGGAGCAGGCGCCATGGCATGACCCACGATCGCTTCCACGAGCGATCCTCGGTCGAGCGCCGCCCCTTCGAGCAGCGCCACCGAGCGGCCATCACGGAAGGCCGTGACGCGTCGGCAGAGCCGGAGGATCTCGTCCAGCCGGTGCGAGACGTAGAGCACCGCAACACCCGAGCGAGAAAGATCCTCCACGATGCGAAACAAGCGCTCGGCCTCGGCTGCCGACAGCGAGGCGGTGGGCTCGTCCATCACGATCAGCCGCGCTTGCCGCACCAGCGCGCGGCAGATGCTGATCAGCCATTTCTCGGCCGTGGAAAGCCGCTTCACGTCTGCGGTCAGAGGAACATGGAGGCCGACGCGTTCGGCGACGGGCGTCACCTCTCGCGCGGTCTCGCGCCAGTCCACCAAGCCGAGCCGGGCCTTCTTGGGCACGCCCAGCATGATGTTCTCGAGCACCGTCATGCCCGGCACGAAGGCGAGCTCCTGGTGGATGAAGCTCAGCCCAAGCCCTGTCGCCTGTGCGGGTGTGTCGATCGCAACCCGGCTGCCATCCAGCCTCAACTCGCCCTTGTCGGGGCGCACCAGACCCGCCAGTACCTTGATGAAGGTGGACTTGCCCGCTCCGTTGGCGCCGACGAGGCCGTGCACCTCGCCGCGACCGAGACGAAGTGAAACATCCTTCAGCGCCTGCGCGCCGCCGAAGGACTTCGCGATCCCCCGCGCCTCGAGAAAGGCGCCCTCCGACACGTCCTGTTCCACCACTGTCCCGTGTTCTACTGAACGGCCTCGGGGTGCTCCTTCAGGAACTGCTCGACGGTCTCTTTCGTCACCATTACGGCCGGAACTTCCGCAGCCTTGGGCTGCCAGGCGCTGCCGGCGTCGGTGATCTCCTTGACCATCTTCACCATGTTGAAGCCTTCGGTGTAGCTGTCCTGCCAGGCGGTCGCCGTCATGAAGCCGTTCTTGATGTTCTCCAGCGCCTGGGCGTTGCCGTTGACGCCGTAGACCTTGACGTCGTCTCGCCCTTGGGCGCGCAGCGAGCTGATCGCGCCGATGGCCGGGTCATCCCAGCATCCCCAGATGGCGAGAGGCTCGTCTCCCGCAGGGTGCGAGGCAAGCCAGGCATTGGCATACTGCCCGCCGTCCTCGAAATAACCGGGAATGCGGACCTCGTTCTTGGTGACGGTGATGTCGGGGTGCTTGGCCAGGATCTCGTCCATCGCCACCTCGCGATTCCGGCACACCTCGCCGGTGCGGTAGGTAAGCGCCAGCACACTGCCCTTGCCGCCCATGTCCTCGACCATCTTCTCCACCACCGGCACGGCCATCGGCCCGCCCGAGCCGTTGGTCGCAGCGACCGTCGAGCCGAGCCCTCCGCCCCAGGTGACCACCGGGATGTTCTGAGCGCCCGCGGCTTCCAGCCCCGCTCCGATCGAGGACCATGGGAACACCATGTCCACCACGGCATGCGCGCCGCGCTGGGCGAAATTCTGGATGGCGGCATTTGCTTGGTCGGCGCTGCCGGCCGCGTCGATCACGCTGACTTCCCAGCCGAGCTCAGCAGCCGCGGCCTCCGCGCCTTTGATGTAGCGCATGTTGTTGGCTTCCGTGGCCGATATGGAAACGATGCCGAGAAGCGGTTTTTCCTGGGCGAGTGCCGTGCTGCCCGCCAATCCGATTGCCGCCAGCGCGCCCAGCGCGCGAGCCAGATTCCGTGCCATGGTATCCTCCCAGAACCAGTTCGCTTCCTCTAGCGAACAGAACGAAACGTTTTGCCAGACTTCACCAGTCTGGAACTCAAATCAAGATATGAACTGTGATTTTTGCCTATAGACAGCCAAGCTGCGACAATTCAGTGTTGGCTAAACGGTTAGCTAGACGATGACGACAATCCGCGATGTGGCAAAGGCTGCCGGCGTCTCCACGGCCACCGTGTCGGCCGTCGTCAACGATTCCGCCTATGTCAGCCCGGAACTGCGCGCGCGTGTGACCGCTGCCATCGGCGCGCTCGACTATGCGCCGTCGTCGGCCGCGCGCGGCCTCAAGCACGGACGCAGTCAGTTGATCGCGCTCGTGGTGGCCGACCTCGCCAACCCCTTCTTCAATCGCGTGGTGGTTGCGGCCGAGGCGGCGGTCGGAGCGTGGGGCTATTCGCTGGTGGTCTTCAACAGCGACGAAAAGCTGGAGGCCGAGCGGCGGATCATCGAGCGCGTGCGCTCTCTGTCCTGTGACGGCATGATCCTGGTACCTGTTGGCGATCCCTCGCTCTACGCAGGCCGTGCAGGCGCGAGCGATGTCCGCCGGTTGCCCACCTTGCTCTTCGGGCGCACGGTGGAGGGTATTCGCCACGACTCGGTGACCCTGGACAATGCGTCGGCTGGCAGGCAGGCGGCGGGCTACCTTCTGGACATCGGCCATCGCCGGATCGGCTCGATCACCGGTCCTTTGCACCTCACCACCGCCAAGGAGCGTCTCGAGGGCATGCTTCAGGCCATGCATGCTCGCGGCGTCGTTGCGCCCATGCCAGAGCATCTGCGCTCCGGGGAATTTCGCGAGGATGCCGCCTATTCCGCCGCCCGTCACATGCTGGAGCGCGCCGACCGCCCCTCCGCTCTTTATGTCGCCAACGGGCTGATGGCGCTGGGCGTGATGCGGGCGCTCGCCGATCTCGGCCTGCGCTGTCCCGACGACATCTCGATAGCTTCGACCGACACGATTCCGGGCATCGGAGGCTTGCGCCCCCGCCTCACCCGAACCGAGCACCCTCTCGGTGACATGACGGCCGAAGCCGTTCGCCTGCTCGCCGATCGCATCGCGCGTGGCACCGAACTGCCGCCGCGCAACGTCATCTTCCAGCCCGCGCTCATCGTCGGCGAAAGCTGTGCGCCGGCATGGCCCGAAGGATCGGAGTTCACCTCAGCCGCTGGCTGAGCCAGCGTGCTGATGTTGGAAAGTTGCGGGGTCGCAACGCCATGTTGCCCAAGCTGGAGGCGTTCGAGTTCTTGAAACGACGGGTTTTTTCTGCCCCAGTAGTGCAGTCAGGCTTATGTCACGCCATGGAGACCGGCCGACGGTCGAGTTTCTGCGGGATTGCGAGTCGGCGACGGCATTGCGCCGCGGAAGAGGTTATCCCCGAAAGCCGTCACAGGCGATCCTTCGACCTTGCAGCCCGTTACCTGCCTCCCCCCTCAGCGTCGAGGGTCGATGATTGCGATGCCGTCCGGGGCGTGTGTGCCCATGGCGGTGAGGGCGGGGATGGCTTGGGGGAGCGACAGGGTCTCGCCGATCAGGCGTTCCGGCTCGAGGGTGCCTGCGTGGATCATGGCGAGCATGGCGTCATAGCGCCAGGCCTGCATGCCGTGGCTGCCGTAGATCTCCAACTCCCGCGCGATCACCTCGGCCATCGGGACCTGCGGGCGGGCGGCATCGCCGAGCATGAGCCCGACCTGCACGTGTCGCCCGCGGCGGCGGAGGTTGGCTATCGAATTGAAGCAGGTCTCGGGATGCCCGAGCGCGTCGATCGACAGATGCGCGCCGCCACCCGTGATCTCGCGCACGGCCTCCACGACCGAGGCAACATCGCGGCTGTTCACCGTGGCGGAGGCGCCCATTGCACGCGCGAGCGCAAGCTTGGTTTCCGTGACATCGACCGCGACGACCTGCGCGCCGAGGGCTGCGGCTATCATGATGGCGGACAGTCCCACGCCGCCCGCGCCGTGAACGGCCACCCACTCGCCGCCCTTCGCCCGCCCCTGGTCGACCACGGCGCGAAATGAAGTGGCGAAGCGGCAGCCTAGGCTCGCAGCTGTGGCATATTCCATCTCGTCGGGCAGCCGCACGAGGTTGTGGTCGGCACGATCGATCGCCACCAGTTCCGCGAACGAGCCCCAATGGGTGAAGCCGGGCTGGAATTGCTGCTCGCAGACCTGCTGATGGCCGGCATGGCATTCCGCGCAGCGCCCGCAGGCTGCGATGAAGGGAACGGTCACGCGCTCGCCGACCCTGAAGCGGCGCACCTCCGAGCCGGTGGCTGTGATCACGCCCGCGAATTCGTGGCCGGGCACATGGGGCAGGCGGATATCTGGATCGTGGCCCATCCAGCCATGCCAGTCGCTGCGGCAAAGGCCGGTCGCCATCACCTCGATCACCACGCCGTCCGGCGCGGGCGTCGGGTCCGGCAGTGTCCGGATGGTGGGAGCCTCGCCGAAGGCCTCGAATAGGATCGCTCTCATGCTGCGGTGGTCACCCCCTGCGAACGGCATCGGACGGCTCGCGCATGTCCGATCAGGGGTCGGAACAGAAGATCGGCTTCCGTGTCAACCTGCCTCGAAAGCCAGGGCTTTCCGGCAGGCGGAGTTGAAACGGTGGCCGTTCCGGTGGGTGCGGCGATCCTGGCTATCCATGCAGGCGTCCGCTGACGGAAAACGTCACTTGGCGAAAGGCGTGCAACGGTGTTTGCCCCAAGCCAGGCCTGAGACAGCTTTCGCCAACTCCTGTCCCCTCACGGAACCTTTCACCGGCACAGGGGGTCGTTGGGCACGCACAGATAGACCGAGTTCGGCATGTTCAGGCTGACATCGCGGTCCCAGTCGTCCCCCCTCAGCGTGAGCCGGATCGCCTGACGCTCGTTGCGGTTCCAGAGCGTTCGCGCAGCACTCGTCTGCGTCAAGCGGGCGACGATCTTGGTGTCGGTCACGTCGGCGATGTGCAGATAGATGCCCCCGCTCTCTGCTCCGACCAGCCAGCCCTGAAGGCTGTCGCGGCCGGGCACGGCGAACCCCTTGCCGCGGATGACGATCGTGTCCCCGGTCGTCAGCTCGAGATCGCGATTGCGACCGTTGACGTTCTCGATTCTGCGCAGGCTCGGAAGCCGGTTGGGGTCGATGCGCACGGCATCGCTCATCTCGGCCGACGAGCGCAGCACCTTCATCTCGCAGGTCACCTTGAACGAGGAGATCCTGTCGTTCCAGTCTTTGCCCAGATTGGTGGGCACTTTGCCGTTCGGATAGACGCCGTTGTTGGGCAAGCCGAAATCGATATCCGCATAGACGACGGCATAGCAGGAGACCTTTTCGTTCTTGTCGCAGGCTATCGAGGAGATCATGTCGTTCCACGCGTCGCCGACATAGCGGACCTGACGATCGTAGAAGCGCACGCCCGGGCTTTCGCTGACCAGCCTGTCGACGGTGTGCCGCTGCAGGTTTCCCCCGCCTCTCACATGCTCGTAGATGGTGCAGCCATAAACGCCGCGACCATCCTGCGCCGAGGCGTTACCCGTCATGGAGAGGGTCAGCGTCGCCACGGCCATGCCCGCCAGAAAAAGCCACGCCTTCATGTCCCGCATCCTCTGTCTTGCGCGCCAAAAGAGGGCTTCCACCCCTCGTGCCGCGAGACCTAGACCCCGATGAAACGGATCGCCCCCGTCAAATGGAGGGTGCAGGCACGCTGCGTCTCGATCACCCTGCCTGTTGTGAGACGCCGACGAATGTCTGGGAATGCATGTGGTCAGGTTTGGTGCATTTGGAGCGACAAGAGCCAGGGCCTGCCGACCAGTCCGCGGGTTGGGATCCGCTCACGCGCGAGGGGACAACACAGTCATCTGCCTCGCCCAGGCCGGCGACCCCGACGACGGCCAGAAGCCTGCTTCGCGTCCTGCTGATCATCGCCATCGCCGCCTTCGGTGCGGTGATGCTGCTGCCTGCGATCCTCGCCGCGTTGATCGCTCCGTCTCAAGGCGGCTTCCTGGCCCACTTCGCGCTCGTCATCCTTGGCTTCGCCGCCATCGCGTGGATCGGAACCTCCCGTCTGGCGCGAGCGCGCAAGACCACTGGGACGCTGCCCGCCATCCGCGCGCCCGTTCGGGACGCTGCCTCGCGGCAGGGGCTCGTTCATCGAGGCATCCTCACACCGGAAAGGAACGAGCGCCTGCGCGCGATGATCGGAGATGTCCACACGGCTCTCACCTTTTCCGTCCAGGCAGGTGGCGACGCGTCGAACGCAATGCCGGACGAGTTCAGCGGCACGTTCCCGGACGGCTCGCCCTTCCGGTTCCTGCTCAAGAAGGCCACCATCCCCCTGGAGAGCGTTCCCGAGGCTCACCGAAAAGCCGGACAGCCCGATGCGGATGCCACTGCGACGATGCTCGCGATGCTCGTCGCGTTTCCGCAGCGCCGACGCGCGGGACTGCGCCTCGAAATCCTGCACCGTTTCATGCAGGTGCGCTTCGTGCGCATCGCCACGACACTCGACACGGGCTCCAGCGCATTCAACCTGCGCTTCTTCGTGGCCGCACCGGGTGCGTGCGATGTGCTGCCAGTCTTCCGCATCGTCACCCCAGCACTGCAGACGCTGCTGACGAGCCTGTTCGAGCGCTTCTGGCTCGTGAACCTGATCGTCGGTGAAAGAACCGCCTTCCTCAGTGCCGTGGCGTTCCATCCGCTCACCACCCGGGATCACGATGCCTGGACCGAAGCTGCGCTCGAAGAGTGCATCGCCGCCGCAGCGCGCGCCAAAACCTATCTCGATTGATGCTGGAGCCCCCCGTGGAATTTCTGATCGTCGCTGTGATGGCCGTTGTCGTCGGCTACATCCTCTTCCGGAACAGTCTTTTTGCGGCAGACCAGAAGGTCAAATCGGCTTGGGCCGGCATCGAGGTCCAGATGAAGCGACGCCACCAACTGGTGCCGAACCTCCTCAAGGCCGTGTCGGCAGCGATGCGGCATGAACAAGCTATCATCGACAAGGTCGTCGAGGCGCGGCGGGCTGCGGCGCAGTCTCTCGAAACCCACGATCCCGAGCGCGTTCAGAAAGCGGAAGCCGAACTCTCCGCCAGCCTGCGCAGCTTCTTCGCCTATGCGGAGCACACGCCGGAGATCACGGCGACCACCAACATCCGCACCTTGCAGCAGCAGCTCGAGGAGGCGGAGGATCAGATCGCGGCGGCCCGCAGGATCTACAATGGCAATGTGGAAGCCTACAACACCCGCATCCTGTCCATTCCGTGGAACTTCATCGCGAAGCGCCACGACTTCCAGGCCCGTCCCATGCTGCAGCTGGACGCAGGCGAGCGTGACGCCGTTTATCGGCCCGTGGAGGTCAGCCTTTGAAACCCCGCTGTGGCATCAACTTTGGATGTCACAAGAGTCAGAAGACGCGGCAGATGACCTTGAGCGATGAGACGACATCGTTGAATCCGCTGCGTGTCGGGCCGGAAACAGTTCGCATGTCGGGCGCCTGACTGGAGGCATGCGACGCATCCCCCCGGAAGTTCGCTTCGGTGTAGAGCACGGCCCGGCAGGGCGTCACACATCGAAAACTCGAGAACCTGTCGTTCATGGCGTCGCCTACATAGGCCGCGTCGTCGACATGGTTGCCCGGCTTCACGCCGAGCAGTTGTCGGTACTCGGTGGATCGGCCTCGGTAGTCGGCCTCCTCATAAAAGACGCATCCCACCATGAGGCGCGCGAACGGCCCTCTCTGCTCCGGCGGCGGCTTGAGGATGCGCTTGCCGCGGTCATCCGGATGCGGTTCTCCCCGAAGCGGCCCGGTGCCAGGTGCCTGCTGCGCCGAAACGGACGGCGACGAAAAGCTCACACTCGCCGCGATGATGAAAGCGATGGCGAGGTTGGCGCCATTCACGGCATCGGCCCGGTGGCTGTCTGGAAACTTGCGCTGACGGCGCCATCGAGCACACTGCCGGTGCGCCTGATCCAGCGCTCCTCATTGTCCTTGCCGGTTTTCGCCACGCCCATCACGGCGTCCGTCATGATCTCCTGTCCGGTGTTGCGATCGATCACGAGAGCCACATAGGGGCTGTCGGTGTTCGCGTTGTTGCCCGTCCAGGCGACTCCCTCGGCATCCGCGGTGGCAAGGCCGATCGCGACCGCCATCGAAAGAGCGACCGCAGCCGATACCTCTTCCTCGTAGCCGTCCTCTCCCGAGCCCGAGGCGATGATCGCCGGGTAGGGAAGGGCGGGAAGCCGGATAGGCTGTTGTTGAGCTTCGTCCCATGGTTTCAAGGCGTCGGCCGTGTCGAGCGACAGGCAGCTTCGCCCGAAGCACGATGCTCTCTCCGCATCCTTCTCCGACACTTCCTTTCGTCCGGCAGCGAGCAGGATTGCGGCGGCCTTTGTCGACGGCTGCATCGCAAACCGCCATCCGACATGGGGTCCGACGCCGAAGGCTGCTGCATCGGCGGTGTTCTCTTCACCATAGGCATCGGCTGCCTCGGCTCTGATCTTCGGGCCGAGATTGAAGCGATAGACTTCGAGAAGGCTCACGGGCATGGGGCCTTCGCTCCGCTGCGACAGGCGGACGGCATATCGCACGCGCGGCAGAGGCGGCTCCGCCATGTCGATCAGAAGCAAAGCCTTTTCCAGAGCGGTGATGTCCGCATCGCGGCGGGCAAGGCCGTTGTCCGCCAGCATCGCATCGAAATCCTCGACGAGCGGCCATGCGCCGAGATCGACCTCGGAGAAACCGGCATCCACGACATAGGCGCTCGCCCCGTCCGGCGCCTTCTCGGGCGCTTCGGCCCGCGCTGGCGCGAAGCCGAGCATGACGGCTGCCATCGCGGCTGCCCAACGCAGCGCCATTCTCTTCGACATCGGCAAAGTCTCCGCCTCGCGAGCCGTTCCCAGGCCGAGCAGACTAAGGCGATGCCCGGTGCGCCGCACCCTTCAAATGGCGGGGGCACGCACTCGCCGGTGCCGCTAGCGTTCCGGTGCGAGCATGGAGACCGACATGAGAATTGCCACACGCGCAGGCGCCCTTGCAGCACTCGTGCTGGCGATCGGCCCGGCACATGCGCAGGACCATCCCCTGATCGGGCACCTCGAAGGCTCGACACCGATGGGCTATGCGGAAACCGAGTTCGATGAAACCAACATCATCGTCGGTCCCATGGACCCGCGCACTGCCAACACCCAGCGCGGCGAAGGCTGGAAAACGGTCGAAGGCAAGATCTTCCACATCTATCATCGCCTGCCCGATGGTCTGTCGAGCCTCGCCGGCCTGCGCAACTACGAAAAGCACCTGAAGGAAAAGGGCTTCGACATCGCCTTCACCTGCAACACCGAAGCCGGAACCTGCTTCACCGACGCAAGCAGCGTGCCCGGCCTTGCCCTCGGCATGGCTCTCGACGGGACGATCGACATGCCGCGCCTCGAAGCACCGGACCTCATCCGCAATCTTTTCTACACGGGCACCGGCCGCTACCTGCTTGCCACGATGAGCAGGCCCGAAGGGACGGTCTATGTCGGCGCGGCCTTCTCAGAAGGCACGGACGATGCCCGCTTCGTCATCTCGAAGATCGTCGAAACCGGGGAGATCGAGTATTCCGCCTTCGCCGTGACAAAGGCGAGCGACCTGCAAGACAAGCTCGACGCCGATGGAAAGGTCGACATCTACGGAATCCAGTTCGGCTTCGACAAAGCCGACATCAAGCCGGAATCGAAGCCGCAACTCGAAGCCATCGCGGAACTGCTCAAGGGCAATCCCGACCTTCGCCTGAACGTCGTCGGGCACACGGACAATCAAGGCACTCAGGCATACAACGCCGATCTCTCGGATCGCCGGGCAAGGGCCGTGGTCGCAGCGCTCGGCACAGAGTTCGGCATTGATCAGAGTCGCCTCACGCCCATCGGGCGCGGGTTCGCCGAACCCCTGACCGGCAACGACACGGAAGAGGGACGGGCGCAGAACCGCCGCGTCGAACTGTCGAAGACCTGACGAGATTTATGGGATCAGGCGAAACGCCGACATGCAGGTTCCGCCCTTGCTCGTCTGGACGCAGGCCCCGCCCATGTTGTCCGTGCCGACGCCGGCCTTGAACATGATCTCGCCAGATGTGGTGCCGAGCGAGAGCAGGCCGCCGGTTCCGTTTTGGTTGGCGTGGATCGTCGCGACCTCGTTGCCCTGGATCTTGATGCCGATCTGACCCTGGCCGGCTTGAGTGCCGGACGAAAGATAAGCGTTCACCTGTCCCTTGCTGTCGCCGGTCAGAACCTTGCCGCTGCCCGTCGCCTTGTCCGATCCGGCCTGCACCGCCATCTGGCCGGCCTCGTTGTTGACGGTCATGGCGACGTTTCCGCCCGCCGTGCCGCCCAGAACCATTCTGTCGACCTCGCCCTGGCGCAACTGGATTCTCGGTGCGGCCTTGCCGTCGAGCGTCATGCGCAGATCGGACCCGCCGCGCGTCATCACCAGCGAGCTCAGCTCATCGCCCATCGACATCTGCAGGCGGCTTCCGGCCGCGCCGGACATGGCGATCGTCATGCCGTCCGGACCACCGCCCATGCGCAGCCAGTGACCGTCGTTGGATTTCAGCTGCACGATGGCGCCATAGAGCGACTCGTCGATTTCCGCGAGCACCGTCCCTTCCGCGTTCACCACATGAAAGGGCGCCTGCACCCGCGACACGTTCTGCGCCTGCGCCACGCCCGGCACCATCGACTGGCTGCTGATGAGAAGGCCGCCGACCATGCCCGACAGGCACCCGGCCATGAGCTGCTTCATGCCGCATCTCCAAACTGCGAAATCATGAGACGCAGCTAGCGCGGCACGCGCGCCTCGCGCATCCTTCATTTGAAGAGGTGACGCCGTCGCGGAGAGGAGCGCTACATGGGGCGCAGCAGCGCCACCAGTTGGCTCTGCTGGCCCGTTCCCGTCTTCGTGAAGATCTGCCGCAGATGATAGCGCCCGGTCGTAATCGAAATCCCGAGGCTCGCCGTCGCCTGCGCCAGTGTCTGGCCGGACGCCAGCATGCCGGCCAGGCGAATCTCGGCCGGCGTCAGGCCGAAAGCGCGGCCGATCCCGCTTAAGGTTTCATCGTCGGGAGCCTTCCGAAGCTCGCGGATCGTGATGGCGACGTCCTTGCGGATGCGAAGACCGAAATCGCGGCGCTGATGGAGCGGTGAGGCGCGCAGCAGTAGGCCCGTCGCCGCCTCATGCGTTTCCCCGCTCAGAAAGATGGTGTCGTCCTCGTTGTCGTCCAGCGTGCTGCATCTGCGTAGCAGGTTGCGCAATTGCGCGGTCTGGGCCGTCGAACGGCAGCGGAGATAGCTGGACGTAAGCCGAAGGGGCGAGGAGACGGACGCTAGGCAATCGTTCGCCTTGGTGTTTGCGCCGACAAACCTGCCATCGGGCGAAACGATGATCATCGCATGCGTCGCAGCTCTCAGCTTCGCTTCGACATCGCGCCTATAGCTTGCCGCAGCGATCTGTCCCGCGCGCGCCACATGCGGCAGGAAGACGTCCATGATCTTCTGCTCATGCCGGGAGAACTCGCCCTGGCCACGCCCTCTCTGGACATCGAGAAACCAGTTCCCCGCATTGCTCGAGGGGAGATTGGCGGAGAGGCCGCTATACATGTCGCGCGGCAGGTACCACTCGTTCCACAATTCCCCGCGCCGGAACTCCGTGGGATCGACGAGCTCGTTCAGCAGATAGCTTCGTCCGCTGCCCACGAGGCTTGCCTTGAAGCAGAGCGGATCGTTGCGAAAGGCATGCAGGGCCTCGTCGCACAAGAAATCGGGATCCTCGGTCGTCTGGAGGGTCTCGGTCGCCCCCTCGATGAACCGTGTCAGGCATGCGCGCGAGCCGTGGAACACGAGGCGAAGCTGCTCGATCACATCCGCCCACCCGGCCGCATCGCTGCCGGATTCGTAGATGCGGCCGATGATGTCCGAAACCTTGCGTTCTGCGATTTCCATCACAACCCGTCGATCGCCTGCGGCAGCCTACCGCCGCCTTCCGCCAGCCAGTGCTCACCTATGACGGTGTCCAAACCTAGCTGAAAGAGTTCTGAACGTCGCATTCATTCGCTCAAGCCAAGCCCGCCGGCCCTCATTTCGACAGGCAAATTCCAGGCGCGGAAGCCTGCCAGAGGTACGGAAGTCTTCAGGTTGCAGATTCTTCGCGCATGAGGCAACCGCCCTCTTCAAATGAAGGGGGCGCAGCCGTGGAGAACGCGAAAGATGCGGTCAGGGACGCACCTTTCGAAGGCACCATTTCCATGAAGACCCGATCGCTCGGCCACCTCCTTCTCGCGGCAGCTCTGCTCACGGCAACGTCGGCCGTGGCACTCGAAAAGAAGCTCGAATTCAGCAGAGACCGGCTCCCAGCCGACCTTCTGCAGAGGAAGGGGCCGCTTCTCTCGGATCAGATCGTCACCGCGGCGATCAAGAAGAAGGGGTGCACCTTCTACGAACACATCAACGGCGGTGGCGCGAGCTGGAAGATCAACGTCGACTGGATCGCCTACGACGGCGGCGGGCCCAAGAAGAATGTCTACGGCCAAGCCGTGGGCAAGTTGGGCGCCTGGTGGAACGACAAGATCTCCTCGGTGCGATGCGACACCGCCGGAGAACTCAAATGCCTCTTCAACGGCTACGAGCACGCCGACTTCGACGGCAAGAGCTTCACCGCAGGCGTCAACGGCAACATGTACAATCTGCCGCGCAACACGAACGATACGCTGTCGTCCGTCCAGGTGTTCTGCTCCGAGCTTTGGTGAGGCGGCATCTCGTGACACAGGGAGCGTGACAATCCGCGGTTTACCGGAGGCGAACTCGGCTAAAGAGGACCACGCTGGCGGCGTTCGTATGACTCGACTGAGCATGCAAAATCTCACTCCGTCAAAGCACTGCTGTGGCCAACTACTGAATAGTCGCTCCGTCCCTGTTTTCGTGCGGAAGCCACGCAGAAGGCAGAGTTCAAGCGGCGAAGACGGATTTCGGTCCACGGCTGTGTAACGCCAGCGGGCGGCAGCTGTTTGCAAGACCGCTGCCGCAGATCACTGGCCCAATTGCATATGCCCCACCTGACAAAATCCACATGTCGCGCTCGGCGCCCCCGCCGAGCAAGATCGACGCCAAATTCTCGTCATGAAACCGAATGGTGGCGCACATCCCATGAGTCGAACGCATCAAGGCAAATGCTTTCCCTGTTGACGGAGCAGAAATAGGGAAAGCTTTGAGATCGGCCCGCTTACGCCCTCAGTATCGCAGAGATTAGTGAGTGGTCGCCCAGTAACCCCGCAAACCAGCCAGCATCGGCAAGTCTGCGATGCCGGTGCAATGGCTGCGCCCAATTTCCAAAATGGTCGCTTCAGCGGACCGGCCCAGCATCCTATCGTGACCAAAATCCCGAATGTGATGGGCCATGGCTCCGGAATTCGACTTCATCATCGTGGGGGCAGGGTCGGCCGGCTGCCTGCTCGCCAACCGGCTGTCGGAATCTGGACGGTTCAGCGTCTGCCTTCTTGAGGCCGGGGGCAGCGACCGTCGGTTGATGATCCGCATGCCGATCGGCTACGGTCACAGCTTCCACAATCCCAAGGTCAACTGGCGCCTCCACACTCTTCCCCAGCCGGGCCTTGGCGGGCGGACGAGCTACTGGCCGCGTGGCAAGGTGCTGGGCGGGTCGTCCTCCATCAATGCCATGGTGTTCGCGCGCGGCCAGCGACGCGATTTCGACGATTGGGAGAAAGCAGGCAATCCCGGCTGGGGCTGGGACGGCGTGCTGCCGGCTTTCAAGGCGTTCGAGACCTTCGACCGTGGCGGCGACGCTTGGCGCGGCGGCCAGGGCGAGCTCCGCGTTTCCGACATGCGCGATGCGGTTCATCCGCTTTGTGCCGACTGGCTCGCAGCGGCTGAAGAGGCCGGGTTCCAGCCGACGCAGGACTACAACGGCAAACAGCAGGAAGGCGTCTCCGCCTATCAGATCACAGCCCACGGAGGTATCCGCGCATCCGCCGCGACGGCCTTCCTCCACCCGGTACGCCGGCGTTCCAATCTCACGCTCGTCACCGGCGCACTCGTCGCCGCCATCCATTTCGACGACGCGCGAGCCCGAGGTGTCTCCTGTCTGGTGAATGGGGTCCGCCACGAGATGCGGGCGCGGCGCGAGGTGATCTTGTCGGCAGGCGCGGTTCATTCGCCGACGATCCTTCAACGGTCCGGCATCGGCGCAGGAGCGGAACTGCAAGGCTTCGGCATTCCCGTCGTCAAAGATCTGCCAGCGGTCGGACGGAACCTCCAGGACCATCTTGGGATCGACTACCTCTTCCGCTCGAAGGTGCCTACGCTGAACTCGCTGCTTCTGCCCTGGAGCGGGCGCCTGCGGCTCGGCTTGCGCTATGCGCTGTTCCGGGACGGGCCGCTGGCGCTCAGCGTCAACCAAGCCGGCGGTTTCGTTCGCTCCCGTCCCGGGCTGGAGCACGTCGACCAGCAGCTTTATTTCACGCCGGTCAGCTACAGCAAGCCGAGCACGGGCAAGCGGCGCCTGACCCTGCCCGACCCGTTTCCCGGCTTCTTCATCGGCATTCAGCCCTGCCGTCCCAGAAGCCGCGGCGCCTTGACGATCGCGAGTCCTGATCCTGCCGCCGCCCCCGCCATCGACCCCGCCTATCTCTCGCACCCCGCGGACATGAACGAGATGCTGGCGGGCGTCCGCCTGATCCGCAGGATCGCCGCGCAGCCCTCGATCAACCGCCTCATCGTCGAGGAGATGCAGCCCGGCCCTGCGCGCGAAAGCGAAGAGGCGCTGATCGAAGACATCCGCGCCCGCGCGGGCAGCGTGTTCCACCCATGCTCGACCTGTCGCATGGGCCCCGATGACGGAAGCAACGTGGTGGACGCCCGCCTGCGCGTCCACGGCATGGCGAACCTGCGGGTAGTGGACGCTTCGGTGTTCCCGAACATCACCTCGGGCAACATCAACGCTCCGACCTTGATGGTCGCCGAGAAAGGGGCTGGCCTGATCCTCGCGGATCACGGCTGAAGCCGGTCGAAGAGCCCTGCCAGCGCTTCCACCCCGCTTGCGATCGCGCGCTCGTTGACTGCGCTGACGCCGAGCACCACGCCTGGCTCCGGCCGCGCTCCCTCGATGCAGAACCGTCCGATGGGCGAAACGGTGAGGTTCGCCGCGTCGGCTTCCCGCGCGAACCTGTTCTCGTCGGTCCGGGTTTCCACGAAGCTGCCCGACACGTGGAAGCCCGCGACCGAAGGGCGGAACAGAAGTCGTCCGGCGAGGTGCTTTCGGGCTGCGGCGTGGAACGCCTCGTGTCGCGCCGCATAGATGCCGCGCATGCGCCGCAAATGCGTGGCGAAGTGGCCTTCCTCGATGAACGCCGCGAGCACTGCCTGGATGCTCGACGGCACGCCTTGCAGAAAGGCGCCCGACAGGTCGCGGAACGTGGATACGAGCGGCCGCGGCGCGAGGTAGAAGCCGAGCCTGAGCGCGGGAAACAGCGTCTTCGAGAAGGTGCCCACATAGAACACACGCTCGGAAGCGTCCGCGCTCTTCAGGGTCGGCAGCGGGCGCCCGTCATACCGGAACTCGCCGTCGTAATCGTCTTCGATGATCCATGCGTCTTGCTCGGCCGCCGCGGCAAGCAGTTCGCCCCGGCGGGCGAGGCTCATCTCGATTCCGGTCGGGTGCTGGTGGGAAGGGGTGACGAAGGCAAGCCGGAAACGGGGCTCAAGCACCTTGGCCGCCGAGACCGACATCCCCTCCGCGTCGATCGGCACGGGCACGATGCGTGCTCCACAGGCGACGAGGCTGTTGCGCGCGCCGATGGCGCCGGGGTTCTCGAACCAGACCGGATCGCCCGGATTGAGCAGCATGCGGCCGATCAGATCGAAGGCCTGCTGGGCGCCGTTGACGATGAAGATCTGCTCGGCGTCGCAAGGGATGCCGCGGTTGGAGCGCAGGTGCTCGGCGATGGCCTGGCGCAGGCGCGGGTGTCCGTTGGCGTCGGAATAGCTCATCACCTGGTCGCGCGGCCGGCGCCAGTGCTCGGCGGTCAGCCGCGCCCAGACGGGTAGGGGAAAGGCATCGTAATCGGGCAGGCCGGTGACAAAGGCGCGCGGCTTCTGCGGATGCTCCAGCCGCTGAAGCAGACGCGGCGAGGCGTCGGTTATCAGATCGGCGAGCTTGGTGGAGGAGGGCGCCACCTCCGCGGCGGTCACCTCCAGCACCGCCGCTGGCCGGCTCTGCATGGCCGAATGCGCGACATAGGAACCCGAGCCCGTGCGCGAAACGATCAGCCCTTCGGCGGCCAGACGCTCGAAGGCGGAAAGCGCGGTGGTGCGCGAGACGGCAAGCTCATCGGCGAGTGTCCGGCTCGACGGCAGCCGCCGGCCCGCCGGCAGGTCGCCCGACAGGATCATCCGGCGCATGGCGGAATAGAGCTGTGTGGAGATCGCAGTCCCGCCCGAGCGGTCCACCTGGATGGAGAACAGGAGCTCGCCCGCCGACCGCTTCACCATCAGTTCGCGTCCCCGCCCGCCTTCTCATGCGACCTAATCGGCTTGCGGCTTTTTCGAAAGTGGACCTTACCGCGCGGGGCCTGCCGGCGATGATCCTCGATCAACGAAAAGCAGCTTCCGGGGTGGGTCTTGAAGATCAAGCGCATCGAAACCTTCTGCAACACCTTCGTGGGCTTCGTCCGGATCACGGCAGAGGACAACACGCAAGGGTGGGGCCAGGTCTCGACCTACAACTCGGACATCACGGCGGCCGTGCTGCACCGCCAGGTCGCGCCTCACGTGCTTGGCGTCGAGTTCGATGACATCGATGCGCTGACCGAGCGCGTGATCGAGCGGGAGCACAAGTTTCCGGGCTCCTACATGAAGCGAGCAATCGGCGGCCTCGACACCGCGATCTGGGACTGGCGCGGCAAACAGGCCGGCGTGCCGGTCGCCGTGCTGCTCGGCGGCACGCCGGGCAGGCTGCGCGCCTATGCGTCGTCGATGCGGCGCGACATCACGCCCGAAGCGGAGGCGGAGCGCTTCCGACGGCTTCAAGGCGAGCACGGCTTCGACGCCTTCAAGTTCCGCGTGGGCGCCGAATACGGCCACGATGTGGACGAGTGGCCGGGCCGCACCGAGGCGATCGTGCCGGCCATCCGCCAGGCCCTGGGCGACGATGCGGCCCTTCTGGTCGATGCCAACAGCGGCTTCTCGCCCCCTCGTGCCATTGAGGTCGGCCGGATGCTCGCCGATCACGGCGTCGAGCATTTCGAGGAGCCCTGCCTGTATTGGGAGCTGGAACAGACGAAGGAGGTGGCGGACGCCCTCGACATCGCGGTGACGGGCGGCGAGCAGGACTGCGAGATCCCGACCTGGCGCCACATGATCGAGATGCGCGCCGTGGACATCGTGCAGCCAGACATCCTTTATCTCGGTGGCATCAGCCGCACCCTGCGCGTGTGCCGTCTCGCGCAGGGTGCGGGCCTGCCGGTCACCCCCCACAGCGCCAATCTCGGCTTGGTGACGCTTTTCACCATGCACCTCCTGCGCGCCATCGAAGGGGCGGGCAAGTATCTCGAATTCTCGATCGAGGGCGCGGACTACTATCCTTGGCAGGAAGGCCTCTTCGTGCGCTCTCCCTATCATGTCGAGAACGGCACAGTGGCGGTCGGCGAGGAGCCGGGCTGGGGGGTCGAGATCGCACCCGAATGGCTGGCGCGGTCGAGCTACCAGGTGAGCGAGGTCGGGCAGTGAACCCCGGTTCCAGCCGGGCGCTGCCCACCGGGCATTTCATCGGCGGGCGTTGGCAGCCACCGGCCGCAGGCCGCTTCACGGAAACCTACGATCCCGGCCGCGCCGAGCCCCATGCCCGCTTCGCTGCGGGAACGGCGGAGGACGCGGATGCGGCGGTCACCGCGGCGACCGAGGCCGGGCGGGGCGAATGGGGGCGTGCCACCCCAGCCCAGCGCGGGCGCGTTCTGGCCAGAACGGCGGCGCTTCTTCTGGCGAATGTTGAGCGCTTCGCGGTGGCCGAGGTGCTCGACAGCGGCAAGACGATCGCCGAGGCGCGCGGCGACGTGCGCGGAGCCGCGCGTTGCTTCGAATACTATGCGGGCGCCCCCGACAAGCACGAGGGGCGCGCCTATCCCTTGGGCGAAAGCTACGTGTCCTACTCGATCGAGGAACCCCTCGGGGTCACGGCCCATGTGGTGCCGTGGAACTATCCGCTGTCCACAGCCGCCCGCTCGGTGGCACCCGCACTCGCCGCCGGCTGCACGGCGGTGGTGAAGCCCGCCGAGCAGACCCCCATGACCGCGCTGCTGCTCGCCGAGCTCATGGCCGAGGCCGGACTGCCGGCGGGCGCCCTCAACGTGGTGACAGGCACGGGAGCAGAGGCCGGCGCGCCGCTCGTCGCTCATCCCGGCGTGCGGCATGTCACCTTCACGGGATCGACCGTCACGGGCATCGGCGTCATGAAGGCTGCGGCCGAAAACGTCGCCTCCGTCACGCTGGAGCTCGGCGGCAAGTCGCCCAACATCGTGCTGGCCGATGCCGACCTCGACTGCGCCCTCGACAATGTGGTGGGCGCCATCTTCGAGAATGCGGGCCAGATCTGCTCGGCCGGCTCGCGTCTGGTGATCGAGCGGAAGGTCCATGCCGCCTTCATGGAGCGTCTGGTGCACAGGGCACGCGCGCTGCGCATCGGGCACGGGCTCCGCGAGGAGACCACCTTCGGCGCCGTCAATTCTGCAGAGCACCTCTCGCGCATCACGGCCGCCGTCGAAGCGGCCAGGGCGCGAGGCCTCACGCCCGTCACGGGTGGAAGCGCGACGGTCGACCCGAACACCGGGATGGGCTGGTTCTTCGAACCCACGATCTTCGACGCCGTGGATTGGCGGGACCCGCTCGTGCAGGAGGAAATCTTCGGCCCCGTGCTTGCCGTGCAGGTGGTGGACGATTTCGACGAGGCGATCGCGGCCGCCAACTGCACGCGCTACGCGCTGGTGGCCGGCATCTTCACGCGCGACCTTTCCCGCGCGCACCGGGCGGCGCGGGAGATCGACGCGGGCCAGATCTTCGTCAACGAATATTTCGCCGGTGGCATCGAGACGCCCTTCGGCGGCAACCGGCGCTCGGGCATCGGTCGCGAGAAGGGGCTCATGGCCGTCTCGAGCTACTCACGCACCAAGGCCGTCACCATCCGGATCTGAACTGTCATGAAGCGGTATGGTTGTTCGGCGAGAGTGGACCTTCTCTGCCGGTCCCTGCCTCACAGAATGCCCATCGGGAACATCAAGGCATCGGCGAAGCCGAGCCGAACAACGGGAGACACGCGATGAACCTTCGATCCATGCTGGCCGCGCTTCTGGGTGCTTCCGCCCTGGTTGCCGCTACGGGCGGCGCGAACGCCGAAACGCTGCGGCTCCTGACCTGGGGCGGCTATGCCCCCGACAACGTGATCCAGCTCTTCGAGAAGGAATATCCCGACATCGACGTCGAGGTGACCCTGTCCAACAACGAGGAGATGATCGCCAAACTGCGCGCCACGGGCGGCGCTGGCTTCGATCTCGCGCAGCCGAGCCATGACCGCATCTTCGCGGCCCAGAAGGAATACAACATCTACAAGCCCGTGGACCTGTCCAAGGTGGACACGGGTGCGATGCAGGAGAACCTGCTGGAAGGCGTGAAGGCCAACACCACCATCGACGGCGAGATCTATGCCGTGCCGCACCAGTGGGGCACGTCCGGCATCGTGGCCGACATCTCCAAGGCACCCAACGTCAAGGGCTGGGGCGATCTGTGCGATCCGCAATACCAGGGCAAGGCCTCGATGCGGCTGCGCCGCACGCTGCTGATCGGCATGGGCTTCGCGCTGGGCAAGGACCCCTTCGCGCTCTATGCCGACAAGGCCGCCTACCAGGCGATGCTGGACGAGGTGACGGAGAAGCTGATCGCCTGCAAGAGCAACGTGAAGACCTACTGGAACGGCGGCGATGATCTCGCGAGCCTGCTTCTTTCGGGTGAGGTCGTTGTATCGGAAGCGTGGGATTCCACTGCCTTCAAGCTCTACGGCCAGAACAAGAACATCGTTTACGTCCCGCCAGCCACAGGGGCGCTCGCCTGGATCGACACCTTCGCCCTGCCGCGCAAGGGGGAGGCGGACGATGCGGCCTACAAGTGGATCAACTTCGTGATGCGTCCCGACATCGTGAAGCTGATGTCGGATTCCACCGGCGCCATTGCGGCGGTGAAAAACGGCATCGACCTCCTGCCCGAGGACAAGAAGGCCGCGGTGCAGGCGGCATTCAAGCCGGCGGACCTCGACAACCTGAAGTTCTTCGCCAACATCCCTCCGGGCCTCGAAGACATCGAAGGCAAGGCCCTCGAGCGGATCAAGGCCGCCAACTGACCACTGTTCCGAGCGTGCCCGAGACAGGCAAACCCCCTGTTTCGGGCCGCGATCCCCCGAGCCGGCAGGCGGAAGTGTTTTCGATGCAAGACCTGCAATGCTCAGGCGTATCCAAGCGGTTCGGCCGTCATCTCGCGGTGAACGGTGTTTCCTTTGCCGTTCCGCAAGGCTCGTTCTTTTCCATTCTTGGCCCGTCGGGATGTGGCAAGACCACATTGATGCGCATGATCGCGGGCTTCGAGGCGCCGGACGAGGGCGACATCTGCATCAAGGGCCGATCGGTGCTGGCCGTCGCACCCAACCGGCGGCCGGTGAAGATGGTGTTCCAGCACCTCGCGCTGTTTCCGATGATGAATGTCGGCGAAAACATCGCCTACGGCCTGCGCTGCCGAGGCGACAACAAGGCCGATATCGCGCGCAAGGTCACAGCCGTGCTCGAACGGGTGGGGCTGCCGGGGGTGGCGGAAAAGCAGGTGGCGCAGCTGTCGGGCGGGCAAAAGCAGCGGATCGCCATCGCGCGCTGCATGGTGCTCGAGCCCGCGGTTCTGCTTCTCGACGAGCCGCTCGGCGCGCTCGACCTCAAGCTGCGCGAGCGCATGAAGATCGAGCTCAAGCTCCTTCAGCACCAGTTCGAGACGACATTCCTCTACATCACGCACGACCAGTCCGAAGCGCTGGTGATGTCGGACAATGTGGCGGTGATGAACGGCGGCCGCTTCGAGCAGATCGGCTCGCCGCAGAAACTCTACAGCAATCCCCAGACCGGCTTCGTCGCCGGCTTCGTGGGCGACAGCAACCGCTGGCGGGGCAGGGTGATGTCCGTGGAGGCGGGGGTGGCCCGCGTGGCGCTGGAAGGCGGCGCAGAAATCCTAGCGCGGCCAGCCGGCGCAGCGTTTGCCGCGGGCGCCGTCTGCGAGGTCTTCGTGCGGCCGGAGGCCTTGTCGCTGCGCGCCGGCGAGGGCGAGAACCGGCTGCGGGGAACGGTGGACAGCCTCCTGTTCAACGGAGCGGCGAGCCGCGTTCTCGTGCGCGTGAACGATGGAAGCCTGATCGAGGTCGGCCATTCGCTCCACGATGGCGCTTCCGCGGTCTCTCCGGGCAGCGCAGTCGAGATCGGCTGGCGGCTTGACCACAGCCTGTGCTTCGCGGCGGAGTGAGAGGATGCCGCGCAGCGCCGCCGGAAGGCTTTCCCTCTTCCTCCTGCTCGCGCCCTTCGCGCTCTGGATCGGGCTCCTGATCCTCCTGCCGCAGGCGGGCATCGTCTTCATCTCGCTGCGCGAGAAGATCGGACCCGGCGAATACATGTTCGGCCCCGGCAACTACCTGGCCTTTCTCGGGGAGCCGATCTACTGGCACACGCTTCTGCGCACCGCCTGGATGTCGCTCCTGGTGACGGTGCTCGCGCTCCTCGTCGGCTTTCCCGTCGCCTATTACATCGCAAAGATCGCTCGCGACCGCTCCAAGGCGGGGCTGCTTCTGATGTGCCTGATCCCGCTCTGGGTGAGCGATCTCGTGCGCGCTTTCGGCTGGATCGTGCTCCTGCGCGAGACGGGGCTCGTCTCGGGCGCGTTGCAATATCTCGGGCTGATCGAGGGCCCGGTGGAGCTCCTCTACAACGACGTGACGGTGGTGATCGGCCTCGTCTACACGGTCGTGCTCTTCATGATCGTGCCGCTCGCCTCGACGCTCGAAGGCATGGACAACGCCATGATCGAGGCAGGCTACAACCTGGGCGGCAGCCGCCTCACGGTGTTCCGCCGCATCGTGGTTCCCTATGCGATGCCCGGCATCGTGGCAGGCTGCATCATCGTGTTCATGCTGACCGCGGGAAGCTATCTCACGCCGATCCTGCTCGGCGGCAAGAACAGCATGTGGTTCACCGAGCAGATCTACGAGCAGTTCGTGACCCGCTACAATTGGGAGGCCGGCGCAACGTTCGGCGTCCTGCTGCTCGCGTTCACCTCGCTCGTGGTGTGGGCAGGGCTGCGGCTTTCCAGCCAGAACCTCGCTTCCACCGTGGCCAAGGGCTGAGCATGAACGTCGCCGCTCCGCGCTCCCCAATGCTCCGGTGGCTGTACCGGGGCTACATGCTCGCTTTCTTCCTGTATCTCGCAAGCCCCCTTGCGGCTGCTGCGGTGTTCGCCTTCAACGATTCCCTGTTCCCCTCCCTGCCCTGGAAGGGGTTCACGCTTTCCTGGTTCTTCGGCAGCACCGAGCCGATGCTCGGCATGTTCCACGACCGCCGCCTCATGCAGGGCCTGCGCAACTCCATCGTGATCGGCCTCGTGGTCTCGGCGATCGCGGTCGTGATCGGGACGGCCAACGCCTTTCTGTTCGAGCGCAGAGACTTTGCGGGAAAGCGCTTCCTTCACATCCTGATGATCGTGCCGCTCGTCATCCCGGGCGTCATCCTCGGCATCTCGATCCTGGTTCTCGCGAGCATGGTCGCCAACGGAGTGGAGGAGGCGACCGGCATCGAGTTGGACGCCTTGCGTCCGGGAACCTTTCTCGTGGTTCTCGGTCAGGTCTCGTTTCTCGTCACCATCACCTCGCTGGTGATCGCAGCGCGCCTGCGGAAGTTCGACGTGGCCTTCGAGGAGGCCGCTCTCAATCTCGGCGCCTCGAAGCTGCGGGTACTCCGCACGGTGACGTTGCCTTTCCTGGCGCCGGCCTTGTTCTCGGCCTTCGTGGTGGCGTTTCTCGTGTCCTTCGAGAACTTCAACACGACCCTGATGCTGGTGGGTTCCGACGCGCCGCTCACGATCACGATGTATGACCGCGTCGCCAAGGCCGGTTCGACCCCGGTGCTGAATGCGATGTTGTTCTTCCTCATGCTGGTATCCGGGTTTCTCGCGCTGATGAGCGTGTTCGCGCAGTCTGGACGTGCCCGCTGAGGGCGCAGGCAGCGAAACGGAACATGCTTGCAATCCCACAGCGCCCTCTCGCGCATCAAATGGGCGACGAGAAGCACGGTTCGGCTCCCGATGTTTCAATCTGTGCGGCGCGTCACCCTTCCCCGCAGGTTGACGTCTAGCTTCCGAACGCGAACGGCAGCTCGCCTGTTGGATAGGCGACACGAGAAGGGTTGTCCGCTTGCAGCCCATGTTTCGACCTCAGCCCAAGACGTGCCGATCTGGTGGGCGTGACTTGTAACTCGCAACCCCGATCGAGCATTTGGTCTCGGCCATCGCCCGACGCACCCTGCAAGGCATGATCCTGGCATCGGAACGACTGGTTTTGACTCCGTCCGCCGAGACGGCACCGCTATAGCTGCGCCCTTCCAGTCTGCCCCAAGCCGCTCTGCTCCGAGGTTGTGCGCTATGTCATCGATTCTTCGATCCCTTCTGGCAGCCTATTGGCGCGAGGCCCGCTGGACCACGATCGGCGTCATCGCTGCGACCCTTGTCGGCGCGCTCGCCTCGATCGCCGCGCCCTACCTCTTCGCGCAAGCCGTGGACGAGCTGGCGGCGAACGAGGGCGAGAACGATGCGTTGCGCATCCTCTTCGCCTATGCACTTTTGTCGGGAGTGGCGATCGCGTTCGGCCAGGGGGCACGCTTCCTGATCTTCCTGTGCGCCGAGCGCCTGTCCTTCATCGCCAGCTCGGCCTTCTTCGCTCGACTCCTGCGCAAGACGCCCGACTTCTTTCTCGCGCACAATCCGGTCGAGATCGGCAACGCGCGAGGCGAGGGAACGAACACCCTCAACGTTCTCATGCAGTTCGCGATCGGTGGCCTGCTTCCGGGCATCGTGCAGATCGCCTTCAGCATCCTTCTTCTCGGCAACCTCCTGAGCTGGGAGGTTGCCGTGATCGTCGCCGTCTATGGCGCAGCGGTGATCGGGCTCGACTATTGGCGGCTTGGTCGCGTGAAGCCTGCTCTGGACACTGCGGTCGAGCAAGGGCAGGAGAACGCCCAGCTCATCGGAAACGCCATCGGCCTCATCGACACGCTGCGCCAGACACGGGGTGAGCGCTGGATCACGGAGCGCTTTGCCGAAAGCGCCGGCGCGGCCTTTGCGAGCTGGTGCCGTTATGCCCTCGTCAGCAGCGCCTTCACCGGCGGACTGGGCCTTCTGGCGCTCCTCCAGCTCGCGATCACATTCCTGCTTCTCGTTCCCCGCTACGATGCCGGCCTTCTTTCGATCGGTGACATCGTCTTGTTCAACACGCTGCTTCTCCAGCTCAACGAACCGTTCCACCTCATGGGGATGACGATCAAGGAGGTGGTGGAAGCGGCAGCCCGCTTCCGCCCGCTGGCCGCGATGTGGGCGGCCCCGGAGGACCAGGAGCCGGTCGATGCGATTGCCTATCGGCCGGAGCGGGGAACAGTCGCCTTCGCAGACGTCGCATTCCACTATCCCAATGGGCGCGGTGTGTCGAAACTAAGCTTCACCGCGCGGCGCGGCATTCCGACATTCATCACCGGCGGAACGGGGTCGGGCAAATCCACAGTGCTGAAGCTGCTTCTGAAAGCGCTGCAACCGGCGAAAGGGCGCATCCTGGTCGACGGGTCGGACCTCGCTCGGATCGGAAGCGATGACTGGTTCGCCCATGTCGGCGTGGTGCCCCAGGATGTGACGCTGCTCAACGACACCCTTGGCGCCAACATCGTTCTCGGCCGCCCGCTCGACGCGGCGCGGTTGCGCGAGGCTGCCTCCCGCGCCTCCATCTTCGAGCGCATCGCATCGATGCCTGAGGGCTTCGACACCGTGGTCGGCGAGCGCGGCCTGAAGCTGTCGGGTGGTGAACGCCAGCGCATCGCCATCGCCCGCGCTCTTTATGGCAGGCCCGCGATCGTCGTGCTGGACGAGGCGAGCTCCGCACTCGACGACGACACCGAGAAGCAGAT
>QFNI01000135.1 GCA_003240775.1 Mesorhizobium amorphae | reverse complement strand
CCAGGCGCGGACCGCGGCCGGATCCGCGCCGGGCCGCGTGTTGACCTGGACGCGCGAGAACGGCGCCAGGAGCGCCGGGTCGAAGTCCGGGTCCCGGCCCTCGACGATCGCCTGGGCCCACGAGCCGCAGACGTGGGCGGCAAGGTTCATGCCGCTATCAGCGAGCTCCGCGACCCACCCGAGCGTCGGGTAACGCGAGATCCCCCGGCGCGACGCCGAGAACAGGACGGCGATCTCGACCTCCGGCCGCGAGGCCGCGAACGAGGCCAGGGCGGAGATGTCGGTGCGATCGTCGGGGCCGGTGAGCGTGATCATTGAGGGGATGAGCATGAGGGCCTTCACTCGATTGTTTCCGGAGAACATTGCGTTGGAAAACAAAAAAATTCAAGTGCTGTTCGTGATTGCCCGGCTCTCCCGACCGGGGACAGCGAGGCGGGCTGGTCGGCCCGCATGATCGCCACGCGGCCGGCCGGCCGGCCTCGGGTCGCCGGCGATCGCCGCCTTCGCGGCTTGACAAGACTTCGACGGTTTGCAAAAGGTGACCAGATCTCCCGCTCATCGAACGGAGCTGAATCATGTCGCTGAAGATCGCAAATTCCGTGCTCAAGTCTGGCGTTGCGCTTGCCTGCTTCTTCCTGGTTCCTCACGCGTCTTTGGCGGAAGATCCAAGATTGAACGACATTCCGGCCAAGGAGTTCAGCCCCGGCGTGTTCCGCGTCGACGGGGCGGATGAGGTTCGCATAGACCGGCATGGGGTCTGTCGACTTGTAAGGAACGCCGCCTCGAACAGGATCATGGTCCCCGTGAAGAGCGCCAACGAGTGGGCATCGGGCGGCGGGTCGTTTCTCAACAACCTGGACGATATGAGCAGCGTGTCGGTAAAACCGTGTCCGCCGAGGATGGACAGCGAGTGTTTTTTCTGGGTGAGCGGCATCGGGGCGACTTACAGAAACAACCGCGATACGTTTGAAACGAGGATTGGAGATGAATCGCTGACCTGGGAAGTGACCGGCCGCGATGGAGACAAGGTTACGGCCGGCGCAAAAGTGGTGCCGGAAGGCAGTTACGCGGACAGCTATGGAAGCGAATCGGCGCCGGGCCCCTTCTTCAGGCCCTCGAACGGAACTTTCGATTCCATCGCCGTGGGTGAATCCACGAAGGTTGAAATGTTTCGAGGCAAGAATTTTACGGGCGAAAAGATTACCATTGTCGGCCCTAAAGTCATGGTGAACGTGTATTACAAGGATGCCAATTTCGGAGGAAGAGAATTCCCATCGGAAGAATTCCTCACCAGGGACTGGTCGACGCAGGGAACCATTTTCAAAAGTTTCCCGCCTTCAACCAGGTCTTTCATCAGCAATCAGACTTTCGGATTGTCATCGTCGGAACCTCGTTACGTCACAAGCTCTCAAAAGGGCAAAGTGCCGTTGTGGAGGTTTGATGAAGGTTCGGTAAGGGTCACCTGCGAATAAGCTTCCGCTCGGGGGCGAATTACTCCGGGGCGTCACGTGCCAGAAGGTCCGCGGATCAGACATCAGCCCCGCCCCGGCCGTTCTCATCCCCGTTCAGGCGCTCGGCGCGGGCGCGTCAGGCTCGAACCCGGCCGGGTCCGCCCCGTTCCGGACCAGCTCGGCGATGACGTCCTCGACGGCGCCGTTGTTCAGCTCCGCCGCCTTCGCCCCGAAGAGGTCATGCACCTTATCGTCGAGGCCCAGCTCCTCGCGGGCGTCCTCAACGTAAGGGAAACGGGACCTCACGCGCTCGATCGCGTCCTCGGCGCGCGCCTTGGC
>QFNI01000030.1 GCA_003240775.1 Mesorhizobium amorphae | reverse complement strand
TCGACTCCCGGCTCAACCTGGCGCAGTCGATCCTCAACTCCGGCATCTTCGCCGGCGGCGTGATCGTCGGCACGGTGGTCTTCGGGGCGCTGGCCGGCTACGCCCTGGCCATGCTGGAGTGGCGTGGCCGGAGCGCGACACCAGGCTGGTTGCGGGGGATTGCCTGCTCGGGCCGGGCTTCCGGCTGCTTTTCGTGCCGGGGCACGCGCCGGGGCAGCTTGCGGCGTGGCTGGAACTGCCGGAAACGGGGGCCGTGCTTCTGACATCGGACGCGATCTCGCGCCCGGCGGAGCTGGCGGAGGGGTTTGCGGGGACGAAGGAAGCGGGGCTTGCGCTTTTCCACGCGGAGCGGCTGATGCGGCTGGCCGGGGAAACCGACGCCTTCGTGATCTATGGGCACGCGCCCGAGCAGTGGGCGGGGCTGCGCAAGGTGCCGGCGGTCTACGCATAGGGCGTTTCCAGGCGCAAAGCCGCTTCGCAGTTTTGCCAGGAATGGTTCAGCGCCGCGAGGCTGTTGACGCCCCCTGCCCTTTCGCCCACATCGGGGCATCACGAGGAGTGTTTCCGTTGCGAGCCGTTTTCGTTCAGCTGCAATGCGCGCCGGGCAAGACCTATGAGGTGGCCGACGTGCTCTTCGAGCGCGAGATCGCGTCGGAGCTGTATTCCACCAGCGGGGAATACGACCTGCTGCTCAAGGTCTATGTCGAGGACGAGACCGATATCGGGCGGTTGATCAACGAGCAGATCGCCAATGTGCCGGGGATCTCGCGGTCGCTGACGACGCTGACGTTCAAGGCGTTTTGAGGGGTCTGCGCCGTCGGTGGGGTGGCGGGGTCACGGCATGGATTCTCGGGTCAAGCCCGAGAATGACGAAGGTGGGGTGGGGATGGGGAGCGGAGCCCACCGACGCTGCCGGTTAGCTCTGCCCTTTTTCCATTCGTCATTCTCGGGCTTGACCCGAGAATCCATGCCGTGACCTCGCAGCCTCGCTGACGCTTCCTACCAGCGCACGGTCGGGTCGGGCGTGGGGATCGCGGCCAGCAATTCGCGCGTGTAGGGGTGGGCGGGGGCGTCGAAGAGTTGGGCGGTTTCGCTGTCCTCCACGATCTCCCCTTTCTGGAGCACGATCACGCGGTCGCACAGGCGGCGGATGACCGACAGGTCGTGGCTGATGAAGGCGAGGGTGAGGTTCAGCTCGCGCACGAGGGTGGCGAGCAGGTTCAAGACCTGGGCCTGGGACGACACGTCGAGGCCCGACACGATCTCGTCGGCCAGGATGAAGTCGGGGCGCTGGGCGACGGCGCGCGCGATGCCGATGCGCTGGCGCTGGCCGCCCGACAATTCGTGGGGGTAGCGCCGCGCGAAGTGGCGGGGAAGGCCGACCTGGTCGAGCGCCTCGCCCACGCGACCGTCGCGCGGGGAGGCACCGAGCGGGCTTGCGATGATGCGGGCGACCGTGTGGCGCGGGTTGAGCGAGGACATCGGGTCCTGGAAGATCATCTGCATGCGGCGGCGAAGCGGGCGCAAGCGCTCTTCGGGCGTGTGGGCGATATCCACCCCGTCGAAGCGGATCGTGCCCTCGGACGGCTCGGCCAGGCGCAGAAGCGTGCGGCCGAGCGTGGTCTTGCCCGAGCCCGAGCCGCCGACGATGCCGAGCACGCGGCCGCGCGGCACGTCGAAGGTGATGTTTCGCAGGATCGTCAGGCGGGGGGCCGCGCCGAAAGGCGGCTTGCGCGTCATGTCGGGGACGGAAACGCCTAAGTTCTCGACGCGGATCAGGGGGTCAGCCACGGGCGGGGCTCCATGCGGCGTCGGCTGAACGGAGCTCGGCCTGGGCCGCCTCGATCACGGATGGGGGCACGGGCTGGAGCGAGCCTGCGGGATCGGTGTGGCGGGGCGTCGCGGCCAGAAGGGCTGCGCTGTAGGGGTGGGCGGGGTGCGCGAAGAAGCCTTGCACATCCGTCGATTCCACGACCTTGCCGCCATAAAGCACGGTGAGGTGGTCGCAGATCTTGGCGACCACGCCGAGATCGTGGGTGACGAACAAAAGGGCCGTGCCGTGCTTGGCCTGGAGTTCGCGGATGAGCTGGAGGATCTGCTTCTGCACGGTGACGTCGAGCGCCGTGGTGGGCTCGTCGGCCACGATCAGCTTGGGCTCGGCGGCGAAGGCGGAGGCGATCAGGATGCGCTGGCGCATGCCGCCGGAGAGTTCGTGCGGGTAGAGGCGCACGATGCGTTCGGGCTCGGGGATGTGGACTTCGGCGAGCGCTTCGAGCGTGCGCGTCTGGGCGCGGGCTTTGGTCCAGCCGAGGATGTCGACCAGGCGGTCGGAGACCTGCGGGCCGATGCGCTTGACAGGATTGAGCGCGGTGAGCGGGTCCTGGGGGATGAGGGCAGTCTTGGTGCCGACCAGGCGGCGGCGGGTGTTGGGCGAGGCTTTGAGGAGGTCTTCGCCGTCGAGCAGGATCGCGCCTTCGGCCACCTCGACGGATTTCGGCAGCACGCCGAGGATGGCCTTGCCGATCATGCTCTTGCCAGCACCGCTTTCGCCGACGAGGCCGCGCACTTCGCCGGGGGAGACGTCGAGATCGACGGAGCGGAGCACGCGTTCGCCGGTGCCGCGCAGGCGGGCGGAGAGGTTGCGGATTTGCAGAAAGGGCGCGGTCACCGGAGCACCGGGTCGAAACGGTCGCGCAGGCCTTCGCCGAGCTGGGCGAAAGCGAGCACCGTGAGGAAGAGGGTGATGAGGGGGAACACGAGGACCCACCAAGCTTGGTAAATGGCGAGGCGGCCTTCGGCGATCATGCCGCCCCAGGTGGGGTCGTCGGTGGCGATGGAAAGGTTCACGAAGGAGAGGATGGCTTCCACGATGACGGCGATACCCATTTCGAGCGTAAGGAGGGCTGCGATCACGGGGAGGACGTTGGGGAGGATTTCCGCAGTGAGGGTCTTGAGCCGGGTGAAGCCGGCGACCTGGGCGCTGAGGACGTAGTCCATTTTCGACTGGTTGAGCGTTTCGGCGCGGACGACGCGGGCGAAGCGGGTCCAGTCGATCACGACGATGGCGATGATGACGGAGGAAAGGCCGGTGCCGAGCACGGCGATCAGCAGGATGGCGAAGAGCACGGGCGGGAAGGCCATCCAGATGTCGACGATGCGGCCGACGATGCGGTCGGCCCAGCCGCGGTAGAAGCCGGCGACGAGGCCAAGTGCGGAGCCGATCAGGCAGGTGGCGAGGCCGGCCGACAAGGCCACCACGAGCGCCACGCGCGCGCCGAAGATCATGCGGGAGAGAACGTCGCGGCCGAGGCTGTCGGTGCCCAGCCAGAAGCCGGGCTCGGAGCCCGCGACCCAGAAGGGCGGCAGGCGGCCGAGCATGAGGTCCTGGGCGAGCGGGTCCTGCGGCGCGACGAGCGGCGCGAAGACGGCCGCCACCACCACGATGCCGAGCCAGAGTGCCGACAGCCAGAGGCGGGCCCCTGCCCTGCGGCGAACGGCTGCGCGACCGTCAAGCATGACGCAGGCGGGGGTTGAGGAGGGCGTAGGACATGTCGACCAGGAGGTTCACGACGGTGAAGAGAAGGGCGAACAGGATCACGATGCCCTGGATCAGCGGCAGGTCGCGGTTGATCACGGCATCCACCGCCATGTTGCCCAGGCCCTCATAGGAGAAGAGCTTCTCGATGATCACGGTGCCGCCCATCAGGAAGGTGAACTGCACGCCGATGAGCGTGAGCGTAGGCAGGAGCGCGTTGGGCAGCGCCTCGCGCAGGATCACGCGGGTCTCGTGGTAGCCCTTGGTGCGGGCGAGCACGGCGTAATCGAGGTTCACGGTTTCCTTGAGCGACTGCTTGAGGATCTGGGCGATGATGGCGGCGAGCGGAAGCGCGAGGGCGATTGCGGGCAGTGCCATGTGGGCGAGGAGGTCGGCGGTGAGGTCGAAGCGCAGGCGGGCGATGGATTCGAACAGGTAGAAGTTGGACGAGAAAGGAAGCTCCAGGCGCGGCGAGACGCGGCCGGAGATGAAGAAGACGGGCCAGAGCACGCCGAGGAGAAGGATGAGGAGCAGGCCCCAGAGGAAGTCGGGGACCGACAGGCCCACGCCGTTCGCCACATCGATCGCGCCTTCGGTGCGGCGGCCGCGTAAGCGGGTTCCGAGGATGGCGAGTGCGCCGCCGAGGATGACGGCGAGGAGGAGGGCGAGGAGGGAGAGTTCGAGGGTGGCTGGGAGGCGGCTCAGAACGAGGGAAAGGACGGGCTGGCGGGTGGAGATCGAGGTGCCGAAATCGCCGTGGAGGACGTTGCCGAACCAGATCAGGAATTGCTGGAGAAGGCTCTGGTCTAAGCCGTAAAGCGCGCGGAGGCGGGCGATGTCGGCATCCGTCGCGCCGGGGGGGAGCATCATGGCGATGGGGTCGCCGGGCACGATGCGGACGACCACGAAGACGATGACGGCCACGCCGAGAAGCGTGATCAGGGTCGCGAGGATGCGGGATGCGACGAGGCGCAGGAACATGGAAGGCTGGCTTCGGGATTGTGGTTGAAAGGCGAAGCGCCTTGGCTGACGCCCTCCCTCCCCCTTGAGGGGAGGGATACAGGGTGGGGGTAAGACCTCCACCGGGTATGCGGTCATTCAGGTTACCCCCACCCCATACCCCTCCCCTCAAGGGGGAGGGGAGCGGAGAGGTTTTCGCCTCGCGTTAGGCACGCTTGATGAGTTGGGGGAGCAGTGCGCCGGAGGCGTGGGGCGTCACGGTGATGCCTTCGCGGAAGACGATCGGCTGCACATACTGGATGAGCGGGATCACCAGGCCTTCGTCGGCGATGAAGCGGCTGACGTCCTTCCAGCCCTGGATGCGCTTGGCCTCGTCCGCCTCGCCCCAGAGGGGGATGATCTTGTCGATCAGGTCCTTGCCGTCCCAGACCGAATGCGGCGAGGGGCCGAACATGGCGAAGCCGGTGGAGGTGGTGGGGTCGCCCACCGCGTTGCCCCAGTTGTAGAAGGCCATGGGGGCGAGCTTGTCGGCGCCGCGCAGTTCGTAGTGCTGGGCGATCTCGTAGACCTCGATGGTCGCCTCGATGCCCACCTTGCGCCACATGCCGACGATGGCCTGGATCATCTCGTAGTCTTTGGGCTTGAAGCCGCGCGTGGTCTGGATGGTGAATTTCACGGGCTTGTCGGTGGAGAAGCCGGAATCGGCCAAGAGCTTCTTCGAGAGTTCGGGGTCGTAGGCCACCGTGATCGAGGGGTCGTAGGCCTCGTATTCGGGGGTTTCCAAGGTCGCGATCGGCACGCCGTAGCCGAGCAGCAGGCGGTCCACCAGCAGCTGCTTGTCGATGGCGTGGATGGCGGCGAGGCGCACGTTCTTGTCGAGCATCGGGTCTATGTCGTTGATGAAGATCATCGCGATGTCGGAGATGGGCTTTGCCGAGCCCTGAAGCGTGCCGCCCTTGGTGAGGCGGTCATATTCCTCGTAGGGGATTTCGAGCGTCACGTCGGAATTGCCGGATTCGACCTCGGCCACGCGGCTTGCGGCGTCGGTGACGAACTTGATGGTGACGCTGTCGAAATCGGGCTTGCCGCCCCAATAGTTGGGGTTGGCCTTGAGCTGGACGAAGGCGTTGCGCTCGAAGCGCTCGACCATGTAGGGGCCGGTGCCGATGGGCTTCGCCTCGAAGCCTTCCGCGCCGACCTTCTCATAATAGGCCTTGGGCAGGACGTAGCCGGTGAGGAAGGACATCCACTTGAACAAAGTGGGGTCGAACTCGACCACATCGGCCTCGACGCGGTTGCCGTCCGCCTTGGCGTTGGCGATCTTGCCCCAGACGAACTGGATCGGGCTGCCCGTCTCGGGGTTGGCCACGCGTGTGAGCGACCAGGCTACGTCCTCGGCCGAGAACGGGCTGCCGTCGTGCCAGGTGACACCCTCGCGCACGGTCATCCAGACCTTCTTCTTGTCGTCGCTCCAGCCCCATTCGGTGAGCAGGCCCGGCGCAAAGGACAGGTCGGGGTTCTGGTGGATGAACATGTCGAACACGGCCTGGTAGTAGCCCTGGATCGTCGGGTTCACGGCGGACGGGCCGACGGTCGGGTCCCAGGAGGGCAGGTTCACGTTGTAGGCGATGACGAGCTCGTTCTTGTCCTGCGCAAACGACACGGCGGTGCCGAGGCCCGCGAAGACGGCGCCGGCCGCTCCGAGCTTCAGCAGGGTTCTGCGGTTGGGTTGCGTGGTCATTGGATTGCGGTTCCCCATGGATTGTCTTGTGGTTGAAGCTCAGAGCGCGGCGGTGGCCTCGATCTCGATCAGGAAATCGGGAAGCGCCAGGGCCTGCACGCCGATGAAGGTGTTGGCGGCGGGCAGCGCATCGCCGTAGAAGGCCGCGATCTCGGCGGTGACGGGGCCGAGCTTGTCGGGCGTGTGGTCGACCACATAGGTGCGCAGGCGCACGATGTCGGCCGGCGTGGCGCCCGCTGCGGCCAGGACCTCGCGCAGATTGGCGAGCGCCTGGCGGGTCTGGGCGGCGAGATCGCCCGCGCCGACCAGTTCGCCCTTGCCGTTCCAGGCCACCTGCCCCGCGCAATGGAGCGTGCGCCCGCCGTTCTGCTCGACGGCGTGCGAGAAGCCGAAGGGAACGGCCTGATAGAGGCTGTCGGGATTGATGGCTTTGCGCTTCATCGGGTTTCTTCTCGCTTGATCAGCCGCCCGCCAGCTGCTGGGCGAGCATGAAGCCGGAGCCGGCACCGACGCCGGCACCCGGCCAGGTGGCGGCGCCCGTCAGAAAGAGGTTGGGCACGGGCGTGCGCCAGTCGGCGAAGCCCGTGGCGGGGCGGAACAGGAAGTTCTGGGACAGGTGGTGCGAGCCGCAGATCTGGTCACCGCCGACGAGGTTGGGGTTTTCGGTTTCGAGATCGAGCGGGGAGACGACGCGGCGCGCGATGATCTTTTCGCGCAGGCCAGGGGCGTAGCGCTCGACGAGGGACAGCACGTGCTCGGCATATTGCTCGCGGGCCTCCGTCCAGTCGCGCGAGGGGGTGGTGTTCGACGCATCGCCTTGGATTGCGGCGGGCACGACGCGGACCTGGAGCCAGAGGACGTGCTTGCCTTGGGGAGCGCGGGAGGGGTCGACCGCTGTGGGCTGGCCGACCACGACCACCGGCTCGGCGGGAAGCAGGCCGGCTTGGGCCTGGGCGTAGGCGAGCGCCATGGCATCGAGGCTCGGGGCCAAATGGACATAAGCGAAGCGGCGGAGGGCGGCGTCGGGCCAGGCTGGCAGATCGTCGAGCGCCAGGTGGATCATCATGGTGCCCGGCGCGTGGCGGAAGTCGCGCATGCGGCGGTCGAAGCCGGTGTCGCCGGTGCCTGCGGGAAGCAGGGTCTGGAGGGCGCGGGGCGCGATGCCGCCGATCACGGCGCGGGAAGCCGTGATCCTGCGGCCGTCCGCGAGCCGGATGCCGGTGGCCTTGGAACCCGAAGTCTCGACGGCTTCCACGCGCGCGTTGCACTCGATCGTGCCGCCATGCGCCTTCACGAGGGCTGCGAGCGCCTCGATCATGCCCCCTGCCCCGCCCTGGCCCAGCGCCATGCCGAAGCTCTGGTTGGCCATGCCTTCGAGATAGGGAAAGAGCGCGCCGCCCGCGATGTCGGGGGCGAAATCGAGATGCATGCCCCAGGCGCCCAGCATGGCTTTCACTGCTGGGCTCTCGAAGGTCTCGTCGAGCCAGGCGCGGGGGGATTGGAGCAGGAAGCGCAGAAGATCGCGCGAGCCGGCGAAGCCCTGGCCGCGCAGCGTGTTGAACAAATTGCGTGCAATTGCACGCTTTTTCATCGGGCTGCCGAGAATGCCGAAGAGCGTCGCGGCGCGCGCGGGGAAGTCTGCCGCGAGCGTCCGCCAGGTGGCTGCGTCACGCTCCGAGAAGGCTGCGATGCGGGCCGTGGTGGTTTCGAGATCGTTGGAAACGCCGAGCCAGCGCCCATCGGGAAAGGCCGTGGCGAAGCAGTCGGACACGGGCGAAAACGCCAGGCCGTGGGCGGACAGTTCCGCGCCATAGGCCTTGTTGAAGGGCGAACCCGCGAAAAGGCTGAGGTTCATGGCCGCCCAGTCGTGGCGGAAGCCGGGCGCGGTCAATTCGAGCGTCTTCACCGCGCCGCCGGGACGCGCCGCGCCCTCGAACACGCCGACGCGCCAGCCGCGCTTGGCGAGGTGCGCCGCGCAGGCCAGGCCGTTGTGACCGGCACCGATGATGACAGCATCGTAGGCTGACATGTGTTTTTTGTTTTGGTTCCACTCTCTCCGAAAGATATTTGCATACGCATAGGAACGCGTCTAGTCTCCCTCTCACAGGCTCACGCGAAGCTGGCAAACAAGAGGGAACGGGCATGGCATCCACGGACGGCAAGGCACTGGCGGGGCTGGCGGAGCTCCTGCTTTCGGGCGGCATCGAGGTGATCGACCTGTCCGCGCCGCTCGGACCCGAGACGCCGCTTTTGAAGCTGCCGCCGGAATTCGCGGTGGACACGCCCAAGATCGAGATCCACACGATCTCCGAATACGACAAGGCCGGCCCCTTCTGGGCGTGGAACTGGCTCAAGATCGGCGAGCATTCGGGCACGCATTTCGACGCGCCGCACCACTGGATCACCGGCAAGGACTTCTCCGACGGCTACACCGACACGATTGCGGTGAAGAACTTCGTGGCGCCCGTGAACGTGATCGACTGCTCGAAAGAGGCGGCCGAGAACCACGACTTCCTGCTGACCGCCGACGGCGTGCGCGCCTGGGAAGCCGAGCATGGGGAAATCCAGGCCGGCGAGTGGGTCTTGATGCGTTCGGACTGGGACAAGCGCAACGGCTCGGAGGCCGACTACCTGAACGCCGACGAGAACGGCCCGCACTCGCCGGGGCCGACCGTGGATTGCATCGAATACATCCTGGAAAAGGGTGCGATCGGCTGGGGCACGCAGTGCATCGGCACCGATGCGGGTGCGGCCGGCGGCATGAACCCGCCCTTCCCCGCGCACAACCTGATGCACAAGGCGAACAAGTATGGGCTGGCGAGCCTGGTGAACCTCGACAAGCTGCCGCCCAAGGGCGCGGTGCTGATCGCCGCACCCCTCAAGATCGTGAAGGGCACGGGCAGCCCGCTTCGCGCGCTGGCGCTGGTGCAGCGGGGCTGACGGCCAGGTGAGCGCCGACCATCTCATCATCGGGGGCGGCATCAACGGGTTGGTTGCCGCCAGCCTTCTCGCCAAGCGGGGCCACAAGGTCACGCTGCTCGAGCGCGAGGACGAGGTGGGCGGCTGCATGCGCAGCGGCGAGATCACGCTGCCGGGCTTCACCCATGACGTGATGGCCGCAACCTTCGTGCTGTTTCTGACGGGGCCGGCCTTCAAGGAACTGGGGCCGGACCTTGAGCGGCACGGGTTCTCTCTGTGTCACACCGCAAAGCCCACTGCCGTGCTGCGGCCGGATGGGTCGAGCGCGGTGTTGACCACCGATCGCGCAAGGAACGTGGCCGCGTTCAACGCGCTGGCACCCGGCGACGGGGACCGGCACGGGCGCGACGTGGGCGACATCGAGCGCAACGCGCCGCTGCTGTTCGGCCTGCTCGGCGGGCCGCTGTGGAGCTTGGGGACCGCGAAGCTTCTGGCGCGCGAGGCGTGGAAGCGGGGGCCGCGGGGCTTGGCGGACTATCTGGGCTCCGCACTCGCGCCCGCACGCGGTTGGCTCGAAAACGGCTACGGCTCGGCCGAGATGCAGGCGCTTTATGCGCCGTGGACGCTGCATTGCGGGCTTTCGCCCGAGGACACCTATTCCGCGCAGATGGGCAAGGTGGTGGCCTTTGCGCTGGAAGCCGCGGGCGCACCGGTCTCCCAGGGCGGGGCCGGGCAGGCAGCAAAGGCTTTTCGCGCATTGATCGAAGAAAAGGGCGGCACGGTGCGCACGGGCGCCGATGTCGAGCGCATTCTCGTGCGCGGCGGGCGCGCCGTGGGCGTGCGGCTCAAGGGCGGCGAGGAGGTTCTGGCCGCGAAGGCGGTGGTGGCCTCGGTCGCGCCCTCGCATCTCTACGGGCATCTGTTGGACGAGGCCGCGCCCGAGGCGAGCCGCGAGGCGGCGCGCTCGTTCCGGCACGGGCGGGGGAATTTCCAGCTCCATTATGCGCTGGACGGGGCGCCCGAATGGATCGCGGACGGGCTTCAGGATGTGGCGCTGGTGCATCTGACGGACGGCATCGACGCGGTGTCCAAGTCGCACAACGAGGCGACGCGCGGGGTGCTGCCGGAGACCCCTACCCTTTGCGTGGGGCAGCCGGCTGCGGTCGACCCGACGCGCTGCCCCGCGGGCAAGGCCATCCTGTGGATCCAGGTGCCGGACGCGCCGCGCTTTCCGAAAGGCGATGCGGCGGGCGAGTTGTCCCCTTCCGGGCGCTGGAATGATGCGTTGCGCGAGGCGTTCGCGGACCGGATCGAGGCGATCCTGCGCCGGCACATCCGCAACTTCGACGCGGTGAAGCTGGCGCGGCGGGCGTACTCGCCGGCCGATCTCGAAGCGCTGAACGTCAATCTGGTGGGCGGCGACCCCTATGGCGGGGCCTGCACCATCGACCAGTTCTTCGCGTGGCGGCCGCTGTCGGGGACGGTCAACCACAAGACACCGGTGAAGGGGCTCTACCATATCGGGGCCTCCACCCATCCGGGGCCGGGGCTGGCGGGCGGCTCGGGCTATCTGGTCGCGGGCGAGCTCGGATGAACGATCGGGCTCTGTTCGACGAGGTGGATGGCCCAAGGCTCGGCGAGATCGGGCTGCAGCAGTTTCCGCCTTATCTCATGAACCGCATCATGGGGCGCTACAACGCCTCGCTCCGGGCCGACCTGGCGGCGGTGGGGCTGTCCATTCCCAAGATGCGCTCGCTCGCGGTGTTGTCGGTGGCGGACGGGTTGACGATCGGGCGGCTGGCGGTGCTCGCGGTGGTGGAGCAGTCGACGCTCAGCCGGGCGCTGGACGGGCTGGAGGCCGAGGGCCTGGTGCGCCGCGTGCCCGACCCCGAAGACAGCCGCGCCACGCGGATCGCGATCACGGACGAGGGCCGCGCGCGGTTCGAGGCGGTGTGGCCGACCATGCGGGCAAACTATGCGCGGATGTTTGCGGGCGTGAGCGCGGAAGAGCAGGCGGCGTTCGTGGGGACGCTGGGGAAGATGCTGAACAACGTGCGCCGGCATGATTTCTGAGGGGGGTGTTGGGGGTTTGGCTGCTCACGCGGTCATTCAGGTTACCCCCACCCCTTCCCCCTCCCCTCAAGGGGGAGGGGGATTTGGAAATGGCAGTGCTCGTGAGGGCGACGAGGGCTGGGGGTGGGACATTTGGGGGTGGAACGGTGACGGCTCCCCTCCCCCTTGAGGGGAGGGGTTGGGGGTGGGGGTGACGCCTCCAACGCTCGAGCGGTCATTCAGGATACCCCCACCCCTCACCCCTCCCCTCAAGGGGGAGGGGAACTGGAAAGGGCGGCGGTTGTGAGAGCGGGGGGGCACCGCAGGGACGATCGCTCAGCTACCCCCTCCTCACCGGGAGGGGAAACGGAAATCGCAGTGCCCGGAAGGGCGGCTGAAGACATGACCCAGGCATCGAACAAGGAAGAGCCATCGTGGCCGAACGCTCCTTTGCCAAGGAAGTCCGCAAGCTCAAGATGGGCGCGGGGCAGGAATTCACCGGGGAAGGCATCCTCGCCATCACCAAGGCGCTGTTGGAAAACGGCGTCGGCTATGTCGGCGGCTACCAGGGCGCGCCGATCAGCCACCTGATGGACGTGCTGGCGGACGCGCAGGAGATCCTGGGCGAGCTCGGCGTGCATTTCGAAGCGAGTGCTTCAGAGGCGACCGCCGTCGCGATGCTGGCGGCGTCCGTGCACTACCCGATCCGCGGCGCCGTGACGTTCAAGTCGACCGTGGGCACGAATGTGGCCTCCGACGCGCTGGCGAACTTGGCGTCGGGCGGGGTGACGGGGGGCGCGCTGATCATCGTCGGCGAGGATTACGGCGAGGGCTCGTCCATCATGCAGGAGCGCTCCCACGCGTTCGCGATGAAGAGCCAGGTCTGGCTGCTCGATCCCCGGCCGAACCTGCCTTCGATCACCGAGGCCGTGCGGCATGGGTTCGAGCTGTCGGAAGCGTCGAACACGCCGGTGATGCTGCAGGTGCGTATCCGCTGCTGCCATGTGCATGGGAGCTTCACCGCGCGCGACAACGTGGCGCCGCCGATGACGGTGGCGGACGCGCTGGAGAACCCCAAGCGCGACCTCAACCGCATCGTGCTGCCGCCCGCTTCCTTTCTGCACGAGAAGGAGAAGATCTCGCACCGTTTGCCGGCAGCCATCGAATATATCCGCAAGCACGGGCTGAACGAGACGTTCGGGGGGGTGACCGGCGTGGGCGATGGGCCGGTGGGCATCATCTGCCAGGGCGGCATGTACAATGCGGTGATCCGCGCGCTGCAGCGGCTGGGGCTCGCCGACCTCTACGGCGAGACGCAAGTGCCGATCCATGTGCTCAATGTCTGCTATCCGCTGATCCAGGAGGATTTGCTCGGCTTCTGCGATGGCAAGGATGCGGTGCTGCTCGTGGAGGAAGGGCAGCCGGACTATATCGAGCAGGCGCTGGGGGCGATGCTCTACAAGACGGGTGCCTCCGTCCGGCTCGAAGGCAAGGGCCTGCTGCCGATGGCGGGCGAGTATTCGGGCGACGTGATGCTGGCGGGCATCGGCGGGTTTTTGCGCAAGCATGCGGGCGAGATGCTTTCGCCGGAAGTGCGGGCGCCCAACGTGCCGGCGCCGCCGATCTTTGCCGATCTGGCGAAGACCGTGCCGCCGCGCCCGCCGGGCTTCTGCATCGGCTGCCCGGAGCGGCCGATCTTCGCGGCGACCAAATTGACGGAGCAGGAACTCGGCAAGCACCACATCGCGTCCGATATCGGCTGCCACCTGTTTTCGATCATGCCGCCTTTCGAACTGGGGGCGACGACCATGGGCTACGGCTTGGGGCCGGCTTCGGCTTCGGCCTTCAACGCACCCGACGCCAAGCGGCGGTCGATCTCGTTCGTGGGCGATGGCGGGTTCTGGCACAACGGGCTGACATCCTCGATCGGCAACGCGGTGTTCAACAAGAACGACGGCGTGATCGTGGTGGTGGACAACTACTACGCGGCCGCGACCGGCGGGCAGGACATTCTGTCGTCGCGCGCGGACAACAAGACGAAATCCACCAAGCATCCGATCACCAAGGCCGTGGAAGGCATGGGCGTGAAATGGGTGCGCCACATCGAGCGGACCTACGATGTCGGCCTGATGCGCGACACGCTGAAGGAAGCGCTGACCACCGAGGAAAAGGGGCCGAAGGTGATCGTGGCCTCGTCGGAATGCATGCTGAACCGGCAGCGGCGCGAGGCGCCTTTGAAGAAGGCTGCCGTTGCCGAAGGCAAGCGCGTGGTGAAGACCAAGTTCGGCGTGGACGAGGATGTCTGCACGGGCGACCACGCCTGCATGCGGCTGTCGGGCTGTCCGTCGCTGACGGTGAAGACGCTGGATGACCCGCTGCGCGACGACCCGGTGGCGGCCATCGACGAGAACTGCGTGGGTTGCGGCAATTGCGGCGAGGTGGCGGATGCGGCCGTGCTCTGCCCCTCCTTCTACCAGGCGGACCTCGTGAGCAATCCGACGAAGTGGGACCGCTTCGCCGACAAGGTGCGGGCGCGTGTGATCGGGGCGCTGACGCGCTGGCGCGAAGGGCGGCGGCTGTCGGTGGTGTCGGCATGAGGACGGACCTGATCCCGCTGCCCGAGGGCGCGGAGGACCAGACCAAGCCGATCATCAAGATCGCGATCCTGGCCGTTGGCGGCCAAGGCGGCGGCGTGTTGTCGGGCTGGATCACGGACGTGGCGCAGAGTGCCGGCTGGCACGTGCAGTCGACCTCGGTCGCGGGCGTGGCGCAGCGCACGGGGGCGACCATCTATTACGTCGAGATGATGCGGCCCGACCCCAGGCGGCCTCATTTGAAGCCCGTGCTGGCGCTGAGCCCCGCGCCGGGCGACGTGGACATCCTGATCGCGGCCGAACTCGCGGAAGCCGGACGCGCGGTGATGCGCGGCTTCGTGACGCCGGATCGCACGACGCTGATCGCGTCGAGCCACCGCGCGCTGTCGGTGTCGGAAAAGATCGTGCCGGGCGACGGGCGGGCGGATGGCGGGGCCATCGCGCGGGATTCGGCTGCGTCCTCCCGGCGCTTCATCGGCTTCGACATGGAGACCATGGCGCGGCGCGCGGGGTCGGTGGTGTCGGCAAGCCTCTACGGCGCGCTCGCGGGCTCGGGCGGACTGCCTTTCCCGCGCGAGGCCTTCGAGGCGACGATCCGGAAGGGCGGCAAGGGGACGGAAGCGAGCCTGCGGGCTTTTGCCTTGGCGTTCGACCGGGTGACGCATGAGGGCGAAGAGCTTTCCGACAAGCCGGAGGCGATCGCCCCCCTGCCCGCAGCCGGCATGCGCGGGCCGCAGGCCTTGCAGGCCGAATGGGACCGGCTGCGCGTTCGGGTGGAAGCCTTGCCCGCGCCCGTGCGCGACATGGCGGAAGCGGGGCTGGCCAAGGTCGTGGACTTTCTCGACCCGGCCTATGGCGGGGAATATCTCGACCTGCTGGGGCGGGCGCTGAACGGGGACGGCGAAGAACAGGGTTACGCCTTCAGCCGGGAGGCTGCGAAGTATCTGGCGAACGCCATGGTCTATGACGACATCATCCGCGTGGCCGACCTGAAGACGCGGGCCGCGCGCGGGGCGCGGGTGCGCAAGGATGCCGGCGCGCGCGAGGGGCAGGTGCTGCAGACCACCGAATACTTCCATCCGCGCATGGAGGAGATTTCGGGCGCGCTGCCGGTGCGGCTCGGCGAGGCGCTGCTCGCGCGGCCGGGACTGGTGAAGGGGCTCGACCGGTTCGTGGACAAGGGGCGGCGCATCCGCACGGACGGGCTGATCGGCTTCGGCACGCTCTGGCTGATCGCAGGCATTCGCCGGTTCCGGCGCGGCATCCTGCGCCACAAGACGGAAAGCGCGCATCGCGACGAGTGGTTCGCGCTGGCGCTCAGGGAGCGTGCGGCGGACTATGGGCTGGGCGTCGAGGTGCTGAAGTGCCGGCGGCTCATCAAGGGCTATTCGGACACGCACTCGCGCGGGCTTTCGAAGTTCGACCGGGTGCTGTCGGCGCTGCCGATGCTGCGCGGGCGGGCCGACGCTGCGGACTGGCTGCGGCGGGTGCGGGAAGCCGCGCTGGTGGACGCGGACGGCAAGGCGCTCGACGGGGCGCTGGCGACCGTGCGGTCGTTCACGGACGAGCCTGGGGTGAAGGCGGGTTAGGCTGGGGCCGTCACGGCATGGATTCTTGGGTCAAGCCCGAGAATGACGAGGATGAAGGAAGGAGAGCTAACGGCGACGCCCGTGGGCTCCGTTCTCCTTCTCCCCTTCTTCTTGCTCCTTCTCGCGTTGAGTCCCGGAATCCGTGCCGTGAGCGGGCACGCCCGCTGAGGGCCCTTTCCCCGGATAGCGTCGGTGGGTCGCGGCATTGCGGGCGGCTTGGGCGTAGATGCCCGTCATCAGTTCCAGGGTGCGGGCGGCCTCCTCCAGGCGATGGGGCAGGTCGGGGACGTGGCGCACGGCGTCGACGAGCAGGTCCGCGCGCACCTCGGCATAGCGGTCGGTGACGTCGCGGCCGAGAGGGGTCGCCTCGTAGAAGACGCCCGAGCGGCCGCTGCCCTGGCGCTCGACCAGGCCCGCCTTGATGAGCTTGCGCAGGCTGTACTGGATGTTGGGGATGTCGCTGCGGTTGGTCATGTGCGCGAGATCGCGGATCGATTTCGGGCGGTCGTTCATGCGGATCACGTGGAGCAGCGCGTTTTCGGGGCCGTTGGTGGCGAAGTCGATCACCGAGCCCGAGCATTCCACCTGCCACTGGCCGAAAGCCTCGTAGGCGCGCATCAGCGCGTATTCGAGTTCGGCGACATCAATCTCCAGCGTGTTGCGCGCGAGGTGCCAAGTGCGGTCGAGCGCATGCGCGCTTTCGCCATTGGCTGCTTTGCGTGACGGCATCGGGGCACTCCTTCGGGCGGCACCATGCCTTGGGGCCGCGCTTGCGTCACCCCGCTCCTTCAAATAGACTTTCTATCAAAAATCATAACCAAGAGGAGAACCGACGTGACCAATCGCATGTTCGATCAAGACACCTTCCTGCTCGGGACCTTCGCGTCCAACTGCTCGGGCGGCATGACGGTGACCAAGGTGCCCGAGCGCTGGCAGGCGACGTGGGAGAACAACCTGCGGCTCGCCAGGATGCTGGATGCCGCGGGCATCGACTTCATGCTGCCGATCGCGCGCTGGATCGGCTATGGCGGCGAGACCAACTTCCACGGCGGCGTGCTGGAAACGATCACCTGGGCGGCGGGGCTGCTCGCCCAGACGCGCGACCTGACGGTGTTCGCGACGGTGCACGCGGCGGCGAACCACCCGGTGGTGGTGGCGAAACAGCTTGCCACGATCGATGCGATCAGCGGCGGGCGCGTGGGGCTCAACATCGTGGCGGGCTGGAACAAGCCGGAATACGAGGCGCTGGGCTTGAGCCTGCCCGACGACCACGAGACGCGCTACGCCTATGCGCAGGAATGGTTCGACGTGGTGCGTGCGCTGTGGGAGCGCGATGCGGCGTTCGACTGGAACGGGCGGTTCTTCCAGTTGAAGAACGTGCTGGGCGACCCCAGGCCTTCGACGCCGGTGCCGATCCTGAACGCGGCCGGCTCGCCGCAGGGGCGGGAATTCGCGGTCAGGAACGCCGATTTCCTGTTCACGCCGGCCATCGACCTTTCGCGCTCGGGCGAGGAGGTGGCGGCGCTGAAGGCGCAAGGCGTGGCTGCGGGGCGAGCGGTGGACGTGCTGACCTTCGCCCATGTGGTGTGCCGGCCGACGGAAAAGGAAGCGCAGGATTATCTTGCGCATACCGGCAAGACCCATGCGGACTGGGAGGCAGTGGACAATCTCGTGCGGCTGCAATTCGCCCATGCGCAGTCGTTTCCGCACGATCTCCTGGCGCTGATCCGCGACCGGATGGCGGCGGGGCATGGCGGCTATCCGCTGACGGGAACGCCCGAGCAGGTGGCGGAGGGGATCCTGGCCATCCACAAGGCGGGGTTCCGGGGGATGACGTTGTCGTTCGTGGATTATGCGGAGGAGTTTCCGTTTTTCCGGGATGCGGTGTTGCCGATCCTGGAGGCGGAGGGGATCAGGCCGAAGCGGGCGATGGAGGCGGCTGCTTGATGGGCGCAGGGGGTGCGGGCGCCCCTGTCTTTTGAGGTGGGGGGCCGCGGTTTTGGCCTTTTGTGATTAACCGGCGGCGTTGTGCAGCGGCGAGGATACCCCCACCCCATACCCCTCCCCTCAAGGGGGAGGGGGACGGCAGCGTTGGTGCGTGGATGGGGCCGGCGGGGTTGCGTGACGGGTGCAGGGGGTGCGGATTCCCCTCCCCCTTGAGGGGAAGGGTTTGGGGTGGGGGTGGCGGTGCCGGAGTTTCGGGCTTTGCGGTAAGCCGACGGCGCGGTGCGGCGGCGAGGATACCCCCACCCCATACCCCTCCCCTCAAGGGGGAGGGGGACGGCGGCGTTGGTGCGTGGATGGGGTCGGCGGGGCTGCGTGACGGGTGCAGGGGGTGCAGGGGGTGCGGGTTCCCCTCCCCCTTGAGGGGAGGGGTTAGGGGTGGGGGTGACGGTGCCGGAGTTTTGGATTTTGCGATAAGTCGGCGGCGTGGTGCGGCGGCGAGGATACCCCCACCCCATACCCCTCCCCTCAGGGGGGAGGGGGGCGTCGGTGTTGGTGCGTAGGATGGGCCGGATGGTGGGTAGGGAGGTCTACTGCGCGATCTCCGCCTTGAGCTTGGTCACCTCGTCCGCGCTCATCTGGCCGACCGTCGTCACCTCGCCCTTCTGCACGCGCCACAGGCGGAAGGAGCCGGTGATGTCGCCGTTCTTGTCGAAGGCGACGGGGCCGATCACGCCTTCGTACTTGACGGGCTTGCCTTCCTTGATGAGCTGAAGCGCCTTGGCGAACTCTTCCTTGCCGGCATGGATCGGCTCGGCGCCCTCCTTGGTGACCTCGCGCATGGCGTCCTTGATCTTGGCGGAATCGCCGCCCCCGGCCTTGGCGATGGCCAGCGCCACGATGGCGCCCGCGTCGTAGGAGCGGTCGGCGGCCGGTGCGTCGGGCTTCACGCCACCCGAGAAGGTTTCGAAGTTGGCGTTGAAATACTCGGTCGAGGCGGTGGGCGTGGTGCCCGACGAGGTACCGAAGGCGTCGTCGAGATATTGCGCGCCGACGGCCGTGATGAAGTCCGACGAGTTCATGCCGTCGTTGAGCAGGAACTTCGGCGCGCCGCCCCCCGAGATCCAGGCGCGCGCGATGGTGGCGCCGTCGATCGGGTAGGACACGAGGTAGAGCGCCTCGGGCTCGCCCTCCATCGCGGCATTGGCCTCGGCCGTGTAGCTCGCCTGCTTCTCGTTGTAGGGCGTGGTCGAGGTGATCGTGCCGCCGAGCTTTGTGAAGGCTGCCGTGAACTCGCGCACCATGTTCACGCCGAAATCGTTGTTGACGTGGACGATGGCGAGCTTCTTCAGGCCCTGGTCGACCGCATATTTCGCGGCCGCCGTGCCCTGCAGGGCATCCGACGTGATGGTGCGGAAGAAGACGCCGTTGGTCTTGCCCTCTTCGGCCAGCGCGGTGAGCGTGGGCGAGGACGAGGCGGGCGAGACCTGGACGACGCCGGCAGGGCCCGTGACGGAGGTGAGGATCGGCACCGACACCGACGAGATGATGCCGCCGATCACCACCGGCACCTTGCCGACATTGACGAGCTGGGTGGCCTGGTCGACCGCGACATTGCCCTGGCTCTGGCTGTCGCGCGTGTCGGTCTTGAGCTTGCAGCCCTCGCCGAAGCCGCCGGCCTCGTTGAAGTCGCGGAAGGCCATCTCGACGGCCTTGGCGCCCGCCTGGCCGTAGGCGCCGGCGGGACCGGTCAATTCCATCACGAGGCCCACCGTGACGTCGCAGGACTGGGCCTGGGCGGGCAGGCTCAAGCCTCCCAGGGCTGTTGCGAGCAGGAGCCCGGCAGCGAGTTTCTTCATGGCAGTTCCCCTTTTGGCTTTGCCGGTTGGCCCGGCTGGTGATCAGGCGGCGGGACGCGCATCGCCCAAGTTGTATTTCATGATGGTGCCGTGGCGGCCGGTGCGGTCGCGCTCGAGCTCGTAGACCTCGCCGGCCAGGGGCGTGGCTTGGCCGAGCACCGCGTCGATCGCGGCATGGTCCTCTGCCGAAAGTGCGACCGCGGCGACCGCGAGGTTGGCGGGCAGGTGCGAGCGGTCGCGCGCGCCGACGATCGTGGCCGCGACCTGCGGGTAGCGGAGGACGGCAGCGCTCGCGATCGTCGCGATGTCGGTCTCGTGGCGGTCGGCAATCTCCCGGAGAGCCCGGAGCAGACGCTGGAAGAGCGCCCAGCCGCCCCATTCATCGATCACGAGCTTGTATTTGACGAGCGAGCGGTTCTCGACGGTTGCGCCGGGCTCGGGCTGGTCGAGCCAGCGGTCGCTCAGGAAGCCGCCGGCGACCGTGCCATAGGCCAGGAGGTTGACGCCCTTCTCCTTGGCGACTTCCGTGAAGCGGGCGGCGGGGCGGCGGTCGAGCAGCGAATACTGCACCTGCATGGACACGAGCGGCACGCCGGCATCGACCAAGGCCGCCATGCGGGCCGCGTCGAAATTGGTGGCGCCGATGTTGCGGATCTTGCCGCGCTCGCGAAGCTCCGTGAGCCAGAGCCCGGCCTCGATCCAGCGGGGATGGGAAAAATCCCACCAGTGGAGCTGCACGAGGTCGAGGCGCTCGGTGCCCAGGCGCGTCAGCGAGCGGTCGATCACGCGCTCCACATAGGCGCGGTCGAGGCTGGCGAGGGCGTCGAGATCGGGCACGAACTTGGTGTGGACCTGGATGGCGTCGAGCGCCCCTGCCCCGTGCTTTTGCGCATAGAGCCTGCGGAAGCGGCCGACCGTTTCCTCGACGCCTGTGTAGATGTCGGCGCAGTCGAAGGTGGTGATGCCGGCTTCCGCATAGGCGAGCAGATCGCTTGCGGGGTCCTCGCTTCTCGTCGTGCCGTGGCCGGTGGCGAGCTGCCAGTTGCCGCGGATCACGCGGGAGATGGAATAGCCGGGGCTGAGTTCGGTGCGCTGCATGGGTCAGGCCTCGCTCGGCAGGGGCACGGCGGTGGTGTCGGCATGGCTGAAGCGGCGCTTTTCGAGCCGCGTGATGCGCAGCCGCGTGGAGCAGTGCGGGTCGGGACAGGCCACCTCCGCATCCGTGCTCATCCAGTCATGGGCGTGGGTGGGGCGCTGCTTGGCGGCGAGAAGCGGCAGCACGGAAGCGAGCGAATAGATCGAGATGCCCTGGCCGGGCGGCAGGTGCAGCATCTCGCCGCGCAGCTCGAAATGATCGCCGGGCTTGGCGCCGCAATAGATGGCGCCGCCGGGCGGGGCGACCACCTCCACGCGCAGGTCGAAGAGCTCGAACGTGTCGTCCATGGTCAATCCTCGAGGCGGGAGCGGATGAGGTCGAAGGAGCGGGTGATGTCGTCGGTGAGGGCCCGGGCCGCCGCACCCGCATCGCCGCGCTCGAGGCTTTCGATCAGCTGCCAGTGGTGGTGGACGGCGGGCACGTCGCGCTCCTCGTCGTGGATGCGGGCGGCCGTTCGCACATAGGGGCCCGATTGCAGCCAGAGGCTTTCCACCACGGGCAGGAGCACGGGCGAGCGGGCGGCCTCGTAGATGTGGAAGTGGAAGGCGTGGTTGAGCTCAGACGTGGTGCGCGCCTTGTCGGGGCTCGCGCTCGCAAAGGCTTGCTCGCAGGCGACCGTCAGCTCGCGAAGGGTCGCGAAATCCCGGCTCTCGAGATGCGGCAGCGCGCGGGCGACCAGATCGCCTTCCACCAGGCAGCGGGCATGGGCGAGATCGTCGAGGCGTGGCCGGGTGATCAGCGGCACGCGCACGGTGCGGTTGGGCAGCGCTTCCAGCGCCTGCTCGGAGACCAGGCGGCCGAGCGCCTCGCGCACGGGCATGGTGGAGGTCTGGAGGGTGGAGGCGAGGTCCTGGATGCGCAGCGCCTCGCCCGCGTCGAGCAGGCCGTGGATGAGGGAGCGGCGCAGCGCCTGGTAGACGCGCTCGTGCAGCGTTTCGCGGCCGACAGGCGCGAGCCCCGCCCCCGCCATGTCGGCGGCCGGGCGGCCCGGCGCACTCGGCCGTGCCCCGCTTTTGTCCGCCACTGCGACCCCGGCTCTGGCGCGCAAGACCGTTCCGCCCTCCTCGACTGGGATGAGGCTATTCCCTGTTGACCGAGCTGTAAAGTTTGATCAAACATCACCCATCACGAATTTTCGCGAGCCATCCCGCGATGGATCCAGCACAAGCGCTGCCCCCCGACACCCCGCTGATCTCCGCGGAAAACGTGTCGCGCCATTTCGGCGGGCTGCGTGCGGTGGACGGCATGTCGCTCCGCCTGCCGCGCGGCGGCATGGTGGGGCTGATCGGGCCGAACGGGGCGGGCAAGACCACCTTGTTCAACCTGCTTGCGGGCGCGCTGAAGCCGTCGGGCGGCACGATCCGCATCGCGGGGCGCGACGTCTCGCACGAAAGCCCGGAGATGCGCATCCGCCGCGGCGTGGGCCGCACCTTCCAGATCCCGCGGCCCTTCAACGAAATGACGGTGCTCGAAAACGTGCTGGTGGGCGCGCAGAACCAGAGCGGCGAGCGGGTGTGGAACAACTTCATCGCGCCGGCCCGCGTGTGGAGCGAGGAGCGCGCGGCGCTCAACCGGGCGCGCGAGCTGATCGACTTCGTGTCGCTGTCGCATCTCGTGGACCAGCCCGCGCGCGTGCTTTCGGGCGGGCAGCGCAAGCTTCTGGAACTGGCGCGCGTGCTGATGGCCGAGCCCGACGCCATCCTGCTCGACGAGCCCGCGGCGGGCGTGAACCCCTCGCTGCTCGAGCTGATCATCGACCGCGTGCAGACCCTGAACAAGGAAGGCCGCACCGTGCTCCTGATCGAGCACAACATGGACATGGTGTCCCGCCTCTGCTCGCATGTGGTGGTGATGGCGTCGGGCCGGCTTCTGGCGGAAGGCAGCCCGCAGGCCGTGGTGCGCGATCCAGCCGTCGTGTCGGCCTATCTCGGCGAGGCGGCATGACGGCCGCGCTCGAAACGCAGGCGCTCGTCGCGGGCTACCATCCCGACCTGCCCATCGTGCGCGGCGTGGACGCGCGGGTGGAGCGCGGCGAGTTCGTGGTGCTGCTCGGCCCCAACGGGGCGGGCAAGTCGACGCTGGTCAAGGCGGTGGCGGGGCTGGTGCCGATCCATTCGGGTGCCGTGCGGCTGGGCGGCGCGGAGATCACGGCGCTGCCCCTGCACGCCCGCGTGCGGCACGGGCTCGCTTTCGTGCCGCAGACGGAAAACGTGTTCACCTCGCTGTCCATCCGCGAGAACCTGCTGATCGCGGCGAACATCCTCGCAAAGCCCGAGCGCGCCAGGCGCATCGCGGATGTGCTCGACCTCTTTCCCGATCTCGCCGCGCGGCCCTCGACGCGGGGCGGGCAATTGTCGGGCGGGCAGCGGCAGATGCTGGCCGTGGCGCGCGCGCTGATCGTGAGCCCTTCCGTGCTGATCCTGGACGAGCCCTCGGCGGGCTTGTCGCCGCGCGCGGTGGGCGAAGTGTTCGCGCGGCTCAAAGCCATCAACGCCTCGGGCGTCACGATCGTGCTGGTGGAGCAGAACGTGAAGGCGGCGCTCGCCGTCGCATCGCGCGCGCTGATCCTGGTCGAGGGGCGGCTCGCCCATGAAGGCACGGCGGACGAGCTGCGCAACGACCCGATCGTGGGCGAACTCTATCTCGGCCACCGCGCGCCGGAGCATTCCCCATGATGGCGCAGGCGCTGGCCGACGGGCTGATCAACGGGGCGGTGATCGGGCTCGGCGCCATCGGCGTGACGCTCACTTATTCCATTCTGCGCTTCGCCAATTTCGCGCATGGCGAGCTGTTGAGCTGGGGCGCTTATTTCGCGCTTCTGGTGAACGGGGCACTGGGCTTCGCCTTCGCGGGCCTGCTCGCGCCCATCGGGCCGTTCTCGTTCGGCTGGTCGCTGCCGCTTTCGATCGTGATCGCAGCCGGGCTGACGGCACTGCTCGCGCTTTTGGTGGACGCGCTCTTGTTCGGCCCGCTGCGGCGGCGGGGAAGTGCCGTGATCATCGTGGTGATGGCGAGCTTCGGCGCGGCCCTCGCGCTGCGCAACTTCCTGGAATTCCTGTTCACCTCGCAGCCGCGCTATTTCTCCGACGCGCTGCAGATCGCCGTGCGCTTCTGGGGCGTGCGGGCAACCCCCGACCAGATCGCGACCGTTGTGCTGGCAGCCGTGCTTGCGCTCGCGCTGCATCTTCTGATGACCCAGACCGCCGTGGGGCGCTCGATGCGGGCGGTGGCCGAGAACCCGCAACTGGCAGGCGTTGCCGGGATCGACGTGCGCAAGGTCGTGCGCTGGGTATGGATCCTGGGGGCCGGGCTGGCGGCGGTCGCGGGCGCGATGAGCGGGCTCGTGGTGCAGATCAGGCCGCAGATCGGGCTCGACCTGCTTCTGCCGCTGTTTGCGGCCGCGATCTTGGGCGGCATCGGCTCGGTGCCGGGCGCGATGCTGGCCGGGCTGATCGTGGGCTTGGGCGAAAGCTTCGCCGTGCGGCTCGTGGGCGCGGAATGGCGCGCGGGCGTGGCGTTTCTGGTGCTGGTGGCCGTGCTGCTGACGCGCCCGCAGGGGCTGTTCGGGAGGTCCGCATGATCCTCGACCTCGTGGGCTACGGCGCGTTCTTTTTGTCGATTGCGCTGACCTACGCCATCATCGCGCTCGGCCTCAACGTGCAGTGGGGGCAGACGGGGCTGTTCAATGTGGGGGTGGCGGGCTTCGTGGCGGTGGGCGCCTATGTGTCCGCCCTGCTGACCACGCCCGAGACCGCAGGCCGCATCGGCGGCTTCGGGCTGCCGATCGCCGTGGGCTGGCTGGGGGCGGCCCTCGCCGCGGGGTTTGCGACCTTTCTCGTGGGCGCGCTGACGATCCGGCTGCGCGCGGACTATCTCGCCATCGCCACCTTCGGTGTTGCGGTGGTGATCCAGCTCGCGGTGCTCAACCTCGAAGGGCTGACGGGCGGGCCGTTCGGCATCTCCTTCATTCCCCGGCCCTTTGCGGGCATGGCGGGCGACCCCCTGCTTTTCAACCTGCTGAGCCTCGCCCTTCTCGCCGGCGTCACGCTCGTGCTCTTTCTCGCGCTCGAGCATCTGGCGCGCAGCCCCTGGGGGCGCGCGCTGCGCGCGATCCGCGAGGACGAGCAGGCGGCATTGGCGCTCGGCAAGAGTGCCGTGCGGTTCCGGCTCCAGGCATTCGCCATCGGCGGCGCCATCATGGGGCTCGCAGGGGCCGCGCAAGCGCATTTCATCGGCTTCATCGCGCCCGACAACTATGTGCCGACGCTGACCTTCCAGGTCTGGGCCATGCTGATCGTGGGCGGCTCCGGCAACAATTTGGGCGCCATCCTGGGCGCGGTGGTGGTGTGGGGCATCTGGGCCGTTTCGGGCACGGCCATCGCCTCGCTCTTTCCGGCGGGCGAGCAGGCGCGCGCCGCTTCCCTTCAGATAGCCAGCATCGGCGTCGCGCTCTGCGTGATCCTTCTGCTGCGGCCGCGTGGCATCCTGGGCGAGCGCTCGGGCCTGCCCCGCCGCATGCTCCGTCTTTCCGCTCGAACCGAAAGCCTGCCCGATGCCAAACCCTGAGCGCGCGAAACTCGGCTCCCTCGACATCAGCCGGCTGGTCTGCGGCCTCTGGCAGGTGGCCGACCTCGAAAAAGGCGGCACCACGCTCGACCCCGAAGCGGGGGCGGATGCGCTGGACGGCTATGTGCGCGACGGCTTCGACACGTTCGACATGGCCGACCACTACGGCAGCGCCGAGCTCATCACCGGCCGGATGCTGAAGCGGCACGACACAAAACCCCTCGCCTTCACCAAATGGTGCCCGGAGCCCGGCCCGATGACGGCCGCAATCGTGCGGGCCGGCGTGCAGGAGCGGCTCGACCGCCTGGGCGTCTCGAAGGTCGATCTCCTGCAGTTCCACTGGTGGAGCTTCGAGCACCCCGCCTGGTTGGATGCGCTGCACGAAATGGCCAGGCTGCGCGAAGAAGGGCTGATCGGTGAGATCGGCGTCACCAATTTCGACGCGGCGCACCTGCATCTGGCGCTGGCCGACGGCATTCCGCTCGCGAGCAACCAGGTCTCGTTCTCGCTGGTCGACCGCCGGGCGGCGGGCGCGCTCTCCGAGCTTTGCGAGCGAACCGGCGTGCGGTTGCTTGCCTATGGCACGCTGTGCGGGGGCTTCCTCTCGGAGAAGTGGCTGGGGCGGGCGGAGCCCACCGACATACCCGACTGGAGCCGCTCGAAATACAAGCGCTTCATCGATGCGGCGGGCGGCTGGGAGCCGTTCCAGGGCATTTTGCGCGCGGCGCATACGATTGCAGAAAAGCACGGCGTGTCGCTGTCCAACGTGGCGAGCCGCTGGGTGCTGGAGCACGCGTCGGTGGCCGGCACCATCATCGGCGCGCGGCTCACCGAAAACGAGCACCGCACGGACAATGCCCGCGTGTTCGGCTTCGCGCTCGACGCCCAAGACCACGCCCTTCTCGATGCGGCATTCGCCCGAACCCTCGCCATCCCCGGCGATTGCGGCGATGAATACCGCCGCCCGCCCTTTCTCACCGCGTCCGGCGACCTGTCCCACCATCTCGACGCCATCCCCTCGGCCTACGCGGTCGAGCGCTTGAGCCCGACGCGCGCGCGGGTGTCGTCGGGCTCGCGCTGGGAGCCGATCGCGGGCTATTGCCGGGCCCAACGGGTGGGCGACCGCATCCTCGTCTCCGGCACCACCGCCACCCACGGCGCGGACCGCGCGGTGGCGGAAGGGGATGCGGGGGCGCAGACGACCTATGTGCTCGACAAGATCCTGGCTGCGGTCTCCGCACTTGGGGGCCGGGCGGAGGACGTGGTCCGCACGCGGGTCTATCTTGGCGATGCCGACGATGCGGAAGCCGTGTCGCGCGCCCATGGCCGCGTCTTCGGCGCGATCCGCCCCGCCAACACGCTTCTCGAAGTGGCGCGCCTGGTTGGGCCGTACAAGGTGGAGCTCGAGGCGGAAGCGGTGGTGGGCGCGTAGGCGCTCCCTCGCATCGCAATCGTCCGGACACGCCTCCCCGTTGCCACGCCCGGCTTCACGCCGTCTGGCTCGTTGACTGGCTCGGGAAGCGGTGCGCGTGACGCTCGCCTCTCATTGGTAGTCCGGTTTGGTGGCTCGCGCCACGCGCACCGCCGGTGGCTTGCCCCGGTTCATGCGGGAAGCATTGGCGCTTCCCTCCCCTGTAGGGCCCGGACTTGAGGGCTCATCGCCCAGCCATGCCATCCGCTCGCACAGCCAATCCGGCACCGTCTCCCTCCCACGTGCCTCGGTTCATGACCCGTGATCCCGATGGGGGAAGCGGAGGCAGGATAAGAGAGGGGCGAGAGGAGGTGGATGGAATGATACTAACTTTATGAGTTGTAACTACGCAAAGCTTAGCGCCGCCTGCATTCAGGTGAGGGACATGCACCCATCCAGCTTCGGAAGCGTCCGCACCGTGCCATTTATGCTAAAACGATTTCCAAACTCAGAACTAGCCGAGCATCTTAGAAAATTTTTTAGGCGCTGCTCAATTTACAATCTAACAGAGAGAAATACCAAATTCAAAAGCGCACCTTTTATCAGATTTATTCGTGCGCATGCACCTATATTTGATGTATGTATTGACGCGTTCAGTGTTCCAAAATAGGCTACTCCTAGATAGCTATCAATTCGCGCTTCAGTGCATTATATGCCTTTATGGAAGAAGTAATAAATGATGATGGCTGGAATATACTGATGGAAAAAGAATTAATACGAGCAAAACGTGAAGAGGCAGAAGAATATCTCAACCACTATCTCGCAACGGCAGATACTGATTACGCCGTAATGATTGACGGTCCTTGGGGATCAGGCAAAACATATTTTCTTAAGTCATTTCTGGACCGGCGAAATGCCTCTGTACTAAAGTGGGATCCCTTAAGCGCAAATGGGAGATACTGGTATTCCTCACTCGCTGGAGTGAGCACTATCGGTCAAGTTTACGAGCAATTCTTTGCATCCGAGCACGGAAAGTCTAATCGAATCGCTCTGGAAATAGCCTTGCGTGTTAGCGCCTATTATTCGAAGAACACGGTGGGCACGTCGGAGGACGCGGCTAAGATTCGCCGTGCTATGCTCAATCCTCGCGAACGAGTAATAGTCTTCGACGATCTCGAACGTTCATCGATGCCAGTACTCGAGGCGTTGGCGCTAGTAAACTCGTTCGCGAAAGACGGCGTGAAGGTTTTCGTAGTCGCGAACGAGGAAGAAATTAGATCTTCTGAGCAGGAGAAGAAGGGGAATTCAACGGCGACCGAACCTGCCCGATCGGACTACGAACGGCAGAAGGAGAAGTTCGTCAGCAAGACGATCAGAGTCGGCTCCGATCCGGACCAAGTGCTCCCCTTATTCATTGCGCGAATGAGGTCACCGATAGCAAAGGCAAGCGCGGAACGTTCCGAAGAGGCAATTTTGGATGTCTTCCGAGCGTCCAAAATGCAGAATCTCAGAAGCCTTCGCCAAGCCCTTGAGGACTTCGATCATTTAATCGGTGTGCTCGAAGCTACTTTAAAAGATCATATTAAATCGGTGGATGCCATACTTCTCCAGCTTATCGCAGTAGAACTTGAGTTTCGCGGCGGTGCGCCAGGAATGTCGTTCGAAGAAATTCGAGCGTTTCGTTCTGAACGCTGGGCGCGCTCGCTCGGCAACGGTCCGAGCCAAACTGGATCTCGCCTTCTAGCAACCTACCCGATGGTTGCTTGGAGCGACCCAATCATCCCGCACGAGCATGTGGCAACCTTACTCAAAGCAGGAACAATCGAGACGGAAGAAGTTATAAAGCGGGTTCAAGCGCATCCAGCGGTTGCTCCTATGCAAAAAGTTGCTCCTTGGAGGGCATTGTGGAACTGGACAGCGCTGACCAGGACGCAGTATGTCCATTACCGGAATATTCTGGTCGGACAACTCAGTGATCGATCGATAATCCACCCTGGAGAACTTCTTCATGTGATAGGAGAAGTTCTCAGTTTCCGAAAGTTCGGCGACGATCTAATACAGGGAGCTGATCCGACTGAGTACTTTAGTGATTACATAAATGATCTAGTTGAAAATAGACAACTCCTGTCTATACCAGCAATATTCGGGTTCGGATCTGGTTCGCATGCGGCGCTCGTATACCAAGAGAATGACACGCCTGAATTCCAGAAGATAAAGAATTTGGTGAGAGACGGTGTAAGTAAGGTTCGGGAGGTGCAGTTGGCTGAGATGCTCCCAGCGTTCTTAGCAGAGCTGCGCCTCGATCAGAATGTGGCACTTCGTCTTAATAACTACGGAGAGCAGGAAGGAAATTTGCAAGGCGTTCCATTTCTCCAGCTTTGCGATCCCAAAGAATTTGCTGAGTTGCTCATTGATGGCTCGGCACCGCGAGAGACGGTGATGGCAGCATTCTTAGATCGTTACTCAAACGATGCTCATCAGAAGCTACTGACGGTCGAATACCCGTGGGTTGACGAGGTCGAAAGGCGGTTTGCTGAGATAGTGGATCGTGAAGCAGCTCCTTACAAGCGCCTTCTTGAGTACCGCCAGAATTGGATAAAGGGTGAACTAGATAAACATTTGGGAAGACGTCAAATTAATGCAGTTTAGCCAAAAAATATTATACATACAGCAACATAATTAACCTTTCACGGTTCGTTATCGACAGTAAATTTCCATGCGTCTTATACAATTATCAATAATCAGTAACTGCACGGGAATACTGGATTTCTTTTTTTGAAGGTTCAGCAGACTTTGAGCCTACAACTCCGTCCGCACCCGCCAAAGCTCCGGAAACAGCTCCACTTCCAGCATCCGCCTGAGATACGACACCCCGCCCGTCCCGCCCGTCCCACGCTTGAGCCCGATGATGCGTTCGACGGTGGTGACGTGGTTGAAGCGCCAGCGGCGGAAGTAGTCTTCGAAGTCGACGAGCTTTTCGGCCAGCTCGTAGAGCAGCCAGAACTGCTCGGCGTTGGCGTAGACGCGGGCCCAGGCCTGGGTGAGGGTCGGGTTCTCGGGGCGCTTGTCGCGGAAATCGGTGCGGTGGGCCTCTTCGCCCACGTCGAAGCCATGGCGGTGGAGGCAGCGGATGGCCTCGTCGTAGAGCGAGGGCTCGCGCAGGATGGCTTCGAGTTCGGCCGTTGCGGCCTCGCGGTGGGCGTGGGGGCCGAGCATGGCGAGGTTGCGGTTGCCGGCCAGGAACTCGACGGCGCGATACTGAAAGGACTGGAAGCCCGAGGACTGGCCGAGGGCACCGCGGAATTCGGTGTATTCGGACGGGGTCATGGTGCGCAGCACGTCCCATGAGGAGTTGAGCTGCTCGAAGATGCGGGCGACGCGGGAGAGCATCTTGAAGGCTGCGGGCAGTCGGTCGGCGCGGATGGCGAGGAGGCTCGCGCGGATCTCGTGGATGGCGAGCTTGAGCCAGAGCTCGGAGGTCTGGTGCTGGATGATGAAGAGGAGTTCGTCGTGGGCGGTGGACAGCGGGGCCTGGGCGTGGAGTAGCGTGTCGAGGGAAAGGTAGTCGCCGTAGGCCATGCGGTCGCGGAAGGCCATCTGGGCGCCTTCGGTGGCGGGGTCGTAGGGTTTGTCGGTCATGGGGTGGGGCTCCGACGGGGGTGGTGCTGACGGGGACGAGCCCCTCCCCCTTGAGGGGTGGGGTGGGGGTGGACGTTCGCGCCGGGGGTGCGGTCATTCAGGTTACCCCCACCCCTGACCCCTCCCCTCAAGGGGGAGGGGGAGACTGAGGTGGTTGCGTCAGGTGACGTGGGCTCGTTCGCGGAATTTTGGGGTGTCCCACAGGCGGTCGTTCAGGGTGCGGGCTAGGATGGTGACGGCTTGTTCCACATCCGCCTCGCCGATGTAGAGGGGGGTGAAGCCGAAGCGGATGTTGTCGGGGGCGCGGAAGTCGCCGATCACGCCCTGGGCGATGAGGGCCTGCATGACCGCGTAGCTCTGGGGGTGGCGGAAGGAGACCTGGCTGCCGCGCTCTCGCCCGTCGCGGGGTGAGTTGAGGGACAATTCCGGGCACTCGGCTTCGACGCGGGCGATGAAGAGGTCGGACAAGGCGATCGAGGCCCGGCGGAGGTCGGTCATGTCGACCCCCTCCCAGGCGTCGAGGGCGGCATCCAGGGCTGCGAGGGCGAGGATGGGGGGCGTGCCGACGCGCATGCGCTCGATGCCGGTGCCCGCGCGGTAGTCGAGGTCGAAGGCGAAGGGCTGGGCGTGGCCGAGCCAGCCGGACAAAGCCGGGCGCACGCGATCCGCGTGGCGGGGGGCGACATAGATGAAGGCGGGGGCGCCGGGACCGCCGTTGAGATACTTGTATGTGCAGCCGACGGCGAAATCGGCCTGCGCGCCCCTGAGATCGACGGGAAGCGCGCCAGCGGAATGGGCGAGATCCCACACGGTGACGACGCCATGGGCGTGGGCGCGTGCCGTGAGCGCCCGCATGTCGTGGAGGCGGCCGGTGCGGTAGTCGACCTCGGTCAGCATGAGGACGGCCACCTCATCGGTGATGGCGCTTTCCACGGCTTCGGGCTCGACCACGCGGAGTTCCAGGCCCCGGCCGAGCGAGCCGATGAGGCCTTGCGCCATGTAGAGGTCGGAAGGGAAGTTGCCGCTGTCGGAGAGGACGATCTTGCGGCTGGGGTTGAGGTCGATGGCCGAGGCGAGCGCCTGGTAGACCTTGATCGACAGCGTGTCGCCCATGACGACCGAGCCTTGTTCGGCGCCGATGAGGCGGCCCACGCGGTCGCCGATGCGGCCGGGCTCGTGCATCCAGCCGGCCTTGTTCCAGGCGCGGATGAGGAGGTCGCCCCATTCGTCCTCGAGCGTGCGGCGCACGCGGTTCGCGGCTGCGATGGGGAGGGGCCCGAGCGAGTTGCCGTCGAGGTAGATGACGCCTTCGGGGAGGTGGAAGAGCGCGCGGGTCTTCGTGAAGTCGGTGGTCACTTGGCGGCCTTCAGGAGGAAGCGTTGGATCTTGCCGGTCTGGGTCTTGGGCAGCGCATCCAGGAAACGGACCGAACGGGGGTATTTGTAGGGCGCGATCACGGATTTCACGTGGTCCTGCAGGAGCTTGACGGTGAGGTCGTCGGCGGCGGCGCCGGGGACGAGCACCACATGGGCCTCGACGATCTGGCCGCGATCTCCATCCTGGGCCCCGATCACCGCGCATTCGGCGACGAGATCGTGCTTGAGGAGGGCGGCTTCGACTTCCGGGCCGGCGATGTTGTAGCCGGCGGAAACGATCATGTCGTCGGAGCGGGCGGCGAAGCGGAAGCGGCCGTCCTCGTCCTGGAAGAAGCTGTCGCCGGTGAGGTTCCAGCCCTCGCGCACATATTCGCGCTGGCGGGGGTCGGCGAGGTAGCGGCAGCCGGTGGGCCCGCGCACGGCCAGGCGCCCGACCGTGCCTCGCGGAACTTCCTGCATGGTCTCGTCGACGATGCGGCCCTCGTAGCCGGAGACGGGGCGGCCGGTGGTGCCCGGCGCGCGGTCGTCCAGGCGGTTGGAGATGAAGATGTGCAGCATCTCGGTGGCGCCGATGCCGTCGAGGATGGGCTTGCCGGTCTTTTGCGTCCACTCCTCGTAGACGGGGGCGGGAAGGGTCTCGCCGGCGGACACCGCGATGCGGAGCGAGGAAAGGTCGGCACCCTCGTCCATGGCTTTCAGCATCGCGCGATAGGCGGTGGGGGCGGTGAACGAGATGGTGGCGCGGTATTTCTCGATGATGGCGATCATGTTCGGCGGCGTCGCGCTTTCGAGAAGCGTGGCGGCGGCCCCGAAGCGGAGCGGAAAGACGGCAAGGCCGCCTAGACCGAAGGTAAAGGCGAGCGGGGGGGAGCCGACGAAAACGTCTTCGGGGGTGACGCCGAGCACTTCGCGCGCATAGGCGTCTGCGATCAGGAGGATGTCGCGGTGGAAGTGCATGGTGGCTTTTGGCACGCCCGTGGTGCCCGAGGTGAAGCCGAGCAGCGCCACATCGTCGGCGGAGGTCTCGACGGCCTGGAACTGGACGGGCTTGTCGAGGGCCGCGCGGTCGAGTTCGGCGTCGTGGTTGGCGGTGCCGTCGAAGCCGATGACCTGGGTGAGGAAGGCGCTTTCCTTGGCGCAGGCGATCATGTCGTCCATCAGGCGGGTGTCGCAAAGCGCCAAGGCTATCTCGGCCTTGTCGACGATCTTGGCGAGTTCGCCCGCGCGCAGCATGGGCATGGTGTTTACGACGACGGCACCCGCTTTCGTGGCGGCGAGCCAGCAGGCGACCATGGCTGGGTTGTTGGCGGAGCGGATCAGGACGCGGTTGCCGGGCTTCAGGCCGTAGTTCTCGACCAGCGCGTTGGCCAGGCGGTTGGTCCAGTCCGACAGCTCCTTGTAGGTGCGGCGGCGGCCGTTGCCGATGAGGGCCGTGCGGTCGCCCATGCCCTCAGCCACCAAGCGGTCGGTGAGTTCGACGGCGGCGTTCAGGCGGTCGGGATAGGAGAAGCCGTCGAGAAGGAGGGTGGGCCACTCCTCGAAGGGCGGGAGGTTGTCGCGCGCGAAGGTGTCGAGGTGCGCGGAGGGCATCAGCATGGTTCAGGTTCCCCGATGCGTCGCTTTACAGCCCTCGCCTGCTGGGGCACGAAGCCCCGCCAGGACAAGGATGCAGCGATCATGATTTCTTATGCGGTGAGCGATTGGGACGACGCCTATGCCAACGGGCCCAACGTGCCCGATGGCGGGCGCTGGCCCGATGCCTGGGCGGGGCCCGCGAAGCGCTATCGCGAGACCTTGGGCGACCGCGCGCGGCTCGACATCGCCTATGGCGAAGGCGCGCGCAACACGCTCGACCTGTTTCTGCCGGAAGGCGAGGCGCAAGGGCTCGTGGTGTTCATCCACGGCGGCTACTGGAAGGCGCTCGACAAGAGCTTCTGGTCGCATCTGGCGGCGGGCGCCAATGCGCGGGGCCATGCGGTGGCCATCCCCTCCTACACGCTCTGCCCGGAAACCCGGATCGCGGGCATCACGCAGGAGATCGGCGCGGCCGTCACGAAGGCCGCGGGCGAGATCGACGGGCCGATCCGGCTGACCGGGCATTCGGCGGGCGGGCACCTGACCGCGCGCATGGTGGCGGAGACCTCGCCGCTGGGCGAGGCCGTGCGCGCGCGGATCGTCCATGCCCTGCCGATCGCGGGCGTGCACGACCTCCGCCCGATCATGCGGACCGAGATGAACGAGGTGCTGGGGGTGGACGAGGCGGAAGCGCTGGCCGAGAGCCCTGCCCTGCTGCGCCCCATCGAAGGGATGCGGGTGACGGCCTGGGTGGGCGGGGCCGAGCGCGCGGAGTTCGTGCGGCTGAGCGCGCTGCTCGCCAATGTGTGGACGGGCCTGGGCGCGCGGACGGCGTTCTATGCCGAGCCCGACAAGCACCATTTCACGGTGGTGGACAGCTTGGCCGAAACGGACGGCGCGCTGACGCGGGCCCTGTTCGCGGACTGAGCGCACGGGATCGATGCGGGGCGGCGCGGGCTTTGCCTGATGCGCAGCGCCCCCCATCGGCTCAGGCAAGCCCGGCGCGGAACATCGGGCCGCCGCGCCAGGCGGGGAAGCCGTAGCCGTTGATCAGCACGAGGTCGATGTCGGAGGCGCGGAGGGCCACGCCCTCCGCGAGGATCGCCTTGCCTTCCGCCACGATGGCGTCGAGCACGCGGGACACGATCTCCTCTTCGGAGAAGGGGCGCCGGGTGATGCCTTTTTCGGCGGACGCGTTCTCGATGAGGGCGGTGACGTCCGGGTCCACCGTGCGCTTGCCGTCCGTGTAGAGGTAATAGCCCCTCCCCGCCTTCTGGCCCAAGCGGCCGGCTTCGCAGAGCTGGTCGGCGATTGCGACATAGCGCTCGGCTGGGTCGCGGGTGGCGGCCGCGCGCTTGCGGCGGGCCCAGGAGATGTCGAGGCCGGCCATGTCGCCCACCGCGAAGGGGCCCATTGGGAAGCCGAACTTCTCGAGCGCCGCGTCGATTTCGTGGGGCAGCGCGCCGTCCTCCAGCATGAAATCGCATTCGCGGCGGTAGGCCGTGAAGATGCGGTTGCCGATGAAGCCTTCGCAGACGCCCGAGACGACCCCGAGCTTGCCGAGACGCTTGGCGATGCTGAGGCCCGTGGCGAGCACGTCCGCTGCGGTCTTCTCGGCGCGGACGACTTCGACCAAGCGCATGATGTTGGCGGGCGAGAAGAAGTGGAGGCCGAGCAGGCGCTCAGGATGCTCCACCACATCGGCGATGCGATCGGGGTCGAGATAGGAGGTGTTGGTGGCGAGCAACGCGTCGGGGCGGACGATGCGCGAGACTTCCGCGAAGAGTTCCTGCTTCACCGCGAGATCGTCGAAGACGGCTTCGATCACGAGATCGCAAGGGGCGAGAGCCGCGCGGTCGGCGTGGAAGGAGAACTGGGCGAGGCGCTTGGCGCGGGTGGCCGCGTCGATGCGGCCGGACTTGAGCGAGCGGTCGTAGAGTGCGGTGATGCGGGCCTGGCCGGCCTCGAGCGAGGGCTGGTCGCGCTCGACCACGCAGAGCGTGAAGCCGGCATCGGCGAAGGCTGTGGCGATGCCCGCACCCATCAGGCCCGCGCCGACGACGCCGACTGTGTGGACCGTGCGCGGCTGGACGCCTTCGAGGCCCGGCACCTTGGCGGCCAGGCGCTCGGCGGCGAAGACGTGGCGCAGGGCCTTGGCCTGGTCGGAGGGCAGGATTTCCGTGAAGCGGGCGCGCTCGGCGGCCAGGCCCTCGGACAGAGGCAGGTCGGCTGCGAGAAGCACGGTGCGGGCGGCCTCGCCCGGCGAGCGCTGGCCGCGGGCCTTTTTTTCGACCGCCGCGATCTGGGCTTCCGCGGCTTCGCGGTCGAAGGGGGGCACAGGATGTTCGCCGGTGCGGCGGGGCGCGGTGCCGGCGAGCGAGCGGGCAAGCTCAAGAGCTTCCGCGCGAAGGTCGGTCTCGGCCACGCGGTCTGCGATGCCGAGTGCGAGGGCTTCGGGTGCGGGCACGCGGCGGCCCGAAGACGCGATATCGATGGCCGCCGGGATGCCCGCGAGGCGCGGCAGGCGCTGGGTGCCGCCGGCACCGGGGATGATGCCGAGCTTGACCTCGGGCAGGCCCACCTGAGCCTTGGGGTCCAGGATGCGGGCGTGGCAGCCGAGCGCGATTTCGAGGCCGCCGCCCAGGGCCGTGCCGTGGATGGCAGCCACCACGGGCTTGGCGCTCGCTTCAATGGCTGAGACCACATCGGGCAGGAAGGGCTCGCGCGGGGGCTGGCCGAATTCCTTGACGTCCGCGCCCGCGACGAAGGTGGAGCCCTGGGCGGCGATCACGATGGCTTCGATCGAGGCGTCGGCGTTGGCCTCGCGGAGCGCGCGCACCAGGCCCTCGCGCACGGCGTGGCCGGCTGCGTTGACCGGCGGATTGTCGATCAGAACGAGAGCGACCGTGCCGTGCTGTTCCCAGGAAACGCTCATGGCTCAGTCCGGGATCACGGCGGTGGCCTGAATCTCGACCAGCGCTTCGTCTTCCACGAGGCCCGACACCTCCACCACGGCCATTGCGGGGAAGTGGCGGCCGAAGGTGGCACGCCAGGCGCGGCCGACTTCCTTGAGCGACGCGCTGTAGGCTTTGCGGTCGGTCACATACCAGGTCATGGTGGTGACGTGCTCGGGGCCGGCGCCGGCTTCGGCCAGGATCGCCACGATGTTCTCCAGCGTCTGGCGGATCTGGCCGGGCAGGTCGTGGTGCTCGAACTTGCACTGGGCATTCCAGCCGATCTGGCCGCCGACGAAGACGGTGCGGCCGCGCGCTTCCATGCCGTTGGCATAGCCGAGCGGCTTGGCCCAGCCTTCCGGCTGGAGCGTGCGGTGGGGGGTGGCCTTGATCTCGGCCACCGGATTGGCTGCAACGTTCATGTGCGGACCCGTCAGTTCGAGAAGGCGGCGATGCCGGTGATGGCGCGGCCGAGGATGAGGGCGTGCACGTCGTGCGTGCCCTCATAGGTGTTGACCACCTCCAGGTTCACGAGGTGGCGGGCGACGGGATACTCATCGGAGATGCCGTTGCCACCGAGCATGTCGCGGGCAGCGCGCGCGATGTCGAGCGCCTTGCCGCAGGAGTTGCGCTTGAGGATCGAGGTGAGCTCGACGGGCGGGTTGCCCTCGTCCTTGAGGCGGCCCAAACGCAGGCAGCCCTGCATGCCCAAAGCGATCTCGGTGAGCATGTCCGCCAGCTTCTTCTGGATCAGCTGGTTGGCGGCGAGAGGGCGGCCGAACTGCTTGCGGTCGAGTGTGTACTGGCGCGCGGTCTCGTAGCAGGAGTGGGCGGCACCCAAGGCACCCCAGGCGATGCCGTAGCGGGCGGAGTTGAGGCAGGTGAAGGGGCCCTTGAGGCCCGACACCTTGGGCAGCATGTTTTCTTCGGGGACGAACACGTCCTCCATCACGATCTGGCCGGTGATCGAGGCGCGCAGGCCCACCTTGCCGTGGATCACCGGAGCGGAGAGGCCCTTCCAGCCCTTTTCCAGAATGAAGCCGCGGATCAGGCCGTCCTCGGTCTTGCCCCAGACCACGAACACGTCGGCGATGGGCGAGTTGGAAATCCAGGTCTTGGCGCCGGACAGGAAATAGCCACCATCGGCCTTCTTGGCGCGGGTGATCATGGAGCCGGGGTCGGAGCCGTGGTCGGGCTCGGTCAGGCCGAAGCAGCCGATCTTGGTGCCTGCGATGAGGCCCGGCAGATATTTGCGCTTCTGGTCTTCGGAACCGAATTCGTAGATGGGCACGATCACCAGCGAGGACTGCACGCTCATCATGGAGCGGTAGCCGGAATCGATGCGCTCGACCTCGTGCGCGATCAGGCCGTAGGACACGTAGTTGAGGCCGGCGCCGCCGTATTCCTCCGAGACCGTGGGGCCGAGCAGGCCCAACTCGCCCATCTCGGCGAAGATCGCGGGGTCGGCCGTCTCCGTGCGGAAGGCGTTCTGGACGCGGGGGAGGAGCTTGTCCTCGGCATAGCCACGCGCGGTGTCGCGCACCATGCGCTCTTCTTCGGAGAGCTGGCTGTCGATGGAAAACGGATCGGCCCAGTCGAAGGCGGCGCGGGGGTTGGAAGCGTGCATGTTCATGGGGTGGTCCTCTGAGAGGCCGATTTCATCAGCTCGCGGCCGATGATCAGCTTTTGCACTTCGGTGGCACCTTCATAGATGCGAAGCGCGCGGATTTCACGATAAAGCCGTTCGGTGATCTCGCCCACCCGCACGCCGCGGCCGCCGAACATCTGCAGCGCCTGGTCGATCACCCATTGGGCGTTCTCGGTGGCGGTCATCTTGGCCATGGCGGCGTGGCTTGTGATCGGAAGCTTCTCCACGTCGCGGCGCCAGGCGGTGCGATAGGTGAGGAGCGCGCCGGAATCGATGGCGGTCGCCATCTCGCCGAGCGTGCTCTGGGCGGTGGGGAGGTCGGAGAGCGTCGCACCGAACATTTTTCGCGAGCGGGCGTGGGAGACCGCTTCGTCCAGCGCGCGGCGGGCGAAGCCCAGCGCTGCTGCGGCGACCGAGGGGCGGAAGATGTCGAGCGTGCGCATGGCGATCTTGAAGCCCTCGCCGGGGGAGCCGAGAAGCTGGCTTGCGGGGATGCGGCAGTTTTCGAAGCGCAGGCGAGCGAGCGGGTGGGGGGCGATCACGTCGATGCGCTCTTCGACCGTGAAGCCCGGCGTGTCGGCATAGACCACGAAGGCGGAGATGCCGCGGGTGCCGGGTGCCTCGCCGGTGCGGGCAAACAGCGTGTAGACATCGGCGATGCCGCCATTGGAGATCCAGGTCTTTTCGCCGTCGAGGACGAAGTGGTCGCCGTCCCGGCGCGCGGCGCAGGCCATGGCCGCGACATCGGAGCCGGCTTCGGGTTCGGAGAGGGCGAAGGCGGAAATCCATTCGCCCCGCGCGATGCGGGGGAGGATATTGGCTTTGACCTCCGGGGTGCCGGACAAGGAGATGGCGCCGGTGCCGAGGCCCTGCATGGCGAAGGCGAAGTCGGCGAGGCCATCGGCATAGGCGAGGGTCTCGCGGATCACGCAAAGGGCGCGGCTGTCGAGGATCTGGCTGTTGCCGCCATATTCGGCGGGAACGGCGTTGCGCAGGAAACCACCCTCGCCCAGGCGGCGCACGAGCGCGCGGCAGGCGTTGTCGGTATCGGCGTGGTCGATTGTGCCGAGGCCGTTGTCAGAAATGAAGGCGTCGAGGTCGTGGGCGAGTGCGCGGTGCTCGTCGCCGAAGAAGGGCCAGGCGAGGTGGTCGCGGTCGGGCGGGCGAGTGGCTGACGGGGCCATGTCAGTTGCCCTCGAAAGCGGGCTTGGTTTTGGCTGCGAAGGCCTCGAAGGCGCGGCGGAAATCGCCTGTCGCCATGCAGATGGCCTGGGCCTGGGCTTCGGATTCCAGCATTTCCTCGATGGTCATCGACCATTCCTGGTCGAGCATCTTCTTGGTCATGGAATGCGCGAACCACGGGCCGTCTGCGAGCGAACGGGCGAAGCGCTGGGCCTCGGCAAGCAGGCATTCGCGGGGGTGGAGCGCGTTGTAGAAGCCCCAGGCGTGGCCCTCAGTGGCCGTCATCACGCGGCCGGTGAAGAGGAGTTCGGCCGCCCTGCCCTGCCCGACGATGCGGGGGAGGATGCCGCAGGCGCCCATGTCGGCACCGGCCAGCCCCACGCGGGTGAAGAGGAAGGCGGTCTTGGCCTCGGGGGTGGCGAAGCGCTGGTCAGCAGACATGGCGATGATGGCGCCAGCACCCGCGCAGATGCCGTCGACGGCGGCGATGATAGGCTGCGGGCAGGCGCGGATCTGGCGCACGAGATCGCCGGTCATGCGGGTGAAGGCGAGGAGTTCGGGCATCGCCATCCGGGTCAGCGGCTCGATGATCTCGAAGACGTCGCCGCCGGAGGAGAAGTTGTTGTCCGCGCCCGTGATGACCAACGCGCGCACGTCGCTCGCGCGGTGGAGCGAGCGAAAGAGGTTGCCCAACTCCTCGTAGCTCTCGAAGGTGAGCGGGTTCTTCTTGGAAGGGCGGTTGAGCGTGAGCGTCGCCACGCGGTCGGTGACTTCCCAAAGGAAGTGCTCGGGCTTGTGGTTCTGGAAAGGCCGCTGCTTGGCTTGCATGGCGTCGGTCATGGCTATCCTCCCATCACTTCGCCGCCGGCGACCGGAATGGCCTGACCGGTGATGGCGGATGCGCTTTGCGACACGAGCCAGAGAACCGCGTCGGCCACTTCTTCCGGCTGCACCAGGCGGCCCTGCGGATTGCTCTTGGCGAGGGCCGCGCGGGCTTCGTCCGCAGTGCGGCCGGTCTTGTTTTGGATGTTCTCGACGGCCGTGTCCAACAAGGGTGTGTCGGTGAAGCCGGGGCAGACGGCATTGACTGTGATGGGGGTGCGGGCAAGCTCGAGCGCCAGCGCGCGGGTCAGGCCGACCACGCCGTGCTTGGCGGCGCAGTAGGCGGACACGTAAGCGTAGCCGGTGAGGCCGGCGGTGCTCGCGACATTGACGATGCGGGCGAAAGGCGCGGTGCGCAGCGATGGCAGGGCCGCGCGGGTGACGAGGAAGGCGCCCGAAAGGTTGATCGCGATGACGCGGTTCCAGGTCGCCAGGTCGGTCTTCTCGAAGGGGGCGGAAGGGGCTTCGCCCGCGCAGTTGACGAGGATGGAAAGCGGGCCGGCGCGGTCGGTGATCTGGGCGAGGCCCTGGGTGACGGCCGCTTCGTCGGTCACGTCGAAGCCGGGCTGCACGAAGGCTTGTGCGCCGATCTCGTTCGCGACGGCTTCCAGCGGCCCGGCGCGGCGGCCGGCGAGCGTGACACGGTGGCCGGCCTTGGCCAGCGCGAGCGCTATCGCGCGGCCGATGCCGGTGCCGGCACCCGTGACGAGCGCGTGGCTCATGCCTTGGCTTTCTCAGACGCGGCGCGCGCCAAGTTCGACTCGTGCTGGCCGCGAGCGGAGGCGTATTGCTTGGGCCAGGACTGGCCCTTGAAGCCGATCTTCGCGGCCTCGTGCAGCACGAAGGAGGGATTGGCCAAGTGCGGGCGGGCCACCGCGCAGAGATCGGCGCGGCCGGCTGCGATGATGGAGTTCGCGTGGTCGGCCTCGGAGATGGCGCCGACCGCGATGGTGGGAATGCCGACCTCGTTGCGGATCTTGTCGGAGAAGGGCGTCTGGAAGAGGCGGCCGTAGACGGGCTTTTCCTCCTTCACGACCTGGCCGGACGAGCAGTCGATGAGGTCTGCGCCCGCGTCCTTGAACATCTGCGCGAAGATCGCAGCGTCGTCTGGCGTGTTGCCGCCTTCGAACCAGTCATGGGCGGAAAGGCGCACGGAGATGGGCTTGTCGTCGCCCCACGCTTCGCGGACGGCCTTGAACACTTCGAGGGGAAAGCGCGCGCGGTTCTCGTGGCTGCTGCCATATTCGTCGTCGCGATGGTTGGTGAGCGGCGAAAGAAAGGAGGACAGGAGATAGCCGTGGGCGCAGTGGAGTTCGAGGAGGTCGAAGCCCACATCGCGCGCGCGGGTGGCGGCGGAGCGGAAGTCTGCCACCACGCGGTCCATGTCGTCACGCGTCATCGCGCGGGGGACGACGGAGTGCTTGAGGTAGGGGATGGCCGACGCCGATATCAGCTCCCAGCCGCCCTCCTCCACCGGCTGGTCGATGCCTTCCCAGGCGAGCTTGGTCGCGCCCTTGCGGCCGGCATGGCCGAGCTGGACGCCGACCTTGGCTTGCGTGTCGCGGTGGATGAAATCGACGATGCGGCGCAAGGCGTCTGCCTGGGCGTCGTTCCAGATGCCGAGACAGCCGGGCGTGATGCGGCCGTCGGGGGAGACGCAGGTCATTTCGGGGAAGACGAGGGCCGCGCCGCCCATGGCGCGCGCGCCGAGATGGACGAGGTGGAAGTCGTCGGCAAGACCATCTTTTGCGGAATACATCGCCATCGGCGAGACGACGATGCGGTTGGGCAGGGTCAGGCCGCGCACGGTGAAGGGGGTGAACATGGGCGGCGGCACAACCCCGTTCTTGTCGGGCTGGACGCCCGCGCGGGCGGCGAACCAGCGCTCGTAGCCTTCCAGCCATTCGGGATCGCGCACGCGCAGGTTCTCGTGGGAGATGCGCTGGGAGCGGGTGAGCATGGAATACATGAACTGCTCGGGCTCGAGCGTGTCGGCATAACGGCGGCCGACCACCTCGAACCATTCCATGGCGTTGCGCGCGGCATTCTGGATGCGGGCGACGTCGACGCGGCGGATTTCCTCGTAGGCCTGGAGCACGGCCGGAATCTTGCTGGCCTCGTGGCCGTGCAGGTCGAACTGGCGGGTCAGCTCGATCGCGTCGTCAATGGCGAGCTTGGTGCCCGAGCCGATGGCAAAGTGGGCGGTATGCGCGCTGTCGCCCATCAGCACCACGTGGGAGTTGCCGTTGTGGAAGCTCCAGGTCTCGCAGATCAGGCGGCCGAAATTGAGCCAGGCGGAGCCGCGCAGGTGGCGCGCGTTGGTCATCAGGCTGTGGCCGTCCAGCGTTTCAGCGAAGAGCTTCTCGCAGAAGGCGATCGACTCGTCCTGGCTCATCTGGTCCAGGCCGTGCGCCTTGAACACGTCTTCCGTGGTTTCCACGATGAAGGTCGAGGTGGTGTCGTCGAACTTGTAGATGTGGGCCTGGAACCAGCCGTGCTCGGTGCGCTGGAAGTCGAAGGTGAAGGCGTCGAAGACCTTGTTGGTGCCGAGCCACACGAAGCGGTTGGGCCGGATCACCATGTCGGGCTTGAAGACCTCGGTGTGGGCTGCGCGGATGCGCGAGTTCACGCCGTCGGACGCGATCACGAGGTCGGCGTCGGGGAAATCGGCGTCGCTCTGCACGTCGGTTTCGAAGACGAGCTCGACGCCCAGCTCCAGGCAGCGCTCCTGGAGGATGTTGAGCATGTGCTTGCGGCCGATGCCGACGAAGCCGTGGCCGGTGGTGCGGATCTTGCGGCCCTTGAAGACGAGCTCGATGTCGTCCCAGTGGTTGAAGGCGTCTTGGATCGTGGCTGCGGTTTCGGGGTCCCACTTGCGCATGGCCGCCATGGTGGCGTCGGAGAAGACCACGCCCCAGCCGAACGTGTCGAAGGGCCGGTTGCGCTCGACCACCGTGATCGAATGCGAGGGGTTCTGGCGCTTCATCAGAAGCGCGAAATAAAGGCCGGCCGGGCCGCCGCCCACGCACACGATCCGCATTCTGCAATCTCCCTGGCCCCCGAACGGCGCTCCGCAGCGAGCGGAAAAGGGTTCGAGCGAACGGGGCGCAGTCTGGCCGCTTCCGGAGTTAGTTTCAAGTTTGAAATTTTACGGCGGGGCCATGGTCGAGAACACGGTTTCGTGCTCCCATTCCATTTGGGTTCGCGATGCTGCGAGCGCACGAGCCCGAGGGGAACAACCGTCCAGACAAGGATTTCCACCATGCGCTTCGCACTTCGTGCCGGCATCGCCCTCCTGGCGATGGCCGCAAGCCTTCCAGCACATGCCGCCGGCCTGCCGGGCATGCGCGGCATCGACCATGTCGGCATCACCGTGCCCGACATCGCGGCGGCCACCGCCTTCTTCACCGACGTGCTCGGCTGCGAGGCGGCGATGTCGTTCGGGCCCATCGCCGACGACAAGGGCACCTTCATGCAGGACGTGCTGAAGGTCGATCCGCGCGCGACCATCGAGAAGATCACGCAGATCCGCTGCGGGAACGGCTCCAATGTGGAGCTTTTCCAGTACAAGGCGCCCGACCAGAAGACGGTTTCGATGCGCAACAGCGACGTGGGCGGCCACCACCTGGCCTTCTACGTGGACGACATCGCAGCTGCCGCCGCCCACCTGAAGAGCGCGGGCGTGGAAACCTTCATGGGCCCGATCCCGATCTCGGAAGGCCCAGCCGCCGGCCAGTCGATCCTCTATTTCCTGGCGCCCTGGGGCACGCAGATGGAGCTGATCTCCTATCCCGGCGGCATGGCCTACGAGAAGACCTCGCCTGTGAAGCTGTGGAGCCCGAAGGACCAGGCCGAGTAGGCCCCAGAGCCCCGCTCAGCCCTTCGCGGCGAGGGCTGAGCGGATCGACTGCTTGAGGGTGCCGAGCTCCTGGGTGAGCGAGGCGATGGCCGGGCTCGGCAGCCCGGCGAAGAATTCGCCGATCCAGACGCTGTGGCGGTCGGCCATGCGGCGGAAGAAGGCGTGGCCTTCGGGCGTCAGCGCGATGATCTGGACGCGGCGGTCGTTGGGCGGCGAGGAGCGCACGAGGTGCCCCGCATCCACCATGCGGTCGACAAGATCGGTCATGTTGCCGGGCGACACCATCATGCGCTTGGAAAGATCGCCGATCACCATGCCGTCGGGCGCGCGCTCGAGCTGGGCCATCAGGTCGAAGCGGGGCAGCGTGGTTCCGAACTCGTCGCGCAGGCGGCGGCGAACCTCGTTCTCGACAAGGGTCGAGCAGGTGAGCAGGCGCAGCCAGAGGCGCAGGTCGTCGCCATGCTCGTGGGGGGCTTCGCCCACGCGCGTTTCGGCGTCGAGCCAGGCCTGGCCGGGCGGAGGGGCTTCGCCGGTCATGCGCTCGAGGCCGAGGCGGGTCGCAAGAAACAGCGCAAGCCCCGTTCCGCCCGCCGCCGCAAGCGTCCGGCGGCGCGTCGCTGCCATGTTGCCTCGCCTCTGGGCTTCATCGGCTCAGTCCGTTTCGATCCGGGCCGATAGTGCTTGACGCAAAGCATCAGGCCAAGGGCAGGATTTGTGGGTTTCGAGCGAGGTGGCGACCAGCCGCTGCTCGGCCGACCAGAGGAGCTGGCCCTCGTGCGACACCTCGTGGAAGAGGTCGAGCGAGGTGCGGCCGACCGCGCGCACATGGATCGTAAAAAGCATCTCCATGCCGTGCATCCCCGGGCTCTTGAAGGTGCAGTCGAGGCGGATCGTGGGGGTGCCGATGCGCTCTTCGGTGGTCAAGCGGGGCCAGGGCGCGCCGAGGCTCGCGAAGAACTCCTCCACCACGCCGACCAGGATGTTCAGGTAGGACGGGAAATAGGCGATGCCGGACGGGTCGCAGTCGCCGAAGCGCAAGGGGCGGGTGACGGAAAAGCTCATTGGCGAAGACCCTGGCCGGCGAGAAGCGGGAGAACGTGATCGCAGAAGAAGGGCAGTTCCTGCGTGTAGTTCACGAAAGACAGCGCGATGCCGTCATAGCCCTGGGCGGAGATGGCGGCCATCTCCTCGGCGATCGTCTCGGGCGAGCCGACGAGCGGATAGGAGCCCGCGCCGCCCGCGAAGCGCTGGCGGTAGCGGTCGTAGGCCGCGGCATCGTGGGATTGGCTGAACTCCTTCTTGCCGGCCATGTGGGCGTCCACCGCCTCGTGGTCGGCAAGCAGCACGGCGTACCGGTCATAATAGGCGCGCGCTTCCTCCACGGTGGGGCGGCAGACCACATGGGCAACCGTGTAGCAGCCGACCCGGCGACCGGCCTTGTCCGCGCGCTCGCGGATGTCGGAGACATGCCGGCCGGCTTCCGCGATCTCGGAGAAGGTGGTGAACAGAAAATCGCAGTGGTTGGCCGCGAAGTGGCGCCCCGGCTCGCCGAAGGCCGCATTCATGGTAACGGGACGCGGGCGTTGCAGCGAGGCCGGGCGGCTGACGGCCTCCTTCAGCGTGTAGAAGGTTCCGGCGAAATCGATGGGCTCGTCGCTCGCGTAGAGGCGTTCGAGGATTTCCAGCCATTCGGCGGCCTGGTCGTAGCCCTTCTCGACCAGGGTGGTGCCGAACATGCCGAACTCGCGCGGGTTCCAGCCGCAGACGATGTTGAGGCCCGCGCGGCCGTCTGCGATGTGATCGACGGTGGCGAGCGCCTTTGCGGCATAGAGCGGGTGCACGAGCGGCACGTGGACGGTGGAGAAAAGGCCGATCCGCGTCGTGGCGGCGGCAAGGCCCGCTGCCCAGGTGAAGGTCTCGTAGGACCACTCGCGCACGCGGTTCTTGCCGCCGAAGCCGCGCCAGCGCGCGATGGGAAGCAGGAATTCGAGGCCCGCGCGGTCGGCGATCTGGGCGGCGGAAAGATTGTCCGCCCAGCCGGCGCGCCAGCGCTCGGGCACGTCGGTGATGGCCAGGCCGCCATCGGCGTTGAGCGAGAACACGCCGAGCTTGAGGCGGTTGGGGCCGTGGAGCGGATGGGACTTGAGCATGAGGGCCTCGGGACCGGATGGCGGGACCGAGGATTACGGGAGAGTGCGCGCCTTTTGCAATGCGCCTGTGCCGGCTTCCGTTGCGCTCAGCGCCCTGCTCATTCCTGGCGGGCGGCGGAGGCCATCGCGTTCAGCTTGGCCATCGTGTCGTCGAAGCGGTTTTCGGCTTCCGCCGCGCGCAGGAAGCGGACGCGCTCCACCAGGATCTCGGGCGGGGTGGGTTCGGATGCGAAAAGCGCCATCACCTCGTCAACGAAGGCGT